>VFJQ01000157.1 GCA_009885995.1 Verrucomicrobiota bacterium
GCGTCCACGTCCACGGTCACGATCACGTCCTCGGGCATCGTGAGCTTGTCGAGCACGGCGCGGAGATGGCGGCTGAGCGGGCGCACGCGCGCGGTGCGCAGGGCGAGGTGAAAGCGGAATTGCCCGTGGCTTTTCTCCAGCGGCGCGGGCGCGGGATCGCCGAGCGTGACGCCGCGAGGGAGGTCTTCTTTCAGCCGCCGCGCGAGCGTCTCGATGCTGAGCAGCGTGCGCTCGCGGTGTGCGCCGCGCACTTGCACGAGGACGAGGTGCGTGAAGGGCGGATAGTTCCAGCCGCGCCGGTATTCGCTCTCCTGGTCCCAGAATCCTTCGAAGTCGTGATGCCGTGCGAACTGGATGCTCGGGCTGTGCGGTGTGTAGGTCTGCACGAGGACTTCGCCGGAGACATCGCCGCGGCCGGCGCGACCGGCGACTTGCGTGAGGAGCTGGAAGGTGCGCTCGCCGGCGCGGAAGTCGGGCATGTGCAGGCCGAGGTCGGCGTTGACGATGCCGACGAGGGTGACGTTCGGGAAGTGCAGGCCCTTCGCGATCATCTGCGTGCCGACGAGGATATCGACGGTGCCGCGCTTGAAGGCGTCGAGCGTTTCGCGGAAGGCGTCCTTGCGCTGCATCACGTCGGCGTCGAGCCGCTTCACCGTGGCCTCGGGGAAGAGCGCGGCGATGCTGTCCTCGACTTTTTCCGTGCCTGCGCCGGCGTAGCGGATGCCGGGCGAGGCGCACTGCGGGCACTTCGCCGGCGCGACGGCCTGATGGCCGCAGATGTGGCAGACCACACGGCTGGCACCGCGATGGAAGGTGAGCGCGACGGAGCAGTTTGGGCACTCGCACGTGTGACCGCACTGCTCGCAAAGCAGCGAGGTGTTAAAGCCGCGGCGGTTGAGAAAGAGGATGCACTGCTCTTTCTTTTTCAGCCGCTCCTCGATGGCGGTGATGAGCTTTTCGCTGAGGATCGAGCCTTTGCGTTTCTGGTCGTTGCGCAGATCGACGATGCGGATGAGCGGGAGTTGCTGATCATCGACACGCAGCGTCAGTCGGAGCAGTTCGTATTTGCCGGTGATCGCGTTGTGGTAGCTCTCGAGCGAAGGCGTGGCGCTGCCGAGCAGGCACGCGCAGTTTTCCAACTGTGCCCGGAGCACGGCGAGGTCGCGCCCGTGGTAGCGCGGCGTCTCCTCCTGCTTGTAGGAGTTCTCGTGCTCTTCATCGACGACGATGAGGCCGACGTTCGCGACCGGCGCGAAGATGGCGCTGCGTGCGCCGATGACAATGCGCGCGCGGCCTTCGCGGATCTTGTGCCACTCGTCGTGGCGCTCGCCTTCGCTGAGGTGCGAGTGGAGCACAGCGACTTCGTGCTGCGTGGCGGCGAAGCGGGACTTGAAGCGCTCGACGGTCTGCGGCGTGAGCGAAATCTCGGGCACGAGCATGATCGCGCTTTGGCCGCGTTCGAGGACGAGGTCGATCGCTTGCAGATAGATCTCCGTCTTGCCGCTGCCGGTGATGCCGTGGAGGAGCAGGGGCTTGCGCTCGGGACGATCGAGCGCGGCGCTCACGCGTTCGAAGACGGTGATCTGCTCGGTGTTCAGCGTGAGTTTTCCAGAGCCGACGAACTGCTCTTTCGCGAAGGGATCGCGCTCGCTCTTCGCGGGCTCGACGATGACGAGGTCTTTTTTCACCAGCGCCTGCACGATGGCGTGGCCGGCGAGTTCGGCGACGGGGACGGGTCCGCCGGCTTGCGCGAGCGTCTCGATGATTTCGCCCTGCACCGGCGCGCGCTTTTTCAGCACCTCGATTTCCTCCGCGCTCATCTCGCGCTTGAGCCTTGCGACGAGCCTCTGCCGGTGCCCGAGCTCGGCTTTGCGGATCACGTTCGGGAGCACGGCGCGCATGGCGGCTTCGAGCGAGCAGCAGTAGTAGTCGGCCATCCACGAGGCCATCTTGAGCAGGACGGGATTGAGCACGGGCTCGGCGTCGATGACGTCGATGATGAGCTTTACGCCCGGCGCGTCGGATGAATCGCGCAGCTCGATGATGGTGCCGAGCTTGGTCGTCGTCCGCACTGGCACACGCACGCGGGAGCCGATCTGGAGCTGGTCCGCGACGGCATCCGGCAGCGCGTAGTCAAACGCGTGCGAGCCGGAGTCATCGACGAGGACGAGGGCGAAGCGAGGCATCGCGCGATGTGTAGCGCGAGGCGGAGCGGACGCGCGCTACTTTTTGCCGAACAAACTCCAGCCCGTGCCTTTTTCCGCTTTGCTCTGCTGGACCTTGAGCTGGCCGAGCAAGCCCTGGAGCGCGAGGTAGATCTTATGCCACTGCGCCTCGACCTGCTGGACGGCGTCGGGCATGTCGCTGAGGAAGCGGAGCGACGGCGCGTTTGCGAAAAGCTGCGTGACCTCCGCCTTGCTTGGGCCGCTTTTGCCGTCGGTCGATGCGGCGATGGCCTCGAGCCCCTGTGCGATGACGCTCTTCACTTCGAGGAATTGGCTCTCGTCGTCGCGGCTGAATTTGCGGTCGCGGGCGAGGTTCACGTAGGTGTTAAACTGTTTCCAGCACTCGATGTAGTTTTCGAGCGAGAGGATGAAGTCTTCGATGCTCTTGTAGTGCATGGATGGTGGCGTGAAGTTGTGGGCGAGGTTGAGAGTCGCGGGATTGAGGAAGATGAGCGCGCCGCCCTTGAGTTCGCGGGCGGTGATGGTGAGGCCGCTGTAGTGGATCAGTAGTTCATTCAGCGGAAGGTGAGCCTCTTGCGCGCGGCGAAAAGCGCTGAGCACCGCACGTCCGATCTGGAGGACGATCTCCTGTGGAAAGCTGCTGGGGAGCGTGGAAGAGACTACTTCGCCGCCGCTGTGGATGGAAAACGCACCGCTCGGCAAGCGTTCCGGGCGCAGCGGTTTCAGCGAGCGTGAGTAAGGTTTTAGGATACCCATTTGGCCTCGATCTGCTTCATGATTTCACGAATGTGCGGAAGCACGGCTGAGCGGGTGAAGCCGACGCCAAGGCATTCCTCGTCGCCAACGAGCACAGCAAGGTGCCGCTGCGGCCCGAGTGCTTCGATCTCCTCGAGTTGACCGGCTTCGAGCACGTCGCTGAGTTGGCGCAGGTCGCCCGCGGTGGCGTGGATGAAGGCGGAAATTTGATCAGGGTTTTCGCTGCCCCACTGGTCGAAGTGGCTCGGATCCGCGGTCTCGACGGCGACGGCGAATTGCACGCCCTTGTGCCGCGAGAATGAGGCGAGACCGCTCTCCTCGGGATCGAGTTGCGCAGACTGCTCGGCACTCTCGTCCAGCAGTTGCGCGGTCTCCATCAGCAGGTTCTCGTAATTGGTGAAGATGGTGCGCGGGCGTGGGATGTCGTGCGGGAGGATCTCGAAGTTTCCCGACTTCCAACGCAGCATCTCGATCAGTGCATCCTTGCCCGCGAAGTCGCCCGTAGCGGCGTCGATAATCTCTCCGCGCTGCACCCAGATACGGCCATCGCTGGCTGCTGTAGTGATTTTGAGAATCGCCGAACTCTGCGTGAGGCATTCGAGCTGGATCAGATCGATGAGCGTCTTGCTCTGCACTCCGCGGAAACCGCCTTCGTCCGCACGTTCGAGCAGCGATTCGACCGCATCGACAAAGTTGATGATCTCTTTTCCGGTCTTCGGTTTCTCGAGGTAAAGATCGATACCCATCGCGTAGGCGCGGGCGCGGAATTGTTCGTCTTCAGAACCGGTCATCACGACCACGCGTAGCGATGGGAACTTGCGACGCACGATTGCGAGGACTTGGAAGCCGTCCATGTGCGGCATTCGCAAATCGAGGAGCAAGAGATTGAAACTCTGGCTCTCGATCAGCGCGATGGCCTGCGCGCCGGAATCAGACGTGACGATTTCCGGATGGCTCGGGAGACGCGCGAGGATCTCCTGGTAGATCTCCAGAATATCGGCTTCGTCGTCGAGGATGAGGATGCGTTGTCTTGCGGCCATGGCAGTTATCAGGCGCGACTTGGGCGGCGCGGGGTCTGGCGGTTTCTCGTGAGCAGGGGCGGCATGGACCGGACTGCTTAAGCACGAGACAGACCACCTGCGCAACACCGGACGGCAGTTTTCTCGGATGTGCGAAGAATTGATGTCGCCAAATTGAATGGCATCGTGGTTGCTCTTCGCAGTCTTTACCACCATTTCATCTCCGGTCCGATGTTTCGCTTCCTCAAGTCCCTCTTTCGTAGAAAAAAGCCCGCCACGACTGGCTCGGCGAAGTCTTCGTCGGTCGCAGCGCCCGCGCCCGCCGCGAATCGTCCGCCAGACGCCGCGGGTGCCGCCGTGCCCCGGGTCGAGACTGCGCAGCTTTCATTGATCGCAGTGATGGGTCGGTTCCCGGATGATCTGCGCAAGCTCGTGCTCAAGATGCCGCCGCAGGAAGCGATGGTGGTCCTCCCGCTGCCGACGATTCAGAAGATGCTGCCGACCGGCTCGGTAAAAATGTCGCTCGCCAGTGTCGTGCGGCAGGCGCCACCGGGGACGTTTTCCACGATCAACCCGCAGGACAAGCGCCTCGTCGAAGTCCCGCTGGCGGAGATCTTCAAGCGGATCAGCCCGGCGCTTTTAAAGAAACGTTCGGACCAGAAACTCACCGAGCTCGCAGCGGAGGGTTTCGACATCTTCGGTGACGATGAGAACCCCCATGTGCTCGCGCCGCGGGTCGAGGGTGCCGTCCCGACAGCACCTCGTGGGGTTCCGGCAGCACCTCAACAGCCCGCGGCACCCGCGCTCGGCGTGCCGCCCGCGAAGGTGCTTAAGGTTCAGCCGGGAGTCGTCACGGCACCACCGCCGACAGTGCCACTTCCTGCGGTCGCGAAGGCCGCACAGCCAGCGCCGGAGATGCCCGCTCCCTTGCCGAAGCCGAAGCGGCTCTCCAAGGCGCCGGATGTCGCCGCCGTCGGAGTCGAAGCGAAGGCGACCGGAGGCACACCTCCACCGCCAAAGCGGACCGAAACCGCCGAACCTACGCCCGCAGCCGAACAGCCGCCGTTGGTCATCACGCTGAAAGAAATCCTCGGTTCATGGCCCGAACCGATCAAGTCCGAGGCGGCTGCGCTCAATGGCGCGACGGTGTCACTCCCATCCATCGACGTGGCTTCCGGCCTCGCGAAGGGCAAAGTTGCCTTTGCATGGGGGCAGCTCCGTTCCTGGATGAATCCACCGCCGGCCAAGCCGAGCGAAGGCGCGGATGCGACGGAATTGGTTTTGCCCTTGCGCGTGATTGCGCCCGCTTTCCTCAAACACACCAAGGGCGGTGCCACGGCCCGTAAGGCCGGGGAAGTCGGAGACATCCCGGAGTTGTTCGCCGGCGGCAAAGCACCCACGGCCCGACCCGCCAAGCCGACGCCTGCGCCTACTCCCGAGCCCGAAGCGAAGGCGCCCGAACCGCCACCAGCGCAAGAACCGGAAGCTGCCCCGCTTCCGACTCCGGTGGAACCAGTTCCTACACCCGAGCCTGAACCGATCGTCAAAGCGGAAGTGCCCGCAGTCCCTGAGCCGAAGGAAGAAGCACCGGCAGCGAAAGCCCCTGAAGTAGTTATCGAACCGGAAGTCGCTGTGCCGGCACCGGAGATTAGCCATGAGGCAAAAGCGGTGCCCGCAGCCGCGATCCCGCAGACACTGGGTGAACTTTTTGGCCAGCCGGACAAGACGAACTGGTCACCCGCCGAAATCGTAAACCGACTCACCGAACTGCCTGATGTTGCGGGCGCGGTGGTTGCGCTTCAAGAAGGCCTTGTGATTGCACACAAGTTGCCTGAACCGCTAAAAGGCGAAATTTTTGCAGCGTTCCTTCCGCAGATCTTCGCCCGCCTGAATCAATACTTCGGCGAGATGAAACTCGGCGGCGTCAACGAGATCACCGTTCAGACGGAAGTTGGTCCCTGCCATATATTCCGTCGCGGCCAGGTCTTTTTTGCCGCGCTCGCCAAGCCTGATTCGGTGCTCCCGTTCCACAACCTCCGGCTCTGCGCCGACGCCGTGGCAGGCTAAATCGCTTAACTTTTACCAACACACGCCTATGGCTATTATCAATCAGGCTACCAAGGAACTGCAGGTAAAGATCGTCTATTACGGCCCAGCTAAGTCCGGCAAGACGACCAACCTCGAACAGGTTCACTCCAACGTTCAAGTCCCCAATCCGGATGCGAAGGGCAAAATGACTTCGCTGGCCACCAGCAGCGATCGCACACTCTTCTTCGACTTCTTCCCGCTCGAAGCTGTGGCGATCAAGGGGTTCAAAACGAAATTCGCGCTCTTCACGGTGCCCGGACAGGTCATCTACAATGCAACGCGACAGATCGTGCTCCGCGGCGTGGACGGCATCGTCTTCGTCGCCGACTCGCAATACGAGAAGATGGAGGAAAACATCGAAACGTTTACCCACCTTCAGGAAAACTTGAAGGCCTTGAATTTGAACCTCGATGACATCCCCTACGTGATGCAATACAACAAGCGTGACCTCCCCGACGTTGCGCCGGTCGAGTATCTCGAATTTCTCCTCAACAACCGCGAAGTCCAAGTTCCATTCTTCGAGGCCTCCGCATCGAACTGCGACGGTGTATTCGAGACGCTCAACATGATTACGCGAATGCTATTGCACAAGTTCCTCAACGACGGAGTCCGCGCGCGCTAATCACCCCACCACAGACCATGGCTTCATTTCCAGCACTCAATCAGGAAGACATCGACACGGTGGATCAGACCCTGCGGGAACTTCTCCAGAAGAGCGAAGCGAACGTCGCGCTGCTCGTGGAGAAAGCCGGCTACCTGATCCATCAGTGTGGCAACCCTGAGCACCTCGACACCACGACCTTCGCCACGCTCGGCTCCAACGCCTATAACGCCGTCCAATTCATGGCTAGCCTCGTGAATGAATCAAACTTCACGAGCATGTATCAACAGGGTGAAAACTTCAGCACTCTCATGGTGAACGTGGACGACAATAGTCTGCTCGTCATCGTCTTCCCCACTCACCTCACGGTCGGCTCGATGAAATATTACGCCGGTCCGGCCGTGCGCGTGATTCACGATCGCATCAAGTTTGCCACCGAGCGCGGAGACGTGGTCGATTTCAGCGACGTGAACGCCAGCGACGTGCAGGCGCTCTTCCACAAGAGCGAGTAGCGCCGCTCCTACGGCTGCCGGCGCTTCTCGATTTCCTCGAAAACCTTCATCGCACCGAGGATCACCAAGGCCGGTCGGATGAGACCGAGGATCAAACGCATCAACGCGTCGAGGATCTGTCCGACCGGCAGGATCGTGAACACGAACCCCGCAAGAAAGGCGAAGACCGCGCACTTCGCGGGTTCTTTACGGGCACATTCTTCAGCCGCCGCACGCCATTCGCGCAGCGGCTTCTCGCAACACCCCGCCGACCTCGCTGCACCGGCTTCGGGATTCTTCGGCTCTTCGACGGAGGACATACCCTGGCCTTAAGGCCGCGCGGTAGCGTGGTCAAGCTGCTCGCAAAAAACCGTTTGGCAGCCCGGCGCGCTCGATTACTTTCCGCGCCTGCAAATGGTGGCCGTAGCTCAACGGTAGAGTCCCAGATTGTGATTCTGGTTGTTGCGGGTTCGAATCCCGTCGGTCACCCCACCTTCCTCGCGTGCGTGCCGTCCACCGCACTGCGCCACTTTTCGCAACATGCTGAATCGCTGTATCCTACTCTGGCTGGCTGGATTCGGAGCCGCATCTGGCGCGGCTTGGACCGTCGAGAAATCCGAGCCTCTCGCGGCTCTCGATGGCATCACATTCAGCCGCATCGACGTGAAGTCGGGAGAACTGTCGGCGCGACTGCATGTCGTGACTGCTCTCGTGAAGACGCACGCCTTCGCGGTGATGGATGACCCGGAAAATGCATACGACCTCGCATCGGCGGCGCGAAAGCGCGGCGCGCTGGCTGCGGTCAACGGCGGCTACTTCCGCCCGGATCGCACGCCGCTCGGATTGCGTGTGCGGCAGGGTCGCGAGTTGCATCCGATCGAACGAGCGCGGCTTCTCAGCGGCGTCATTTCTGTCACGGCGGATCGGATCTCGCTCCTCCGCGTGGGCGAATTCAAACAGACTGCCGCACTGCGCGAAGCGATCCAGACCGGTCCATTTCTCGTCGATGGCGAGAAAGCGGTCGCCGGCCTCAATGCTACGAAAGCCGACCCGCGCACCGCGGTGCTGACCGACGGCGGAGTTCGCATCGGCCTCGTTTCGACTTCATCGCTGACTCTCGCGCAATTGGGCGCGATCCTCGCCACGCCCGGCGTCATTCCCGGAGCGAAGGTCACCCGCGCGCTCAATCTCGACGGTGGTTCATCGACCGGCATGTGGGTCGGGAGTGAGCCTCCATTCTATCGCCGCGAACTGCGCGATGTGCGCGACTTCCTCGCCATCGTCCCGCGCTGATTTCGCGTCGCCCCGGACGCACTCCTTCGTATCGTCCGCACGCATGTGCCGCGCCCTCACACTTCTTTGCCTCCTCGCCAGCGTGCTTGCCGCTGAAGGCCACCCGCTCATTCAAAACGCGATGTGGGTTGTGTTCGCGCCGGACCGCGTGCGGGTGGCGGTGAACGTCACAGTCCGTGAGATCCTCGTCGCCCAGCAGATCAAGACGGAATCCGATGTTGAACTCGATGCAGCATCGCAGAAGCACGCCGACTACGTCGTGCAGCATCTCACGTTGCGCGTCACCGGGCAGGGACTCGCTGGCCGTGTGATGAAGGTCACGCCGCCCGTGCTCTTCGGCGGCGAACCCGAGCAGACCTTCTACCAATACGAACTCGAATACCCGCTCCCGCCCGGATCACCGCCGGCGACCATCAACTTCACCCACACGATGCTGCGCGAGTGGCCCTACTCGGCCGGCCAGCCGTGGGACGTGACCTACGTCGTGCGACTCAAGCGGAGCGATCAATCCGAGGTGAGCACCGGTCTCCTTCATGCACAGTCACCGCAGGATTTTTCGACCGGCTGGAGCGACGCCACTGCGGTGAAGATCGGCGTCGCTCAGACGTTCGGCGCGTATCTTCACCACGGCGTGATGCACATCCTCACCGGATGGGATCACCTGCTCTTCGTCACCGCGCTCGTGCTCGCCACCGTCACGTTCTGGGAGATGTTCAAAGTCATCGCCGCCTTCACGCTCGCGCACACGATCACACTCGCTGTGTCCGTGCTCACCGGCTTTCGCCTGCCGGATTTTATCGTCGAGCCCGTCATCGCAGGCAGCATCGTCTTCGTCGCGCTCGAGAATATCCTCTGGCCCAGGCGCAGTCACGGCTGGCTGCGGCTCGGTGTCGCGTTCGCCTTCGGCCTCGTCCACGGACTCGGCTTCGCGGGCGGCTTGCGCGATGCGATGGGCGAGCTCGGCACGAGCGCCATCGTCCTCGCCTTGCTCGCATTCAGCCTCGGCGTCGAAATCGGCCATCAAGCCGTCGTCCTTCCCACGTTCGGGCTGCTCCGGCTCGGCGCGTGGAAATTCAGCCAGCCGTTCCGCGAAGGCGTGTTGCGCTACGGCTCGCTCGCCATCTCGCTCGCCGGCGGCTACTACCTCGTCCACGCGCTCATGGGCGCGTGAGGCTTACTGAAAATAGTCGAAGTCCCGTTCGCTCCCGAGCTTGCGCCGCACGCGGAAGATGTGCGCCCCACACTCAGCGGGGATGAGTCGCACGAAGTTGCGCCGGCCCTGCCAGTGATAGCGCTCGCCGGTCAGGAGGTCGTGGACTTGATACGTCTCCGACTCGCTCAAGCCGAAGTCTTCGAGCGGCACGACCACGTAGGCATCCTGCGGGTGAAACGGGTCGAGGCTCACGATGATGAGCAGGCAATTGTCGCGCGCGACCGTTGCCTTCGCGTAAGCGAGCACGAGGTCGTTGTCGCACGGGACGAAGCGCAGGTTGCGCAGTTGCTGCAGCGCACGGTTCTCGCGCCGGATGCGATTGAGCTGCGTGATGAGCGGCTTGATGTTGCCCGGAGCGTTCCAGTCGCGCTGCTTCCATTGATACTTCTCCGAGTCCCAATACTCCTCCTTCGCGAGCTGCTTGTAGTCGTGATCGCAGAGGCTGAGGAAGTGGCGGACGTCGCGCGCAGCGTCGAACTCCGCGCGCCACAGCCCGGCGTTTTCACACAGCTCGAAGCCCGAGTAGATCCCGTAAGTCGGCGCGAGCGTCGCCGCGAGCACGGCGCGCACGCTGAACGCCGGGCGGCCACCAAACTGCAGATAGCTCGGCAGAATGTCGGGCGTGTTCGCGAAAAGATTCGGGCGCATCACCTCGGAGAGTTCGCCGGCCAGCTCAGTGAAGTAACCGGTGAGTCCCTCCTTCGTGTTGCGCCACGTGAAGTAAGTGTAGCTCTGCGTGTAACCCGCGCGTGCCAGCACCCGCATCATCTTCATCCGCGTGAAGGCTTCGCTCAGAAAGATCGCGTCCGGCCAGCGACGCTGCACGCGCGCGATCATGTATTCCCAAAACGCGACCGGCTTCGTGTGCGGATTATCCACGCGGAAGATGCGCACGCCGTGCTCGCACCAGAACTCGATCACGCTCGTCAGCTCGTCCCACAGCGCGCGCCAATCCGGGTTGTGATAGTTGAGCGGATAGACGTCCTGATACTTCTTCGGCGGGTTCTCGGCGTATTTGATCGTGCCGTCGGGCCGCTGGTAAAACCACTCCGGATGCCCGGCGACATAGGGATGATCGGGCGAGCAGTTCAGCGCGAAGTCGAGCGCCACCTCCATCCCGCGCGCGTGGATTTCGCCGACCAGCCAGTCGAAGTCCTCGAGCGTGCCGAGCTCGGGCGCCACGTCCTTGTGTCCACCGCCGTTCGGGCATTTCTGGTGCCGGTTGCCGATGGCGTAAGGCACGCCCGGTTCGCCGGGCTCGCACGTCACCGAGTTGTTGCGGCCTTTGCGCGCGGTGATGCCGACCGGATGGATCGGCGGGAAATAGACCACGTCGAAACCCATCGCCTTCGCGTCATCCACGCGCGCCAGGCAGTCGCGGAAGGTCGAACCCTTGTCGCCGCGCCCCTCCGCCGAGCGCGGGAAGAACTCATACCACGCGCCGATGAGCGCCCGCTCGCGGTCCACCCACACGCGTGGATACCGCGACGTGAACATACGCGGCACCTCCGCGGGAGCCGGAGCCGGAGCCGGCTCCTCGATTACGACCTTTTTCTTCGCGCGCGATTTCGGTTTCGCCGGCTCGGGCTTGCGCGGAAGCCCATCGTCCACGGTGCCGATCAGCTCGCCCGCATTCAGCAGAAACTCGGTCGCCTCGCTTCGATCCGCGTAGCTGGTCATCAACGCTTCGAGTTCGGGGTCATGCGCGAACCCATCCACCTGCTCGGGCACGCCCGCGCGGAGCTCCGTCGCAAATTCCCTCAGTCGGTGTGCGTCGCCCTGCTGCCCGGCCGCGACCGCGCGCAATGCTGCGGCCTCGATGAACTGCGCGCCTTCGAACGTCTCGCTCGCGAGGTTTGGCTCTGCCGCTTTCCACTTCGTCGAAAACTCGTGCTGCCACGAGCGGAACGTGTCGCCCCACGCCTCGATGGTCACTTCGTGGAATCCGATTTCGAAGAACGAACACGTGCCGCGCCAGCGATCCTTGTTCCACGGATCGACGCACGTCATCGGCGTCTCGTGCCACTTCACCGCGCCAGCCTTGCGCCACTTCAAGCGCGCGAGCACCACATCGTGCCCGTCCTTGAAAATATCAGCCTCGACCGCGAGGTCTTCGCCCACCGCGCGCTTCACCGGATAGCGCCCGCCTTCGATGAGCGGACGGACGTTTTCGATGACGACGGTAGGCGGGTGCAGACTCATGCGGCGATGTTTGCTCGCGCGCGGCGAGGGCAGCAAGGCGCGATTGCGACCGCTCTACTCCGGCACGCCCGCGCCCGTCAGTTCCCCGATCTCCGCCGCCAGCCGCTCCGCCTGCGCGTGCAAGTCCGCCAGCTCCGTCTCGATCGCCGCGACTCGCTTCGTCACCACCGTTTCGATCAAGCCCGCATCCTTCTCGACGAGCTGCGCCAGCTCGAACTCCGCGCTCGCGTGCAGCTCGTTCATCGCTTCGAGCATCCGCACGATTTCCATTTCCAGGCTCTCCCACAAGCGGCGCAGTTGCGCGGCCTGCTGCTCGTCGCTGAAGTCCAGCCGCGCCCAGCCTTGCCGCAGGATGAAGCCGTCCGGATCATTCGCGATCTCGCGCAGCGTCGCGAGGTCGCCGTTGTCCTTCGCGTGGTTGATCGCCGCGGTCAGCTTCTCGTAGCTCGCCAGCTTCTCCGGCTCATGGGAGAACTTGTCGGGGTGATAGAGCTTCACCAGTTTCCGCCACAGCTTCGCGGCCTCGTCCGCCTCCGCGGGCGATAGTTCGCGCTTCGCCGCCATCGCCGTCGCGGCTTCCTCGTAATCCCGCGTGGTCTGCGCGTCCGCCTGCCGGAATTCCGCGCGCACCTGCTCCGCTTCCTCCTCGCCGCGCGCGAGCAGCGCTTCGAGGAACTTACGCCGATAGCCCACCAGCAA
>VFJQ01000171.1 GCA_009885995.1 Verrucomicrobiota bacterium
GAGGTGCTGCGCAAAGAACAAATCGCAGGCGGCCACGCAGGTGTCGAACGATGTCTGCTGGCCGAGGAAGGCGTGCGGAGCCTGTGGGATGCTCGTGAAGCCGGTGGGGGTGCCGAGCTTTGCCAAATCGGCGCGCATGTCATCGGCGTGCGTGCTGGGGTCGTCGAGTTCGCCGGCCATGAAGGCGAGCGGCGGATCGTTTTTGTCGAGATGATGCCGCGGCGAGGCGAGCGCATAGCTTTGCGGGATCTTCGTCTGTGAATCGCCGAGAAAGGTGCGGTAGAAGGGATCGTCGGGCCTACCGCTGAGTTCGCCGATGCGTGTGCTTTCGAGATCGCTTTGGGCACCCATGGCTAGACAGGCTTGCACGGTGCTCGATTGGTCTGCGTTGCCGCCGTCGCCTTCGAGTTCCTTTACGCCACCGCTCGTCGCGAGCAGCGCGGCGAGGTGGCCGCCAGCTGATAAACCAGTGACGGCGATGGCATCCGATTGAATGGCGAACTTGGCGGCATTTGCGCGGAGGAAACGCACGGCGGCTTTGCAGTCCTGGATCGCAGCGGGGAAAATGGCCTCGCCACTGAGGCGATAGCTGACCGTGACGGTGACATAGCCTTTGGCTGCCAAGGCCTGAGCTAGATTCGACATGGCGGAGCGCTCACCTTTATGCCAGCCGCCGCCGTGAATGCATACAATCGCCGCCAGTGCCGCTCCGCGTTCCTTCGGCCGGTAAAGATCCAACTGCAGCTCGCGTTCACCGTAACGCGCGTAGGTGATGTTGGGATTCGCTTCGAGTTGCTCGATCGTCTCAGCGGGAATCACGGTGCGCTGAACGGTCGGTTTCGCCTGCGCTTCCGCGGCGTTCAACCGGGAGAGGACCAGGGCACTGAGGAGGAGCAAGTAGAGTGGGAGTTTCATCAGGGATGTTGTGTGAGTGTGAGGCTGCGGATTTGTCGGTGTCTTGTGGCGCTCATTTCCTCCTGAAACACCACGGGCATCCCGCGGCAGTGGTCATGCGGAGTTTGCGCAGCATGTCGCTGGATGCTTTCGGGTGAGCCCCGGGGCAGGGCATAAAGGCAGTCGTCATTTCTGGGGTGTGCAGTTCAAATCGCCCACCGACACGGTGACGCCGTTGCCGAAGTTTCCCCAGCCATTCAGTTGCACGTAGAGCTTCCACTTTCCGGGAAATGGCGGGACGTGCGTGAAGCGATATGTCCGCCAGTCGCCGGTCTTCTCCAGCACCTGATCCACCGGGCCATACCAGGTGTGCGACGCTTCGTGGTAGATACCGTAGTTGACGATGGGCGCGGGCGAGTCGGGCGCGAAATTGTCCCAGCGCATCCGGCAGCGCACCTCGTAGCGCGCGCCTTCGTGCAACTCGACGTGCTGCCACATCTGGGCCGACTCGAAGTTCGACGTGGCCTTGCCCATCGCCATCGTGACAAAGCGCTGCTCGCCGGACGTGACCACCTGACCGGAGATACCGTTGCCGCCCATGTTCGCGAAGAACCACGGCGGGGAAATCGCGCCGGGCTGCTGGCGTGAAAAGCCACCGTCGCTCACCCTCTCGCCGCGCGCATCCATCTCCAGCTTCGCCGGTATTTCGCTCAGTTCAAAATCATCCAGCAGCACCGTCGTCTCTGCCGGTTTCTGATTCGGCAGCAGCGAGACGTAAACAAGCGTGCGCTGCGCAGGGTCGGTGGCACGGAAACGAAAGGAGAGTCTGTGCCATTGGTTGTCAAAGAGCCATCCATCGCGCCCGGCGAAGTCACCGGTGCCCTCGCGATGCCGTGCCCAGAAAGAGACGATCGCCGAGCGATGCCCGCTCGTCGCGCTGGCTTCCGGCGGCGCGGTGCCCGGTCCATCCGGCCAGCGCACCCAGACGCTCGCTTCGTATTCCTTCTCCGCGCTCAATTTCAGCCGCTGCCCCAAGGTGACAAATTCGAAGCCGATCGTGTCTGAAGGGATGGAGAGCGCGAGGCACTTTTTTCCCGACTTCGCCTTGCCCGTATCTTCGACACAGGACACCGCGAGCCGCGGCCTGATGGTCTCGCGCCCCGTCTGCTGGATCTCCCATCCACCCCGAACGCCCGTCGCGGCCATCGCGCCCGCAGGCGTGGACTCAAAACCGGAGTCTCCCAGCAGTTGAGATTCTCCTGCCCCGGCGCGGCTTGAGAATCCAGCCGTCAACGCGCAGAGCAGGCTCGCGAATCGCACGAGTTTTCGGAACAGGCTCATTTTAGGGAGTGAGCTTCAGCCACGCGTCGAGGTTGTCAGAGGCAGTGCGAATCTGTCCGGGTGACGGCTGCTTGGGACCGGCGAGATAAAGCACGGGCGGAATGTCCTTCTGAAACTTGTGATCAAACGCGCGTGTCTTCCGCAGCAGGCTGGCGACGATCTCAGGATGCTTTGCGGCGACATCGGTTTGCTCGCCGATGTCCTTGTCGAGGTTGTAGAGAGTCGCTTGGGGCCACAGGCGGTGCTGGCGCTCGAAGAGTCCGGCTTGATGTTCGAACCAAAGGCTCGGCACATGCGTCGCTGGCAGTTCGGCGATGGGCACGATCAGTTTCCACTGACCTTCGCGCACCGCCTGAAGTTGCACGCCGAAGTAATCGAACAACGCCGGTGGCTCGTCCGGCGCGGCATTTCCGAAAAGAGTGGCGCTGGCGTCGCGGCCATCGAGCTTGACCCCGGCGGGAAGGGGCGCGCTGGCGAGCCTCGCGAACGTCGGCAGGAAATCCATCGCGGACCACATGCGGCGGTCGTCGCGCCCGGCGGGAATTTTTCCGGGCCAGCGTGCGATGCACGGAACGCGGATGCCGCCCTCGAAGGTCGAGCCTTTGCCAGCACGCAAGGGGCCGTTGCTGCCGCCGTTCGATCGCCCGGGAAAGCGCGCATTCGGATTCGATTTCTTGCCGCGAAGATTCGCGCCGTTGTCCGAGGTGAAGATGACCAGCGTGCGCTCATCGAGGCCGAGTTCCTTCAGCACGTCCAGCACTTGCCCCGTGCTCCAGTCAAGCTCCTCGATCGCGTCGCCGTAAATTCCGTCCTTCGATTTGCCGACAAACGCGGGCGACGCGTATTGCGGGATGTGCGGCATCGTGTGCGCGAGGTAGAGAAAGAATGGCCGCTCGCGATTCCGGCGGATGAAGTCCACGGCGCGCCCGGTGTAACGCTGCGTCAGCATCGCCTGATCGACGGGCGATTCGACGACGCGGTCGCCGTCGCGCAGTTGCAGCGGCTCGAACATGCTGAGCTGCATGAACGGCTGGCCGACTTCCCATTCCTCCGTGTCGTTGGTGTGCAGCAAACCGAAGAACTCGTCGAAGCCCTGCTGCTGCGGACGCAGTTCCTTGTGCCAGCCGAGGTGCCATTTTCCGACGCACGCCGTCGCGTAGCCGGCAGTCTTCAGGACTTCCGCGACCGTCACCTCGCTCGGCGGCAACCCGGTGTGCTCGCTGGGAAACAAGACGTAAGGCACCCCGCATCGTGCCGGCAGACGACCCGTCAGCAAAGCCGCGCGCGACGGGCTGCAAAACGGCGATGCGACGTAGAAGTCGGTAAAGCGCACGCCCTCCTTCGCCATTCGATCAATGCGCGGTGTCGCGATGACTTTCGAGCCGTAGCACCCGAGATCGCCGTAGCCGAGGTCATCGCAGTTGATCACCACGATGTTTGGCGAAGCGGCATGAGCGAGGGCGACAGACGCGAGGATCAGGAGGGCCAGGAGACGTTTCATTCCGGTCTGCCTTGTTGGAAAATGGTCTGGAGTTCGGCGGCGGTTAATACGGAGCCGTAGATCGCGAACTCGTCGATTGCGCCGTTGAGATTGCGGATGGGGAACTGATGCCCGGTCGTCGGGAGACCCCAATTACCGATTTCGCACGGGCCGAAAACGATCGGGCGTCCGGGTTGGTGGAGCTTGGAAACCTCCCGGCCGACTTCGCGACCGTCGAAGTATTGGACGACCTCGCCGCTTTGATTGTCGTAGGTCACGGCAAGGTGATGCCAGCGGCCAAGGCTGTCTGCGGTGAAGACGGGTTTCGAGTAATACATCTGGTTGTCTTTGGCAGCCCGCGGCACGTCTGCCGGACGATACATGACGGAAAACATCAGGCTGCCATCCTCGTAAATCTGCCAGTGCGGCTCGCCATTTTCGTAGCCGTCGGTGAGCAGCAGCGAGTTGTATTTCTTGTCCACGCTATCGACCTTCACCCAGCACGCGAGCGTGAGCGCGGAGTAGGTGCCGTCGAGGTTGATCCGCACGCGGTCGCCGGGCCGTTTGAATTCGAGCGCTTCCTTTCCCGGCCAGCGACCCTGCGTCCAGCGCGCGCCCACGGCGCCGCCGGCGCGCTCCTTGCGCTTGGGTTCGGTGAAGTTGTTGATGAGGCGATCCCAGCGGTCATCGTTCCAATGTTTGAAGGTGTAGTAGGCGATGAGACGCGGGTCATTGCGCGTCTGCTTCGACCAGTCCTGCCAGGCGGAAAATCGCTGCGCCTCGCGCTGTTTCACGAGGCCCTGCAATTCGTTCACGGGAAGAAACTGATCGGCCGTGGCGCCGCCCTGCGTCGTGCCGGATGCGTTGCGGCTCAAGCTCATGCCTTGCGTCAGGCTCTGCTGTTCGCCGCTGCTGGGGTGCGCGATGACTTCGCCTTCGAAGACATGGACCGCGCTGGTTTGTCCCTCCACGTTGAGCGCGAACTCAGTGCCGAGGTCTTCGAGCTTCATCCCCGGGGCCAGCAATGTGAAACCTTTCGCCGCAGGCGGCACATGCACCCGCACGCGCCCGGAGACGACGCGGGCTTCCCATGCCGAGACGATTTCAATCTGCGCGCCGCCTTCGATCAATGCCGTGGCCCCGCTGAAAAATTCGATCTGCGCGAGGCCGCTGGCCAGCCGGACCGTGCCGGGCATCAGCGTGTCGCCACTGCGCAGCGGCGGCCCCGTGAAGTTCGCGTCGAGCGTCTGGCTGAGCATGGCGCAACCTTGCGAGGTGCTTTCCGTGGTCCCGGCGATCGACGGCTGGGGAACTGCGGTGCCGCGATCCGACTGCACGAACCAGGCGAGGGCGCCCAGCATCAGCCCCGCGGCCGCAGCCAGGGGCCAGAAACGGCGGATGACCGGCGTGCGTGCCGGGGCGGGGATCGTCTGCCACGGAGAATTCGCGGTGCGTTCGTCCGCCCATTCCCGCAAGGCTGAATCGAGGTTGGCATGACGGCGGAAAAGCCGCCGTGCTTCGGCATTCTCGCGGAGCAGGGCGTCGAGTTCGCGGGTTTCATCCGGGGAAAGCGCGCCGCCGCTCCAGCGCGTGACGAGAGTCTCGAGGCGTTCGCGATTCATGCCGCTCCCTCCGTCTCCATCCGCCGTTCGATGCACTCGAGCAGCGCCGCGCGCAGGCGCTGGATGACCTTGTAAAAGCCGGCGGCGCTGCGCCCGGCTTGCGCGGCGATTTCGTGAAACTTGACGCCCGGCTGGTAGGAGCGTTCCAGCAGCTCGCGCTGCGCCGGCCCGAGTTGATCGAGGCAATGCGTCAGGGCGTGGCGCTCGGCTTCGAGCCGTTCCGTCTCGTCCGCGCCTTCATCGGCGAGCAGCTCGATCACTTCCTCGGAAAAGACGAGCGGGCTGCGGGCATGGCGGCGACGCGCCTTGAGCGCCTCGAAACGCGCGATGGCCAGGAGCCAGTTGAGGAAATTCGTGCCCTCTTCAAACTCGGCGAATTTGCGCCACGCCACGATGCTCGTCTCCTGGACGGCATCATCCACGTCCTCCCATGCCGGGAGCAGTGTCCGCAGGAAGGCGCGCAGGCGCGCTTCGCGGGCAACGAACTGGCGGACGAACGATTCGTAACGCGCGTCCGGGGGAGGCTGGGAAGAAGGGGTGGAATCCATGCGGCAGGGTCGCTGATCAACTCGTTACTCCCGCCCGCGCATATTCTGGACATTCCTTTTCACCGCGTCACTTCGCCGCGCGAGGATTGCGCAGAAAATAGAAGTGACCGTCCTCGGCGCCGCCGAGAAAGTCGGGCACGCCGTCGCCGTCGAAATCGACGACCGCAGGCGCCACGTCGTGGCCTTCGATGTTCTTGTCGCTGAGCAGGCCGAGGTCTTTGAAAAACCACTGCCCGTCACGCGCGGCGGTCTGGCGGAGGAAGGCGGCGTTGGCGGCGTTGGCGAGGAAATCGAGCTGACCGTCGCCATCCCAATCGACGACGCAGAGCTTGCGGCGTCCGCTCTTTCCGGCGGTGCCTTTGTTCATCCACAACGGCTCGTTCGGGCCGGTCTGGACGAACTTCGGCTTCGGCTCGTTCGGTGCGAGCGTATCGCCCCGGAAAGCGCGGCGCGGCGCGAGCAGCACGAGTTTGCCGTCGCGTTTCGCGCGCTCGAAGAACGCGAGGCAGCCCTCTTGATCGAGCATCACGAGATCGGTGAGGCCGTCCTTATTCCAATCCACCGCGACCGGCGTGGTGCGCCATTGCGTGAGCAGTGCTTTGCCTTCGGGCCGCAGCCAGCCGTAGGCGAGCGCGGGCTGCGCGCCGTTCCACTCGACTTCGATCGGCTGCGCAGCGGCGAGCTTCGGCGCGATGCGCGTGCCGACGTTCCGGTGCCACACGACTTTGCCGAGGATGGAATTCACAAGCACGTCCGGCAGGCCGTCGCCGTCCCAATCCGCAATGCTCTGCGTCGTGTATCCCCACTTCGCTTCCGCCGGGCCTTGAATGCTGCCGTTCGGCCCGGCGATGATGCGGATCGGTTTGCCGTCCACTTCGAGGTAACGTGGCCCAGCCCACTTCGGCGTTTCGACTTTCGGCCCGCTGAGATTTTCGATGAAGCCTATGTAGCCCGCGGTGTTGCCGCTCACGATATCGGTGTCGCCATCGCCATCCCAATCGAACCCGACCGGCGTCGCGAGTGCGCCGAACTTCACGAGATCGGCCTCTTGCTGGAAGTAGCGCGGCGGCAGAAATTCCGGCGTGCGCTCGGGCGAAAACTTCCCGGTGTTTTCCACGAGCGCGACGCGCCCGTCTTCGTCGCCAACGACGAGATCGAGGTCGCCGTCCTTGTCCCAGTCGATCGCCGTCGGCGTGATCATCTCGAGGTCCATCGTCACGAACTTCCCGTCCGCCGACTTCACCCGCCGGCCGAGTTCATATTTCGGCGCGGTGCGCGTGCCGGTGTTTTGGAAATACGTGAAGCCATCGAGGAACTCGCCGCAGAGCAGGTCGAGATCGCCGTCGCCATCGAAGTCCGCGAAATTCGGCGACGGCCAGCCGAACGTCTCGACCGGGCGATCGCCGCCGGCTATCACCTTCACCGGCTTGTCATAACCAACGCCGGTCTTGCGGATGAAATACACGTAGCCGCGCAGCGGGCCGTGCATCCACTTGCCGGTCGCGTCGTAAGCGTTGTCCCAGCCGTATTCTGTCCAGTCGCCGACGCCGACGATGAGATCGAGCGCGCCGTCGCCGTCGAAGTCCACCGTGCGCCACATGTTCGCGCGCACCTTGTTCGGGTGCACGTTGTCCGGCAGCGCGATCTTCTGCGGATTCTCCAGCCCGGTCTTGAGGAAATCGGGATACGTTTTCGCCGGGCTGAGCACGACCGGTTTCCCATCCACGGTGCTTACCTGCACGTTCTGCAAGCCTTTGCTGATACGGCGCGCGGGCTTGAAGACGGGGAATTTGTTCTTGGCCGTGTCGCCGCCCGCGTTCTCGAAAAAGTAGGTTCCGTTGTAGGGCTTGTCGGGGCAGTTCACGACGAGATCGAGATCGCCGTCGCCGTCGAAATCCATCGGCAGCGGCCACGCCCACAAGCCGACGCCGAGATCGACGGCGAGACCGGGGTTGTTGTGGCGCAGCGGTTCGAGCGCCTGCGTTCGGGCGAGGAAGACGACGAGAGAGAGGACGAGGAAGCGCATGAGTTTTAGGAAAGCAGTTTGCCGATCTCGCCTTTGAGCCGCTCGACCGCGGCGGCGATGCGTTCGCGCTCCGGATCGCGAAAGCGGTGGAACGGCTCGGCCATGAAATCATCGCAGATGCCGAGGCAGGAGAGCGCGCACTTGATGCCCTTGATGACCGCTGAGCTATGCTGGCCCACGCCGTAGAGATTGCCGGAGATGCGCAGCACCTGATGGTGCAAATCGCGGAGGCGCTCGTGATTGCCACGCGGCTTCCGCGCCTCGGCACAGAGCTTCACGTAAAGCTCGGGAAAGACATTCGCGCCGCCGCTCACGCCGCCGTGTGCGCCGAGCAGCAGCGACTCCATCAGTAATTCCTCCGGCCCGATCATCAAGCTCCAGTCGGGCCGCTGCGCGATGAGCCCGAGCACGCGGTTGAAGTAGAGCATGTTCGCCGAGCTGTCCTTGAGGCCGATGATGCGTTCGAGGTCCATCGCGCGGCGCAGTGTGTCCGGCTCGAAGACCACCTTGGTCAGCGACGGCATATTGTAGAGCACGAGCGGCAGCGGCAGCGCCGCGACGAGATGCTCGATGTATTCCGACAGTTCGGGCTGACCGGAGGGCAGGTAATAGGGCGGTGCGACCACGACGGCGTCCGCTCCGCAATCCGTCGAGTGCCGTGCCATCGCGATCGACTCGGCGAAGATCGTGTCCGTGATCGCCACGAGCACCGGCACGCGCCCCGCGACCTGCCGGCACGCGCGCTCGACGACCTCGCGACGCACCTTGTAGCCGAGGCTCGGCCCTTCGCCCGTGGTGCCGAGGAGAAATAGCCCGCTCACGCCGCCCGCGAGCACGTGCTCGATCAGCCGCTCCAAGCCGGCGGCGTCGAGTTGATCGCCGGAGAGCAGCGGCGTGGCGAGCGGCGGAATGATCCCGGTGAGCGGTAGCTTCATCGCCATGGCTCAGTGCGCGTGCGCGTGCCGCAGATGTTCACGTTCATCCCGAGCGCGCGGGCGAAGGCGGCTTTCGCGAGCAGGCACTCGTCGGCGGTTTTGGCGTCGTGAGCATAGGCGACCTGAATGTGATTGGCCTGATGCTTCGTCATGAGCTGGTCGCGCGACACGCCGTAAGTGACCGCGTGCATGATCGGCCACTGCGGCGTGCTGAGCTGCCAGCGGCGCTCGGTCTCCTCGCGCGGCAACCCGACGACACCGGCGCGACCGAGGTCCATGTGCAGCGCTTCGTCCTGCACGTAGATGCGCGACCAGACGATCTCGCCGGGCTTGCTGATCCCGCGCAGCGTCGAGCCGCCATTCGGGAAATACATCGCGGGTTGGCGGAAGCCTTCCGCGCCTTTCCAGCCGCCGATGAAGTGCGCCGGCGGCGCGGCGCCGCTGATGAGGAAGACCCACACGTATTCGCCGCCAAACTCCGCGCCCCAGCGCACGTCGTGCAGCGTCGTCTCCGGCGGCTGGCCAAGCGCGCGATGGATGCGGTTCGTCATCAGCGCGTCGAGCCCGGCGCACTCGTCCACTTCGTTGAAATGGATCACGGGTTCGCCTTTGAAGAGCACGCGTTTGCCGTCGCGCGAGCGCACGGGCGGGCGATCGGTGTTGTTGAGCGTGCCTTCCACGAGGTCGCTCGCGGGCAGCAAGTCCTTGAGCCCTTGCTGATACTGGATGCCGATCGCGTCGCAGCCGAAGTCATCCGCGAGGCGCACGGCGGCGACATACATTTTGCACTGCGTGAGGATCTGCCGCTCGGTGAGGTCGCGCTCGTGCTTCGGGCCCGTGTGAAACTTCATCCCCTTCTTCCGCAGCCACGCGAGGACGGCACGCGCCTCGGCGTCGCTCACCTGCTGCGTCTCGTGGTAGAGCGCGGACTGGCTCAGCCGTTCCTTAAAGACGCCGCACGCGTGCAAGAGCGCGTCGGGAATGATCGCGTTGAACATGCCCATGCAGCCTTCGTCGAAGATGCCCATGATCGCCTTGTCCTCGCGCAGTTGCGTGGCGAGTTGCTTGCCGAGCCATGCGGCATTCTTCGGCACCTTGAGCGAATCGAGCGAACGCACGTGGCTGAGGTCATGCGCGACTTTGCCCGTGCGCAGCCACTGGCGCAGCTTCGTGCGGAAGAAGTCGTCGGTGAAATCTTCGCTCCACAGCGTCGAGTAGCGGACGCCTTGCTTGGTCAGCGAGCCGTTGAGGTTCAACATCCCGACGAGCCCGGGCCACTGGCCGCTCCAGTTCGCGACCGTGAGGATCGGGCCGCGATGCGTGGTGAGGCCCGCGAGGACGTGATGCGAATATTGCCAGACAGCCTCGGCGACGATGAGCGGCGCGGCGGGATCAACACCGCGGAAGATTTCGAGCCCTTCGCGCTGGCTGGCGATGAAGCCGTGCTTGAGCTTCGCGTCGTAGCGGTGCGCGCGCGTGACTTGGAAACCTTCGGCGTCGATCGCAGCGGTCAGCGCTTTCTCCATCGCGGCCTGTGCAGGCCAGCAGACTTGGTTTGCCGAGAGGCGGAGGTCGCCGCTGGCGACGAGTTGGATGGGGCGCTTAGTCATGGCGGAGGGTGTCGGTGAGTTTGCGGTAATCGGCATACACGCGCTCGTAAGCGCGCGACGCAGCCGGACGCGGTTTGACGATTCGCGGTTTCACGCGGACGGCCATCGCGCGGATCGCCGTCGTCGCATCCGGAAATGCACGTGCGGCAAGTGCGCCGAGGATCGCGGCGCCGAGCGCGGGGCCTTGCTGCGAGGGCGGCACGGCGATGCGTTCGCCGAGCACGTCGGCGCACATCTGGAGAAAGAGCGGGCTGTGGTGCGGGAGGCCGCCGGTGGCCACGAAGCGCCGCACGGGCACGCCGCCTTCGCGCAGCGTATCGACGATCCAGCGCAGGCCGCACGCGCTCGCTTCGAGCACGGAGCGGAAGACGTGGACGGGGCCGTGATTCAGCGTCAGACCGGTGAACGCACCGGTGCGGGTGCCGTCCATCAGCGGTGTGCGGCAGCCGTTGAACCAATCGACGCAGCGCACGCCTTCGGCTCCGGGTGCGAGCACGGCGGCGTGGTCGCTGAGGTCGGTGAAGCTTCGCGCGCCGAGCAGGTGCCGCGTCCACTCGAAGGCGTCGCCGACCGCGGCCTGGCCGGTCTCGTAGCCGTAGTAGCCGGGCAGGATGCCGTCGCGCACGATGCCGGCGACGCCGGGCACAGGCTTGTTCACGGCGGAGTTCAGCATGTGGCAACTGCTCGTGCCCATAACCATCACGAGCGTGTCCGGTTCCGCCGCACCGGCGCCGGGCACACCGGCGTGGGCGTCGATGATCGCGGCGCTCACCGGTGTGCCGGCGCGCAGACCGAGCTTCTTCGCCATCGCGGCGGTGAGTTCGCCCGCAGCTTGACCGGGCGCGAGGAATGCGCCGGGCATCTTCTTCGCGACGACGTGCTCGAGCTTCGGATGCAGCGCGCGGAGGAAGTCGGGCGATGGGAAACCGTCCTCGCGGCTCCACAAGCCTTTGTAGCCCGCCTGACAGGTCGATCGCGTGAGCCCGCCGGTGAGCTGCCACACGAACCAGTCGCCGGCTTCGAGCCACACCTCGGTCGCATCGAACACGCGCGGCGCGCGTTCGAGCGTCTCGAGCAGCTTCGGGAAAAACCACTCGAGCCCGACGATGCCGCCGTAACGCGCGAGCCACGGTTCGGAGCGTTCGCGGGCGAGGGCGTTGAGGCGTTCAGTTTGCGTCTTCGCGCCGTGATGTTTCCACAGCTTCGGCCACGCGAACTTTTCGCCGCGCCACTTCTCCGTGAGACAGAGCGGTGTGCCGTCGGCGAGGGCGGGGAGCATCGTGCAGCTCGTGAAGTCCACGCCGATGCCGAGCACGTCAGTCGCACTGACCTCGGCCCGGCGAAGGGCGGTGCGCGTGGCAGACGCAGCGGCGTCGAGCCAGTCCTGCGGATGCTGGAGCGCGAAGTCGGGCGGGAGTGACTCGTCCGTGCCGGGGAGCGTGCGGGTGATCTGCCCGTGCCGGTATTTCGCCACGGCGACGCCGCGCTCCCGCCCGCGCAGATCGACGAGCAGCGCGCGGACGCTCTCGGTGCCGAAGTCGAGGCCGAGACTGATTCGGTTCATCGGGTCGGAATTGGTGGCGGCTGGCCTGCGCGAGCGCAAGGGACGGGAGAGGACATGAGGGACGGAAAGGCAGCCGGGATACGCGAATATATTTGACGATGCAAGAGCATATTCTACGGTCGCGGCGTTCGCTTCCAGCCACCAAAGTCATGTCCTCCTCACGCACTCACCGCAGCTACCGCGAGATCCGCCAGCGCCTCCTCTCGGGCGAGTTTTCGCCGGGCACCCGGCTCGATTTTAAGAAGCTCGCCGGAGAGTTGGGCGTGAGCACCACCCCGGTGCGCGAGGCGATCGGCCAGCTCGCAAGCGAGGGATTGCTCCAGCTCGTGCCGCGGCTCGGCGCGGTGGTGCCGAGGCTTTCACGCGAGGAAACCGTGGAGCTCTACGGCGTGCGCGAGGCGATGGAGACTTATGCGGCGGCGAAGGCGGCGGCCACGATCACGGCTGCGCAGCTCGCGGAGTTGCACGGGTTCGTGGAGCGGATGGAAGTGCTGAGCGCGAAGTTTTCGACCAACCGCAAGCCGGTGCTCGACGGTCAGTCGCTGAGCGACTTCCTCGCGGCGGACCTCGCGTTTCACATGACGATCATCGAGGCGGCGGGTAATCACCGGCTCACCAAGCTGGCCGCCGACAGCCACGCCCACGCGCGCATCTTCGCCGCGGAGCGGCTGGCGCACGACCAGGGGCTGCTCGACGAGGCGCTGCGGCAGCACCGGGCGATCTACGATGCGCTCGCGCGGCACGATGGCGAGGACGCGCGGCGGCAGGTGGCGCTGCACATCGAGCGGAGCCTGGAGCGGACGCTCGGAGCGCATGAGGGACACGCCCCGGTGGAGCGCTGGTGGCGGGCGAACTGACCCGCCCCTTCAGGAATAGACCTTGCGGAAGTTATTCACAGGCGGTAACGGGCGGCCAGCGGCGGGCAGCGCAGCGGGGCTTTTGGGCAACCACAGCGTCAGCGCCTCCCACCTTTCGCCTGCGAAAGGGAGGCCGCGCACCCCTTACGTGCGCCGCCGCTGACCATGGGCGGAGTTTTTGGCGAACTCTCTGCGCGGCCGCGCTCTGAGTTGCGGTCTGCGCCTTCTTCGCCAAGCCGTGCATCGCCTGCGACCCACCCGAAGCGTCGCGCGATGCGCTCCGCCATCACGACAACAAACAAAGTAATGCAACTAATGAGCGATAATCAATCGGAGCGCTCGAGCCGCCGCAGCCGCGGGGGCCGAGGACGTTCCAATAGCAATCGCGGAGACCGCGCCGAGACGCGTTCCGCACCGCAGCAGAAACCAACCCTGTGGCAGAAGATCGTCGGATTCTTCCGACCGAAAGCCAAAGCCGCCGAGCAACGCCCGGCCCGCCAATACCCGGCCTACGAGCCGCGCCAGCAGTCCACCGAGAGCACGCGGAGCTACGAGCCGCGCGAACAACGCGCCCCGCGTGAACCGCGCGAGCAGCGTGAGTCGCGCAAGCCCGAAGAGGTCGAAGTGACCTCGGAGAAGCTCTACGTCGGCAACCTGAGCTTCGATGCCACGGAGAGCGACCTGTCCGAGCTCTTCAACGGCGTGGGCCAGGTGCAGAATGCGGAGATCGTCACCCACAAGGAGACCGAGAAGTCGAAGGGCTTCGGCTTCGTGACGATGACCACGATCGACGAGGCCAAGCGCGCGGTCACCGAGCTCCATGACAAGGATTTCATGGGCCGAAAGCTGGTCGTCAGCGGCGCCAAGACGCCGGCGCGCTAAGCGCGACAGACAAGTCCAAACTTGCCGGGAGGCTCGTGAGCGATCACGAGCCTCCTTTCTTTTTGTCCGCATGAGTTCGCCTGCGCCCATCACCATCGTCGGACCGACTGGCGTCGGGAAATCCGACGTCGCAGTCGAGGTGGCGGAGAGGCTCGGCGGCGAGATTGTCGGAGCGGATGCGTTCCAGGTTTATCGCGGGCTCGATCTGCTCACGGCGAAGCCGGACGCGGCAGCGCTCGCGCGGGTGCCGCATCATCTCATCGGCGAGATGCCGCTGAGCGAGACGTTCGACGTGGCGCGGTATCGCTCGCTCGCGGAGGCGCGCATCGCGGAGATCGCGGCGCGCGGGCGGGTGGCGGTGATCGTGGGCGGCACGGGGCTCTACGTGCGGGCGCTCACGCATGGGCTGGCGGATTTGCCCGGTGCGGATGCGACGTTGCGGGCGAAGCTTGAAGACCGTCCGCTCGATGAACTCGTGGCGGAGCTTTCCCAACTCGACCCGGAAGCCGTCGCCCGAATGGACCTGAAGAATCCGCGGCGCGTGGTCCGTGCGCTAGAGGTTTGTTTGCTGACGGGCAAGCCGTTCTCGGGATTTCGCGAGCAGACTGCGCCGGCGCAGCCGGTGCGCGGCGTATTCCTCACGCGCGGGCGGGACGAACTCTGCGCACGGATCGATGCGCGGACGGCGGCGATGTTCGCAGCGGGTGTCGTCGGGGAAGTGCGCGGCGCAGCCGAGGTGAGCGCGACCGCGGCGCAGGCGATCGGCTTCCGCGAAATCCAGGCGCTGCTTCGCAGGGAGATCGGGGAGGCGGAGTGTGTCGCGCACATCCGGCAGCAGACGCGGCAGTATGCGAAGCGGCAGATGACGTGGTTTCGCCGCGAGTCGCACTTCACCCCACTCTTGCTCGCCGACGCCGAGCCGGCGGATGTCGTCGCTCAGCGGGTTATCGACCTGCTTCGGCTCTAACAACCGTTGAACTTCCGCTCCATCACCAACTCCGTGCCTTCGGAGCAGTGCCGGTAGTCCACGTGAGTGAACGCGCGGCGGATGAGGTGGATGCCGAGGCCGCCAGGTTGCACGAGCTCGATCGGGCGGCCTTCGAGTTTTTCCTGCGGACATTGCGCGCCGAAATCGCGCAGGCGAAACACGATGCCGTCCGCCGCACGCTCGCAGGCGAGGACCATGAGCTTGTTCGTGCAGTGCTCGTAGGCGTAGCGGATCACGTTCGTGCAGGCTTCGTCGAGGCCGAGGATGATGAGGTCCTTTTCCGTGTCGGGGAGATCGATCGTGGCGAGGAACTTCCGCACGAAGTCGCGCACGAGGCAGAGGTTTCCCGGATGGCTGGCGAATTCGAGTTCGTGAATCATGCGCAGCCGGCCACGAGAGTGGTGAGGTCGTCGTGCGGATCGGCCTCGCCGCGGTGTTGCTCCTCGCCGCGCAGCAGAGCGTCCACGATTTCCTGCGGAGTGGAAAACGAGCGCGCGAGCAGGCGCTGGATGCCGGAGCTTTCGAGCGGCCGGCGCTCGGCGTCGAAGGCCTCACTCAGGCCATCGGTGTAGCTCACGAGCCACTCGCCTTGCGCGAGTTGGTGCGTGTGAGAGAGGGCGGAGCGGGTGGGGATGATGCCGAGCGGCGGGCTGCCGGGGACGAAGATCTCCTCGACCGTGCCATCCGCGCGCACGAGCAGCGGCTGGCTGTGCCCCGCGCTCGCAAACTCGACCGTCCGATCCGGCGCGTCGATGCGCCCGAGCAGCGCGGTGATGAACATGCCGCGGATGGTGCTGCCGTAAATCATCTCGTTCCAGCGAGCGAGCGCCGTGGCGGGCGAGAGCTGCGGACGCAGGATGAGACGCAGCGTGCTCACCGCCTGCGCCATGAGCAGCGCGGCGGGCATCCCCTTCCCCGAGACATCGCCGATGACGAAGAAGAAGCGGCCCGGCTCGATCTCGACGACGTCGTAAAAATCGCCGCCCACCTGCCGCGCCGGGCGGTAGCTGGCGGCGAAACTGAAGCCGTCGCGCGCCGGCAAATCTCGCGGGAGGAAGCTCGCCTGGATGTCGCGGGCGATGGAGAGTTCCTGCTCGATGCGCTGCTGCTCGCGGCGGCGGTCGATGGTGCGCAGCTTGTCGATCGCGGTGGCGGCGAGGTTTGCGTAAGCCTCGAACGCGCCGAGATCCGCCGCGTCGAAGGCGTCGCGCGTGACCGGGTTGAGCACCTGAAGCACGCCGATCTCCTTGCCCTTGCGCAGCAGCGGCGCGCACAGGATCGAGCGCGTGCGGTAGCCGGTCTGCTTGTCGGCTTCGCGGTAGAAGCGCGGGTCTTCGTAAGCATCGGGCACGAGGAGCGATTGGCCGTGCTCGAGCACCCACCCGGAGATGCCGCGACCGCGCGGCACGATGAGCCGCTGCGGCGGCGGGCCACACGGGCCGTCCTGCTTGCTCGCCACGGCGAGGTCGAGATCGCCGTCGGAGTTCACGAGGAAGAGCGATGCGGCGTCCGCATTCATCACGCGCCGCGCGACGTCGAGGATCGCGGGCATCAGTTCCTCGGATTCGGTAATGCCATTGATGAGCGCGCTGACTTCGACCAAGCCTTTATAGACTTCGAGCTGTTGCTGAAGGCGGGCGGTTTCGACGGACATACGCTACGCGATCCGATGTTTGGAAGGGCGCAGGCGCGCACCGACGATCATGCGGGCACGATGTCAGCGGCGCCCGACCCACTCAAGGGTGGGGTTTCAAGAAAAGAGCTTGTTCGCCGCGGGCATCTCGGTCACGCGCGTTGCGCATCAAGAGCGGTCTGTCGCAAGACAGAGCGCGCGAATCGCCCAGACGGCCTCGCGCTGGTTTCGAGCGGTTCATCGCCAGGCAACCTCACCTATCCCGGAATCATGAAGACTCGCACTGCACTCGCCCGCGCTGCCGCCGCCATCCTCGCCACCACCATCGTCGTGCCGATGTTACGCGCGGCACAGATCCAAACCATGTGGACGGGCGGCGCAGGCACCAGTTCATGGACGGCACTGGGGAACTGGAGCGGCGGCACGGTGCCCACCGCCACGGGCGGCGACACCTTCGTGGTAAAGATCGACCTCGCGCCCGGCACCGCGTCGTCGGTTTCGCTGAGCGCGGCGGCGGGCGCGATCATCGACGCGCTCCAGATCGATCCCGGCGATCAACTCACGCTCAGCGACGGCACGACGCTCACGCTCGGCCGCGTGGGCGATGTCGCTTTCGTCGGCAGCATTGCCAACGCGGGCACGCTCATCATCGGCGACGGCACCACCGGCGCGACGCTCTCGATCGCGAGCACGATCACGCTTTCCGGCGCAGGCACCGTGCAGCTCAATGATGGCGCGCTGATCGATGGCGACGGCGAACTCATCAACCAAAGCGCGATCGACCTCACGAACTCCGGCCTCACGCCGGTGAGCGCGACGATCGGGAGCGCGACTCTGAAGCTCACGAACTCCGGCACCATCGGCGTCGAGAGCACCGGCGGCGAAGCGGCAGTGCTCACGCTGCGCAACACGCCGGGCGAAGCCGGCGCGCTCGCGACGGTGAACACGGCATCATCGAGGCGCGAGCTGGCGGCACGCTCATCATCGAGGGCCTCGACAATCCATTCGGCAATGAGACGACCGTGCAGAATACCGGCGGCATCCTGCGCGCGACCGGCATCGGCGCAAAGCTGGTTTTGGCAGGCGAAACGCGCGTTTCCGGCGGCGACATCGTCGGCACGGATGGCGGCCTCATCACGATGGTCGATTCGGCAAATCTCGTCGGCGTCACGGTCACGGCCGAGCGGCTGAACGGATACATCCTTGCCGCCTCGGGGAATGTGGCTCTCTCGGATGGCTACATCGCCAACTCGACGCTCGACGTCGGGCTCGCCGAGTTTGGAACCCACGAGGTGTCGCAGGCAGCCGGCCGAGTGACGTTTGAGAATGTGACGTTCACCGCAAACAGCACCGTCGTCTTCGCCAGCCGCTCCGGCGCGGATCAGTTCTTCTTCGGCACCGGGCTGCCGACGACGATCACCAATCAAGGTGCGTTGTTCATCGGCACCGGCACCGACATCAGCCCCACCCTCAATTTTCCCGGCGCACTCGCGGTCGTCACCGTGCGCGGTGAAGTGACGCTCGATGGTGGCGGCACCGTCACGCTTTCGCCGGGCGACGGGAATCCCTACAATTCTGGTTTCGTTGGCGATCTCGACCCGATCCTGGATGTCGCGCATCTGATCAACGCGGACAACACGATCACGGGCAGCGGATTTATCGGGAGCGGCAACACCTTTGAAGATCCGCCGTCGCTACGCTTCACCAACCACGGGACGGTGCGGGCGGAGGGCGACTACCAGTGGCTGAGCATCCTCGGCGACAACTTCAACTACACGACGACGAACACGGGGACGATCGAGGCGATCGATGGTGGGCTGGTGACGATCAGCGGCATTGCCGATGGGATCGACCCGTTCGATCCGCTGGCGGTGCCGACGCTGGATAACACGGGCGGGGTGCTGCGGGCGGCGGGGGTGGGAACCGAGATGGCGTCGGTGCTGGAGTTGAGCGGGAACAACAGCCTGGTGCAGGGTGGGGAATTGATCGGCGAGAACGGCGGGATGATTCGTCTGCTGGGCAGCAATACCAACCTGCGCGACCTGAGCGTGACGCTGCGCAACGAGGGGCGCTTCGAGACCTTCGATTTCGATTACATGCTCAGCGGAGGCTCGCTGCGCAACGTGAGCTTCGACGTGGACGAGACCAGCGTGGCGGAGCTGGCGGTGTTAAACGACGTCTACCCGTTCGTGCTGGAGAACCTGAGCACCTCAGGCCGGATGTATCTGAGCGGGGACTTCGTGACGCTGGGCACGCTGACCAACACGGGCGAACTGCACCTGGGCAGCGACTTCGAGGAGCCGGGAGTGAGCTTTTCGGGCGGCACCGCCACGCTGCGCATCGCCGGGGAAGTGACGCTGAGCGGCGGGGGCACGCTGCGGCTGCACACGGGGGTCGATTACCCCTCGGGGCTGCGGGGCGAGTTCGACTTCTACAGCCAGGATACGCCGCACCTGATCAATGAAGATCACCTGGTCACCGGCAGCGGATTTATCGGGAGCGGCAACACCTTTGAAGATCCGCCGTCGCTGCGCTTTACCAACCACGGGACGGTGCAGGCGCGCGATGGAGACGATCTCCACATCGTCTCGGATGCCAGCCATCTCTTCACCAACCATGGCCGACTCGATGTGCATCGGGGCGGAAAAATGACTGTGCATGGCCCGATGGTGCAGGCTGAGACCGGCTCTGTGCGCACGGAGATCGGCGGGACGGTCGCAGGTATCGACTACAGCGTGCTGGATATCGTCGGCACGGCACAGTTGGCTGGAACCTATTTGGTGGCATTGCTGGATAACTTCGTCCCAACGCTCGGGCAGAGCTTTGTGCCGGTCACATGGACGGCGCGAGTCGGCCAGTTTCAGACCTACGCGGGCTTCCGCCTGGCAAACGATCTCGTCTTTCAACCGACCTACGACGCGAATGGGCTGCGGCTGACGGTGACTGAGCTCAGCACGGGGGCTTCGCAGCCGCTCGTGCCGGTGGCAAATGGCGGGACGCAGTCGGTCGGCGCGGGCGGATATTATGACGGCCTCACATCCCTCTCGACCGCGCCGGAAGCGCTCGGCACGGCGGCAACGATCATCGGCGGCACGGCGAGCGGCAGCACAAATGTGAGCTTCAATCTGTCGCCGGTGACGGGTTCCTTCAGCGCGGCCAATGGCGGGCAGATCGCCAGCGACGTGCTTTCGCTCAGCGGCACGGGGAGCGATAAGTTCGTGCTGCAACTCGACTACGACGAGCAGCTCGTGCTCTCCGCGTTTGGCACCGAAGAGACGATGTTTCTCGCGTGGTTCGACACGAACTTGGGCGAGTTCGTAAACTCGGTGTTTGGCAACTCCGACGGGGGCGCGGTGTCGCATCGATTCCTCGGGGCATACGATTCGGCGACGATGTTCACGCTGGGAGATTATGGCGTGGATACGATCGCCAACCGCGTGTGGGCGGTGATCGATCACAACAGCGATTTCGGCGCGGGTGGTGCGCCGATCGTGGCGCCACCCGCAAGCACCGCGGTGCAGGCGTGGCGCACCCTGCACGGGCTCGCGGCAAATGGGGCGCACGATCTCGGCAACCCGAGCGGCGACGGCGTGGTGAACCTGCTGAAGTTTGCCTTCAACATGGCCCCCAATGCCGGCAACCTCGGCGTGGCCAACGTTCAGACGCTGCCCGCCAACGGCACCGCCGGTCTGCCCTTCATCACTCACGACGCGCAAGGGCGGCTCTTCATCGAGTTTGTGCGGCGCAAGACGGCGTCCAATCCGGGCCTCACCTACACCGTCGAAACCGGCGTCTCCCTCACCAGCCTGCAACCGCTCGACCTCAGCGGCGCGGCGGTTGTTTCCATCGATGCGCGATGGGAGCGGGTCACGGTGGTCGATCCGACCGTTACCCCGCAGCGCTTTGGCCGGGTGCGGGTCGCTTCGCAGTAGTGCGCCTACCTCCCCACTAAGCGCAGAATAGAGACGCATTCAGCGGCGTATCGCGTTCGTGCTTGGCGTCGCTGAATACGTCGAGTTCGGCGTTGAGATTTTTGCGTTCGGCGTTCAAAAGCCGCGCATGAAACTCCCTCTGCTCCTCCTCCTCCCCGTCCTCGCTTTCGCCGCCGATGAAAAGCTGCCGCCGTTCGAGATGTCGATCGAGCGGCTCGATCCCGCGCTCGACGCGCTGATCGCGCCGGGCACGACCGTCGAGAAACTCGCGGAGGGCTTTAATTGGTCGGAAGGGCCGACGTGGTATCGGGGCAGCGTGGTCTTCTCCGACGTGCCGGAAAACATCGTCTATCAATGGAAGCCGGGCGCGACGAAGGCGGAGGTCTTCATCAAGCCGAGTGGGATGACGGTGCCGACGCCGGGCTTCAAGGAGCAGGGCTCGAACGGGCTGACGGTCGATGCGAAGGGCGATCTCGTGCTCTGCCAGCACGGCGATCGGCGCATCTCGCGTTGGGTCGGCGGCACTTACGACAGCAAGCCAATGTTCAAGCCGATCGCCACGAGCTACGAGGGCAAGCGCTTCAACAGCCCGAACGACCTCGCGATCCGGCGCAGCGGAGACATCTATTTCACCGATCCGCCTTACGGGCTCACGGGGCTGAACGACTCGCCGATCAAGGATCTCAAATGGAACGGCGTGTATCGCATCGATGCCGCGGGCAAGGTCACGGTGCTCGAGAAGGGCATCACTTTCCCGAACGGCATCGCCTTCTCACCCGACGAGAAGACGCTCTACGTCGCAGTGAGCGATCCGAAGCAGACGGTGATCGAGGCGTTCGATGTGAAGGACGACGGCACGCTCGCCAATCGGCGCGTGTTCTTCGACGCCGAGCCGCTGCGCAAGAGCGGGCGCAAAGGCGCGTGCGATGGGATGAAGGTGGACGTGAAGGGCAACCTCTGGGCGACCGGCCCCGGCGGCGTGCTCGTGATCTCGCCACAGGGCAAGCATCTCGGCACCGTGCTGACCAACAACAACACCGGCAACTGCTGCTTCGGCGGCGACGGCTCGGACCTTTACGTGACCGCCGACATGTTCCTCGTCCGGGTCAAAACCACGACCAAGGGCGCCACCATGCCTTAGTCTTCGCCGGCTTCGCGGGAGCAGGGGCGGCAGGTGACGGCGCTGCGACTTTCGATTTCGGCGCGGGTGCGGGCAGATCGGTCCAGCGCACCGCCTCGATGCTCATCGAGGCGGAAGTAGAATCGCCGAGGAGCGAACCGAAGCCGCCCGTGAGGGTCGTCTGGCTGGTGCCGGAGAGGATCGAGTAGGCGTCGCCGCCGAGCTTGCCGGTGCGCTGGCGGGCGAGCGCATTCAGGTCCGCGGCAAAGGGGCTGCGCGTGCGCATGTCGATCGTCGCGAGCGTTTCATGCGGGCGCTGCTTGGCGGCCTCGGCGCTGATCTGCCTCACCTGCTTGGCGGGCACCTTCGGCAGCTTGCCTTCGGTGAGCTTGTTCACCTTCACGCTCGTGCAGGCGGTGGAGAGCAGCAGCGGGGCGAGGAGGACGGGCGCGAGTTTCATCGGCTCGCGAATACGCGACGCGCCCGGCGACGCAAGAGCGGACTCGCCAGCCTACAACTCGAAGATGCTCGTGACCGGATTGGAAGCGCCACTCTGGATCGTGTAGGTCGGCATTCCCGTCGCGACCATGCTTGTGACCGGCGTGGTCGTAAGTGTCAGCACCTGCTTCACGACACCGGCGGACACCGAACCACCGGCATTCCCGGTCGAGAAGGAGAGCGGACCGGCTTTGGTCAGCTTGATCGACGCGAGATTGCCGTCTGCCGCGAACGTCGGTGTGCCGACCACCCAACCGCTCGCGATGAGGCTGTCGAAGAGGGCGCGGTTTTGGACGATGGCGACATCGTTGTGCCCGACTTCGATCTCGAACTTCGTCGCGCCCGCCGGGGCGGTGGCCGGATCGAGGTTCGTGAGTTCGATCGTGGCGACATTCGGACCGCCGCCCGTCGTCCCACCCGAATTGAGCGCAAGGATCGCTCCCGCGATGTTCAACTGCGCGCCGCCCGCCGGCAGCGTAAGCCCGGTAATCGTGTTGCTCGGACCAAGCGTGAGCGCCCCGCCGGTGAGAAGCGTCCCGCCGGTAAAAACGTTGCTGCCGCCAAGATTCAAGGTGCCCGAGCCGGTCTTAATCAGGCTGGTGGTGTTGCTCACGCCGTAAATGACGGGCTGAGTGCTGCTGGCGTCGAAGGTCTGTATCCCCGCCGGGAGCTCCGCACCGCGGGAGCTGTAGCTCTCCACCAAAATCCCCGTGCGGGCCGACGAGAGAGATGCCGCCCAGCTTGCCGCCGACATCGGGTCCACGCTGGCCATGCGAACAACCACTCCACTTGCTGCTTCGGTGCCGCTGATGTTGAGCGTCAACGACCCGCTGTAGGATGTCGTCGTGACACTCGACATCTGTAGCGTGCCGCCCAGCGGCTGGAACTGGCCGCTGCCACTGATGACCGCCGAACCGGCGCCGGTCTTCACGAGCCCGGCATCGATGCTCGATCCACTCGCCGTGAACGTCTGGGCCGTGACCGCGGCCCCAAAATTAAACGTGCCCGCGCTAAGCGTGATTCCGCCCACGGGCTGCACGGAAAAGAGGTTGCCGCCGGTGAGGTCCGACTTCACGCGCAGCTTGGCGATGCCGCCGATGACATCGCTGCCACCAGCGCCGCCGAAGTCCTGCGCGATGAGCATCTTCACGCCGGGCGAGCGCACGCCGGTGTCGGAGTTTCCCGCAGCGATTTGACCGAGATCGCCATCGATATAGACGCGACCGAGATCAGTCTGCCCGCCGCTGGCATCGATGAAGCCGACATCCGAGTGCCCGTCGCCGCCGAGTCGGTTGTGCTTCGCGACGAGGGTCAGGTCCGCGCGGTTGAATTCGCCGCCATCGTCCGAGAAATCGACCAACACGAGCGCCTCGCCGCCCGGCACCGTCGCGCCTTCGCCGCTCATCACGAAATCGTCCGCCGACAACCGGCCTTTGCTCACCGTGATCGTGACCCGGTCGCCGTCGAGATCCGTGTAATACGCCACGCGTCCGCCACCGCCGATCACCACAGACGGAGCGATCCGGCTTTCGAGAGCTTCGATGGAAACTGGAGAGACGATGCGCTGGGCCATGATGGGAAAGTGCGGCGCGTATTTGGCAACCGTCCGCGAGCCTGTCCATCCACATTTTGATGCCGGAACGTGGTGCGCGCCGACGCTTGACTCGCCGCGCCCGCGCAGCGCAAATGCGCGCTCTTTCACCTCCAACCACTCATCACCACCATGCGCTTCGGACTTAACACCTTTCTCTACGCCAGCCCCTTCACGAACGAGAGCGTGACGCTCTTCAAGAAGCTCAAGAAGTGGGGATTCGACACGGTCGAAATCCCGGTCGAGGCGCTCGAACACATCGATCCGCTGACCGTGAAAGCCGCTGCTGCGAAGGCCGGCATCAAGATCGGCAGCATCTGCGCATGCATGGGGCCGGGACGCGATTTCCGCGGCAGTGCCGAGGATCAAAAGACTGCCACCACCTACGTGAAGGGCCTCATCGACCAGGCCGCCGCGATGGGCTGCCCGAAGCTGATCGGGCCGATCTATTCGGTCGTCGGACTCGCCGACGCGCACGACGACGCGGAGAAGAAGCAGCAGTTCGACCTCGTGGTGAGGAACCTCAAGCCGCTCGCCAAATACGCCGAGCAGAAAGGCGTCACGCTTTGCATCGAGCCGCTCAACCGTTTCGAGACCGACTTCCTCAACACGTGCGACCAGGGCCTCAAGCTCGTGAAAGCCGTCGGCAGCAAAGCCGTGAAGCTGCACCTCGACACCTTCCACATGAACATCGAGGAGAAGAATCAAGCCGCCGCGATCAAGAAGGCCGGCAAGCACCTCGGCCACTTCCACGCCTGTGGCAGCGACCGCGGCACGCCCGGCGGCGATCACATCGAGTGGAAGCCGATCGTCAAGGCGCTCAAGAAAATCGGCTACAAGGGCGACATCGTGATCGAGAGCTTTACCACCGACGTGAAGGTGATCGCCCGTGCCGCCGCCATCTGGCGCAAGATCGAGCCGAAGCGCGACGACATCGCCGTGAAGGGGCTGGCGAACATGAAGAAGTTCTTCGGCAAAAAATAGCGCGCGCCCCATGTCCTCCTGGAAGATCCAGTCCGACTACAAGGCCATCGGCGACGACCAGATCAGCGAGCCGCGCAGCCTGCGCGGGCTCGCGCTTTCGCCCGACGGCACGAAGCTCTACGGCGGTTTCATCCGCGGCACCACGAGCGCCTCGCTTCGCCGAGTCGCCTCCGCGATCATCCCCGGCACGATCCAAAACGGCTCGCCGCTCATCGAGCGCCAGATGCTGGTGTGGACACAAGCCAAAGGCCTCGCCACCGACAGCCGCGGCAACGTCTTCGCCACGCACAATCCCACCGGGCCCGGCACAGATCTGACCTTCGGGATCTACACCGCGGACCTCGCGCCGATCGCCACGGTGACATCGCACACGGCACTCGCCGCCGAGTTGAGCGGCATCGCTGTCGCAAAGATCGGCCAGCGCTACTACGTCTACCTCTCCCGCCGCGGCGCACTCGCGACTATCGAGCGGTGGGATGTGACCACGCCGACCAATGCGAAGCTCGACACCAACTGGGCAAACAACGGCCGCGTGGACCTCAAGACCCGCTACCCCGGCGCCTTCTGCAACGGCCTCGACATCGACGCCGACGGCACCCTCTACGTGACCGGCGGCACCGTCTCCGACTCGCTCGGCGACGCGATCTTCAAAATCCCCGCCAACGGCAATCTCGCCGGACTCAAGCTCACCCGCCTGCTCGTCCCGATGGATGTCGCCGTCGCGGGCGCCTACCTCTACGTCGCGCAATACCTCGGCCCCGCCTCGACCGTCGCCGTGCTCGACAAGGCGACCCTCACCACCGTCGGTATCAAGCACACCGGCATCCCCCACCCGAACATGGCCGACGACAGCGGCTACTCCGGCATCGTCGTGGACAGCGCCGGGCGCATCTTCGTGAGCGATCAGGTCTATGAGGAATACTACGACCCCGTCCCGCCGGGCCAATACTCGCACCGCATCTTCCGCGACCGCGTCCTCGTCTTCACACCGTAGCGCCAGACCATGAAAACCCTCGCCCTCCTCCTCGGCGCGGCGTGCCTCGTCTCGACCGCCGCCGCTCAGCTCAGCCCCATCCGCCTGCGCGTCGAGCAGACCAGCAAGAGCGACACGACGTCTTACAAAAGCGTCCAGGCGCGCAGCCTCGCCATCCACCTCACGAACTCCTCGCCACAGCCCGCAGACGTGATCGTGAAGTGGGCCGTCCTCGGCCGCGACATCAAGAGCAAGGACATCGTCACCGTCGAGCAGGGCGAGATGAAATCCTCCATGAAAGCCAGCGGCGGCGAGAAGCTCCAGACGCCCTTCGCCCAAGCCGCAGCGGAGGAAGCCCGCACCGGTTCGAAAGGCAAATCCGAAGACATCGGCACCAAGATCATCGGTCACGGCGTCCAAGTCTGGCAGGGCGAAAAACTCATCGCCGAGACCTACGAACCCACGAGCATCAAGGCCTCCTTTGGCAAAGCCCCGGTCGCTCAACCCCTCGACAAACAGAAAAAGAAATAGCCACCCGCACGGTTCGCCGCGCACCTTCTCCACCACCACCTAACATGAAACTACTCCCCGCACTCCTCGCCCTCTCCACCGCCGCTTTCGCCGGCGAGATCAAACCCTTCAACGGCAAAGACCTCAACGGCTGGGAGGGCAACATGGAGCTCTGGTCCGTGCAGGACGGCACCATCACCGGCAAGACGCCCGCCGACCCCACGAATCCCGCCAAGTCCACGCTCAAGCACAACACCTTCCTCATCTGGCGGGCGGGCACTGTGGGCGACTTCGAGATGACCTTCAAATACCGCATCGTCGCCGGTAACAGCGGTGTGCAATACCGCTCGAAGGAACTGCCCAAGGGCGAGATGGGCCCGGTCATCAGCGGCTATCAGGCGGACTTTGAAGCGGGCGCGAAATACAGCGGCATTCTCTACGAGGAAAAAGGCCGCGGCATCCTCGCCCTGCGCGGTCAGAAGACCACGATCAAGCCCGGCCCCGACGGCAAAAAGCCCGTGGTCGAATCGACCGGCACGACCGGCAGCAGCGACGAAATCCAAGCGTCGATCAAGTCGGAGGACTGGAACGACTACAAGATCGTCGCCAAGGGCAACCACCTGCAGCACTTCATCAACGGCAAGCAGACCATCGACGTGACCGACGACGACTCCGCCAACGCCGCGAAGGAAGGCCTGCTCGCGCTGCAAATCCACGCGGGTCCGCCAATGACGGTGCAGTTCAAGGACATCGTCATCAAGACGGACAAGTAGTCCGCGCGATACCGATTCGATTTTCCAAAGGCCACGACTCGCGAGGGTCGTGGCCTTTGCTTTGCCCTAGAACGCCACGCCGAAGCTGAAGTGGAACGCGCCGAAGTCCTCGCCTTCGCGGCGGTCGGGGTTGATGCCGTAGTCGAGTCGTAGCGGCCCGACCGGTAGCGCGTAGCGGAGGCCGACACCGAGCGCGTAGCGCAGGTCGGTGATGCCCGCTTCGTCCCAGTCCGTGAGATTTCCCGCGTCCGCGAAGACCGCGCCTTGCAAGCCAGCGATGCCGAGCGGGAAGGTGAACTCCGCGTTGAAGACCGTGTAGAATTCGCCGCCGAGCGGGTTGCCCGTCTTGTCCCGCGGTCCGAGATCGCGCTCGGCAAAGCTGCGCACCGTGTTCGCGCCGCCGTTGAAAAAGCGCGCGTCGATCGGGATCGTATCCGCGACCGGCTGGATCGCGCCCACGCGCGCGCCGAGCGCGAGTTGGCACTTCCCCACCGGCACATACCAGGAGAAGCGCACGACCTCGCGCGTGAACGACTGCTGCCCATCGACCATCGCCACGTCGAACGCCGTCGTCAGCACCCAACCGCGCGTCGGTGCCATCGGACTGTCGCGAAAATCGGTCGTCTGCGCGAGACCCACGCTCGTGAGCGAGTAGTCGGTCGGCCCGAGCAGCAGCGGATCGATCGTCGCCTCGCTGATCTTCACCGCGCTCATCTGCGTGAACGCGCTCACCTCCAGCCGTGGATGCACCTTCCACCCGAGTTCGCCGCGCCAGCCCGTCTCCTCCTTGCGATAGCCCTCCTCCTCGCGGTTCACGCGGAAGATTTTCGTGCGCAGATTCAGCTTCGGCTGATCGAAAAACCACGGATCGTGATACCCCAGCTCCGCGCTGACTCCGCGCTGCGAGTAGTCGGCGGAAAACGTGAGCGGACGGCCGGTGCCGAGCAGGTTCTTGTCGGCGAGCCGCAGGCCGATCTTGATCCCATCGTAAGTGCCGAAGCCGAGCGTGAAACCGACCTCCCGCGCCTTCGCTTCCTCGACGAGAAAATCCAGCCGCACCGTCTGGTCCGGCAACGCCGTCGGCGACAGACGCAGATTCGTGAAGAGCCCCGTGCGCAGCAGCTCGCGGAAAACCTCGTCCACCTTCTCCGGATCATAGGTCGTCCCCGTGAGATGCCGAAAGCGCCGCGGCAGGAAACTCTCGCGCAGCCGCCCGCGCGGTTCGGTCGTGTCCTTCACCGTCACGCCATCGAAGCGGTGCAGCGCGCCCGGCGTGATCTTGAAGAGGATCGCCACCTCGCGGCGCGTGCCGAGCTTCCGATGCGCGATGCGGCTCGCCTGCTGCGGGTCGGCGGTCACCTCCACCTTCGCGAGGAAGTAGCCCTGTGTGTGATAGAACGACTCCAGGTTGCGCTGCATCGCTACGACCTTGGTGCGCGAAAACGCACCGTCGGGCCGCTCGCGCAGCGCCACGATGAGCTTCGGAACGGGGAAGATCGTGTCGCCCGCGAAGCGCAGCCCGCCGAACGTGTAACGCTCCCCTTCCGTGATCCGCACCTTCACATCCGCGCGCGTCCCACCATCGGAGACTTTCACGTCCGACGCATCCACCTGCGCATCAAGGTAACCTTCGCTCACGTAGAAGCCGCGCACTCGATCCGCACCCGCGGCGATCTCGCCTTCATTGAACGGCACCATGTCGGGCGTCTTCGCGAACTGCTCCGGCGTCGTGCCGATCATGTATTCAAAGAGCGTCGCCGCCGGGTAGGTCGCATTGCCGGTGAAGCTCAGCCCGCGCACGAGCGAACGCGGGCCTTCGACGATCTTCACCGTCACCCTGCCGCCCGCGATCGCGTAGTCGGCCTGCGCCTTCGCGAAGCCGTTCTTCCGGTAGAACGCACCGACGTAATACGCCGCATCGTCCGCCCGCGCAGGCGTCACGCCTTGCTCGTCGATCTCCTGGATCTGCTGCGCGATCGCCGCGCGCAGTTCCTCGTCCGTGAGGCTGCTCGCGCCGCTGAATTGCACCTTCGATCGCTCCACGGATTTCATCGCGCCGACCAGCAGATCCGCACCCGCCAGGGCGTGATCGGCGCTTTGATCCTGCGCCCACGCGGACGCCGCGACGACGAAGCTGATGAGGACAAGCGCGAGCTTCATCGGAAACGCAGCAGATATTTCACCGAGCCCGTGTAGCGGCCCTGCGTGTCGAGTTCGCCGAGGATGTAAGTCTGATCGTTCACCTTGAACTTCGCCGTCGCCTCACGCGCGCCCGTCTTCTGATCCACCGAACCGAGCTCGAGCTGGAAACGATCCGCAAAACTCGCGTCTCCCTTCCTCGGCGACGGCGCCGGCGCCGCGCCCTTCGGCTTGAATATTTTCTTCCACAGCGACGTGAGCGCGAGCATCGCCGCACGGCTCGCGAGCACGTCCGCATTGCCGGAGAGCTCGCTCGTCGTCGTGCCCGTCGCGAGCAGCGAGACGATATCCGCGTGCGGCAGCGGTGGCTCGCTCGTGAGCTGGAGCTGCGGCTCCGTGGCCTTGCCGAAGATGTAAGCGCCCACCGTGTAGTCGCGCACCTTCGACTGCGCGTGCAGCTCGAGCGTCGGCTGAAACGGCGCGTTCTTCGTAAAATACACGTGCCCGTTTTCCACCGTAATCGTGCTGAACGGCAAGCTGCCGGTGAACTGCTCGACCGTCACGTCACCCTCCAGCCACGGCTGCTTGCCCGTGCCGCCGAGCAGGAGATTCAGCACCACGCGGCCGTTGGCGAGATTGCCGAGCACGCGAAAGGGATCGTCGTCGCGCGTCTTGATCGCGACGTCGAACTTCCACGCATCGAACGGTGGCGGCAGCGAGATCTCCGGCGCGCTCGGTGCGGACTTTGGCGCGGGCTTCGGCTTGCCCGGCAGGCCGATCGGCAGGATGTCGATCTCCTTGAAAAAGCGGCTCTGCGTCACGAATACGCTGCCGCTCACGCTGCCGGCCTTGAGCGAGCCGCCGACCTTGATGTCCGCATCCGCGCGCACGGTGATCGCGTCGTTGCGCATCCCGAGCACGTCGTCGGCCTTGAGCTGGAGGTTGAAGACCGGATTTTTCAAATCGGCGAGGCCGACCGTCCCGCCGAGCCCGAACGTGCCGCCGCCAATCTCGCCGGCGAAGCGCTCGAACGTGAGCGTGTCCTTCGCGAAGACGAGCCGCGCGTCGAACTTCCCGATCGCCGGCACGCTCACATTCGCCATGCGCGCGTCTTTCAAGGCGACGGTCGCCGCACCGCTGAGCTCCGGCTTCCCGATCGTCCCGCCCGCGTGAACATCGACCGCCACCGTGCCGTCAATGCGACGGACCGCGGGCACCAGCTTCGGCAGCACAGCGAGCGTGGTCGGCGGCAGTTTCACCGACACGTCGAGCGGCAGCGCGGGGTCGAGTTTCTTGTCGGCGGCGAGCTTCTCAAGATCGAGCGGCACGCGCGCCTTCACTGTGAGCGGTTGGACGAGCGGCTGCCGCACCGCAGCATCGAGCGCGAGCGCGCCGGGCTTGTAGCTCGCTGCGAGGTCAAGTTCCGCGGCGTCAATCTGCGCGACCGCCTTCGCCTTGAGCGCACGACCCTCGATTTTCAACTCCACCTCCGGTCGCAGCGGCGTGCCCTGCGCCGCGAGGTGCATCGTGAGCCGCCCGCTCGCTGGCGCGGGCTTCATGAAGCCGCTGAGCAGCTTCTCGATGTCGAGCGCGTCGGCGTGCAGGCTCACGGCGACCGCTTGCGTGAGCGGATCGAAGCCCGGCCGGCCCAGCCCCGCGAGGCCATAGCTGATCTCACCCGTGAGCGCGCGCTGCCCGCCCTGGCGGAGCTCGAGGTCGCGCAACGCCACGCGCTGATTTTCCCACACGATCTGCGCGCCGAGCTGCGTCGGTCCCGAAATCGCGCGCAACTCCGCCTTCGCGCTTTCGCCCGTGTAGCTCCCCGCGAGGCTGAAGTCGTTCAGCTCCGCCGCGTCGAATGCCGCGCCCTTCATCGTGATGCTCGCTTCGCCGTCGTTCTGCCCCGCGTCGAGCGCTCCCCTGCCCGACCAACTCACGTCCAGCGCGCCCTTGAGCGGCTTCGTCACGTCGAACGCGGCGAGCAGCGGCTGGAGCACCGCAAGGTCGCGGATCGTGAGAGCGAGCGCGCCTTCGTAGAGCCGCGGCTGCGCGGTCTCGAAGCGCCCATTGAGCGTGAGGCGATCGGTGTCGTTCAGCGCGACCGTGAAACGCTCGATCTGCACCGCCTTGCCGCGTAGCTGCACTCGCGCAGCCAGCTCGTGTGTGCGGAAATCGCCGAGCACCACACCCCCGCCGAGTTGCAGGTCGCCTTCGATGTTCGCCCCGGCGAAGCGCACACGCGCCTCGCTGTCGAGCTGGCCGCCGAGCGTGCGGCCCTTCACCGCGATGCCGAAGTCCGCAAGCTGCGGTGCGCGCACGGCGACCTGCGCTTCACCGGTGGTCTGCGCGAGGTTCGCGGGAAGTTGCGCGCGGCCCGTGACGCCGACGGTATTACTCCCACGGTTCACGCTTAGCTCGCGCACGGTCGCCGCACCGCGCGCGAGCGAGGCGGCGAGCTTCGCGCCGTCGATGGCGAAAGTGCCGACGCGCACCGGGCCGACGTTGAGCAGCACATTCGCGTCGAGATTCGCGAGCGGCGACTTCGACGTGTCGCTGAGCGGCAGCTTCGCATCCACCTCGCCGTCCACGGTCGTGGTCGTCACGTCGTTGAAGACGATGTCCTTGGATTGGAGTTCGACGTGCGCCGTCGCCTCACGATTGCGAAAGGCGAGCTTCGCGGAGACGCCCGCGTTGCCGGCGATTTTCGCTTTCGGCAGGATCGCAGCGAGATCCGGCGCGGTGATCTGCGCTGTGGATTCGGCAGTTGCGTCCATCCATCCGTCGATCGCCTCCGGCAGTTCGACGCGCGTGTCGAGTTGCACGCGATTACCACCGATTTGCACGGTGGCTGCACTCGTCGCGTTGCCGCCGGAGAAGTCGCTCGCGAATTCGACCTGCGGGATCGTCAACGCACCCGCCGAGATCTGCTCGATGCGCGTGCGCACTGTGCCAGTCCACGTGCGCGGCTTCTCGGGATCGCCGGTGAAGTCCACCTCCAGCGCGCCGAGTCGCTCGACCGGCACGCCCTTCACGCCGACATACTCCATCGCCTCGCGCACCTTCACGCCGTGGATGCCGAGTTGCAGCCGCGTGGCGTAGCTCTTGGCGAGGTGCTCGCCGGGCGCGTCCTGCTCCGCGCCGGTGAGGAGCAGCGACACGTCGCCGCCGAAGACGCGCGCCTTCAGCGCGATCTGCCCGCGTTGCTCGGCGCGATGGGAGGCGTCGAAGTTCAGCTCGTCGATCGTGATGTGCGGGCCGAGTCGAAGGCCTCGTTGGAAGAGATTGCGGTCCGCGTAGCTCGTCTCGGCGTCGATATTCTCCCACACCGGCAGCCCCGGCACCGCGACGCGCGCGATGCGGAAGTGGCCCGACTTCTCCGGATCGAGCAGCAGGTCCACTCCACGAACTTCAGTCACCGCGCCCGCCGAGGTGAGGCGGACGTTGATATCCCCAAGCTCGACGCGATCCGAGTAGGCCGCGGGCTGGCCGAGGATGGTGCGCAGCTTGTCGCGCAGGGATTTCTTCGCCTTGCGCTCCTCCGCCGTCTTGCCCGGCAGCGGCGCGAACGCGAGGTCGGCGTGATGCACTTCGTAGTTCGAGATGAATTCGCCGACGCCTTCGCGCGCGAGCTTCCACAGGCTGAAGTCGAGCCGCAGCTTGCCGATCGTCATGCGCTCGACCGAGGTCGGCCCATCGCCGCGCGGCGTCACGCGCAGGCCGGACACGACGAGGCTGGTGAAGATCGTGCCGGATAGATCGAAGCTCACATCGAGGTGCTGCTTCTTCGCGACCACGCGCGCGATGCGCGGCACGCCGTAGAGGATGAGCGGCCGATGCAGGACCAGCAGCGCGAGCAGCAGCCAACCGGTCGCGCGCAGGAGTCGGCGCCACCAGCTTCGTCGGCGTTGAGGCGGAATCGGTTCCGGCATCCGCGAACCATAGTGGCCCGCAGCGCAAACGTGCAAGACAGCGACGGCGCGGTCTGCTTACCTCCGCGCGCATGAATTTCGCCCAGCGCGCCTGGCCTTCCACCCAGCGCTGGTTCCGCCACTGCGGAGCCGTGATCTGGCGCGCCTTCGTGAAATACGACGAGACCGACGGCGAGCAGCGGGCGGCGTCATTCGCCTACTACGCGTTCTTCGCGCTGTTCCCGCTCGTGGTGCTCATCATCACGATCAGCGCGATGTTCGTGAGCAATGAGGCGTTCGCCACGGAGGCGATCACCGCGCAGGTGAAGGAGCACCTGCCGGTCGATCCCGACATCGCCGATCGCGTGATCCGCACGATCCAGGGTGTGGTGAAGTCGCGCACGAAGGCGTCGCTCATCGCCTTCGCCATCCTCGTGTGGAGCGCGATCCGGTTCTTCCAGGCGCTCGTGCATGGCGTGAACAAGGCGTGGGGAACGAAGGACTATTCGTGGTGGCGGCTGCCGATCAAAAATTTCGCGATGGTCGGCATCCTCGCGAGTGCGCTGCTGATCGGCAGTCTCGCGCCGACCGTGCTGAACAACCTCCAATACTTCTACTGGAAGCACGCGTGGGAAGTCGGCCTCGACTTCCTTTTTGTGAATCACCTCTTCACCGCGATCCGCTACCTCGTGCCGCCGCTGGTGCTCTTCTACGGGTTCGTGATGTTCTACAAATTCGCGCCGCGCCGGCGGACGACCTTCCGCGAAGTATGGCTGGCCGCGCTCGTGGTCACGCTCGGGATGGACGTCCTGCAGCGGCTCTTCCTGCTCTACACGAGCAGCATCACGAACTTTAACGTGATCTACGGCACCTTCGGCTCGATCGTCGCGCTCCTCATGTGGATCTACCTCACCGGCACGCTCATCATCCTCGGCGGCTGCCTCGCGGCGGCGCAGTATGAAATCCGGCTGAGCTTGAGCGACCAATCGGAATCGAACCACCCCGACTAATGCTCACCGACACCCATGTGCACCTCGATTTCCCCGACTTCGCCCCCGATCTCGACGCGGTGCTCGCGCGTGCGGATGCGGCGGGAGTGAAACGGATCATCACCATCGGCACCACGATCGAGGGAAGCCGGCGCGCGCTCGATCTCGCGGAGCGTTACCCGCAGGTGTGGGCGACCGTGGGCGTGCATCCGGGCAACGCCACCGAAGCGCCCGACGACGTGCAGACGCCGCTACGGGAGCTGGCGAAACATCCGAAGGTCGTCGCGCTCGGCGAGTGCGGGCTCGACTACCATCGGCTGCCGAGCAAGCACATGCTCGGTTCAAAGGACGCCGTGCTATCCGAGATGCCGCTCAATGACCCGCGCGAACCGGCTGCGGCAATTCGCGACGGTGCGGTCAAATCGACGCAAGCCGTGATTTTCGAGCAGCAGCTCGACCTCGCCGCCGAGCTCGGCCTCAACGTCGTCGTCCACGAACGCGACGCGTGGGCCGACACTCTCGACCTGCTCGCGCCCTACACCGGCCGGCTGCGCGCGGTCTTCCACTGCTTCGGCAAGTCGCCCGCACACGCGCACGAGGTGCTCGATCGCGGTCACCTCGTCAGCTTCACCGGCATCGTCACCTTCAAGAATGCCGGCGAGGTGAGAGACACCGTCGCCACGATTCCGGCCGGGAAGTTCATGGTCGAGACCGACTGCCCCTTCCTCGCGCCCGTGCCCTTCCGCGGCAAGCGCTGTGAACCCGCGCACGTGCGCACCGTGGCCGAGGAAGTCGCCCGGCTGCGCGCCTTGCCGCTCGAACAGATCGCCGCCGAGACCGACTCGACCGCGAACGGCTTTTTCCGCTTCCACTCCCGATGAAGCCAGGCGGATCGAAGGTCGGATTGCGCACCGTCGCTGTGTTCGAGGCCGCCAAGGGCGCGCTCGTGCTGTTCGTGGCCTTCGGGCTGCCCGGGCTCACGCAGTATCACACGCGGCACTTTCTGGAGCGGCTCGCCCGGCATTTTCATCTCAATCCCGAGCGCCACTACCCGAGGATGCTGCTCCAGTTGGCGGACATTCTCGATACCGGCTTGTCGTGGCTTTTCATCGCGTCCGCCGCGATCTACGCCGGTGTGCGGTTCGCCGAGGCGTATGGGCTCTGGCGCCAGAGGACCTGGGGCGAATGGCTCGGCTGCCTCGGCGCCGCTCTCTACCTGCCATGGGAAGTCCACTATCTGATCCACCACCCGGGCTGGCTCCCCGCGCTCGTCCTCGCCACGAACCTGGCCATCGTCATCTACCTCGCCGCCTGCCTGCGCACCGGCCTGCGGCTGCGGACGGCGACCGCGTGAAAACTTTCGCAGTCCCCCCTTGCCGCTCCGGAGTTCCCGCTTAACCAATTCTTCCAGCACATGAGCACCACCGTCGCACCCGCCGCCTACGACTCGAAAATCGAGGGTAACATCATCTTCACCCAGCTCGACGCAGCGATGAACTGGATGCGCAAAAACTCGCTCTGGCCGATGCCGATGGGCCTCGCCTGCTGCGCCATCGAGCTCATGGCTACGGGCGCCTCGCGCTTCGACATCGCGCGCTTCGGCGCGGAAGTGATGCGCTTCTCGCCGCGGCAAAGCGACGTGATGATCGTGGCCGGCACCGTGACCTATAAAATGGCGCTCGCCGTGAAGCGCATCTGGGATCAGATGCCCGAGCCGAAATGGTGCATCGCCATGGGCGCGTGCGCGTCGAGCGGCGGCATGTATCGCAGCTACGCGGTGCTCCAGGGCATCGATAATCTCATCCCCGTCGATGTCTATATCAGCGGCTGTCCGCCGCGGCCTGAGGCGCTCATCGAGGGGCTCATGCGCTTGCAGAAAAAGATCGAGGGCGAGCACTCCTTCCTCGCGCAAAAGCCCGGCCTCGCCGCCCTCGCTGCTCAAGCCTGATTTTCCCAATGGCCTCCAAAGTTTCCGCCGACGTGACCGCGATCGAGAAGAAGTTCGCGGTGCTGAAGAAGACCGAATTTCGCGGTGAGACCACGCTGCTCGTCGAGCGCGCGCAGATCGCGGAGCTGTGCCGCTTTTGCAAAGACGAACTCGGCTACACCTACCTCACCGATCTCAGCGGTGTGGATCATTTCGGCGAAGAGCCGCGCTTCGAGGTCGTGTATGAGCTCTGCCAGTTCGAGCGCAACGAGCACCTGCGCCTGAAAATCCGCGTGAGCGAGGACGCGCTCAGCGTGCCGACCGTGAGCGGCGTGTGGGCGACCGCCGATTGGCACGAGCGCGAGGCTTACGACATGTTCGGGATCAAGTTCGACGGCCATCCCGACCTGCGCCGCATCCTCATGTGGGAGGGCTACCCGTATTTTCCGCTGCGCAAAGACTTCCCGCTCGCGGGCAAGCCGAGCGACATGCCCGAGGTCGCATTCAGCGCCGCCGCGCCGCTGGCCGGCGGGCCATTCGTCACCGCACCGAGCGAAGGCTCGACGGAAGAGCGCGAGCCGCGGTCGCGCGAATTCTAGCGCTCGCGCTCGATCGCGCAGGTGAGCAGGCGCACGAGTTGCGAGGCGGCGGATTTTCCCGTCTCCATCACCTCCGCGTGCGAAAGCGGCGCGCCAGTCACGCCGGCAGCCCAGTTCGTGAGGCAGGAAAAGGCCGCAACCTCCAGCCGCAGCGCGCGCGCCTGGATCGCCTCCAGGACCGTGCTCATGCCCACCGCGTCCGCACCGAGCGTGCGCAGCATCCTCACCTCCGCGGGCGTCTCGTATTGGGGGCCGAGCAGCGCGGCATAGACGCCCTCGTGCAGCGCGATGTCCTCCGCGAGCGCCACCGCGGCGAAGCGCTCACGCAGGTCGCGTGAATACACCTCGGTCAGGTCGATGAAGTTCGCGCCGCCGAGCAGCGGCGTGGTGTGCGTGAGGTTGAGGTGATCGCTCAGCATCATCCACGTGCCCGGCTCGAACTCGCGGTTCAGCGTGCCGGCCGCATTCGTGAGCACGAGCCGGCGGATGCCGCGCTCATCCATCCAGCGCACGTGCGCCGTGATCTCCTTCGCCGTCCAGCCTTCGTAAAGATGCACGCGTCCCGCTGCGACGACGACCGTCGTCCCGGCGATGCGGCCAAAGACGAAGCGCCCTGCGTGGCCCGGCACCTTCGATTGCGGTAGGCCATCGATCTCGGCGTAAGGCACCGTCGCGAGGACTTCGAGCTGATCGACAAATCCGCCCAGCCCGGAGCCGAGCACGATGCCCCATTCCGGTTTCAGTTCGCGCCAGCTCATCGCGTGAGCCTCCTCAGCAGTGCGTGGAGCAGCGCGAGTCGCGGCATCGCGGTGCCAGCCGCGCGACCCTGGCGCAGCGGCTCGCCCCAGATCGCTTCGACTTCCACGGCACGGCCCGCTTCCCAGTCGATCATCGAGGAAGGTCGGTAGGCACCCATGCTTGCGGAACGTTCGAGTTGGAAGTCGGCGAACTCATCCGGGAGGGGATGCCCGAGCGCGCGAGCGCCGTCGAGCACATCGCTCATCAAGCCACGCGCCTCCGCGCACAGTGCATCGTCGGCGAGCACATCCGCGACGGTCGCGCGCGCCGCGATCGAGAGCCCATTGAAGGGCACATTCCACACGAGCTTCCGCCAGCGCTCGGCGACGAGATCGTCCACCGCCTTCGCCTCGATGCCGACGCTGCGGAATGCCTCCGTCAACAGCTCCGTTCGGCGGGAAGGCGGGCGCCGGAATTCCCCGATCGAAATCGTCCCGTGATCGATGTGCGTCACCTCGCCGGGCGCGGTGCGGTTCAGGCAGACGAAGCACAGCGCGCCCATCACCCGCTCCGCGCCCCAGCGCTGCGCGAGATACTCCTCGTTGCCGAGCCCGTTTTGCAGCGTCACGAGCACCGTGCCCGCGTTCAACAGCGGCGGGATGATGTCATCGAGCGCGGCATTCGCCGTCGCCTTCAGCGCGATGATGACGAGGTCGCACGGACCGATCTCCGCCGTGGTCGCGTGCGCCTTTGCCGGCACACGGATCGTGCGACCGCCGGTGTGGATCGTGAGCCCATTCGTCATCACCGTGCCGAGGTCCGCGCGCATGAGGAAATGAACGTCGCGGCCCGAGTGTGCGAGCATCCCGCCGTAGTAGCTGCCCACGGCGCCGGAACCGACGATGGCGATGCGACCGAGCGAAGTTTGAGTCACGCCCGAACTTCAAATCCACCGACGCCCTTTCGACAAAGCAAAAGCGCACCGGGAGAAAGGCGACCGCGCCGGCTCAGGGCGCCGGCACCGTGTAGGCGTAGCGGTAGAAGACCGTCCCGCTCACGCTCACGTCCTGCGAGCACACGCCGTTCGCATCCGGCGTCACCGTCGCCACCGTCGTCCAGTCCACCAGGTTGGTGGAAGACCGGAGCTGATACTGGAATCCGGGCACCGCCAGGCAGGCGACGGTCGCCGTCCCGTTGCCGTTGTTTTGAATCGCAACCGCCTCCGCGGGCAGCACGATCAACGTCAGTTCCCCCGCCGCGTTGAAGGGATCGGACCACTTCGGATCCGTATAGACCGCGCTCCCCGTCAGCGTCCCGAGGAACGCAACCAGGTCCCTTTTCTGCTGCGCAGTGAGGCCGAGATTCTGCACCTGGCCGCCCGGGCGCCGCAGCCGCGGGTCAAGATTCGCGTTGTTCCCGGGGATGAGATTGTAGTGGTCGATCACCTGCGCGAGGGAGGTGAAGCTACCGTCGTGCATCAGCCCGCCGTTGAGCCCGCTGGGGCCGATCAGATCGCGCAGGCTGGGCGAGCGAGTGTTAGTTAAGTCCGTCCCGCCGCCGATCTGAGTGATGACGCCGTTATTCAGGCTGGCCGGGTCGATGTCGAACTCCGGCGCCCGGTGGCAGCCCTGGCAGCCCGCTCCCCCCGGCGGCGCGTTCAGGAAGAGCTGCTTCCCCGCATTCTCCTGCGGGGTGAAGTTCGGGAAGTTCACGTTCCCATTGGCCACCTGCGCCCGGCCCACATCGAAGCGCGAATCGAACGACTGAATGCTGCGGACAAACTGCGCCAGCGCGAGCTGCACCCGCGTCTCCGTGATCGCTGCGTCGCCAAACGTCATCGCAAACAACACCCGATACTCATCGATCGCCGTCAGCTTCGTCACCAGCGCCGCGAATCCCTGATCGCCGTCCGCCCCGCTGAAACCCATCTCCACGTGGTTCTGGATCGGCTGCGTCGTCTGCGCCTCCAGGCTCGCCGCCCGCTCGTCCCAAAAGAACTTCACCTCCTGGGCAAAGCGCGCATTGCTCAGCCGCATCCCGTGCCGCCCCGTCGTCCCCGCCACCCCGGTGCTCGCCGTAGCCGTATCCCCGAAGGCGTGCGCCTGCTGGTGGCACGAGGCACACGCGATCGTGTCATTTTTCGAGAGCCGCTTGTCGTAGAAAAGCACCCGCCCGAGCGTCGCGCCTTTGTCCGTGATGAGATTGCCGCCGGGCGTGTTGTTCTTGGTGATGTAAGCCGGGAGCGGCTGCGCGGCGTAGTTCGCCAGCGTGGTCAGGTCCACGACGCCATCGCCGGCCATCGCGGTGAAATTCACGCCGCAGAGAATGCTCAGTGCGGCAACGATCCGGGAGGGGATGATGGTGAACATAGGCGCTCAGTCGCAGGCCGCGTCTTTCGCGGCAAACGGCTTTACCTCCCCTTTACATTTTACCTGCCGCCGAGGCAGGCGCGGCGAACCTGCAAGCACACAAAACAAAAAGCGCGGCAGCCCGTGAGAGCTGCCGCGCTTGGATTGAGACGCTTCGCGCTTAGACGAAGAGGATGCTGGGTGCGGTGAACCCAGGGACGGTGAGGATGTTGGTCTTCGCGTCCTTGGTGTAGCCGCCGGTCTTCACGATGATGAGGCCATCGCGCGGCACGTCATCCGTATCGGTCACGCCGGTGAGGCCTTCGAGCTGGAAGTCCACGGTGGTCGCCGTGTTCTCGAACCAGTCGAACTGCCGGTCGCCATCCACATCCGCGCCGATGGTGCCGACCTTGAGGCCGGTGATCGCCTTGACGGCGTTGATGTTGCTGATGTCGTTGCCCGCATTCGCACCGGCGAGGATGGCGGCGATGCTCGTGGCGGTGACCGTGTTGATGCTGCCGTTGCGGTCCACGCTGAACCCATTCGTGTCCGCGCCGCCGAGGCCGACAATGAGGCCGCCCATGCCGCTGTTGTCGTCTCCGTTGACGGAGAAGTTACTGCTGAAGTCGCCGATCACACCGCTTCCGGTGATCTTCACTTTATTGATCGAGCCGCCATTGCCGGCACCGCCGACGGTCGCGACGCTGCCGCCGTCGCCCGCGGTAACAATTTGGGCGAACTGCCCGACCTTGAAGTTGACGTTCGAGACCGAGCCACCGAGGCCGCCGGTCGCGCCCGCGTCGCCGCCCTTCTGGGCGATGAACGACGCAATGCGCGCGCTGCCTTTGATGCCGTCGAGCGAGCTGCCGTTTCCGCCCGTCGAGCCCGCACCGGTGCCGCCGTTGGCTCCACCGTCGTAACCGAAGCTCACCGTCGAGTTCGGGCCGTTGAAGGTGACGCTCTTGAGGTTGCCCCCGTTGCCACCCTTGCCGCCCACGCCGTTGCCCCGGCCACCGGCACCCGCGTAGATATACCACACGTCCGATGTGCCGAACTTGTCGTTGACCGTGATCCCGGTGGTGTCGCCGGCGTTGCCACCGGTGCCGGTCGAGCCGGCATCGCCGCCGTAGTAGCTGCCGATGTAGATGTCGCCGTTGATGTCGGCCATGTTCGTCACCGTCACGTTCGAGAGGGTGCCGGCGTTGCCGCCGTTGCCAGTGGTCGCATTCGAGTCGCCGCCATCGTGCGAGTAGATGCCGAGGCCGTCCATGCCACCCTTGTTGGTGACTTTGACGTTTGTGGTGTTGCCGGAGTCGCCGCCATTGCCAGCGGTGCCGTTCGCTTCGCCGCCGTCGCCCGCGCCGAAATAGGCGCCACCGTGCAGATAGCCGAGGGCCATGGCCGTCATGGTGCTCAGGTCGCCGCCGCGGCCACCGTTGCCACCGTTGTCGCCGCCATCGCCACCGTCGCCACCGTAGATGCGCCAATTCCTTTGCACCACCCCGCTCGTGAGGCTGGCCTTGGTCACGGCGCCACCGGCGCCGCCATTGGAGCTCCCACTACCACCCCTGCCGCCGTCGCCGCCGTAGATGGTCACGTTTGCGTTCGCGTATCCCCCGGTCTTGATCGACGAATTGGTCACCGCTCCGCCTGCGCCACCGGTAAAGGTATTGCCGGCCTGCACGCTTCCACCGTCACCACCGGTGATTTCGGTCGTGCCGCTGGTGATGCTGCCGGACATGGCGATCGACGAATCCGTGATGGTGCCGCCCGCACCGCCGTTGCCGCCGGTGTTGCCGCCACTGCCGCCGTTGCCGCCGAGGAGTGCGATGTCTTCGTTCGTATCCACACCAGTGATGGACGACTTGCTCACGTTGCCGCCCGCACCGCCATTGGCGTTGCCGCTGCCACCGTCGCCGCCATCGCCGCCGTAGAAATACAGGCCGCCTTTGGCAATGCCGGTGTATTTGATCTGGGTATTGCTGACGTTGCCGCCTGCGCCGCCCGTGAAGGCGCCGCTGCCGCCGGCATCGCCGCCGCTGCCGGCGAGGACGTAAGGATAATCTCCGCTCCCGGCGGAGGTGATCTTGGACTTATCGATCGCGCCGCCGGCCCCGCCATTGGCGCCGCCGCTGCCGCCGTTGCCACCGTCGCCGCTGTAGATGTAGAGGCCATCGTCCACAAACTGGAGCGCGTTGATGCTGGTCGTGCTCACCGCGCCGCCCGCGCCGCCCGCGCCCGCGCCGCCGCCGCTGCCACCGTCGCCAGCGTAGAGGTAGATGCCGTTGCCTAGGAAGGTCGTGTTCGTGGCCGAGACGGTGGTCAGCGCGCCGCCTGCGCCGCCTGCCCCGCTGGTGCTATCCCCACCTTCGCCGCCCTGCACATAGACGTCCTCGCTGCCGTCCACCTTGAGCGTGAGCGTAATCTTGCTCGCCGCACCGCCGTCGCCGGCCTTGCCCGCGACGCTCACGTTGCCGCCGTCACCGGCGAAGATGCCGTCCTCAACGCGGCCCGTGATCTTGATGTTCGTCACGTCGCCGCCCTTGCCGCCGTCGCCGGTCGTGTGGTCGCCGCCATTGCCAGCGCGGATGTCGTCCACGCCGCGCGAGAGGGTCACATTCGAGATGTTCCCGCCCGCAGTGCCGGCCGCCTGCGTGAAGCTCAGCGACAGGTTCGTGCCGCCCCCGTTGAGGCTGATCCCGTTGTCCGACTGATTGCCGGTGAGGATGTTTCGCACATCGAAGTCCTGCGCGCCGCTCTTGGGCGCCTTGATGGTGATGCCCTCGATGTTGCCACCCGCCTGGATATTCCCGAAGACGCTGCCGGTGATGGTGAGGTTGTGGATGTGCGACGCCTGCCGCGTGGTGGTGAAGGCGCCGGTCGAAGTCAGCAGCGTGTCGATGCTGCCGTGGATGTCTGCGGTGATCGTCGCAGCTGCACCATCGCCCACTGCGAGGCCGGTGAATTCATTCAGGTCGAACTGCGCCTTCTGCCCCGGGGCAATACCGAGCGTCGGATCCGTATTCAAGTCGGTGAAGAAAGCCATCGCCGTGCCTTCGGTGAGCTTGAGGAGCGTCTGCTCGCCCTTGTCGGTCTTGTGGTTGCCGTTCAGGTCATAGACGACGCTGTCGCCGGCGACGAGAGAGAGGGCCTTCGTCGTCGCGACGGAACCGACTGCCGCGGCGGCAGCCAGTTCATCGACCGAGTCGGTCGCATTACCACCGGCGCCGTCGGTGATGGTGAGGTTGGTGCCGCTCACGAAAAAGACTGCGGGAGCGATACGGGATTCGAGGATTTCGAGGTGGTTGGTATGCATGGAGGCGCGGATAAGAGACGAGAGGCAGGCCGGCACAACCTCTTTTTTCATGCCTTTCCCCTAAAGCGTTTGCTGACTGCTCGATCCCTGTGGTGTCGCGAAAACAGCCAGCCGGCGCCCGAGTCCCCCCAACGCCGCAGGCTCAGCCGAGGAGCACGCGGCCTTCCATCTCGGCGGGCACCGGCACGCCGAGCAGGCTCAGGATCGTCGGCGCGAGGTCGATGATCCGCGGCGTGCCCGCGGGCCACTTGCGCCCGCGCACGTAGAGCATCGCGTCGCCGAAGGTGTGCATGCCGTTCAGGTGCCCGAGCTGGGAGAGCGCGGGGTGGTTGAACTTCCCCTTCATCTCGAAGCCGTCGCGCGTGTGCAGCACGAGATCGGCGGCGAGGTGCGCCCACGGGCCGGCGTAGATTTCCTCCCGGCGCATGATGTGGGTGAAGGGGCACACCGGCTCCGCCTGCCACGGCACCCGCACCCGCATCGCCGCGAGCCCGGCGGCGATTTCGTCGCGCAGCTTCGCCGCGTCGCGCGGATCGACGCAGCCATCCGGCTGCCGCCCGCGCACGTTCAGGAAGATGCGACCCGGGTCGAGCGCGAAGGCGCGCGAGCGCTGCGGGTCGATCTCCTTGAGCGGCGCGCCCATCTCCGGCGTCTTCATCACGAGGTAGCCCTGCTCGGCCAGCCAGGTATTCAGGAAAAGCTCCTGCTCGATCCGGCAGAATCCGTGATCGGCGAGAATAATGAGTTCGTCGTCGGGCCGGCACAGCGCCGCGAGGTGGCCGATGATCGCGTCGACGTGCCGGTAAAACTTCATCACCCGCGCATGATCCGGGTGCGACGGCTCCTCGATCGCATCGAAGAAAAAATGCTGCACGCGATCGGTCTCGGTGAAGACCCCGATGAACAAATCGTGCGGCTCGTTTTGCAGCAGCGCCGCCATCGTCCGCGCGCGCGCCTCGAGCGATTGCGCGACCGCTTTCCAAAACACCTCGGGCTGCTCGCGCACGATATCGCAGGGCACGTCGAGCATGTAGCCGACCTTCTCGACCAGCGGCATGAGCATCTTCGGATAGACACTCTTCGCGAGGTCCGTGGCGATGAAGCCGGAGACCATCACGCCATTGAACGGCGGCGCGGGATACGTGCCGGGGAGATTGATCGAAACGGTCCGCTTCCCATGCGCCTGCGCGTGGTCCCAAAGGCCCGGCACCTTCACCTCCGCGAGATCCTGGAACCAGATCCCATATTCATCCACCTGCGCCTCGAAGAAGCCGAAGATGCGGTGCTTGCCTGGATTCACGCCGGTGAAAAACGTCGTCCACGACACGGACGAGAGCGGCGGATAGACCGTGTCCATCGCCGCGAGATCACCCTGCGCCACCAGCGCGCCGAGCTTCGGCATCACCCCCTCCGCGATGAAGCGGCGGAGCAGCGAGCATGGAAGGCCATCGAGACCGAGGACGACGACGCGGCTCATGATTTTTTACCACCAAGGCACAGCGTGTTTTTCACCACCAAGACACCAAGGCACCAAGGGGAACAGAGGGGGCAAATGTCGCCGCCTGTCCTGCGTTTCCTTGGTGCCTTGGTGTCTTGGTGGTTCAAATATCGGCGGTTCACAGGATGACGCGGCGGATGCCGTCTTTGATGCGTGGCACGTTGAAATTGATGAGCAGGCCGAGCTTTCTGCCCGTGAGCTTTAGATAAGTGAGAATCTGGGCGACAAATAATGGGTGCATGGTCTCAACGGCCTTTAGCTCCACGATCAGCTCGTCCTCGATGAGTAAGTCGAGCCTCAAGCCCGCATCCAGCCTCACACCGTCATACTCAATCGGGAGCGTGAGCTGGCGCTCAAGTTTCAGCCCGCGTTTGTGCAACTCATGCACGAGGCAAACCTCATACACGCTCTCCAGCAACCCCGGCCCGAGCGCCGAATGCACAGCGAAGGCAGCCTCCACCACAGCCTTCGCCAACTCCTCCCTCCTTTGTGTCTTCGTGTCTTCGTGGTTCATCGGGTTGGTCCAACCACAAAGACACAAAGACACGAAGAAGGCCCGGGCAACGAAGCCCGATCACGTTTCGTGCCTTCTCCTCTTGGTGCCTTGGTGTCTTGGTGGTTCATCCCAAGTATCCGAGCGCCTCTAGCCGCTTCTCGATCTCCGCGTTTTCCTGCTTCGTGTAAGTCTGCCCCGGCTCGCCCGGCGACGCGGTCGCGACCACCGGCGCGGCTTCGCCAAACGTCACGCGCCCGCGCATCCGCGCCGGCACGGCCACGCCGAGGTGCGAGAGCAGCGTCGGCGCGATGTCGAGGATATCGATGTCCTGCGGCCCGGGCGTCGCAGGGACACCAGGGACGACGAGCTGGAAGAAACCGTATTGCGCGTGGTTCGCCTCGTCGGGACCGGTGTCGTTTTCGAAGATGTGCAGCCCAGGCCAGCCGAGCGTGCCAACGGCGCGCCAGTGCAGACCGCCGAAGATCGTGATGAGATCCGGCGCGATGCCTTCCACACGCGGGTAGAGCTGCTGCGGACGGTGGGAGACGGTGGCTAACACGCCGCCGCGATCGTCCGGGATGCGCCCGAGCCGGTGCTCGATCTCGCCCCGCGTGCGCTCGAACGCCGCGGGCTCGACGATTCCCTCCGGTTCACGCCCACGGACGTTCAGGAAAATGCGCGCGTAATAGCCGCCCTCGGCCCACGCCGTGGTGCGCGGCCAGTCGATGTCGCACTTCGTCAGCGGCGTGCCCGGCGCGGCCGGATCGCTTTTCAGCACGAGCAGCCCCTCGCGCCGCAGCCAGTCGTTCACGCAGATACCGCCGTCGAGCCGCTGCCCGCCGTGATCGGAGACGAGCATCACGATCGTCTCGCGCAGGTCGATGCACTCGAGCAGCCGCGCGATCTCGCGATCGAGCGCGACGTAGTAGTCATGGATCGCCGGCCCGAGCGCGTGCCCCGGCTCGTGCTTGCGATGCTGCGCGTCCATGTAGTGCCAGAAACCGTGATGGATGCGGTCGCTCCCCATCTCGACCATCGCGAAAAAGTCGGGTTGCCCGCGCTTCATCAACTCCCGCGCCACCGTGAATCGCCGCCGCGTCATTTCGTGGATGTCGGCGAGGATGCGCGCCTTGTCCGCGCTGCGGAAATCCGACACGTCGAATAGATAGTCTTCACCGCCGAGCCACGCGCGCACCTCGTCCTTCAGCTCCGGCGGATGCGCCCACGCGCTCTCGATCGAGGGCGTCATGAAGTCCGCGATCATCGTCCCATTCACCGGCCGCAACGGATACGTGCCCGGCACGCCGAGCACCGCGCACGTCTTCCCCCGTGCACCGAGGATGTCCCACAGCCGCTCCGCCTTCACCCAGTCCCCCGTCGCAAACCCGAGCGCATCATAGCCATAGCCCGTGCGATTGCGGAACCCGTAAATCCCGAGCGACCCCGGATCGAGTCCGCTCATCATGCACGACCACGCCGGCACCGTGATCGGCGGCGTGCAACTCCGCATCCGCCCCCACGCCCCGAGCGCCCGCAGCCGCGCAAAGGTCGGCAACTCCACGAGCCATCGCTCCACGAGCGTGGGTTCGAGACAGTCGAGGCCGATGATGCAGAGTTTCATTTCGGGGAAAGCGGCGCTCTATCGCAGTCCGCGCGCCGCTTGGGAAGCACGCGCTTGCGTTTCACGGGAAAACCCGCCCAGCCCACACGTCGCGACGGGTCTGCAACTCAATGATTAGACCAGGCGACGGTGGCCGTTAGCTTTGCGCATCATCACCCGGCACGGCGTGCGCATCCGCCTTGCGGAAGATATCCGTGCTCCCGTGGCCCCGCTCCCGCCACAGCCAGATCCCGCCGCGCATCCCCAGCTCATTCGAGACCAGGCTCACATCCGGCGGCAGCTCCATTTTCACCGCCTTGGTATTCCCGCCACCGAGATACAAATGATCGAAACACGTCAGGTTCCGCAGCGTCTCGATCGCCTTGCTGACCCGCCGATTCCACTTCCGCTTCCCCACCTTCTCCAAGGCCACCTTTCCCAGCTCCTCCTCGTAAGTCCTGCCCTTGTGAAACGGATGATGCGCCAGCTCCAGATGCGCACACAACCGCCCATCCTCAAACAGACTCGACCCCAGCCCCGTGCCCAGCGTGATCACCAGCTCCACGCCCTTGGCCCGGATCGCCCCGAGTCCCTGGATGTCCGCGTCATTCAGCACCCGCACCGGCTTGTGGAGCTTCTTCGTCAGCGCCAGATCGAGATTGAAACCCTTCCACGCCTCCTCGCCGAGATTGTGCGCCGTCACCACCTTTCCACGGCGCACCACACCGGGAAAACCCACCGACACCCGGTCGTATTCACCGAAGGGCGCGACCAACTCCGCGAGGATCTCCACCATCTCCGCCGGCGGGCAATTCGCGGGAGTTTCCACCCGCAGCCGCTCGGTGATCATCTCTCCTTCGTCATCGAGCACGCAGGCTTTCAAGCCCGTGCCTCCGATATCGATCGCGAGAGTCTTTGCGCCCGAGTCAGCGCGGGCTGATTTGCGAGCGGCAGTCTTTGTATTCTTGGGAGTTTTCATGGGGTCTGCTTTTGAATTCCGAGACTTCTGACCTATTTGGGCCTCGATGGGAAGACTAGATCATCGCCGTGATTACCACCAAGGCCCCCAAGGGGGACGGGCCGATGGAAGATTTCAGGGGTTCCTCCTTGGTGCCTTGGTGTCTTGGTGGTGAGATCAATGTTTTCCCTTGGTATCCGGCAGGAAGTGCGCACTGCTTACCCCGTCGCGATGGGGCTGTAGCTCAATGGTTAGAGCAGGCGACTCATAACTCAGAACAGCGTTTTTTCACCCGTTTGCGCGGATTTGCAATCGCTGCTTAACCCGCATCAATCCTAGCTTCGCGGGCGATCTGCGTTTGCATCGCATTGCACCGTTTTGCGCGAAAAATGTCTGCGACCGTAGAAAACCACCGTGAATGATTTGCCGTCATCATCCTCCATCGACTCACGGTCCGTTTACAGTATGGAGTGACTGATTCCTGAAGCGGAACTAACAATCTTCTCCCTCACGAAGACATCTCACTGACTGAAGCAAATCAACGTGTTGATCCATCGGTAGATGTTCGCTTGTCGCAGCCAGACGAGTCGTTTCAGAAGCGCACCATCGAGCATCGTGAGTTTCTGTTGGTCAGCGTCGGAGAACTGAAAAGACTGAAAAGAGCGACGAGGCGTGGGGCTCGACAGACATTGCGATTTTCTCACCGCACCGCTACAAGCCGCGCCTGCTTCTGCCCCATGAACAAAAAGGCGTTATCCGAGCGCGACATCTGCACCAAGTTCATCACCCCCGCGGTGAGTGGGGCAGGTTGGGACATCCTCACGCAGGTCCGCGAGGAGGTGGGCTTCACCAAAGGACGCGTGATCGTGCGCGGGCGGATGACCACGCGCGGCGAAGTGAAGCGCGCCGACTACATCCTCTACTACAAGCCGAACATCCCCATCGCGATCATTGAGGCGAAGGACAACAACCACTCCGTCGGCGCCGGAATGCAGCAGGGGCTCGAATACGCCGTCACCCTCGACGTGCCTTTCGTCTTCAGCTCAAACGGCGACGGCTTCCTCGAACGCGACCGCACAAAAACCACGGGCACCATCGAGCGCGAGCTGGCCTTGAACGCGTTCCCATCGCCCGCCGAGTTGTGGGCACGTTACTGCGCTTGGAAGGGCATCGGCGAAACCGAGCGGCCCATCGTCGAGCAGGATTTCTACTCCGACGGCACCGGCAAAGGCACTCGCTACTTCCAACTCATCGCGATCAACCGCACCATCGAAGCCATCGCCAAAGGCCAGAACCGCATCCTCCTCGTCATGGCTACCGGCACGGGCAAAACCATCACGGCGTTTCACATCATCTGGCGGTTGTGGAAGGCCGGCGTGAAGAAACGCATCCTCTTCCTCGCCGACCGCAACATCCTCGTCGATCAGGCCCGCACGAACGACTTCAAGCCGTTCGGCCAGGCGATGACGAAGATCACGAACCGGCACGCCGACAAGTCCTACGAGGTTTACCTCGCGCTCTACCAGGCCGTCACCGGCAACGAAGACGCGAAGGACATCTACAAGCAGTTCTCCCCGGATTTCTTCGACCTCGTGGTGATCGACGAATGCCACCGCGGCAGTGCGGCCGAGGATTCCGCGTGGCGCGAGATCCTCGCCTACTTCGACAAGGCCACTCACATTGGCCTCACCGCCACGCCGAAGGAGACGAAGGAAGTGTCCAACATCACCTACTTCGGCGAGCCGATCTACACCTACTCACTGAAGCAAGGCATCGAGGACGGTTTCCTCGCGCCCTACAAGGTCGTGCGCATCGACATTGACAAAGACCTCACCGGCTGGCGACCGGAGCAGGGCAAGACCGACAAGCACGGGCAGTTGATCGAAGACCGCATCTACAACCAGCGCGACTTCGACAAGACCCTCGTCATCGACCAGCGCACGCAGCTCGTCGCGCGCAAGATCAGCGAGTTTCTCAAAGCCACCGATCGCTTCGCCAAAACCATCGTCTTCTGCGAAGACATCGACCACGCCGAGCGAATGCGACAGGCGCTCGTGAACGAAAACTCCGACCTCGTGGCGCAGCACGAGAAATACGTGATGCGCATCACCGGCGACAACCCGGAAGGCAAAGCCGAGCTGGACAACTTCATCCTGCCCGAGAAACGCATCCCTTCCATCGTCACCACGTCGAAGCTACTCACGACCGGTGTGGACGCGCAGACATGCAAGCTCATCGTCCTCGACCAGCGCATCCAGTCGATGACCGAGTTCAAGCAGATCATCGGACGCGGCACGCGCATCAATGAGGACTACGACAAGCTCTGGTTCACAATCATGGATTTCAAAAAGGCCACCGAGCTTTTCGCCGACGAGGATTTCGACGGTCCCCCGATTGTGATCTACGAGCCGGACGAGAACGATCCGCCCGTGCCGCCAGACGAAGACGAGGAAGAGGAAGGAGGCGGCAGGGTAATCGTCGATCCGATTCCGCCAGACCCGCCCGGCGGCCGGATCAAATACGTCGTCGATGACGTGCCCGTGTGGGTCGTCGCCGAGCGCGTGCAGTATTACGGCAAGGACGGGAAACTCATCACCGAGTCGCTCAAGGCTTACACGCGCAAGACAGTGCGCGCAGAGTTCGCCTCGCTCGACGACTTCCTCGCTCGTTGGACCAACGCCGAGCAAAAGCAGGCCATCATCAAGGAACTCGAACAGCACGGCGTCTTGCTCGAAGCCCTCAGCGAGGAAGTCGGCAAGGAACTCGATCCATTCGACCTCGTGTGCCACGTCGCCTTCGATCGCCCGCCGCTCACGCGGAAGGAACGCGCCGCGAATGTCCGCAAGCGCGACTGCTTCACCAAGTTCGGCGACCAGGCCCGCGCCGTCCTCAACGCGCTGCTCGACAAATACGCCGATGCCGGCGTCGCTGTGCTCGAAGACCGCAAGGTGCTGCGCAACGATCCGCTCACGCAGTTCGGCACCCCCGTCGAGATTGTGAGCATCTTCGGTGGCAAAGAGCAGTTCGACGCCGCCTTGCGCGAGTTGGAAGCGGAACTCTACTCCGCCGCCTGATTTTCCCTCATGCCGCTCTACGAACTGACGCCCGATTCCATTCAGCCCGTCCGCACAGTGCGCTTTTCCGAAGCTGGTGTGCGTGAACGTGAAGGCTTGCAACGCGTGCTCCGGGAGAAAATCGAGGCCATCAGTTCCGATACTCTCGTCGTCGCGGAGGAGTTCGGACAATGGGAGGAAAGCCGTCGGCGGATCGACCTGCTCGGCGTGGATGCCGACGCCAACCTCGTCGTCATCGAATTGAAGCGCACCGAGGACGGCGGGCACATGGAGCTACAAGCCATCCGCTACGCTGCGATGATCTCCACGCTCACCTTCGACCGCGTAGTCGAAATTCTCGCCGAGCATCTCATCAAGACGGGCAGCTCTGACGATGCCCGTCGCCTGTTGCTCGATCATCTTGGTTGGGAGTCTCCCGATGATGGCGAATTTGCCCCAGGCGTCCGCATCGTTCTCGCGTCTGCGGATTTCAGCAAGGAACTCACTACCGCGGTTCTCTGGCTGAATGAGCAGGGCCTCGACGTGCGTTGCGTGCGCCTCACTCCATACCGGCTCAATGAGGCGTTGCTCGTGGACATCCAGCAGGTCGTCCCTCTCCCCGAAGCGAGCGAATACACGGTGCAGGTGCGTGCCAAGCAGCAGGAGGCCCGCATTCATCGGCAGAGCCAACACCGGGATTTCTCCAAGTTCATACTGACCCTCGACGGTCGGGAAACGGAGCCGCTGAACAAGCGGCGAGCCATGCTCGCGGCTGCCTGTTTTCTTGTCGGACGAGGCGTATCGCCCGACGCCATCGCGCGAGCCCTCCCACCAACCGAAGGAAAACGCCGGTTTATCGCTTTCCCCGGAAAGCTCGACGCACCCGCCTTGAGAAGGGCCATCGCTGAGCGCGTGAGTGGCGGAGATCGGCGCGATTTTCAGCGATATTTCCAAGAGCCCGACGAGTTGCTTCACCTCGACGGCCAGACCTACATCTTGAGCAAGATGTGGGGCGCCTCTACGCAGCAATGCCTTGCCGCACTTGCCGCAGCCTTTCCGCAGCACCGCATCGAGTTCGAGATCGCGGAATAAGACCCGACCAATGGACGACCAACCACAGGACAAGAAGACAATTCGGCAGCGTCTCCAGCAGGCGCTCAACGAGATCAAAGAGCTTGGTGGATGGGCCGCGTTCAAAAGTGGCGAGTGGTTACTCCCTCTCGTTCAGAACGCATTTCGCACCTACTACGCCAATGCGAATGCGGACTACTTCCGAAAAAAATACCCGCGCGCATCCGATGACGAGATCATCGCCAAGCTTACGGGAGTGGCTGCGAAAAATGCAGCCATCCTCGGCGCAGTAACGGGCGCGAGCGTCTCCGCAAATGAAATCGCGAGCATCGTCACGGGCACTGCATCCGGTGGCCTCAGCCTGCCTGCGCAGGCTACGATTCTAGGTCTGTCTCTAGCGAGTGAGGCGGTCCTTCTCGCTCGCTTTCAGCTTCAACTGATCGCGAACATCGCAAAGATCGTCGGCGTTCCTCTCGACCCGGACGATCCCGAGGACGTGCTCGTCGTTTTGGGCTTTGCTCTTGGTGGCGCCGGCGCGGAAGCGGTTGGAAAGTTTGGAGCGAAAGCCGCCGGCCACCTCACGAAAGCAGCTATTCGACGACAGATTAGCGGGAAGGCTTTGGAGGCCTTGAAAGCAGCCGCCCGCAGGATCGGCGTGAAGCTGCTTCAGAGATCGATCATCAAATATGCAGTTCCGATTGCCTCGATGCTGATCGGCGGTGGATGGAACTACGCCACCACGAAGAAGGTCGGCAGCATCGCCACGGACCATTTCCGAAAGGCCGCACGAGAGCGCGATGAGGGCAGCAAAGCCGGCAGCAAACGAGCGCGACCCACGCGCAAGGCGAAGGCTCGCAATGCCAATGCGCCTCGTATTCTTCAACTCATTCTTCGTCGTGAATTCTTCGACGCCATCGCCGACGGAACACGAAAGACTGAGTATCGCGAACACAAACCCTATTGGACGAAGCGCCTCGACGGTCGCGAGTATGACGAGATTCATTTCCGCAACGGCTCCTCATCCGCCGCGCCGTCCATGCGTGCCGAGTTCCGCGGCGTGACAACGGAAGGCCGCGGCGCATCGAAACGCTACGCCATCGCGCTCGGTCACGTCCTCGAAATCAAACGCCGCAAGTCTTAACTCCATGTCCCTCTCCGCCACCATCAAATCCCTCCAGGACACCATGCGCAAAGACGTGGGCGTCGATGGCGACGCCCAGCGCATCGCGCAGCTCGTGTGGATGCTCTTCCTGAAAATCTACGACGACCGCGAGCGCGAATCCGAGCTGCTGGAAGACGACTACCGCTCGCCCATCCCGGAGAAACTCCGCTGGCGAAATTGGGCCGCGAACGCCGAGGGCATCACCGGCGACACCCTGCTCGCCTTCGTAAACAACGAACTCTTCCCCACGCTCAAGGAGCTGACCGTCGAGAACAACCGCCGCGCCTTCGTCGTCCGGGAAGTCTTCAAGGACGCCTACAACTACATGAAGAGCGGCCAGCTCCTGCGGCAGGTCGTCAATCAGCTCAACGCGGCCATCAATTTCAACTCCGCCAAAGACCGCCATCTTTTCGGCGAAATCTACGAGCAACTCCTCCGCGATCTCCAGAACGCGGGCAATGCCGGCGAATACTACACCCCGCGCGCCGTCACGCAGTTCATCGTCCAGATGGTCGATCCCCGGCTCGGCGAAAAGGTGCTCGATCCCGCGTGCGGCACCGGCGGCTTTCTCACCGGCACCATCGACCACATCCGCAGCCGCGACGTGCAGACGCCCGCCGACGAGGCGCACCTCGAAGCCGGCATCTTCGGCGTGGAAAAGAAGCCGCTCCCGCACCTGCTCTGCACCACCAACATGCTCGTCCACGGCATCGACGTGCCCGCGCAGATTCGCCACGACAACACCCTCGCCCGCCCACTGCGCGACTACGGCCCGCGCGACCGCGTGGACGTGATCCTCACCAACCCGCCCTTCGGCGGCATGGAGGAGGACGGCATCGAAACGAACTTCCCCGCCACCTTCCGCACCAAGGAAACCGCCGACCTTTTCCTCGTCCTCATCATGCACCTGCTCAAGGACGGCGGACGCGGCGCGCTCGTGCTGCCCGATGGCACGCTCTTCGGCACCGGCGTCAAATCGCGCATCAAGGAAGAGCTGCTCAAGGAGTGCAACCTGCACACCATCGTCCGCCTGCCCAAAGGCGTCTTCGCGCCCTACACCGGCATCAATACCAACCTGCTCTTCTTCACCAAAGGCGAGCCCACGCGCGAGATTTGGTATTACGAGCACCCGTATCCGCCGGGCGTGAAGAGCTACAACAAGACCAAGCCGATCCGCATCGAGGAGTTTGCCGCCGAGCGCGCGTGGTGGGGCGGAGAGAAACGCGAAGGCCGCGTGGTAAACGAGCGCGCGTGGCGCGTGCCCGTCGAGGAAATAAGAGCCGCCGACTACAACCTCGACCGCAAGAACCCGCACGATGCCGGCGGCGCGACCGATGACCCGGAAGTGCTGCTAAAGGAATACGAGCAGGCCGTCGCCGCAGCGGCGGAGATTCGCGGGAAGTTGAAGGCGGAACTCGCGGCGGCGCTGGAAGGATGATGCAGCGCACGCTCTTTCGGGCATTTGAGCAGCTCGCCGATGCGCAGGGAGGCGTGGCGAAGCTGCGGCAATTCATTCTTAAACTCGCCTGCGCCGGAAAGCTCCTGCACAACGGCGACAGCGCAGCCGCTACGATAACGGAAGGCACGCCGCTGGCGAACGAATGCAGCTCCAGCCCAACGCTTCGCCAAGCGGAGTGGGCTGGTGAGAGCGCCGAGGTTCCGTCCTCATGGAGCCTTACCACGGTTGGCACTGAGTGTAAGCTCGCGACCGGAGCAACCCCAAGTAGGAGCAACTCGACAAACTTTGGTGGCGATATTAAATGGCTCGTTTCAGGCGATATTCATCAACGCGAGATTTTCGACTGCGAGGGACGAATCACGGAGGCGGCGCTGAAAAGCTCGAATTGCAAGCTCCTGCCAAAGGACTCGGTTCTTATAGCACTTAACGGTCAGGGCAAAACACGCGCTACCGTTGCTGTTCTGCGCGTCCCCGCTGCGTGTAATCAGTCACTCGTGGCGATGACGCCGATTTGTCCTGACCGCCTCACCGCAGAGTATCTCTATTGGAACTTACGCAGCCGATATTTCGCAATCCGCGAGATTACAGGACAGGAGAAGCGCCGCGGGTTGAATATGAAGCTCGTCGGGCAACTGGTGCTCGCTTTGCCACCCATCGAGGAGCAGGCGCGGATTGTCGCGAAGGTGGATGAGTTGATGGCGCTGTGTGATGCCTTGGAGGCGCGGCAGACGACGCGGAGCGAAGCGCGCCGCCGACTGCACGCGGCCACCCTGCACCACGTCACCGCCGCCCGTTCGCCGTCCGAACTCGCCGTCCACTGGTCCCGGCTGCGCACCCATTTCGACCCGCTCCACGCCTCCCCCGATTCCATCCCCGCCCTCCGCCAAACCATCCTCCAACTCGCCATCCAAGGCCGCCTCGTTCCCCAAAATCCCAAAGACAAGATTGGCGATTCAATCCCGGAACTCTTGCCTCGTTCACAGCCGTTGACCGTGCCGAAGACTTGGCGTTGGACTGAGTTTGGCGAGATTGGAAAGATCGCGGGTGGATTTGCATTTAAGAGCGGTGACTACGCCCCGACCGGAGTTTTCGTTCTGCGAGTTACAAACATTGCGGCTAGTGGTGTCATCACCAAGGACGAAGCGGTGTTTCTGACTCCGCATAAGGTCACTAGAGAGATCGAACGCTTTTACCTCGATGAAGGTGACATTCTGCTTGTGATGGTGGGCGGTTCGCTCGGAAAAATCGGTGTGGTTAATGCGGATATATTACCCGCTCTCCTGAATCAGAATCTTTGGCGCATCACGCCGGTGAATGAAGAGGTTGATCGTCAGTTTTTAAGGCTCATGACTGATTTTGCCGTGTCGTTTCAGCGGCAAATCACCCATTCCACCCACGGACACCTATCTCGCGAAGAGTTCCGCAAGAAGCCGGTGGCGCTTCCGCCGCTCGCCGAACAAAAGCGCATCGTCGCCAAGGTCGAGCAACTGCTCGCGCTGTGCGACGAACTCGAAACGCGGCTCAAGGACGCCGACGCCCGCCGCGAACGCCTCCTCACCGCCGCCATCCACGACGCTCTCTCCCCCTCCTCATGCTAAAGACGAAATCCGTGCATTCCCCCATCGACCGCGCCGCAGACGGTCTACTCATCCTCGCCACCCGCATCCGCGGACGCGGCATGAAGTAGGCCCGCTACGACGTGTGGATGGCGAACCTCGGCCCGAGCGAAGGACTGTTGAGGCTTCGCATGGCGGGAAAACTCACATCTTCCGAATTCCTCCGTCGCTACAAAGCCGAAATCCGCGAGAACCCACCGCTAGACCGAAGGAACCCGAACATCAAGAACCACGGCCAGAAGTTCACGCTGCGCCTTCTCCAAACGCTCGCCAACCGCGGCACCGTGACGGTGATGTGCCACTGTGAGGAGTCGAGCAAGACGTGCCACCGCCACACACTCAAACGCCTGATTGAATCGGCGTGAATTGAGCGTTGCCGGCCGACCACGATTTCGTTTTGGACACAATATGTCGTTGACGGGCCTGACCCAGAAAGTGTTTGCTCAACAGCGGGTGCCCGCTACCCTGCGCGCCTTTTAATCGACCGTAATGACCCTCTTTGCCGATCCCTCTCTCCCGCTTGTCGCTGCTGAAGCGGCGCTGGAATTGCGCCGTTTGCGCCTTGGCAGTTGTGGTGTTGATGACCTGCGAGCTGTTGCGTCATTAGAACGCGGCTTGGAGCACGGAATGCCGGAATGGGTTTTTCAGGAAGCTGAAGCTCTCGGCTTTGGGTGCCCATCAGGAGAGTCTGAAGGAGGGCAAATCATACCATCTCTCTCGCATATATTGGACCCTAAGCGGATCGCACGCATTGCTGACATTCTCCGCCGAATAAAGGAGTCGCGAAATTCAGACGAGTTGAATGAGGCAGAAGGCTTCTGCTGGGAGCTATCGGATTGCTCCCGTCAGTTTGCGTCCATTCAGTCTAGTGAGCGGATAGGAATGGACGTAGCTGGCTATGGCGGCGCTTGGGCTCATTAGAGAGCAAGCGGCTGCGTTTTTTGGGGAAATCAGGCGCATCCGTGGTTCAGACTCTCGTTTCGAGATCGACGAAAGCGAGGCTCGAAAACTCGGCCTTCGGCTCGATTCGTCGCACTCCGACATCAATGAGATAGAGCCGCGCCGCCGCGGGACTCAAAGCTATCGTGGTCCTGGCTTGGCTCTCGCAGCAATCGAAGAGGTTGTAAAAAGGGCGATGCGGCTTATCGACGCGGCGGAACTTAAGGATGATCTCCAACGGCGATTCCGTAACGCCCTTACTGCTCAATCTCAGATTGAGAGAATGCTGGACCTGCTTGGCTTCGTTCTTCGCTCAACGAGTCCACGTCTCGGTTTTGAAGTGTGTGTACCGCTTGAACAAATGGCGCAAAAATTACTTGGTAGCGAAAAGTTGTTGGTTCTTTCATCCGAGTGGCAGCTCTATACCCCATTCATCAAGCCGCGGTCGTATGGAAGAGTCGATTCGAGCCTTCGCGATTTTGTGTTCGTTGGATTTCCCGCAACCGAATCATCCAACCCCTTGCTCCTTCCGCTCGCGGGTCACGAGTTGGGCCATCCGCTTTGGCAGGAGCAGGCCGAGGTGCCCGATAGCATACCTAAAAGAATTGAAAGTAGTGTTACCACTAGGGTCTTCGCTAAAGCATTAACGAACCAAGACGGCCGCAGCGGTCACTGGGCGCGCGCCCGCTTACAAGAAGCTTTCTGTGACGCTCTTGGGGTTCGACTTTTTGGTCCCGCATTTTGCTACGCCGCGGCATATTTATTGGGAAATCGCGTCGAACACCAAACCCCGGATGTGTATCTTCCGCTTCCGAAACGAGTGGCTTTTTTGGAAAAGGCCATTGAGCGACTAAAGGTGCCCAATCGTCCCGGTTGGGCGCGACTCTTCCTTGATGGCGATCCAAAGTTGAAGTTGTCGGAGGTCAATCGCGAACGGCTTCAAACTACGAGCGAGGCAATTGATGACATCGTCATCGAACACGCAAACGACATTATCGACTTCGCGGGAAGTTATTGTTCTACGCATAAGCTGCCGATTGTTTCGGACGACGAAATTCAAACGGTAAAAGTCAGCTTTGATCGGCTCGCGCCGGCTCCGCGACCACCTTCATTGCCTGCGATTCTTAATGCCGCCTGGGATTGCAGGATGGAAAAATGGCCGCCTCAGACAGAAATCGAGAATGGCGACATTCAAGATGAGCGCCGTTGGCTTGGCGTGCTACGCGAGGCTGTATTGAAGACTATTCAGATGCTCGAATATAACGAGCTTGTTACGAAGTCATGCTAACCGCACCTCAGATCGCGCGACTCATTGAGGACGGCCTCAAACCCAACGCGGCTGACCCTCTCTCGATCGTTCCGCTTCCTTCTTTGCCCGAGCTGAAGCAATCGCATAACGCTTCGGTTGATCTTCGTTTGGGAAACTGGTTTCTTACCATGCGAGAAAACCGTGTGTCAGAGCTTAGTGCGGCAGGTCCAGAAGAACAATGGAGCGAGTCGCAGCTTACGAAGGCTCACTACATTGGATTCGGTGATAAGTTCGTGATTCAGCCGGGCGGGTTTGCACTCGGAGTGACATTGGAGTGGATTCGTCTTCCCAAGGAGTTAGGGGCGTATGTGGTTGGTAAATCAGGCTGGGGCAGGGCAGGCTTAATTATAGCGACAGCAGTCGGCGTTCACCCGAGATTTAGCGGTTGCTTGACATTAGAATTGAGCAATGTCGGCACAGTCCCCGTTGGCTTGCATCCTGGAGTGGCAATCTGCCAACTGTTCCTTCATTCGGTTGAAGGAGAACAACAGGAAGAGGCACGGCAAAGTAAGTTCAGCGGCGCGAGACGACCACGCTTGGGTAAAATTGAACTCGATGATGTGGCTAGCAGACTCATGCATCGCGGTCCGCCTACGCTTCCGTTATTTGGAGAGAGTTGGACGATTTGACACTTCCCTTTGCGAAAATCGTGCGGTCAGAGCATCCGCCAAAGAAGCATCATCCGGCGTAAACATTGTGCGTAGCAACGCATGACGAAACTCTCTCCGACTCGCCGGTTCACGTAGAATGCTGAATGCGCCGTGATGGAGA
>VFJQ01000055.1 GCA_009885995.1 Verrucomicrobiota bacterium
CAACGCCAAACGCACTCCACCTCACACCGTTCCAAGAGAAGCATTCCTTTTAACCACCCTCATAATACCCGAAAGGCTGGGTCAACTGTCGAACTTGGGCTAAACGGTGCAAGCTCCGCCGGCTCGGCCAGCCCGAAGACTACTTCGTGACATCGCGTAACACGACGGCCCCGTGACTCCGGCGCGACACGCCTCCACGTGAAGCCCCGCGATTCATCCACTGCACGCCGGAGGCGTGACGTAAATTAGCCGGCGGTAAGCCGAGCGGAGCGAGACAGCCTGCCGCAGGCAGCCCGCAGGGCGGGCGCGGAAGCGCCCGGCAACCGCAGCAACACCCCCCCGGAACCCCGACCACGAAACCATGCGCCCCGGCAAGGGGCGCGTGACAATGCACGCGCGCATTGTCACGCGACAACGCTGGCCGCTACAACCGCACTCGCTCATGCCCGCTCGCAAGAAATACCCGACCAAGACCGCCAAGACCGCGAAGGCGAAACGCGCACCGAAGCGGGAGCGCAACTGCGAAGTGGAATCGTGCATTCTCGGCGAGGACTCGCCGGAATACGGTGCCACACCGCCGCGCTTCATTGATTTGTTCTGCGGTATCGGCGGCTTCCGCATCGCCTTCGAGAAAGTGGGCGGAAAGTGCGTGTTTTCCTCCGACTACGACAAATTCAGCCAGCAGACCTACGAGGCCAATGTCGGCGAGCGCCCGCACGGCGACATCCACAGCGTCGCCGTCGCCGACATCCCCGCGCACGACATCCTCTGCGGCGGCTTCCCCTGCCAGCCGTTCAGCATCGCGGGCGTGTCAAAGAAGCTGAGTCTCGGCCGCAAGCACGGCTTCGAGGACGTGAAGCAGGGCAACCTCTTCTTCTCCATCGCCGACATCCTCGACTTTCACCGTCCCGCCGCGTTCGTCCTCGAGAACGTCAAGAACCTCAAGGGCCACGACGGCGGCAAGACCTTCGAGATCATCCACCGCACCCTCACCGAAGCGCTCGGCTACACCGTCTATCACAAGATCATCGACGCGCAGAGCGTCGTCCCCCAGCACCGCGAGCGCATCTTTATCGTCGGCTTCCGCGAGTGGCGGGATTTCGAGTTCCCGAAATTTCCCGCCGACGGCCCGAAGCTTGGCAGCATCCTCGAACCGAAACCGGAACCGAAATACACTCTCTCCGACCATCTCTGGACTTACCTCCAGAATTACGCCGCCAAACATCGCGCCGCCGGCAATGGCTTCGGCTTCGGCCTCGTCACCGAGCGTGACATCGCCCGCACGCTCAGCGCGCGCTACCACAAGGACGGTTCGGAAATCCTCATTGCGCAAAACGGCGGGCGCATTCCGCGACGGCTACGTTTTGCGGAAAATGGACGCGCGATGCTGCGAAAGAAACGCCAACTCCGGCGGCGCGGCATCGTCGGGAAAGTGCAGCGTCTCTCCGGCATACGCGCCGAAATTCTCGGCGACGCTGCGCTGTGGTAGCTCGGCTTTAAGTCTCGGTGAAAGCAGGAGCCGGAGCTTGTCGTCGAACGCGATGAGCCCGCGGTCGAAAGCGGCGTCGTGCAGACGCGAGAGGCAGATGCCGTTGCGCACATTCAGCCGCTCTGCGACGTGCGTGCCCCACGGGAGAATGTGCGACGCAATCAGCAGTTCGCGCACGGCCAACTCAGTGACACCGCAGCGTCCGCCGAAGTTGTTGAGCACGGCATCACGGAAATACTCCTGCCCGCGTCGGAGCTTCACGTTTGCAGTCGTCTCGGTCGGCCCATGCGACGGGCGCTTCCGAACACGCACGCCTTCGTTCGGGAGCACTTCGAGATCGCTGCCCTCGTCGGCACCGAACAACGTTCGCAACGCGCCTTCACTCGCCGGAACCGCTTCGTTGAGGTCGGCGTGAAACTCATCCCATAGCGCGCGATCGAGTGCGCTCGCACCCACCAGCCCTTTGATGCCGCGAAGCTTTAGCGCCGGGTCGAGCGACGCGAAATTGCACAGTTTCATCGCCACGCTGTTCGCGCCGCGTCCGAGCTTTTCCGCCAGCGCCACAATCACCGGCTGCCGTGCGTGAAGCTGCCCGAAGGTGAGCTTGTGATAGAGGTTCAGCACGACGAGCAATTCATCGCGCGTCCATTTTTTCCGTGAAATCATTCCAGGAAACTACCGGGTGTGCGCATTGTGGAAAGTGATGAATGAAGACTGCGAACCCTCCATGCGTAGCGCCTTCTGCATCTACATCACGACCGTTTGCGAAGGCCCGGTTCCGGCCGTTCGCGGTGAGCACAACAAACCCTGCGTATTCTCCACGGAGTTCGAGGCGCAACGGGAGATTGCCGACAACATGATGACCCGCCTTCGCGAATTCATGGATGGGCATCGCGACTTTGAGGATGCGATTACACTCGAAGAATACGTCGTTCTCGTTGACGTGTTTCCCGACGGCTCCATTGTGGACGAAGATGGGAACTATTTTTCCTGAGTTAGCAGTGCCGACCCAGATTTTCTCGGCTGGGAAGTGAAGCAGTTCGCCGTCGAGGATTTCGACCACATCGAATTCTCCGAAGCCACCACGATGATGACCCCCGAGCCCGGCGGCGGTTTTTACAAAGACGCCGAGGTGGAGGCATTCGTCCGAAAATTCGGCTATGCGGACAAGAACAACAAACCGGACCGGATGAATTTCGGAGGCCGGCATGTCGTGGGCGTGCGCTGTCCGCCCACGGGGCTGACAATGCAGCTCGCTGGCTACGACACGGTGGCGGGAAAAAATCACCGATGCGACCGGCGCGAACACGCTGCTCAGTGACGCGGGCGAGGTGGCCGCGTCGTGGTCGTTCAAAAAGATTCTGGAGCACTGGTCGCACAAGCACTCGAAGGCCGTTTACGTGCCGTCGAAACGCCGCACCGAACCGCGCTGGCAATACGCCTACGGCAGCAAAGTGCGGCTGGCGCAACGGACGGATTCGTTGCAGCTGCTGCGCGCGTTCGCATCCGGCGCGATGTATTACGATCCCGGCATCAAGCTGGAGCAGGTCTCCACGGACAAACCAAAGCACAAGAAACGAGGCCAGTTTCGCGTGGCTTCGAAGAACATCACAGCGCTTTACGAAACTGTGGAGACGGTCGAGGTGTAGCGCGTGGCGGACGTGCTCACTAAGGCGAAGAGCAGCGCCGTCATGGCGCTCATCCGCTCACGTAGTGGTCTTGAATTTTTGTCCTGGCAAGCACGCTGCGGCCTGGTGGCGACATTGGCGTAAGAGCACCAACATTGTCATTCCTTCCACGCTTCGTAGCGCGGGGCGCGAGCTTCGCCGCGCGTTCACCGCGTCTCTCGAACAACTCCCGAAACCCGACTTCCTCCGCGCATGGTGCGCCGTCGCCTACGCCTTCCCCGGCCTGCATCCCGATGGCTACGAAGACGCCGGGAGCGGTTGGCCGCGCGTGCTGAAACGCTTCGCCGCCGAGGCGTGGCGCCGGGCGGACGCCGGCGAACTCGCCGACGAAGAACTCCACCCCTGCGCCGCCCAATGGTCGGGCCTCTACGACCGGATGCACACCCACGAGGACGACGAAACCGCGCGCCGTTTCCAAATCGCCGCGGACTACGGCGAGCGCGCCGATGGCTGATGTCTTCACCCCGGCGAAGCGCAGCGCCGTCATGGCGCTCATCCGCTCGCGCGGCAACCGCGCGACGGAACTCCGCCTTATCGCGCTCATGCGCGAGCACGGCATCACCGGCTGGCGGCGAAACGCGCGCGTTTTCGGCAAGCCCGATTTCGTCTTCCGCCGCGAGCGGGTCGCCGTGTTTGTGGACGGCTGCTTCTGGCACGGCTGCCCGCGCCACGCGACGATGCCCGCAAACAACCGAGCCTTTTGGAAAGCCAAGCTCGCACGCAACGCGCAGCGCGACCGCGACGTTTCGCGCACGTTGCGCAAAGCCGGCTGGATCGTCTTGCGCGTGTGGGAGTGCGCCTTGGTGCGCTCGCGTGCCGGGCGCACGACGGCGCGCATCGTTCGCCCGCTGGAGGGACGGCAAGCAACGCGGTGAATTTCCCGCACCCCGGGGCGCATGATTTGTCGGGCGGGTTCCGGGGGTGTTACCCCCGGCTAATTTCCGTGAACCCTCCGGGTTCGGGCGTGGTCACGGAAGTTGCGGCGCAGTTACGGAAGCTGCGGTTTCCAAACACGCTCTACAACTTCACGATCTTCCGCGTCGCGAGCGCAGGTCAAAGCTGCGCTCCGGCTGGTGATCTTCCCGGTTCGCAATGGAAAGCATTCACCTCGCTCGCCATCGCCGGCGGTGGACGCGGCCCGATCTTCGCCGCGACGCTCGTGCCCTGCAAAGGCGGTGTGCTCGCGACCAGCGCGAGCGGCGTGTGGGGATGCGACTACACCGGCGCGGTGCGCGCGCTCTTCCGCACCGGGGACACGAACATCATCGCCGGCAAGACGCTCAAGAGCTTCACCCTGCTCAACGCGACCGTGGGCAGCCTGGGCGTGACGCGCAGCTTCAACGACGCCGCGCAAGTCGTGTGGCTCGCGACGTTCGCGGACAAGACGACGGCGATCGTGACGACGCAGGTGCCGTAGTTGGAGTTCCGCTTCACATCGAGCGCGGGTTTCGTCACGCTGCCCAGATGGCGAAAACACACCCCGCTTCGGCTAAGCCGGACCTCGGCAAGTTCGAGAACGTCCATCAGCTCGGCGGCATCCGCACGGGCACGCTCGACCCGGGAGTGCGCGTGGCGTTCGTCGATACCGGCGCGGGGCTGCGCTTCACCGTCGCGCTCGATCGCGGCGGCGACATCATCGACGCGAGCTACAACCAGTTCGCTCTCGCCTACCTCACGCCGAACGGGCTGCTCCCGCCGAGCCCCGCGTATTCGGTTGGCAATGAATGGATCGCCGGCTGGGCGGGCGGGCTCGTGACGACGTGCGGTCCGCAATACATCGGCGGCGCGCGGGTGGAAGACGGCGTGCAGACTTCGCTCCACGGGCGCTACTCGCAGCAGGTCGCGACGATCGAGACGCTGCGCAATCCCGACCCGCACCGCGGGCGCATGGACATGGAACTCGGCCTCGTCGTCCGCGACGCGCGCGTCTTCGGCCCGAGCTATGAGATCCGCCGCACGATCCGTTGCACGCTCGGCGAGCCATCCGTCACCATCGAAGACGAAGTGGCCAACCGCGGCGACACGCGCGTCGCGCACCACTGGCTCTACCACTGCAACCTCGGCTACCCGCTACTCGATCGCGGCGCGCGCTTCATCTACCGCGGCCCGGCGCAATACTGGGTCATCCCGCCGCCGCCCGGCGAAGACATCGTGCAGCCGCTCAGCGCCGCTGCGATGAACCGCCTCAAGCGCGTGCCCGACCCGCTGCCCGCGCACGCCGGCAGCGCCGAGCGCGGCCTCATCGTTGAGCCGCCCGCCGATCGCGCCGGCCTCGCGCACATCGGCCTCATCAATCCCGCGCTCAAACTCGGCCTCGAACTCAGCTACCCCGCCAAGGCGCTCCCGCGCGTCGCGAACTGGCAGCACTTCGGTCCGCGCGGCTGCTACGCCTCCGCGCTCGAAGTATTCTCCGGCTCGCTGCTCGGCTCCGCGCGCGACCAGCATCCGCTTGCGCAGCCTTCACTCGATCCGGGTGAAAGCCGCCAGTATCGGTTGCAGCTCCGCGTGCTCAGCGGCGCAGCGGAGTTGCGGGAGTTGGCGAAGGCGGACGGCGAAGTGCAGCCGGCGAGGCGGTCGGCTTAGTATCGCCACGCACCGAGCCGGCCGACGAAATCGCGCAGGGCAGTCTGTTCGGGCGAGAGCTGGTTCCAGCCGTGGTGGCAGAGATTTCCCAGCACGCCGAAAAGCGCGAAGTCGGCATAGACCGCCGCGGGGCCGAGGAGGAAAGGGGAGTGGCGCAGCGTCGTCTCGCAGCGGGCGAGCAGGCGGTCGAGGTCGGCGCGGATGGTGGCGGCGTCGCGGGTCCATTGCTCGACGCAACCGCGGCCGAAGCGGCGCTCCTTGTGGCGCACGACCATGGTGCGCGCGATCACGTCTTCCATCACGGGGATGTAGTGGATGTCGGCGAGCTTGAAAGTGTGCGCTTCGACTGCGTCTTCGATCCATTCGGTGAGGCAGAGATTCGCAGCGGAGTAGTGTTCTGGGAAGAGGCGGCGGCGGCCCCACGTCGCATCGACGTAGCGCGCGACATCGAGCGAGTCGGCGCTGCTTTCGTAAATCGCGCGTCCATCGTGGACGAGGAGCGGGACTTGGTAATACGCGCCGCCGGTGAGGCGGATGATTTCGCTGCGATCGTGGTTCGGCACTTCGCGCAGATCGAAGGCGACGCCGCAGGCGGTGAGCGACTGGCGAATCGGAATCGCGTAGGGACTGTGCGGCATGTGGTAGAGGACGACGCTCATGATGTCGGACGATGTCGCGTGGCGACGGCTGAGAAAAGGCAGACTTTCCGCTTGCGGGAAGGCGCGCGGTTTCTAGCCTCGCGCGCACTTTTCTCCGGAAACCTCCACCTCCAAATACCATGCCCGCCAAAGCCAAGAAACCCGTCAAGAAAGCCCCCGCCAAAGCCGCCACGAAAGCGCCCGCCGCTGATGCGCCGAATAATTTCCCGAAGCTGCACAATGCGATGTGGCCGGGGCTCGTGGGCAAGGGTTCGCCGGGTGCGGAGCCGTTCATCGATCTCGACACGATGCTCGACCTCACGGCGAAGGCCGAGGTCAACGGGCAGCGTTTCGATGGCGTGGATCTCTTCCTCTACGATCCGCACGTCTCGATCGATCTCGACGACGATGGGATTAAGAAGCTCGCGGAGAAGATTCAATCGAAGGGATTCGAGGTCGGCTCGGTCGTTGCGCCGGTGTGGTTCGACGGCTCGGCGATGGGCAATGAGCAGCAGCGAACGAATTGGGTGACGGCGGTGAAGAAAGCCTGCCGCATCGCGAAAAAGCTGCGCGCTCTGGGCATTCGGCCCGGCGGCATCGTGCGCATCGACAGCGCCGCTGGCGTGCATGATTGGGCGAAGGATCCGAAGGGCAACACGAAACTCATCGCGAAGACCTTCAAGGAAGGCGCGAAAGTGGCGAAAGATGCGGGCGAGCGGCTTGCGGCGGAGGGTGAGATTTGCTGGGGCGCGATGCACTCGTGGAAGTGGATGGTCGCGCTGCTCGAGGAGGTCGGGCTGCCTAAGCTCGTCGGTTTCCAAGCCGACATGGCGCACACGCTCCTTTACACGCTCGGCTACAACGCGCCCGAGCACCGTATCGTGCCGCCGAAGTTCCGCTGGGAGCCGGCGGCCTTCCATGAGGCGATGAAGAAAATGACCAAGGCGCTCCGTCCGTGGACGATCGATTTTCACGTCGCGCAAAACGACGCGACGGTGAAAGGCTCAGGCTCGCACGACAAGACCGGAAAGCACTGCATGGCCACCGATCCGAACGGCAAGCTGAACATCGCGCGCGATGCCGGCTACTGGATGCGCGACGACGCGGGGAAGGTCACGAAGAAGTTCCGCCACATCTGCTGGGACGGTTGCATGTTCCCAAACGAGGTGCTCATGCGGCAGCAGACATGGAACGACATCCTCGCGTCGATGATCCAAGTCCGCGAAAATCACGGCTGGCGCGCGTAGCGCCGCGCTACGGGTTGGCTAGGACCGGTTCCTCGGTCGGCTTCGGCGTTGCCTTGGCGGCGGCGAGTTGCTGCTTGGTGGGGAGCTTACCTGTGCGCCGCGCCTCCGTGTAGGGGCCGCTTGCCTTGGCGGGGCGATACTGATCGCGACGGGTGACCAAGGTGTTGCAGGCCGTGAGGGCGAAGGCGGCGACGAGAATCAGGGAGAAGGCGAATTTCACGAAGTCGATACGAGCAAAGCGCGGGGCAAAGTGAAAAGGGAAAAATGAGATATTTGCGAGCGTGAAGAGAGGCGTGGCGACGCGCAGAGCCTGACAGGGTCATTTGTTCGCAGTTTCGAGACTGGATGTGGCGAGTGCACTAGGACGAAATGTGAACCGCTCTTTGCCCTCACTGCTTCCCGAGTTTAAGAGGAGCCGTGACGCTGGCACCGTCTGAAATTCGCTGGCCAACAGCCGCCGAAGCGGATCGAGTGGCGGGTGTCGGCACTGCATCTGCTTTCTCACTCCCCCGACGCCTCAGATCTTCCACCCAACCAGCCACTCATGCCCGTCCTCCGCATCAAACTTCCCGATAACAAAGGCGAGATCGCCCATGTGCTCGCGGGTGATCGCATCACGATCGGGCGCCGCCCTGATAATACCATCCAGATCATCGATCGGACCGTAAGCGGCCACCACGCGGAGTTGGTGGCGGCCAATGGCCACTACCGGTTGCACGATCTCGGTTCGACGAACCTGACTTGTGTGGACGGCCAGCCGGTCACGGATTTTCATCTTCACGACGCGTGCAAAGTGAGCTTCGGCACGGTCGAGTGCGATTTCACCCCGGAGACACCGGTCCACACGATGGAGAAGTCGGAGATGGTGCCGACGCGAGCCGAGTTAGAGTTTCTGCGGCGCGAGAATCTGGACCTTCAGGCAAAAATCGGGGCGATGCAGAAGCAAATCGACATCCTGAGCAGTGCCCGGCTCATGACGAAGGATACGCAGAACCTTGGCGTGATGCCCGACGTTCACCGCCGGGTGCAACAGGAACGCGATGAACTACGCACGCAGAGTGGAAATCTTCAGCTCGATCTCGAACACCTGCGAGCGGATCTCGCCTCCCTCGCCAAGGAGCGCGATGCGCTCCGGCTCGCATGGGAAACGCTGAAACGCGAGCGTGACAGCGCGTTTGCAAAACTCGGCACCGACGTGCCAGTCGCGGAGATTGTTCCGCCGCCGGCGCCCACAGTGGCATCGCCCGCGCCCGCGCCCGCGCCCGCGCCCCCGGCACTGCCACGTGTGCCCGAAAACTTTGCGACGACCCACAACACCCCGGATCATCGAGCGATGGCCACGGTGCTTTCGACCGCGCCGGGCATCTTAAAGGAGATCCAGGCTGCTCTTGAGACGCTTGGTTCCGATGGGACCAACGACGATGCCGCCGGCGTCCTTTCTGCACAATCGCAGGCTCTCGCCCAAGCTGTGGCCCCGCTCCCTGGTCATCCTGCTCAGCGCCTTTCCGCTGCATGCGTCGCCTTGGTCAAGGACTCGCGCACCCGCGCCGGCCGCATCGAGCCCACTGTTGTGACGACGCTCAAGCAGGCGTGCGACACGATTGGTGCGTTGCTCGATCCCCGCGCGTTCAAGAGGATGACAGGGCCTGCCATGCCGCGCACGCTGATCGTCGATGATGATCGGGACGTAGTCGATACCCTCGATCGATCGCTCAAGTTGGTTGATTTCCAGTCGTCGGGCTGCACCACCGCCGAGCAAGCGCTCGATCTGCTCAAGCGTGAGCGCTTCGATCTCGTCTTGCTCGACATCGCAATGCCCGGACTTAGCGGCTTCGACGTCTGTGCGAAAATCCGGGAGACTCCCGCGAACAAGAAGACGCCGGTGATTTTCATGACCGGTGACGACTCCGTCGAGAATCGGGCGCAGAGCAGCGTGACGGGGGGCGATGACTTCGTCGCGAAGCCGCTGAACATTTTCGAACTCGGTGTGAAGGCGTCGGCATGGGTTTGCCGCCGCCAGCTCGGGCTGAAGAACTAACCGCGCGGCTTCACGCCAGCCACTCGCGCAGCAGAGCGCAGTCCTTCTTCATCGCCGCAATCTGCTCGGGGCCATCGCCTTCGAGATACTCGCAGTGCTGGCTGATCGGCCCGCGGTAGCCGGACTTTTTCAGCCAGTCGAAGAACTCCCGCTGCACCGCGCCCGAACCGAGCGGCCCCCACTTCGGTTCAAACCCGCCCTTCGTCCCGCGCTCCCACGCGAAGTCCTTCACATACACGCACGCGATCCACGGGAGGATCAGCCGCGCATCGATGGCCCACGATTTCCCGCCTTCGAGCGTAGCGTGACCGATGTCGAAACAGACGCCGAGCGCCTCGGGGTCGAGGTCGCGCAGCAGCTCGAAAAGATCCCACATCGCGCAACCCACATACTTCGCGCCGCTGTGGTTCTGCCATCCGCCGCGCACACCGAGCTGTTTGTTCATCGCTGCGAGGTCGCGGCACCGCGGCTTGAGTGCATCGAGCTGCGGCTTGATCGGCTTGTCGAGATCGTAGCGCGTGATGCCCATCCGATATCGCGTGATGCCGAGCCCTTTCGCAGTGCGCAGCACCTTTTCCGCGTGCGGCGTGTCGGGCCCGACGATGTCGGTGGTGATCAAGCCGACAACGAGCCCGCGCTTCTTCAGTGCCTCGACCATCATCGGCAGCTCTTCCTCCACGCGCTCCGGTTCGATCTGCCCTTTCGCGCGCAGAGGCAATTCGATGCCCCGCCAGCCGACTTCTGCGACGACCTCCGCCGTGCGCTCATAGCTCGTCTTCTGAATCGTCTTCGAGAAGAAGATGAGCGGCGAGATGGAGGACGACTCGGCGTGCGCCGCGAATGGCACGGCCAGTGCGGCGGTTCCGACGGTGCGGAGGAAGGAGCGGCGGGGCAGGGGATTCATGCGCGCGAGGTTCGGTTCCAACCGAGGCAGTGGCGAGTGAGAAAAGTCGCGAAGGCGCAAACTCATACTTGACTGGTAGGGTTCAAGAAGCCTACTTGGCGAGTAGTCTTCAAAACCATGCGACTTTCCAAACGTGGCGAATACGCCCTCCGCGCCCTTATCGATCTCGGCATCGCTGCCGCGCAGGGGCGCGCGCTCGTGCAACTCGGTGAACTGGCGGAGAAGGAGAACCTACCCGGGAAGTTCCTCGAACAGATTTTCATCCAGCTCCGCGAGGCTGGGCTCATCGACGCGAAGCGCGGCAAGGGCGGCGGTTACTTCCTCGCGAAAGCCGGCAGTGAGATCCGCATCGGCGATGTCGTGCGTATGATCGATGGCCCGCTCGCGCCGATTCACTGCGCGAGCCAGACGGCTTACGAGCGCTGCAGTTGCCCCGACGAGGAGCACTGCGGCTTGCGCATCCTCATGTTGGATGTGCGCAACGCTATCGCCGACATCCTCGATCGCTACACGCTTGCCGATGTGGTCGAGGTGACACTGCGCAAGCGCAAGCGCGACCGCATTGCCCCGCTTTTCGCCCTGCTCGGAGAACCCGCGGCGCCCAGCCGCAAAATCGCCCGCCGATGAACGCAGCCCTGCCCGAAACCCCGCCAGCCTGGCTGGAAGTCGTCCGCGAAAAGGTCGAATCGCTGCGTTACGGCGTGGTGCAGATCGTTGTCCACGACGCCCGCGTCACGCTGATCGAGCGCACCGAGAAGACGAAGTTCGACGACGTCCCAGTCACTCATCCCGGCAAGCCTCGACGGACCTGATTCCTTTGCCCACCGCACACGCGGCGGCTTTCTCACGCATCCCGCATCCTGCCGACCGCGAATGCGGAGAACGGAAGCAGACAGAAAGCACAATGATTACTTACCGAACCCATCTCATCACCGCCCTGCTCGCGATTACGGCGAGCGCCTACGCGGGCGCTGAGCACAAGCCTGCTCAGCCCAGTTCCGAACGTAACCCGCTCAGCTTTTTCGACGGCGCGCTGGTGCTCGATCTTGAGCAGCGCTTGCGCTTCGAGGCGCGGAACAACAACCGCGACTTCAACGACAGCATCAACGACGACCACGACGACACCTGGCTGCTGAACCGCTTCCGCCTCGGTCTCGCGGTGAAGCCCGCGCGTTGGCTGAAGCTTTACGGACAGTTTCAGGATGCGCGCGAGTGGGACTCAGACCGCCCGAATGTTCCCGGCGTTCGCGGGACCGAAGGCGGCGACTCGGACCTGCGGCAGGCCTACGTCTCGTTTGCCGACTACGAAGCCTTCCCGTTCGGCCTCACGATCGGCCGCCAGGCGCTCTTTTTCGGCGATGGCCGGCTCGTGGGCGATTCGCGCTGGGGAAACTTCGGGCGCACCTTCGATGCCGTGAAACTGCGCTACGAATCCAAGGCGTTCTGGCTCGAGGCATTCGCGTCACGGCCTGTGCAGATCAAGGAAGACGGCTTCAACGACAGCGACGCCGCGGACAATTTGTTCGGAGCCTATGCCGGGACTGAGGCGTTCGGGTTTCAAACGACCGAGCTCTATTTCTTCTACCGCGACAAGGGCGATGCGCAGCCGGATCTGGATCCGACGAACAAGCTCGACCCGCGCGGCACCTGGAACGGTCCGGCCCAGCGCACCGCCACTCTCGGCACGCGCTGGCAGTCGCAGAAGGGCGGGCTGCACGGCTGGGATTACACCGTCGAGGCGGCACTCCAGTGGGGCGATGTGTGGACTCTCGATCGCAGCGCGCCCGCGCTCGACCAGCACGCTTTCGCCGCGCACGTCTCCGGCGGCTACACGTTCGAGAAGCTCGCGTGGCATCCACGCATCGGCCTCGAATACGACTACGCCAGCGGCGATCGCGATCCGGCGGACGGCAGCAGCGAGTCGTTCCAAAACCTCCTCGCCTCCAACCACGAGAAGTATGGCTACCTCGACGAGTTCGCGTGGCGCAATCTGCACGACGCCCGCGTGCAGTTGAAGGTGGACATCATCAAGGACGTGCAAGCCGAGGTGAACTACCACGCCTTCTGGCTCGCCGCTGCGAGCGACTACTGGTTCCGCGCAAATGGCGTCTCGACACTGCGCACCACCACACCGGACGGTCGCGACGTGCGGCGCATCGACGCGGACAACTTCGCCGGCCATGAGATCGATTTCGTGGTGAAGTGGTTCCCGGCTAAGTGGCTCCAGGTCGATACGGGCTACAGCCACTTCTTCGCCGGCAACTATCTCGCAGATACCGGCACGAGCGACGGCGCCGACTTCGCCTACGTTCAGGCAACCGTGAAGTTTTGACCCGACGAATCCGATGATCCTTTTGTCCAGGACTCCGCCATCGCCACCCGCGCCGAAACGCCGCTCGCTCAAGACGCTGCTCGCCACAGTGCTCGCCGACTTGGACGCCAACTCGCAGCACATCCACGCCGATTGCCTCGGCAGTTTCGATGCACACGGCGAGCGCTACTGGCTGCCGCGTTTCGTCTTCCGTGGCGACCGCACCGACGAGCCGCCGCTGAAGATCGGCATCTTTGCCGGTGTGCATGGCGATGAAGTCGCGGGCATCCTCGCGTGCTTCGACCTGCTGCGGTTCTTCGAGCGCGAGCCGTTCCTCGCGCGCGCCTACCACCTGCACTTCTACCCGCTAGTGAACCCGACCGGCTTCGAGGACCGCACGCGCCACGCACGCTCGGGGCAGGACTTGAATCGCGCGTTTTGGCGTGGCTCCGCGTTGCCCGAGGTGCGGATCATCGAGAAGGAAATCCAGCGCCAGCGCTTCGACGGGCTCATCTCGCTGCACAGCGACGACACGAGCGAAGGGCTCTACGGCTTCGTGCGCGGCGCCACGCTCACCGAGCACCTGCTCAAGCCCGCGCTCGCCGCCGCCGAGGACGCGCTGCCGATCAACGACGGCCCGCTCATCGACGGCTTCCACGCGGTCAATGGGATCATCCGCTCGTGCTACGACGGCGTGCTCAGCGCCCCGCCGGACACACGGCCCTCGCCGTTCGAGATCATCCTCGAGTCGCCGCAACTCGCGCCGATCGCGCTCCAGCGGCAAGCCCTCGCGCTCGGCGTGCGCGAAATCATCCGCGAATACCGCCGCCTCATCTCCTTCGCCGCCAATCTCTAGCTCCATGAAATCCAAACTCCCAATCATCCTCATCGCATTGCTTGCGCTCATCGCACCGCTTTCAGCGCAAACGAAAATCCGGCTCGGCCACTTCCCAAATATCACGCACGCGCAGGCGCTCGTCGCCGCGCAGCTCACGCGGCAGGGGAAGGGCTGGTTCGAGACGATGATCCCCGGCGTCGAGATCCAGTGGTTCGTCTATAACGCCGGCCCTTCCGCGATGGAGGCCATCTTCGCCGGCTCCATCGACGCCACCTACGTCGGCCCGAACCCCGTGCTCAACGCCTACTCGAAGTCGAAAGGCGACGAGATCCGCGTGCTCGCTGGCGCGGCGCTCGGCGGCGCGGCGCTGGTGGTGCATGGCGAGGGCGGCCTCTCGAAGCCGGCCGATTTCAAGGGCCGCAAGCTCGCCACTCCGCAACTCGGCAACACGCAGGACATCGCCGCGCGCGCCTGGCTGGCGAAGAACGGCTTCCGCATCACGATGCTCGGTGGCGACGTGCTCGTGCTGCCGACGGCAAACCCGGATCAACTCGCGCTCTTCCAGCAAAAGCAGATCGACGCCGTGTGGACGGTCGAGCCGTGGGTCACGCGCCTGGAACTCGAAGCCGGCGGCAAGATCCTCATCGAGCAGCCCGACGCGCTCACCACCGTGCTCGCGTCGAGCGTGAAGTTCCTCCGCGACCAGCCGGAGTTGGCGAAGAAGTTCGTCGCCGCGCACCTCGCGCTGACCCAGTGGATCAATGAAAACCCCGCCGCCGCCATCGAACTGGTGCGTGCCGAACTCAAAGCACAGACCCACCGCGAGTTCCCCGCCGCCACCGCCGAGCGCGCGTGGAAGCGGCTGAAGTTCACGGGCGAAATCTCGCGTGCGCAGTTCGACGCCCTGGTCGGTGAAGCGCAAAGCGTGGGCTTCCTCCGCGCCGCCGCGCCCCTCGACCGATTGATCGCAAAGTAAGCGCAAAAGGAATTGCCCGTTCCAGCCGAAGTGCGCACCGTCCCGCCCCTCAATGCACCCGCCGTTTCATCTCCTGCCGTGAACCACGTCGCCGCCGAGCTCGCTCCGGTTCCGTGCGCCAAGCTGGTGATCGACCATGTCTCGAAATGGTTCCACTCCGGCGTGGTCAAAACGCACGCCCTCGACGACGTCAGCCTCACGGTCGATGAGGCCGAGTTCGTCTGCCTCGTCGGACCGAGCGGCTGCGGAAAATCGACCCTGCTCAACATGATCGCCGGGCTCGAAATGGCGGACCAGGGCTCCGTCCTCATGGACGGCAAGAAGGTCGTCGGCTCCGGCCGCGAGCGCATGATGATGTTTCAAGAGAGCGCGCTATTCCCGTGGCTGAGCGTGCTCGGCAACGTGCTCTTCGGCCTCAAGCTCAAGCCCGGCCTCAAGGACAGCGAACGGCTCGAAGTCGCCCGCTACTACATCAAGCTCGTCGGCCTCGAACGCTACGAACGCGCAAACATCCACGAACTCTCCGGCGGCATGAAACAGCGCGTCGCCCTCGCCCGCTCCCTCGCGCCGAACCCGCGCGTGCTAATCATGGATGAACCCTTCGCCTCGCTCGACGCCATGACCCGCGAGCAACTCTACGGCGACCTCCAGACCATCTGGGCTGCGCGGAAAAAGACCATCGTCTTCGTCACCCACAACGTCCGCGAAGCCGTGTGCCTCGGCGATCGCGTCGTCCTCTTCTCGCCGAACCCCGGCCGCGTCCGCGAGCAGTTCCGCATCGACCTCCCACGCCCGCGCGACATCAATAGCCCGAGCCTCGCCGAGCACGCCACCGAGATCACCCGCGCGCTCAAGCAGCACCGCGAAGTCGCCGCCGAGTAGCCGATGAAACGCTTCCTCACCGCGCTCCTCTTCTTCGTCGCGCTGCTCTGGCTCTGGCATTTCCTGGTCGATAGCGGGCGCTGGTCCGCCATGCTGCTGCCGGACCCGGCCGACGTCGGCAAATACCTCATCAGCGCCGTGAAAGACGGCACCCTCCTCGAGACCACCTGGGTCACGATGAAGCGGCTGCTCATCGGCTACTTCGCCGGCATCGTCGTCGGCATCCCGCTCGGCCTGCTCACCGCGCGATTCCTCTGGGCGCACGACACCATCGGCACGCTCGCGCTCGGCCTCCAGACGCTGCCGAGCGTGTGCTGGGTGCCGCTCGCGCTGATGTGGTTCGGGCAGACCGAAGCCGCCATGTTCTTCGTCGTCATCATGGGCACCATGTGGTCCGTCGTCATCTCCACCGACAACGGCGTGCGCTCCGTCCCGCCCATCTACGCCCGCGCCGCCCGCACCATGGGCTCGAACGGCTGGCACACCTGGCTGCGCGTCATTCTCCCGGCCGCGCTGCCCTTCATCGTCAGCGGGGTAAAACAAGGCTGGGCCTTCGCGTGGCGCTCGCTCATGGCCGCGGAGATTTACGTCACCATCCTCACCGGCTTCGGCCTCGGCCACCTGCTGCACTACGGCCGCGAACTGCACGCGATGGATCAGGTCATCGGCGTCATGCTCGTCATCGTCGCCATCGGCCTGCTCGCGGACAAAGTGCTCTTCGCCCCGTGGGAAGCCTTCCTCCACCGGCGCTGGGGCACGCAGCGAAACTAGCCGGACGCGCGCCCGACGGCGCTCGCCCGCTCATCGGAATCCGGATCGCTCGCCCTGCGAGCAATCTGCAGATAGGCTTGCCCCGGTTTGATGAACATCTTGGTGGCGGAGCCCGCACCTGCAGCTCACTGCCTTGCAGTTACTTGATTGCTCTCAGCGTGGCAGGGATTCCTTACTTCTTCGGGTCGCTTTTGCTCTTCTCAAACTCGGCCTCCATGTTCTGTGGTTCGCGCGTCTTGTGGACGCCGCCGCCGAAGTCCACGAGCCGGTTGATCATTTGCCGCAGTTGACTTCCCTCCGTCACGAGTTGCCCGGCAATGACGGCGGCCAAGGCGAGCAAGGCCCGTCGGACAATCCCGGCGAGGTGACCAATGCGTCGCTGGCCGACGCCATCGCCACCACCGCCCGCAACCCGCTGAGCATCGCGCCCCTGACCCAGACGATCAGCGACCCGCCCACGCAGGGGCAGGTGCACAACATTCAGAACGCCCACCACGAACTGCTCGCCATCATCTTCCGCCCGCCGACGTAAGGCCGGCTCTTCTCGACCGCGAAGGGGGGGGCGGTGCCTGTCGCGTCTGGAGCCGCGCCCGGTCCGCCGGCGTGGCGAGCGGGGCTATGCGAATGCAGCGGCGCGGTGGCAGTTGAAACCGGAGGCAAGATGTGGTCGCGTCGGCGGCGTGACCCGAACGGCCCCGAGGCCGCCCATCGCCACCCACCCGAACCGCCCACCGACCATGCTCCGAGCCCGCCTGCTGCCCGTCCTCGCCGCCTTCGCCCTGCTGCCGCTCGTGCCCTCCCTCGCGGCGCCGGGAGACCTCGATCCGAGTTTCGGAACGGGCGGGAAGGTGGATACCGGGATCAGCTTTTCTTTTACATACGCTAACGCCTTCGCGGTGCAGGGCGATGGGAAGATCATCGCGGCGGGGTATTTCAACAACGGCAGCTACGGCGACTTCGCGCTGGTGCGCTTCAATGCCGACGGAACCTTCGACAGCGGGTTCGGCACGGGAGGGAAGGTCACCACCGACTTCGGCGACAGCGCAGAGGTCAATAGCGTGGCGGTGCAAAGCGATGGAAAAATCGTCGCGGCGGGATATGCCCGCGTCGGCAGTAGTGCCGCCGTCGCGCTGGCGCGTTACAATGCGGATGGGACGCTCGACACTGGCTTCGGCAGCAGCGGCAAGCTGACCAACGATGTTGGGTCGTTAACCGACAAGGCTTACAGCGTCTTGGTGCAGAGCGATGGGAAGGTCGTGGTGGTGGGGTATAGCGGCTTTTCCGAGGCTTTTGGCGGTGGGACCGGGGACGTCATCGTGGTGCGTTACGCCGCCGACGGCACGCTCGATAGCGGTTACGGCAGCGGCGGGAAGGCCACCTCCGGCACCACCTCCCTGGATGGCCCCCCGTTCGGGGCCTTGCAGAGCGATGGGAAGATCGTCGTCGTGAGGACGGGCGGCTTCACGGTGGCTCGCCTCAATACCGATGGGACGCCCGACACCGGCTTCGGCAGCGGCGGCGTCGTCACGAACAGCAGCGGCGGGATCCCCACCTGTATGGCCTTGCAAAGCGATGGGAAGATCCTCGCGGCGGGAGTCCCCAGCGGCCAAAGTGACTTCGCGCTGGCGCGCTTTAATACCGACGGAACGATCGACAGCAGCTTCGGCAGCGGGGGCATCGTCATCACGGATTTCGCCGGCAACGAAGACGTCCCCAATAGTATCGCGGTGCAAGGCGATGGGAAGATCGTGGCGGTGGGGTCTTCCTACGACAGCAGCAGCAACGCCTACGTCGCGCTGGCGCGCTACACGGCGGACGGGTCGCTCGACAGCAGTTTCGGCAGCGGAGGCAAGGTGAGCACCAACTTGGGCGCCTCTGACGCCTACGGACGAGCCGTGGCTATGCAGAGCGACGGGAGAATCGTGGCGGGGGTGCAGATCGACTTCACCAGCTCCTCGGTGGCGCGCTTTCTCGGCGGCGATGCCGGCCCGGTGTCGCCCCTGCTGGACCCACCTGTCTTCGACACGCTGACGGTGCGGACGGACGGGGCGGCGTTCCTCGGCTTTGGGTCGCCGGCGGTGGATGATGGCGTGGTGGGTGGTGCGGCGCAGGTGACGATCGGCGGGCGCAAGCAGACGCTCATCTATGGCGGGGCCGAAGGTGCGGCGCTGGCGCAGACCGGCAGCCTCGATCCGGAGGGGGCGACGTTCGTGGCGCTGGGCGATCCGGTCTTCGGCGGGGAGGCGATTGGCTTTGCCGGCACGGCGCTGCAGACGGCGTCGAGCCTGCCGCCGCTGCTGCGCATGGACCCGCGCGGGGTGGAGCGGGCTTTCTCGGTGCGGCCCGGCGGACGACTGGCGGCGCTTTATTCGCAGCTCACCGCAGTGGCGGGGGTCAAGCGGCTCGCGGCGCAGGCGGAGCCGGCGCCGGGTGGGGGACAGTTCGCACGGTTCCGGGGCTTCGGTCTGCCGCGCACGCGGGGCGGGCTGGTCTTCACGGGGAATCTGCATCGCAGCGACGGGGTGACGGCGAAGGACGACTTCGGGATCTGGCGGGAGAAGACGAGCGGCGGTGATAGCGACAAGCTGCTGCGCACCGGCGACCCGGCAGGGGCGCACACGGTGAAGAAGCTATCCCTGCTCACGCCGGTGGCTAATGCGACCGACCAGCGGCGCAGCTTCGCCCCCGATGGCGGCGTGGCGGCGATGGCGAAATTTGACGACGGCAGCACCGGCGTGGTGGCCGTGGCCGCCGATGGCAGCGTGAGCGTGCCGCTGGAGTCGTCGGCTGCCGTGCCGGACGACACGGGCAGCGCGGATGCCGACGTGCGTTTCACCGCCTTCTCTCCGCCGGCCACGGCCAGCGCCGGGCGGGTCGCATTACTGGCGGCGCTGAAGGCTGTGGTGCGTGGGCAGCCGGCGCCGGCTCAGGCGATCTTTTCCAATCAAGGCGGGACGATGCGCCGCGTCGTGGCGCGGGGCGATACGGTGCCCGGCCAGAATGGCGCGCGCTGGGGCTCGCTGGGCCAGCCGGCGATGGGCGAGGGGGGAATGATCGGCTTCATCGCGGCCTTGACGGGCCAGGGCGTGAAACCGCCCAACCGGACGGTGATCGCGCGAGTGGAGAACGGCGACAAGACGGTCGTGGCGCGGCTGGGGAACCAGGCGTTCGGCATGGCCGATGGAGTGACGTTTCGGAGGTTCATGTCGATGGTCGTCACGGACAGCGACCCGGCGCGGATCGTCTTCACCGCGACCGTCGGCGGCCCCGGCGTGAACGGGAGCAACAACGTGGGGCTGTGGAGCCATTCGGTCGCCAATGGGACGAACCTGCTGATGCGCAAAGGCGGAGAGATCAAGGTCGGCGGCGAGACCCTGAGCGTCCGCACCTTCGAGGCACTGCAGGCGCCTAAGAAGAACATCGGCCAGGGCCGCAGCACGGACGCGAGCGGCTTCGTGACCGCCAAGGCGAAGCTCAGCGACGGCCGCCAGGGCGTGCTGCGCATCCCGCTGCCGTAGGAGGATGGGGTGGGGAATGCGGCGATCGTGGCACTGGCGGGATGAACTGCGCGAAGCGCGGTAGGGCGGTCGCGCCGCGACCTCCTCGCCTCTGATCGACGCCGCACAAGGACGCCGCGGCGCGGCGTCCCTACCGGATAGCAGCCCCGCCCGAATGATCCCGGCGATAATCCTTCACCGAACCGCGCCCGCCTGCTCTCATCCCGCGCATGCCCCGCCCACCCGCTCCCCGCCGCCAGCCGTGTGCGAGTTGTGGTCAAATTATATGTTAGGCGTCGCTACGCGCATCCTATGAACGAAGCATTCTCCATCACGCCTCGCTAGGATGTCACCCGTTACTCAGATCACCACTGTGATCGCCGGCGGTGTAGTGCTCGCGTTACTCGCCATCAGGCAGCCACGCGTGTTTCGGTTCCTCAGCGTCGTATTCATCACATCCATCATCTTCGGCATTGTCGTCTCGTTTCTCGTCCCGAGCCCCGCACCAAGCGAGCCCCCCGACGTCGTCGAGTTTCTCTCCGTCTCCATTCCTCTCAGCGCTCTCAAGGGTTTTAGCGTTTGGCTCATTGCCTTGCTCGTAGCGCTCGCGGATGCCCACCGGTGCAGCACGGAGCAGCACCGCACCTGAACGCCTCAACCCCAATGAACGAAGCTAACCCCTACGGAAGGAGCCAAGGTCGAGAGCGTATGAGTGGCTGAGTTTTGTGGATGGTCGGCTGGGTGGCGGAGGGAGGTGGCGCCGGAGCGGTGCGCTGCCTTGCATCCGGAGGGGTGCGCTGGGGCGTGCTGCGGGCTGTCCGTGGGGCTCGGCTTAGGGTGTCTTTCGCTTTTGAGCGGGCGGCTTGGGCGTGCTGCGGGCCGTTGTGCTCTTGCTGGGCCTGGCCTTTTCGGGTGGCCTCGGATCTTCACCCTCGAGGACGAGGCGGAAGCCGTAATTGTCGCGCGTGTCCTGCGGGGAGGAGTGGACGCGGCAGCTCGAGAGGAGGCTGATGCGCACGGTGCCGTTATACCACGAGGCGCCGCGGACGACCTTGTCCTTCGACTCGTGGTTCCATGCGTCCTCGACCCACTGCCAGACATTGCCGCCCATGTCGAAGAGGCCGAACGGATTCGCCGCGAAGCTGCCCACGGGGGATGTGGCGGGAAAGCCGTCGTCATAGGCTTTGATCGCCGTGTCCGATTCCGTCTCCGTCCCCGCGTAATTGCCCGCGCCGGGCGGCGGCGGCCACTGCGTGCCCCACGGATAGACGGTCGGTGCGCTCATGTCGCGCTGCTCGGGCGTGTCGCCCGGTTCGTCGGCGAGTCCGACGCCTCGGCTCCACTCGCGATCGGTCGGGAGGCGGTAGCTCTGCGCCTCGGCTAGCACTCCCTTCCCGCGCTCCAGCGCGGTGAGCCAGCGGCAGAAGGCGACGGCATCCTCCCAACTCACGTTCACCACCGGCTGATCGGGGCCTTGCTCGAAACCGGGGGTGCTCCAACTCGTCGAACGCAACTCCTTCGCCTTCGCGAAGACCGCGTAGTCGCGCACGCGCGTCGGCCAGATACACATCCGGATGTCCGTGCCGGGAAGCGGGACGAACTTCATCCCGAGGCTGTTGGTGAAGGGCGGTGCGAGCTGCACCGGCGGCGGTGGAGCAGGGGTGGGCGGGGCGGGAGTCGCCGGCGCGGGTGTGGCCGCTGCCTGCATCTTCGGCGCGGGCGTCGGCGTCGCTGGGACTGGCGTCGGCGCGGGTGTGGGAACGGGCGTTGGCGCGGGTGTCGGCGCTGGCGTGGGAGTGGGGACGGCTTGCGCTTCGCGCTCCCATGCCTTGCGGCGGGAAGCGGACGTGTCCCGACCGAGCCATGCGCCGAGAGCGATGACGCCGAGCACCGCCGCGATGAGCGCGAGGGTCCAGAGCCCCGTTTGCCGCTCGCTGGTAGGGACGGCACGCCGTGCCGTCCGCTCGCGAACCGGTGGCGATTCGCTGGCTGGAGCGGGCTGCTCCGGACGGCACGGCGTGCCGTCCCTGCCACTTTGCATGGGAGCGACCGCTGGTGTTTCGACGGGCGCTTCGACAGGAGCTTCGACGGGTGGCGGCGCGATCGGAGCGGTGGCGAGCCGCTTCGCCACCTCGCGTGGAATGGGCCGCAACGCCGGGTCGCGAGAAAGCAGAGCAGCGATGGTTTCCTCCCACACGGCGGGGATCGGCGCATCGATGCCCGCGAGTTCGCGGCGGTGGCCGGCGATGCTCGGGAGCGGCTGCGTCGTCACCTTGTGCAGCAGGTAGCTTTTGCTGGTGGCGAGAAAGGGTGGCTTGCCGGTGAGCAGTTCGTGGAGCGTGACGCCCAGCGCGTAGAGATCATCCGCCGGTTGTGGCGGCTCGCCGCGCATCTGCTCCGGGCTTTGATAGGCCGCGGTGCCGCTCGTATCGCGGCCGGTGAAATAGAGCGGGTCCGCATCGAGCATCGTCGGGATGCCGTAGTCCGCGATCTTCACGCCGTCCGCCGGATCGAGCAGCAGGTTGGCGGGCTTGAGGTCGCGGTGGGTGATCCCGCGCTCGTGCGCGAAGGCGATCGCGTCGCAGAGCTGCGCCACCCAGCCAGCGACCTCCGCGGGCTCGAACCACCCGTGCGGTCGCGCGGCGCGCAGCGTGTCGAGATTGTCGCCGCTCACGGCTTCCATCACCACGACGAGCAACTCGCGCTCGCGGTCTTCCACCCACTCGAACACGCGCACGATGTGCGGATGCTCCAGCGCCCGCGCCCGCTCCACTCCGCTTTTCAAGGCCGCGCTGACGGCTGGCTCGGAGGTCACGGCCGTGCTGATGAATTTCAGCGCGCACTTGCGATCGAGCGTCTCGTCGTGCGCCAGCAGGACGAGGCCGAGCGTGCCCTTGCCGAGCAGGCCATCGAGCCGGAAGCGGCCCGCGATCGTCTCCCCCGCCGTGAGGCGGCGCAGCGCGCGATTCGGATCCACGTGGGGCGCGGAAGGCGGGAGCGGCAGCTCGGGCTCGAGCGGTATTTCCGATGCCGGCGCGGTCCCGGGCTCCGGCACCGCGGGTGCGGGAGTCGGGCTTTCTACAGGCGGCTTACTGCGTCGAGATCGGGGTTTTCGGCCCATGCATGAACGAGGATGCTTGTCTCCGAATCAGCAATCAGCAATCAGCAATCAGCAATCCCATGAAACTCCGTCTGCTCCTCGCACTCCTCGTCTCGGCCACCGTCGCGCTCGGCGCGAAGAAGCCCGCATCCAAAATCATCGAAGCCGACATCGTCATCTTTGGCGGCACGTCCGGCGGCGTGGCCGCGGCGGTGCAGGCGAAGCGCATGGGCAAGAGCGTCGTCATCGCCGAGTGGACGCAGCATCTCGGCGGGCTCACGACCGGCGGGCTCGGCGCGACGGACATCGGGAACAAGGCCGCGATAGGCGGCATCGCGCGCGAGTTCTACGAGCAGATCGCCACGCACTACGAGAAGCCGGCCGCGTGGACGTGGGAGAAGCCGAAGACTTCCGCCGCGCTCGGGTCCGGGCAGGAGCGGGGAAAAGATCCGCTCGTCGAGAAGACGGGCCGGGCGACGAAGTGGACCTTCGAGCCGCACGTGGCGATGGCGATCTACCAGCGCTGGCTCAAGGACGCGGGCGTGAAGGTCTACCTCGGTGAGAAGCTCAAGAGCGTGAAGAAGGACGGCGCGCGAATCGTCGAGTTCACGACCGAGAGCGGCCGGACGTATCGCGGGAAGATATTCATCGACGCCAGCTACGAGGGCGACCTCATGGCGAAGGCGGGCGTGACTTACCACGTCGGGCGCGAGGCGAATGCGACCTACGGCGAGGAGATCAATGGCGTGCGCGCGGAGACACCACACCATCAGTTCACGCTCGACGTCGATCCCTATGTGAAGCCCGGCGATCCCGCGAGCGGGCTGCTGCCCTTCATCCAGCCGGGCGATGGTGGCAAGCCGGGCGAGGGCGACAAGTGCGTGCAGGCTTACAACTTCCGCCTCTGCATGACGCGCACCGAGGCGAACCGCGTGCCGTGGAAGGCGATCAAGCCAAAGGGCTACGACGAGGCGAAGTATGAGCTGCTCGCGCGGCACCTCGAGGCGCACGAGAAAGCCGGCAAGCCGCTCAAGGTCGGCGCGCTGATGAACCCCACGCCGATGCCCAACGACAAGACCGACACGAACAACAACGGCGCGTTCAGCACGGATTTCATCGGGGCGAACTACGCCTTCCCCGACGGCGACTACTCGACACGCGCGAAGATCTGGCGCGAGCACGAGGACTACATCAAGGGCTTCCTCTACTTCCTCTCCACCAGCGCGCGCGTGCCGCACTCGCTGCGCGACGAGATGAACCAATGGGGCTTCGCGAAGGACGAGTTCGCCGCGACGGGGCACTTCCCGTCGCAGATGTATGTGCGCGAAGGGCGCCGCATGATCTCCGATTACGTGATGACCGAGGCCGACTGCCGCTGGCAGCGCAAGTGCGAGGACCCGGTCGGGCTCGGCGCTTACAACATGGACTCGCACAACTGCCAGCGCCTCGTGCAGGGCGGCTTCGCGCGCAATGAAGGCGACGTGCAGGTCGGCGTCGCCGGCCCGTATCCCGTCTCGTATCGCTCGATCATCCCGAAGGCCGAACACGCGGACAATCTCCTCGTCCCCGTCGCGCTCGCCGCGACGCACATCGCCTATGGCAGCATCCGCATGGAGCCGGTCTTCATGGCCATGGGACAGAGCGCCGCGACCGCCGCGGTGCAGGCGATCGAGGCGAAGATCACGGTGCAAAAACTCGACTATGCCGCGCTCAAGACGCGCCTGCTCGCCGATGGCCAGATCCTCGAATGGACCGGCCCTGCGTGGAAAGCCTCCACGGCGATCGACCCGAAGAAACTGCCCGGCATCGTGCTCGACGACACGCAGGCGGAGTTCAAAGGCGAGTGGACACACTCCACCAGCGCGCACTACATGGGCAGCGGCTATCAGCACGACGGCGACACCGACAAAGGCGCGAAGAGCGCGACCTTCCGCCCCGAGATCGCGGAAGCCGGTGAATACGAGATCTTCCTCTTCTACCCGCCGCTCGCGAACCGCGCGAGCAACGTGCCCGTCACCATCGCGCCCGAGGGCGGTGCGGCGAAGACGGTGACGATCAACGAGAAGAGCGCCGGCAAGAACAACGAAGCCTCGCTCGGCACCTTCCAGCTCAGCGCCGGCAAGTCGGTGACTATCACCGTGTCAAACGTCGGCACCGACGGCCACGTGATCGTGGACGGGGTGCAACTCATCAGGAAGTAGGTGACGCTACCGATGATCCTTCGGAACGCGACAAACTGAAAGGTTGCGGCGGTCAGCCGACCCGACAGCGCCAGCCGAAGATTCCGGCTGGCGGCAGGGAGACTCGGGAACGTCAGCCGAAGTTTTCCGGCTGGCAGTCAGGAAACTCGGGAACGTCAGCCGGAGATTCCGGCTGGCAGTCAGGAGACTCGGGAGCGTCAGCCGGAGATTCCGGCCGGCAGTCATGAGACTCGGGAACGTCAGCCGAAGATTCCGGCTGGCGGTCAGGAGACTCGGGAGCGTCAGCCGACACGGGCTGCGGCGGGCGGCAGCTTGCCGAAGTGTGAACGCGCCGTTAACTCCGCGCCTCCCGCCTAAACATGCGCAGGAAAACAGCAGGCGCATTCGTCTCGGGCCGCTGCCGGAATACTTCCCTTGCCCGGAGGCGGCTGTCGACGTTGAAGGGCGCCATGCAAACCCCGGCAGAACTGCAATCGAGCCGCGCTTCGCGCTCCGGGTTCCGGGGCGGCGGAGATGCTCACGAAAACGGCGTTCAGCGGCCCTGCGTGACTGGGAAATCCCAGCCTTCGATGTGGCGGGGATCGAGCAGCCGCAGCCCGGGAAAGCTGGCAAAGTCGGCGCCGTTGAACGTGTGTAGCGCCTCCGCACGATGGGCCTGATAGAAAGCGGCCAGCCGTGCGTCATGCGCGGGTTTCCCGCGGACCATGCCGCTTTGCGCGAGGCGTTTCCAGAATCCGAAGATTTCCGGTGTGTCGGGGAGGCATGTGAACCGCGCCTCCAAGCCCGCGATCTATGCAGCGGTAGTTTCCACGGTCCATCCGATGCCATTGGCATCCACCGGCCGAGTCGCGACTGCCCAAAACTCGATGAGATTCTGCGGACAGAGGCAGACTTCGTGACCCTCGGTCAGCAAGTGCGCGACAGCCTCAACCGCGCTGGCGTGATGGTCCGCGCCAGGATCGACGACGCGCAGCCAGATGTTGGTGTCGGTCAGCACGCGCGCCATCGCCGGCGATCAATCTTCGTAAACTGGTCGCACGCCACGATGAGCAGCGGCAGACGCGCGCTCGTCGTCGATCTGCCGCCCGGTGTGCTCGTGTGGCTGCGCCCGCGTCTTCGACAACCGCGGCCTCCTGAGCGACTGGAGCGACCCGGCGCAGATCCGGGTGATCTGAACTGCTGGCGCAAGGGAGCTGGCTGCTTACCCTGCGCGCCATGACTTCGCCCGTCTCCTACGCCGATGTGCTCGAAGCGCTGCCGCGCGTGCATGCGGTGCTCTCCCCAACCCTGCTGCGCGAGTGGCCGGGGCTCTCGGAGTTGTGCGGGTGCGAACTGTGGGTGAAGCACGAAAACCATCAGCCGGTCGGCGCGTTCAAGGTGCGCGGCGGGGTGAACCTCGTGGCGACGCTCACGCTGGAGGAAAAGGCGGCGGGGATCATCGGCGTCTCGACGGGGAATCACGGGCAGTCGCTCGCATTTGCGACGAAGCACTTCGGCGTGCGCTGCACGATCATCGTCCCCACGGGCAACAACCCGGACAAGAACCGCGCGATCCGTCAGTTCGGCGCGGAACTGATCGAGCACGGACGCGACTTCGACGAGGCGCGAGAGCACGTGGCGGTGATCCAGCGCGAGCGCGGCGGGCGCTACGTGCATTCGGCCAATGAGCCGAAGCTCATCGCCGGCGTGGGCACGATGGCGTGGGAGATTTTCGAGAAGCTGCCGGAGCCGGATGTGATCCTCGTGCCGATCGGCCTCGGTAGCGGCGTGTGCGGGACGTGCCTCGTGGCGAAAGGTGGCCCGCGCGCTCCGAGCGCGGTGGGAGCGCCCGATCGCGCTCGGAGCGCGCGATCCATCGTGAAGGTCATCGGCGTGCAAGCGGCGAACGCGGCCGCCGTCGCGCGCTCGTGGCAGACGGGTGCGTGGGTGGAGGAGCCAAGCGCGAAGACGTGGGCCGAGGGCCTCGCCACGCGCGTGCCTGCGGAGATGACGCTCGCGATCATGCGCGAGCAGATGGACGACGTGATCCTCGTCAGCGAAGACGAACTTCGCCACGCCGCCGCGCTGCTCATCCAGCACACTCACAATCTCGCCGAGGGCGCTGGCGCCGCCACGCTCGCGGCGGCGCTGCAGCAGCGCGAACGCTTCGCCGGCCAGCGTGTGGTGGCGATCTTTTCCGGCGGCAACCTCGATCTCGCACAGCTCCCTGCGATCTTGCGCTGCTTGCCTTAGCGGGCGCGATGTGGATTGCTCGGCGCCGTGACCAATATCAACGCTGAACGCCGCATCGAGGGGGACTGGCACCCGATCCCAATCCCACCCAACGTCTTCTGGGGCGACGGTGCCTTCATCGAGACGGCGCAGATCTTCCGCTTCAACCGTAGCAAGCACGAGCGCGCGATCGAACTCGGCAATCACGTGAGCGCTTACGCGGGCTGCTCGTTTTCCATCGGGCCGAATGGGACGTGCAAGGTCGGCGACTTCACGTTGCTCAATGGCGCAATCATCATGGCCGAGGAGCGGATCGAGATCGGCAGCTATTGCCTCATCTCGTGGAGCGTTGGGATCGCTGACAGCGACTTTCATCCCATCGACCCAGCGCTGCGCAGGCAGGATGCAATGGCGCTCGCCCCTTTCCTCCCCGACCGCCCACAGCGCCCGCACATCAAGACGAAGCCGGTCATCATCGAAGACGACGTGTGGATCGGCATGGGCGCCGTCATCTTGAAAGGCGTGCGCATCGGTCGCGGGAGCATCGTCGCCGCGGGCGCGATCGTGAGCAAAGACGTGCCGCCCAACTCGATCGTCGCGGGCAACCCGGCGCAGGTAGTGAAGCAGATCCCATAGCCATGGCACGTAAGCGGATCGTCGTGATGGGCTTCATGGGCGGCATCCCGATCGCGGGCGTCGTGTGGCAGCACCTGCACTACATCATCGGTCTCCAGCGGCTGGGACACGAAGTCTATTACTGCGAAGACTCCGCGCGGCAGGCTTACAACCCGGAGACGTTTTACTACGGCGAGGACTGGTCTTACGCCGCCCGCTTTCTCGATCGCATGGCACGGCGGTTCGGCTTCGAGGGCCGCTGGGGCTACTGCGCGCGCTTTCTCCCCGACCAGCCCACTGCCGGGCTCTCGCGCGAGAAGATTCGCGAACTCATCAAGACCGCCGACGCGTCGCTGAACATCTGCGGCACGCAGGAGATTCACGACGAGCTTCGCGGCGCCCACAACCTCATCTACGTCGAGAGCGACCCCGGGCTCGAGCAGGTCCGCCTCGACAATGGCGACGCTGCACCGCGCGACTACCTCGACCAGCACCGGGCACTGTTCACCTTCGGCGAGAGCATCGGCAGCCCCGAATTCCCCGTGCCGCTGCATGGCTATCGCTGGCTGCCGACCCGCCAACCAGTCGTCACCGACCTTTGGAAGACCGACGCACCTCCGCCGGACGACGCGGTCTTCACCACGATCGCGAACTGGAACACGAGCGGCCTCAAGGACATCGACTGGCGCGGCGAGAAATACCACTGGAGCAAGTCGATCGAGTTCCTCCGCTTCGTCGACGCGCCACAGCAAATCGGCGAGCCGGTCGAGATGGCCACGAACATCAAGGACGCCGCCACGCGCGACCAACTCACCACGCACGGCTGGCGCGTGACCGATGCGAGCCCGATCAGCGACGATCCCGATGCCTATGTGCGCTACATCCAGGGCTCACGCGGCGAGTTCACCGTGGCGAAGGATCAATACGTGCGCCTGCACACCGGCTGGTTCAGCGACCGCACCGCGTGCTACCTCGCCGCGGGCCGCCCGGTCATCACGCAGGAGACCGGCTTCACGCGCCACATAGGCGCCGGGCGCGGGCTCTTCGCCTTCACCGACCCCGGCGAGATCGCCGAAGCCGCTCGCGCCATCCGCGCCGACTACGCCGCCCACTCGCGCGCCGCCTACGAGATCGCAACGGAACATTTTGAGGCAACAAAGGTCGTCTCATCACTCCTCGACCGAGCCGGCGTCTGAAAACGCTGAGGCGCGCCACGTCGCTCATGTCGCCACTTTTTCCCGTCATCGCCCTGCTGGTTGTCTGCAGCGCTCATGGATTTTCCGCGGAGGAAAAAAGTGAGCGGCGGCAGGAACTCTCCGCGCAGATCGACCGCGCTTGGGAGGTTACATGGAGCCGGTTTTATCTGCCGAAGGTGCAGACCTTCGGCGACTATCTGAGCAGCTACGAACCGGGTCGGGAGCAGGCGCATTTGCCGACAGCGCAGGAGGTGAAGTGGCAGTATCCGAATCCCTGCGGCTACAGCACGGGCATGGAAGACGGGGCGATCCTCGGCGGGGCCATGCTCAGTGTGTTGTGCGATCGCTTCGCGGTGACGGACGAAGAGTCGCTGCGGGAAAAGGCGGCGAGTGTGTTCGAGGGGCTGCGACGGTGCGCCACGGTGCATGGCGTGCGCGGCTTCGTCGCCCGCAACGTCTGCCCCGAGGACGGCACGAGCGTTTACATCAACTCCTCGCGCGATCAGGTCACCCACTTCGTCCACGGCTTGTGGCAGTATTATCACAGCCCACTTTCCACGGATGCGACCAAGGCGCAGATCCGCACGGTCCTCGCCGATGTCGCCGAGCGCATGATCGAGTTCATCACGCCGGAGAACGATTACGATTTCTGCCGCGCCGATGGGCAGCGGTGCCCGCTGGGCATCTGCCGGATGTGGAATGTGCAGGCTCACGAAGCGGCACGGCTGCCCATGATCTACGCCGCCGCGTGGGATGTGACCCGCGATGAACGTTACCGCCAGCAATGGCAGCGCTACGCGGCAGAGGCCGTCGCGCAATCCGCCACTCCCGACGAGCACAAGCCCGCTTACGCACTCTTGCAGATGCAGTGCTCGCTCGAGTTGCTGCACGCGCTGGAGCCCGAGCAAGAGCTGAAGGCGGCGATCCACGCGCGGATGACGCACGTCCGCGACCTCGCGGCGAAGCGCTTCCAAAGCGTGCTGGCGAGCATCGCGAAAAAGAGCCCCGAGGAAATGCGCATGCTCGGCCCGGACTGGCGCCATGTGCCCGAGTGGAAGGATCAAAAAGGCTACATGAACCCGCAGTGGGGACCGTATCGGGAGATCTGGCACATCACACGTGAAGCCGGCGAATCCGCGCTGACCTGCCTGATGGTCGATCCCGCTTCGTTCTCCGAAGCCCAACGCGCCGCGATGCAAGACCTGATCCGGCGTTTCGACTACGCGCACAATTCCAGTTGCGGCATCATCTATCACATCGCCGCCTACTGGAAGGCGCGCCGTCACCAGGTGATCGAACCTTGAAATTTGCGGGACCTCATTCCCAATCAGAAAGTCGGCTTGAGCCTCGCGCCTTTTTCACAACGCCTTTCCGCCATCCTCATGACCCGCCACCACGTCTATCGACTTCTTGCTTTCCTCATTCTGGTTTGCGCCGCCGCGCCAGCCTCCGCGCAGGATCGCTTCCACAAGGTGCTTTTCCTCGGCAACAGCATCACCAAGCACGGACCGAAAGCGGACATCGACTGGTCTGGAAACTGGGGCATGGCCGCGAGCGCAGAGGCCAGGGACTATGTGCATCTCATCACGCAGGGACTCGCCGCGAAAACAGGCGCCGCGCCGGTGGCGATGGTGAAGAACATCGCCGACTTCGAACGCGCGCACGCCGGTTACGACATCTCCGGCAAGCTGAAGGAGGCCATCGACTTCCAGGCCGACCTAATCATCGCGGCGATCGGTGAAAACGTGCCGGCCATCAAAACGCCGGAGGACCAGGCGGCTTTCCAAAGCAGCGTAGCCAAGCTGCTGACTGCATTGAAAGAGGACCGCCAATCGACGTTGCTCGTGCGCAGTTGCTTCTGGGCAAACGCTGCCAAGGACAAGGCGCTCCAGCAGGCATGCGCGGCTACGGGCGGCGTGTTCGTGGACATCAGCGCCCTCAGCAAAGACGAAAGCAACTACGCCCGCTCCGAACGCCCCTTCAAACACGCCGGCGTAGCGAATCATCCCGGCGACAAAGGCATGGCAGCCATCGCGGGCGCGCTTCTGGAGGCACTGCGGAAATAGGAGCGATCACTTCCGCCCTTCTCCCCATGAACCGCCGAACCTTTCTCAGCACAACCACCGCATCCGCGGCGATCACGAGCCTGCGCGCCTTGGCCGCTGGCAAACGCCCGCCGCGCGTCGTGATGCGTTCCTCGTGGCAGACGGTGAACATCGGCGACATCGGCCACACGCCGGGTGTGCTTGCGCTGATCGAAAAATGCATCCCCGAAGCCGAGGTCACGCTCTGGCCGATGGACGTGCGCAACGGCGTCGAGGAAATGCTGCGCCGCCGTTTTCCGAAACTGCGCATCGCGAAAGACAAGGCCGAAGCGTTCACGAAAGATTTCCTCATCCATGGCTCGGGTCCATATCTCACAGCGCATCGCGATGTGGAGGCTTGGAAGAATGAGACCGGCAAGCCCTACGGCATCTATGGCATCACGATGGCACCTGCGGGGGATCCGGGGCTGAAGATAATGCGCAGCAACGGGCTCGACGAACCCACGCGAGAATTGCTCAACAGCGCGAGCTTCGTCTTCCTGCGCGACGGCATCTCGTTGCGAGTGGTGAAGGACGCGGGCGTCAAAGCGCCGGTCATTGACTTCGGTCCCGATGGCGCCTTCGCCGCCGATGTCCGCAATGACGAAGCCGCCACCGCCTTCCTGCAAAAGCACGACCTCGAAGAGGGGCGTTTCCTTTGCTTCCTGCCGAACCTGCGCAACGCGCCGTATTGGAAAGTAAAGCCGACCTACGCCTTCGATGAAGCGAAGCAGCGCCGAAACGACGAGATGAAGGAGCACGATCACGCGCCGCTTCGCGATGCCATCATCGCCATCGTGCGCGAGACGCCGATGAAGGTGCTCGTCGTGCCCGAGGACTCCACGCAGATGGAGACGGGCAAGGAACTGCTCGTCGATCCCCTGCCCGTCGACGTGAAAGCCAAAGTCGTGTGGCGGCAGAATTTCTGGCTGACCGACGAAGCCCTCAGCACCTACGTGCGCAGCGCCGGACTCGTCAGCCTGGAGATGCACAGCCCGATCATGGCGCTCGGCAACGGCATCCCTGCCATCGTCTGCCGCTTCGCCGAACAGACGACGAAAGGTTTCATGTGGCGCGACATCGGTCTCGGCGACTGGCTCTTCGACCTCGATAAACCGGACGAACTCGCCCGCGTCGTCCCCACCGCACTCGCGCTGGCCAAAGATCCCGCCGCCGCGAAAGCGAAAGCCGCCAAGGCGCGTGAGTTTGTCCAGCAGCGCCAGCGTGAGACGATGGCCGTCGTCGCAAAAGCCACCGCCGTTTCCTAAACCTCCTCTTTCCTATGAACCGTCGCACCTTCCTCCAGCAAAGCAGCACCGCGCTCGCGGCCACCGCTCTCTCGCCCCATGCCTTCGCGCAAACGAAGCCGAAAACCGTCGTGCTCCAATCCGCATGGGCGACGCACAACATCGGCGACATCGGCCACACACCGGGGACGCTGCGTGTGCTCGAGCAGCATCTGCCAGACGTGAAGGTCGTGCTGTGGGCGATGAATCTCGATGAGCGCGTGACGACGATGTTGCGCACTCGTTTCCCGAAAGTGGAGATCCTGCAGGGCAGCCTCACCGGGAAAACCGAGCGCGATGAAAAGCTGCGTGAAGCGATTCGCAGCGCAGACCTTTACATCCGCAACTCCGGCATGGGTCAGGACACGAGCTTCATGCAGTTCTGCCGCACGAACGGAAAACGGTATGGCCTCTTCGGGCAGTCGTATTTTCCCGACATGGTCGAAGGCAAGGGCGCGGATGAGCGGATCGCGCTGCTGAACGACGCGGCCTTCATTTATACGCGTGAGACCAAGTCGCTGAGCATCCTCAAAGGCGCGGGCGTGAAAACCCCGGTGCTGGAGTTTGGACCGGACGGGTGTCTTGGCATCGACGTGCGCGATGATGCGCGCGGGCTTGCGACGATGCAGAAGCTCGGGCTTGAGGAACGGAAGTTCATCACGCTGCAACTGCGCACGCACACGCCCTCGCATCCCGGCGTGGACGACAAGCGCCCGCAGAAGTTGAATCCGCTGCATCCCACGCCGGAGATGATCGCTGACGACGAGCGCCGCGCGGCGAAGTATTGCGACCTCATCACCCGATGGGTGAAGAAGACCGGGCACAAGGTGCTCATCGCACCCGAGGTGAAAAAGGAAATGGAGCATAACAAACGCTTCATCTACGACCGCCTGCCGCCGGAGATTCAGCAGCATGTCGTGAACCTCGAGTATTTCTGGAACGCCGACGAGGCCGCGTCGATCTTCGCCCGCGCGCACACCATCGTTTGCCACGAGCCGCACTCGCCGATCATCGCGCTCGCGAACGGCACGCCGATCATCCACACCTACTCCGAGTTTCACTCGCCGAAGTGCTGGATGTTCAAGGACATCGGACTGCCGGAGTGGCTGCTGGAGTTCGACGCCACGTCCGTGGATCTATGGGCCGAAACACTTTTCGCCATCGACGCCGACTACGCCGGCGCACAGGCGAAGGTGAAAAAGGCGATGGCGTATGTGCATGAGTGCTTCGGCCACTCGATGCAGGTGGTGAAAAAACTCATCGCCGCATGACGGTTCCTACGTTGCGCACGCTGATCACAGGACTGGTTCTCGCATCTTCGATCTCCTTCGCTGCGGAACCGGCCGCTGCGGTGACGAAGCTCGATGGATTGGTGGCGTTTTTGGATTTCCAGGAAGCCACCGGACTTCCGCGCGTGTCGCGTGGGCCAGAGGCGCTCGCGTTGCAGGAGATGAAGGGGCCGATTGAGCGCGTGGACGGGGGCGTCTTCGGACCATATTCAGCGCGGATCAAACGCGGCCAGTGGTTCATGATCGAGCGCAGGGCCATTGGGCCGCTGAATCAGGACGGCAAGGATGCGCAGGTGAGCGTAGTTGCGTGGGTGTGACGCAAGGACAAACCACCGTGGCAGGCCATGTGGGATGAGACACGCAACCAGCTGCAATATTGCCTTTTCCTCAATGCCCCGCGCGGCACGCGCGCCGACGAGATGAAGCGTTATTGCCTTGTTGAAAACATGAGGGCTGGCTCGCGGCTTACTCCGGAGGACGGCTCTCCTACTCTCACACGATATGGCAGATCCTTCCTCGCGCCCAAACTCCAGTTTGGACACGCACTTGCCGAGGAAAACTCTGTTTCGCCACGATTACACCGGCATCGCCCCTACGCCGCCAGCGCCCGCGTAACGACCTCCGCGGTCTTCGCGAGGTCGTCGGGGGTGTGGGCGAGGGAGAGGAAGCCAGCTTCGAATTGGCTCGGCGCGAAATAGACGCCGGCGTCGAGACAGGCGTGGAAGTAGCGGCCGAAGGCGGCTTTGTCGGAGCGATACGCGTCGGCGAGGTTCCACACTTCGCCGCTCATGAAGTAGAGGCAGAACATCGAGCCGATGCGCTGGAAGACGTAGTCCTTGCCGGCACGCTTGAGCGCGGAGCGGGTGCCGTCCTCGAAGGCGGCGCCGAGTTCTTCGAGCTTCGCCCAGCCGTTCACGCGGTCGAGCTCGCGGAGTTGCGCGAGGCCGGCGGCCATGGCGAGCGGGTTGCCGCTCAGCGTGCCGGCTTGATAGACTGGGCCGTCGGGCGAGAGCTGGTCCATGATCTCGCGCCGTCCGCCGAAGGCGCCGACGGGCAGGCCGCCGCCGATGACTTTGCCGAGCGCGGTGAGGTCGGGCTTCACGCCGCAGATCTGCTGGTAGCCGCCGCGCGCGAGGCGGAAGCCGGTCATCACTTCGTCGAAGATGAACACGGTGTCGTGCTGCGTGCAGAGTTCACGCAGCAACTCGATGTAGCCGGGGCGCGGGAGGTAGAGGCCGGCATTGGCAGGCACGCTCTCGACGATCACGGCGGCGATCTCCTTCCCCTCGCGGGCGAAGACGGCGCGGACGGCGTCGGCGTCGTTGTAAGGCAGCGTGATGGTGAGGTCGGCGAGTTCCTGCGGCACGCCCGCGCTGTCCGGCGTGCCGTGGGTGAGCGCGCCGCTGCCGGCTTTCACGAGCAGCGAATCGACGTGGCCGTGGTAGCAGCCCTCGAACTTCACGATCTTGCTGCGCCCGGTGAAACCGCGCGCGAGCCGGATGCACGACATGGTCGCCTCGGTGCCGGAGTTGACCATGCGCACCTTCTCGATCGACGGCACCCATTCGCAGATGAGCTTCGCCATCTCGACCTCGTAGGGATTTGGGATGCCGAAGCTCACGCCCTTTGCCGCCGTCGCTGCGATCGCATCGAGCACGACGCGCGGCGCGTGGCCGAGGATGGCGGGGCCCCACGTGAGCACGTAGTCGATCAGCTCGCGCCCGTCGGCGTCCCAGAGATGCGCGCCGTTCGCGCGCTCGACGAAGAATGGCTCGCCGCCGACGCCGCGAAAGGCGCGGACGGGCGAGTTCACGCCCCCGGGGATGTAGCGTTTGGCTTCGGCGAAGAGTTGTGAGGAGCGGGTGGGCGCAGGCATTTGGCGGAATCGTGGATGGTTCTCGGACACGCAAGCAAGCCCGCCGTCCGGGTTCAACGCGGCGGCGCGGCCCAGAACCGTTCTTCGTCTTCGAGCGGCGTGGCGGTGAATCCGCGAGCTTTCGCGTAGTCGATCAGCGCTTTCTCGCCTTTTTCCTCGAAGCCGACGAGCACCGCCGCCGGTGGAGCTGCGGCGAGATGCGCGGCGAGCGTCTCGGGCGTCGGCAGGCCGAGGCGCGCGGCTTTCGCAGGATCGATGTGAGGCGCGATGCGCCAGGCAAAGGCGCCGGTGGCGAAGGCTGGATCGATGTCGAGGCCGGCTTCCAGCGGCAGGATGGGCGCGAGCGTGAGCACCCGGCCGGCGGGCACGCGGGCGCGGAGCGCAGCGGCCTCATCGTGGATCTCGAAAGGCACCCACTCGCGCGGGCGCAGCAGATCGCGCAGGCCTTCGTATTCGCGGCTGGCGCTGGCGACCGCGAGTGCGAGGCCGGCCAGCACCGTGCGTTCGCACCAGCGGCGCGCGGCGGAGCCGACCGGCAACGCGGCGAGCGCCCAGATCCCGCCGAGCAGGAGGAAGGGCAGCAGCACGAAGAAGTATTGCGGGAAGGCGGGCGACGGCGCGAGCGCGCCCCACAGCAGGAACGGCGCGGCGAGTCCGAGCCGGCGCAGCGCGGGCGGGAGCGGGATCGCTTTGCGCCACGCGCGCCAGCCGGCGACGAGGCAGGGCACGAGCGCGGCGATGAAGACGCCGGGATCGGCGCGGACGACTTCCTTCCACAGGAAGCGCAGCTTTTTCCCAAGCGTCATGGTGCGCGGCTCGCCGGTGGCCATGCGGTAGTCGATGTTCGCCTGCGCGAACTCGAACGTGCCGAAGAAGAACGGCCCGGGCGCCAGCGCGCAGAGCACGAAGACTCCGCTCAACCCGCCGAGCAGGCCGGCGCTGAACGCCACGGCGGCCCGCAGCCTTTGCCCCCACGGTGCCGAGCCGAGCAGCGTCGCAAGACCGAGCGGTGCGATGAGCGGCGCGAGCGTGAGCCGCATGCCGATGCCGAGGCCGAGCAATCCGCCAGCGAGCACGAGCCAGCCGCGCCTTCCATCCGCGAGCCCGCGCTCCAGCGCGAGGAAGGCGCCGACGGCGAGCAGCAGCGACGGTTCGAGATTCCACGCGCGCCCGGCACCCTGGGCGAAAAGGTCGGCGGCAAGGCAGAGCCCCGCGGTGACTAACGCGGCCAGCCACGCGGCGCATTTTCCACGCGGGCGAAACTCGCGGAAGGCAACCGTGCCGATCAGTGCCACGAGCACGGAAGCGCACGCGGCGGCAAAGAGGCGCGCGGCGAGCAGCGGATACTCCGTGAGCCGGAAAAGCGCGCCGTAGACGAAGCTGAGATACGGCGTGTGGAAGAGCGGGAAGTCCCGATACGGCAGGAGCCCTTCGCGTCCCAACAGCATCCCGGCGGCGATGTGCTGGTGTTCGTCGTGACTGAGCCCGCGCGTCATCGCCAGCCCGAGCGCGAACGGCGCAGCCAGCGCGGCGAGGATCACAAACACGATGAGGCTCGTGGTGCCACCGCGCGGAGCGGTTTCGGGTGGGTCGGTTTTCAGCGGCGCATTTCTACACAGCGGCGGTGCCCCTGCCATCGATTCCTGCGCCGGGAGAAATTCGAATCTGGACGCGCCGAAACTCTCCGCTTATCGCCGCAGCAACTGACCACCTCCGCCATGAAATCAAAACTCGCTCTTCTCGCCCTTCTCGCCGCGAGCACCTCGCTGCTCGCGGAACCTCCGCAGCCGCAGACCGACCTTCGCAAGACGCTCAGCGCGGCCACGAAGGACAATAAGTTGGCGTTCATCCTCCTCGGCCGGCCGGCTTGCGGAAACTGCAACGCGACCAAAAAGATGATCAGTGAGGGACAGATCGGCGTCGCTGCGGCGGAGTTCGTGATGGGCGACCTGAACGTCGATGACGCGAAGACCAACGCCGATTTCATGCGCAAATACGGCAAGGAGAAGTGGGGCGACACGCTGCCCTTCGTGGTGGTGACGGATTCGCACGGCAAGGCGCTCGCGAACAGCAGCGGCTACCGCAAAGCCGAGGACTGGAACACGCTGCTCGCCGAGGCCAAGGCGAAGGCTGGCGCGAAGTCGCCGGGTGCGCCGGGCACGACCAGCAACTGGCCGTTCAAGACGCCGCCGAAGCCGTAACCGCAGGCGCCGGCTTGCGAACAGGGCGCGAGGCGCGCAGTAGTGCGGACATGCCCTTTGAACTCAATGCCCTCGAAACGCGCGTGCTCGGCTGCCTGCTCGAAAAGGAGCGGCTGACGCCGGAGAATTACCCGCTGTCGCTCAACGCCGTGGCGATGGCTTGTAACCAAAGCACGAACCGCGAGCCGGTGACTTCGTATGACGAGCAGACGGCCGAGAGCGGGCTGGATTCGCTGAGGGAAAAGAAGCTCGCGACGCTCGTGTCGGGCGCGGGGATGCGGGTGGTGAAATACCGGCACCGCTTGCCGGAGCACTACGATCTCGCGACACCGGAATCGGCGCTGCTGTGCGTGCTGCTCCTGCGTGGCGCGCAGACGCCGGGGGAATTGCGCCAGCGCTGCGAGCGGCTTCATCCCTTTCCCACGCTCGACGCCGTGGAGCAGTCGCTCGATGCGCTCGCCAGCGAAGAGCGCGGCCTCGTGAGCCTGCTCCCGCCGCGGCCGGGGCAAAAGGAGCGGCGCTACATCCAGCGGCTTTCGTCTGCCTCGGTGTTCGCGGAACCGGCGGGCGACTCGGTGGAAGTGTCGGAGATCCCTGCGCTGCCGCTGGCCGAGCGAGTCGGGGCGCTGGAGACGCTGACGGGCGAGCTCCAGGCCGAGGTGCAGCGACTGCACGCGGAGTTGGAGACGTTTCGGAAGCAGTTCGAGTAGCAGCGCCTGCGAAGGCGCTGTGGCCGCGGCGGGCGGGTTAAGATATAGTGTCGCTGATGTGCAGCGCCTTTCTGGAGCCGCGGGATTGGTTTTCGGCGGACAGGGCTTGTGCGGGGTGCCGCCGCGGGCTTCTGCCCCCCAGGCCGGGGCGGCTCAGGCGGCGTTCAGGTCCGCTCCGAGGCGGTGGAGGCGGCGCAGATTGTAGGCGAGGGTGACCAGCGTCCATTCGGTCGCCGCGCCAGCCAGGCCGCGCAGCCGAAAGCACCGAAAACC
>VFJQ01000022.1 GCA_009885995.1 Verrucomicrobiota bacterium
GACCCGAGCGCGGCCATAACCGTCCTCATGCCAGATGAAGACTGATCCTTTCGTCCTGACGGTCTTCGGCAACGAGCGATGCGTGGTCATGCTCGATGATCTGGAAGCTGCCGCGAACGCCATCCATCAGAAGGCCGTTCGTGATCGGGAAACGAGCGCCCATCCATCCACCTTCGGTGCGGAAATCGAAGGCCAAATTCGCCTGATAAATGAGAAATCCGGCCCTTACGCGACGGAGGCACCAAGGCCATGAACGTGCCATCGCTGATCACGTATCCGGCGCGGCCGATTCAGGGCGGGCGGCTCGAACTCGCCCCGCCCAAGCGCGGGCTTTGGTATGCAGAGCCAAAGTTAAATGGCTGGCGCGCGCTCATCCACACGCCGACGGGCACGATGTGGAATCGGCACGGCGCCCTGCTCACCATCGCGGACTGTTTCCGGCCCGCGCTCGCGGCGCTCGCGAAGCTCGGCAATAGCGGCCTCGTGTGGGCCGACTGCGAAGCCCTCGAACGGCGGCACAATCTCGGTCGCGGCACACTCGTCGTGCTCGATGTCATTCCCGAATCCGGCACGCCGATTTACACCGCGCGCCGCGCGATGCTCGCATCGCTGCTCCCGTGTGATCCCGTTTTCGACGGTGACGCTTCGCGCCCGGTGCCGAGCGGCACCGCGGTCCTGACGCCGACACGACGCGCTGGTTCACACGCCAACGCGCTCGCTTTCTACCAGCAGCTCCGTGATGCGAATCGCGCGCTCGGCTACGCTTTCTTCGAGGGCGTAGTGATGAAGCGCGCGGATTCGCCGTATCCGGTGCAGCTCCACTCTCGGACGGAGGGATTTCGCGGTTGGGTGAAGCATCGGTTTCTCACCTGATCCGCTGGGCGGTGATGAAGTGGATGCAGGGCTTCAACCTCTTTGACACAGTTCAGGGTCGGCGCTCGATGAGCACGGCGCGGCCCGGTGACAAGGCGGGGTCTGGTTTTGGCAGGCCCGGCGCGCGCCAGTCCGTGCCGTCGAAGACGGGCGAGATGAAATGGTTGCCGCGCCAGATGCGCAGCACGTCGGGGCTTCGCGGACGTGCGGATGGACGCCACGCGGGGAGCACGCTGTCGGCGAGTTCGCCGACCATGTGCGCGTCGGCGCTGAGCGGGCCGAGGAACGCGACGTGGCCTGGCGCGACCCAGCGCAGCACCGCGCCGGGGCGAAGCTCGCCCGCAAACCACAGGCGCTCTCCCGTGCGGCGCGGAAGATCGAGCAGCAGGCCCTCGCCGGGTTGCACGGTGGGCGCGCTCCCGCCCTTCGCGGATCGCGAGGCGCGCCAGCCGGCGGGGGTGGACTTGAATGGCTGCCAGCGATTCCCGCGGCGGAGTAAGACGCGCGACGATGCGCTCACTGGCAATCCGGCGAGTAAATCGTCGAGCGTATCGAGCACCGTGAATTCAATCGCATCACCGACCTGCACGACTCCATCGGGCATGTCGAGCGTCGCGGTCGCGCCGTCGTGCGCCGTGACGCGGGAGAGGATCTCATTCTCTGCCGTGCGCACCCACGCTGCGATCGGCGCATCGGTGCTGATGAGTGAGGAGAGTGTGAGAGTCGCGCCGTCAATCGACTCCACCCGTGCTGCAGCCGCAGCATGCGGCACGAAGGGTGAGCTGGCCACCGTGCGCCGTCCAGTGAACGCCGGGCGGATGAATCCGGACACACGGCTCACCGCATCTGCCACGCGCAGCCGGTAGAAACGCTGCGGCAGACTCGCGGCGCCGACATCCACAACGATGAGCAGTTCATCGGTGCCTTCCGTGTCCTCGATCGGCGCCATCCATTCGCCACGGGCGAGGTCGTCGCTGGCTTCGAGCGTGTAGCGGATGCCGGCCGCGGTGGCGAAGGCCACGTGCACGTCTTCGCCGTCGCGCGTGATGCTTTCGATGCGCAGGCGGCTGAGCGCGTCGTTCGGGTCGGTTCCGGCGAGCGCCTCGTCGGCGTCGCTCGATCCGTCGCCGTCCGCATCCGCCGAGGCGGAGTTGCGCTGTGCAAGCAGCATTGGCCCAGGCGCGGCAGAAGGCGTCGTGAGCGTGAGCGCGGTGCCGCTGTAGTTCTTCGTCAAAGTCACGCCGCCCTGCGTGAGGCCGGTGTTCGTGGCGAAGTCGCCGCTGCGCGACGCGAAGGTGAGCACCGGGAAGCTCTGGTTGTTCGCGAGCGTGAAGCCGCCCGTGAGCGACACGTCGAAGGTGCCGTTCAGCGTCGCCGCGCCGCCGACCGCGAGCACGTCGAACTCGCCCGCGGCCGTGCCGCCGAGCTCGATCGTGAGCGTCGCGGCTGCGCCCTGCGTGTAGGCGCCGCTGATCGCCATCGTCGCCGTGCCCGTCGGCGCGAGCGTGCCGCCGCTGTTGTTCACGCTGCCAGTGATCGTCCCCGCGCCCGCGACCGTGCCGCCCTGCACCGCGAGCGCGGGCGTGGTGCTGATCGTGCCGCCGGCGAGCGTGAGCGTGCCGGCGATCTGGGTGAAGGCCTGGACGAATTGGAACGTCCCGGCTTCGACGGTCACGCTGCCTAGGGTGGTGAACGGCACATTCGAGTTGAAAGTCGTCGTCGCCGAGCCGCGCTTGATGAAGGTGCCCGCGTTGTTGAACGCGTAGTTCGGGCTGCCGTTGTTCTGCGAAAAGTCGCCGTCGCCATCCACGATGAACGTCCCGCCCGCCAGGTTCTCGATCCGCGCCGCCAAGTTCGACGTGTCGCGCCCGTAGAACAGACCGGTGCCGGTGTAGTTGACCGTCCCCGCGTTCTCGAAAACACCGTCCACGAACTTGCCA
>VFJQ01000023.1 GCA_009885995.1 Verrucomicrobiota bacterium
AGACAGCCGACGAAGATCACGGTGAAACAAAAAACAGTGTTAACCAACGCACGAATATCAGCAGACCAACCGCAGGGGACAAAACACCCGCCTGACGCGCCGCTCCAACCCGCCGGCCACGGTTCGCAAGCCAGCGAAGCCAGTTACTCAATTACAGTAATGAAGAAATCCTATTTTCCAGTTGCCAAAGAGGGAGCCATATCAACGACCCAAGCTCAGCGACTCGCGGAGCTGGCGCGCTGGCTGCGTGGTGGGGGAAAGGTGGCGGCAGGAAGCAGCCAGCGTGACAGCGGAGCGAGTTCGCTGCAGCGCATAGGCGACGGTTGAATTCGCGTTAGTTCCATTCGCAGACGAAGGTCACGGTGACGAAGACCAAGTAAACGCTGCTCAGCAGCGCGGCACCGGTAATCTGTGGCGGTGAAAGACGCGGTGCGTCTAGAAAGCAAAGGACTGCGCCGCAGAGCGCGAAGATGGCACCAAGCCCAAACAAGCCCAAGATGGCAATCGGCAATGTGTAGTTAAATTGGGCTGGCGCACCGAAAGTATCGCTTGGAAGTAGCCAATAGATTGCTGCGGGCATCCACGCCAGAAAGCTAAAGAGAACTGCCTTGCTTGGTTTTGTAGCAGTGTCGTTCATGTGGAGATGTGCGAGTCGCCGAACTCCAATTCGACGACAAATGTCGCAGCAAAAAGCGACAGAGCGGCGGATAAAACGGGTGGCGTCTGAGGCGGTGAGGGGAGAAACGCGACGGCATGGCGGAGAACACGCCAGCGTCTCCCGCCCAAGGCAAGCCGGAACCTTTTCGCACGTTCCCGATCGGCGGTGAGCCTGCCGGCTCGCGGCCGGGTTGAGGGTTCGCGTGCTCAGACCACTTCGATCACGAGCGCGGTGGCGTTGTCGCGGCCGGAGTTTTGCACGGCGGTGTCCACGATGTGTTTCGCGGTCGCGTCGGGCGTGCGGACGAGGTCGTGGAGGGCGTGGTCGAAGAGGCCGTCGATGACGCCGTCGGTGCAGAGGAGGAATTTGTCGCCCGGTTCATAGCCGACGGCGCCGACTTGGGGATCGACGAATTGATGCCCGGCGCCGAGCGCTTTTTGCAGCGCGTTGCGGCCGGGGTGCTCGCGGGCTTCGCGCTCGTTGAGTTTCCCCTGCCGGCGGAGCCAGCCGACGTGAGTGTCGTCGTGGGTGAGCAGTTTCATCGCGCCATCGGTGGCGGGGAGGAAGTAGATGCGGCTGTCGCCGATGTGGCCGAAATACATCCAGCCGGGCGTGAACCAGCACAGGCTCAGCGTGGCGCCCATGCCGGAGCATTCATCGTAGGTGGCGCCGTAGTGGGTGAGGGTGCGGTGGATTTGCTCGAAGAGCTCGGCGAGCACGTCGCCGAAGCCGGTCTCCATGCCGAGGGCGGAGCGTCCGTAGGCGAGCGGGAGGAGGCGGGTGATTTTCTCCACGCTCACGCGGCTGGCGAATTCGCCGGCGAGCGCGCCGCCCATGCCGTCGCTCACGGCGAAGGCGAAGTCGTAGTGGCCGAGCGAGGCTTCGCCGATCTTGCCGAGGTGGTGGACTTCGCGGGCGTCGAATTGCAGGCCGAGGAAGGAGTCCTCGTTGTTCTTGCGGACTTTGCCGCGGTCGGTCTGGCCGGACCAGCGGAGGCTGTTGGAAGATGCGGGCGTCATTTGGCGAGGAGCGCGGGGTTCAACGCAGAGGCGCAGAGAGCGCAGAGATTCGCAGAGGAAACAAATATTCTCCGCGTTCCTTTGCGACCTCTGCGCCTCTGCGTTAAAAAGAGCCGTCCGAGTTTCACCCGCCGAGGAGGGTCGCGAATTCAAAGTCGATGATGCAGAAGCGGCCGTCGGTCTGGCGATAGGTGACGTTGCGGATTTCGGGGTCGTCGTGGCGGACGCCGTAGGTTTCCAGCTCGGCGAAGAGCTCCTTGGTGCGGGCTTCGTCGAGGTGCTCGACGCGGGAGCCGCAGTTCGAGGTGACGATCTGAAGCTGCTCCGGATGCGCCTCCAGGAGGCGCGGGACGAAGGGGCAGGCGCGCTCTTCCAGGAAGCGCAGCACGCGGACCTCGTTGGCAAAGCGTTCATCCGCCTTCGGGCCGCGGAAAGTCTTGTGGACCCGGCCATCGAAGGAGATGCGGACGGTGGCCCGGAGCGTGTCCTTCACTTGGATCATGAAGGTCGGAAGATGCCCGCTTTTACCCCGGCGGCAATGGCGCGTGTTCCCGCTTGCGCGGTGGCATCGCCATTGCTAAGCCCCGCTCGCGCCGCACTAAAGGCTCAACCTAAGTAAAACCAACAACCTCAGCGGTCAAAACGGCGCAGACTGCTCAAAAAACGACACCAAAAACAACACATGGCTAAGTATAAACTCGAATACATCTGGCTCGACGGCTATGAGCCGGCCGCGAACCTCCGCGGGAAGACTCAGGTCAAAGACTTCGACGCTTTCCCGACGCTCGAACAACTCCCGATGTGGGGCTTCGACGGAAGCTCGACCCGCCAGGCCGAAGGTAAGAGCTCGGACTGCCTGCTCAAGCCCGTGGCTTCCTACCCCGACCCGACCAAGCACAATGGTTTGCTCGTGATGTGCGAAGTCATGATGCCTGACGGCACGACCCCGCACCCGAGCAACAGCCGCGCGAGCATCCTCGATGACTCGGGCGCGTGGTTCGGTTTCGAGCAGGAGTATTTCCTCTACAAGGACGGGGTGCCGCTCGGCTTCCCACAGGGTGGTGGCTTCCCGCCGCCGCAGGGCGAATACTACACCGGTGTCGGCTACAAGAACGTCGGCGACATCGCCCGTGAGATCGTGGACACGCACCTCGAGCTTTGCCTCGAGGCCGGCATCAACCACGAAGGCATCAACGCCGAGGTGGCGAAGGGCCAGTGGGAATTCCAGATCTTCGGCAAGGGCTCGAAGAAGGCGGCCGACGAAGTCTGGATGGCCCGCTACCTCATGCTCCGGCTTTGCGAAGCCTACGGCGTGGACGTGAACTGGCACTGCAAACCGCTCGGCATGGAGGTGGACTGGAACGGTTCCGGCATGCACGCGAACTTCTCGACCGAGTATATGCGCACCGTCGGCGGCAAGGAATACTTCGAGGCGCTCATGGCGGCGTTCGACAAATACAAGAACGAGCACATCGCCGTGTATGGCCCGGACAACCACATGCGCCTGACCGGCCTGCACGAGACGCAGTCGATCGACAAGTTCAACTACGGCATCGCCAACCGCGGCGCGTCGGTGCGCGTCCCGCACAGCTTCGTGAACAACGGCTACAAGGGCTACCTCGAAGACCGTCGTCCGAACTCGCAGGGCGACCCCTACAAGATCGCCAGCCGGATCTTGCAGACGATCGCGACCGTCCCGACGAAGTAAGGATCTGTAGCCGCGTCCCTCTGGGACGCGCGCGCCGCACGCCGCGGAGCGGCGTGGCTACATCACTCCGAACGCCGCCCTGCCTCGTGCGGGGCGGCGTTCAATCTTTTAAGCACTTTATCACGCCGTCCGCTCGACCGTTCCGGCACCACGGCTGCTATTACCCCGACCAATCAAATGAACGGCAGCTTAAACACACGAGAGGGCCTGGCGGTGGACCCGCTCCATGCGGGGACGAAAGCGGATCGGGAGGCTGGCGTTCGATGCTTGGCTAGCGTGGACCGCCCACGCTGATATGCCCTCCTTCTCCTCTATGCACACGCCATCCATCCACGCCCTCATTGCGGCGATCCTGTTCTCCCTCACCTCCGGCGAAGCACCCGCCGCGACGGCCATTTTTCTCGGTGGAGGCGGCAACTACGGCGGCACGATCGACGCTCCGGACGCCGGTGACCCGAACAACAGCGGGATCGCAACGGTCGTCTTGCTGGATACAGGCAAAGCTACCGCACAGTTGGTGTGGCAAAGCCTGACCTATCGGTTCAAAGGGAGCTTCGAGCCGGGCGCCACCGCCACCGAGGGCGCGTTGGCGAAGACATTGCGGAAGAAGGGCGTTGATGGGGTCGAGTTGGTTCTCACGTTCGCCCTCCACACCGACACGCGCACCATCGACGGCACCCTGGCCGAGCGCCCCGTTGGCGGATCGCCCACGCTCACGACCACCTTCACCCTCTCCGGCGAAGTGCCCGACCCGGCCCTCAGCGCCCAGCTCGCCCCCGGCATCCGCACCTCCTTCATCGACCCGATTTCCGGCGGTGCGGGCGCGCCGATCCCCGGCGACGGCTTCTCGGTCATCAGCCTCGGGAGCACGGCGAAACGCTCCGGGCGCTTCGTGGGCCGGCTGCCGGACTTCGAGGCGGCCTTCAGCGCTGGCTCCCCGCTGCGCAAGGCCACCTACGCGGTGCGCAGCGGCATTTACAAAAGGACCGCGGCTAGACCGCCCGGCGGCCAGCTCCTCGGACGCGCCACGGTCGGCGACTCCGGGGGAAGTGTCGCGGATATGCTCGCGGAGCTGCGCTGGCACAAGAACCAGAACGCCACCACCACCGCCTACCCGAACGCCTTCGACAACCGAGTCTTCCTCGACGCCCGCGAGTATCCCTCCGGCCAGCGCCTCGCGCCCATCGGCCTGCAAAACATCCGCAACAACGCCACCATCCGCTTCCGCGACGGCAACGTCGGCGCCGACATCAGCGTGCCGTTCACGATGAATTTCCTCGGTGCATTCTTTCAGGCGCCGAATGGGAACAGGATCAAAGTCTCGATGAATCCGCGCGCCGGACGGTTCAGCGGCACCTTCACCCACCCGGGCACTGGCGAACGCACCAGGTTCGCCGGCGCACTCCAGGCAGCCTTCGGCGTCGTCCCCGGCGATGGCCGCGGCAGCTTCCTGAGCCGCAACCGCAACGACGCCTCGCAAAGCCGCAGCGGCTCGGTGCGGATCACGGTGAACCAATGATCGCTGTCCCCTCACTCGCCACCCTCTCCGACCACCCTATGAACGCCACGCTCCGCGGTGCCCTCGCAGCTTTGCTCGCCGTCCTCAGCCCTCTCGCGTCCGCCGCGCCGGGAGATGTGGATGCGACCTTCAATCCCAACGCGAACGGCGCCGTTTTCAGCACGGCAGTGCAACCGGACGGGAAGATTGTGATCGGGGGTGACTTCACTATCGTGGGCGGAGTGGCCCGTAACCGCATCGCGCGGCTCAATGCCGACGGCACCTTGGCCCCGGCCTTCAATCCCAACGCGAACGGCCGCGTGTCCAGCGCGGCAGTGCAGGCGGATGGGAAGATCGTGATCGGGGGCCAATTCACCACCGTGGGCGGAGTGACGCGCAGGCGCATTGCGCGGCTCAATGCCGACGGCACCTTGGACCCGGCATTCAATCCCAACGCGAACAGCGAAGTTTTCAGCACGGCGGTGCAGGCGGATGGGAGGATTCTGATCTGGGGCGCTTTCAGCACGGTGGGCGGGCAGGCGCGTGCGCACATCACGCGGCTCAATGCCGACGGCACGCTGGACCCGACCTTCAATGCCAATACGACCAGCCACGTTTACAGCGCGACGGTTCAGACGGATGGGAGGATCGTGATCGGGGGGTTGTTCGGCAATGTGAACGACGTGTCGCGCGCCTACATCGCGCGGCTCAACGCCGACGGCACGCTGGACGCAGCCTTCAATCCCAATGTGGGCGTCAGTTTGAGCAACGAAGTTTACAGCACGGCAGTGCAGGCGGATGGGAAGATCGTGATCGGGGGTGAATTCACCATCGTGGGCGGAGTGACGCGCAACAACTTCGCGCGGCTCAATGCCGACGGCACGCTGGACGCAGCCTTCAATCCCAATGCGAACGGCATCGTTTGGAGCACGACAGTGCAGGCGGATGGGAAAATCCTGATTGGCGGCTTGTTCACCACCGTGGGCGGGGTGACGCGCAACCGCATCGCGCGGCTCAATGCCGACGGCACGCTGGATCCGGCTTTCAATCCCAATGCGGGCGGCGACGTTTACAGCACGGCGGTGCAGGCGAATGGGAAGATTGTGATCGGGACCAACACCAGCATTGTGGGCGGAGTGACGCGCAACGGCATCGCACGGCTGGAGAACGACCCGGCCACGCAGACCCTCACCGTGCTCAGCGCCAACCGCATCCAATGGCTGCGCGGCGGTGCTTCGCCGGAGATCGGCCAGGTGACCTTCGAGCTGAGCACGGATGGCGGAGCAAACTGGAGTCCATTAGGTTCAGGCACGCGCATTGCGGGCGGCTGGGAGCGCACCGGCTTGAGCTTGCCGTCGAGCGGATTCATCCGCGCCCGCGGTCGAACAGTCTCCGGCATCTATGGTGGCAGCTTCGGCATCGTCGAGGTGCAGGTCCCGTATCCCACCACCCCGCCGACGGTCTCCACCGGTAGCCCGACGGATGTGACGCCCAGCACGGCTACGCTCAGCGGCACGGTGAATCCGGGCAGCCTCGCGACCTCGGCATATTTCGAGTATGGGCTCACGGCAGCTTACGGGAATACGACAGCGGTTCAGGACGTCGGCAGTGGGTCGAGCGTGGTGGCGGTGAGCGAGGCGATCAGCGGCTTGCAGGTCGTGAGCACGTATCATTTCCGCATGGTGGGGACGAATGCGGGCGGGACGGCGTTCGGCGCGGATCAGACCTTCACCACGGGGGGACGCCCGCCGCTGGCGGTGACGAATGGGGCGAGCAGCGTGACGGCCTCGGGGGCGATGCTGAATGCGACGGTGACGCCGCGCGACACGGCGACGAGCGTGGTCTTCGAGTGGGGCGCGACGACTAGCTACGGCAATACCACCAGCGTGCAGAATCTCGTGCCTTCCACCACGGCGCAGGCGGTGGGTGCGGCGCTCTCCGGGCTCTCGCCGCTCACGCTCATCCACTATCGTGTGGTGGCGACGAATGCGGACGGCTCGGCTATCGGTGCGGACGCCACTTTCACCACACTGCCGCTGGCCCCGGAGGTGAGCGGGCTCGTGGCGGCAAATGTGACGAACACGGGCGCGACGCTCCAGGTGCAGGTGAATCCGAATAAAGCGGCGACAACGGGCTATTTCCAATACGGCACCACGACCGGCTACGGCTCGCAGACCGCGGTGCTCGATGCGGGCAGCGGCAGCGTGGCGGGCACGGTGTCGGTGCTCCTCACGGGGCTCTCGACGAGCAATACCTACCACTACCGCTTCGTCGCCGTGAATGCGGGCGGCACGACGGTGAGTGGCGATGCGACTTTCTTCACGGTGAACGCCGGGAATTTCGCGCCTGCGGTGGCGACCGGCTCGGCGAGCATGATCGGCACGGATACGGCGACGCTGAATGGGGCGGTGAATCCGAATGGCGGGGCGACGACGACCTACTTCGAATACGGCACGACGACGGGCTACGGCACCCGCGCGCCAGTGCCGGACTTGGACATCGGCGGCGGCACTTCCGCGCTCGGCCTCTCGGAGCTCGTGGCCGGCCTGCTGCCGAATACGCTCTACCACTTCCGCATCGTGGCGACGAACTCGCAGGGCACCACCCCGGGGTCCGACAGCATCTTCACCACGAAGCCGCTGCCGCCCGTGGCGACGACGAGTGCCGCTACCGGCGTGGGCTTCGCCTCGGCGATGCTCACCGGCACAGTGAATGCGAACGGCGCGGCGACGAGCGGCTACTTCGAGTGGGGCACGACGACGAGCTACGGGAACCAGACGCCGGGGCAGAATCTCGGCAACGGATCGAGCGCGGGCGCGGTGTCCGCGGCGATCGGCGGGCTGGCGGCGAATGCGACCTACCACTACCGCCTCGTCGCCACGAATCCCGGCGGCACGAGCCTCGGCGACGACGTGGCCTTCACCACCACATCGCCGCCGCCCGCGGTGACGACGACCGCGCCTGTGAACGTGACGACGAGCGGCGCGACGCTCCGCGGGACGGTGAATCCAAATGGTGCGGCGACGAATGCCTATTTCGAGTGGAGCACGGCGCAGGATTTCAGCGGCGCGACCACCACAGCCACGCAGTCCGTCGGCAGTGGGAATGCGGACGCGCCGATCACGCAGGCGATCACCGGGCTCACGCCGGCGACGCAATACTTCTACCGCATCGTGGCGACGAACCTGAGCGGCACAAACCGCGGGCTCCCGGCGAGCTTCACGGCGGTCCCGCTGCCTGCTGGGGTGACGACTGGCAACGCGACGAGCATCACCTCCACCTCGGCCACCCTGAGCGGCACGGTGGATACGAAGGGCGTGAGCGGGACGGCGATTTTCGAATACGGCGAGACGACGGCCTACGACCAGAGCGTCTCCGTGCAGGGAGCGATCACGGGGGCGGGGCCGCAGACGGTGAGTGTCGCTATCAGCGGGCTGTCATCTGCGAAGACGTATCATTTCCGGCTGGTGGCGAATACCGACGGGGGACGCAGTGAAGGGAGCGATGCCACTTTCACCACGACGGACTCTGCGGCGCCGGTCGCGGTGCCGGACACGATCTTTCACACCGGGCAGGTTGTCTTCGAGCCGCTGCTCAATGACGCCGACGCCGATGACGGTGATGTTGCGGGTTTGGCGATTGCCCCTCCGCTCGATGTCGCGGGTTTGCGTGGAACTACCACGATTTCCGATGACGGGAAGCGCATCACTTACACGGTGGACAGCCCGGATGCCGTAGCGGCATTTCGCTACAGAGCGCGGGACGCGCATGGCACAGTTTCCAACCCTGGGATCGTGACGCTCGTCCACTACCGACCGTATGCGGGCCATTACCAACCGGCGCAGGCGGGACTGGTGCCACAGTCCATCCCCGTGGGATCACGCAGGGCAGTGGCCATTGCCATCGGCCTCGACGAAGCCGGGAAGTTCAAGACCGGCTCATCTTTCTACGTCTTCAAGGACGGCTCCGGGCTTGGTGGACAGAAGCTCGAGGGCAGCTTCGGCACGTATGGGAGGGCCAAGGCCGACTTCACCAATCCCGACGGAGCTTTGACCCGCCTGGATCTCGCCCTCTCCGGCAATCCCGCTGACCGGCGCATCACCGGGAGCATCAGCATCACGGACGCCGACGGCACCTTCACGGCGGCGCTGGACTTGCCGGTGGCGGGGCAAGCGCCGAGAGCAACGAGCGGCAAGAGCGTCGCCTTCATCGATCCGCCAAACGCGGCTGCAGCGAGTGCGGCTCGCTCTCGCAGTCTCGTCGCCATCCCGGGCGACGGATTTTTGACCATGACCGTGGGCAAGGACCGCCGCCGCGGGGCGCGCTTCGTCGGGCGGCTGCCGGATGCACAGCCCTTCAGCGCCGGTGATCGCAACCCGGACGGCGCCACCTACCGTCTCGCCACCTCGCGCCTCTACCAGCGAGCGGGTAAGAGCCACGGCACGCTCGCCGGCAGCGTCGATGCGGTGGAAGCCGGCGGGGTGCCTCTCGGCCTCGTCGCGGAGCTGGACTGGGACAAGGCTCCCGACCCGGACTCGACCTATTACCGCGACGGCATCGCGGCGAGCCTCATCATCGACGGCATCCCCTACCCGAAGCCAGCGAGGAACGAACTCATCCCCATCGGCCTGAGCCCCGGCTTGCTCAATGCGACGCTGCGCCTGAGCGATGGGAATTTGACCGACGGCGCATTGCCCGACGTGCGCGACGTGTTGCTGAGCATCTTCCCCACGCGTGCCGTGATCGCCGGCTACGTGCCCGGCACCACCGGCTCCGAGATCGATCTCACGCAGATGAAGCTCACGCTCGTGCCGAAGTCCGGGCTGTTCAGCGGCAGATTCATCCACCCCGCGACGCAGAAGCCGGTGAAGTTCCAGGGCGCGTTCAAGCCGGCCTTTGGCGATGTGCCCGGCGAAGGCCGTGGCTCTTTCGCCGGACAGACCGAGAGCGGCTCGGTGCGGATCACGGTGAACGACTCCAACTGACCTGTGGCTAGCTCCTGGAGCGGGTCGGTGGCTTCATCTCAAGCGCCACGGGACAGTGATCGGAGCCGAGAACGCCGCCGAGGATGCGGGCGGCCTTGAGCCGCGGACGCAGCGTGGCGGAGGTGAGGAAGTAGTCGATGCGCCAGCCGATATTCCGGGCGCGCGCGCCGTTCATCTGGCTCCACCAGGTATAGTGGCCGCCGCTTTTTTCGAACTCGCGGAAGGTATCGACGAACCCGGCAGCGACGAGGGTATCGAAACCCGCGCGCTCCTCCGGCGTGAAGCCGTGGTTCTTCACGTTGTCCTTCGGGCGGGCGAGGTCGATCTCGGTGTGGGCGACGTTGAGGTCGCCGCAGACGATGACGGGTTTGGTGAGTTCGAGTGCGCGCAGGTAGGCGAGGAAGGCGCGGTCCCACTCCTGCCGATACGGGAGGCGCGTGAGTTCGCGTTGCGAGTTGGGCACATAGACGTTCACGAGGAAGAAGTCGCTGAACTCGGTCGTGAGCACGCGGCCTTCGCGATCATGCTCCGCGATGCCGATGCCGCGGGCGACGCCGAGCGGCTTGGCTTTCGAGAGCGTGAGCACGCCGGAGTAGCCGCGCTTTTCCGCCCAGTTCCAGTGCGCTTCATAGCCGGGCCAGGCAGCTTCGACATCCTCGGGCGCGGCCTTCGTCTCCTGCACGCACATCACATCGGGTGCCTCGGCGGTGAGGAAATCGAGGAAGCCCTTGCGGAGTGCCGCGCGGATGCCGTTGACGTTCCAGGAAATCAGCTTCACCCGGCGCCGTTTCCTAGCGGTCGATGTTGAGCGGGAAGCCGCGCAGGTTCGCGCCGTCAGCGGGGGCAAAGGACGGAATATCCCCCGCGGTGCGGGCGCTCGTATTCGGCCGATCGGCAGCAGTGACGGTGAGATCGATCGTCTGGTCGCCTCGCGCGACGCGGAGCTTCACTTCGTCTTCGGCGGCGATGTAAAATGCTGCGTCGAGGACGTCTTCCGGGCTGCCGATCGTTCGGGAACCGACCTGAAGCAGGACGTCGCCAGTTTGGAGTCCGGCCTTTTGGCCGGGCGAGCCGATGTTCAGCACGTTGATCTCCGCAGTGGAGTTCCCGCGCGGGGTCTGCGCGGTCTCGACACCGACGCCGAGCCAGCCGGGGCGAAGCTCGCCGAACCGGAGGAAGTCCTTATGCACTTTATCGGCCGCTTCGATCGGCAGGGTGAAGCATGCGCTGCCCTGATCGAGGCTCGAGATGAGGATGCCGACCGCTTCGCCGCGCATATTCAGCAGCGGCGCGCCGCCCTGGCCGCGTTGCACCGGGACATTCGCGCGGACGTGTCGCGTGGCGAAGTAGCGATCGAGATACTTGATATCGAAGCCGGACACGCAACCGAAGCTCGGCGAAAGCGGCAGGTCCATCGGATAGCCGACGACCATCACTGGGCCGCCGACGGTGAGGGAGCGACTCTCCCCGACGGAGATGAATGGAGTATCCGAAGCATCGACCTTGAGGACGGCGACGCCGCTGCGTGGATCGGCGACGAGTCGTCGCGCGGGGAATTTCTGATCGCCGAATCGGACTTCGAAATCGCTGCTTTCGCCGCCGATCGTGTAGCTCGTGTAGATCGTGCCGGCGGGATCGACGAAGAAGCCTGTGCCGCTGAGCCTGCCGTGGCGGTCGGTCGCTTCGATGCGAACGATGGCTTTCTGGGCGCGCTCGAAGACCACGCTGATCTCGCTCGCGAGGCTTTCGGCGACAGACTTCGGCACATCTTGCGCGCACGCCCCGGCGAGGAGCAGGGCGGCGATGGAACTCGAAAGTCTGAATCCCAAATCGTTAGAAGCTGAACGAAACCTTCGTGGCTTCGAAGCTCACGGGCCGCGTGTCGATCACGTAGCGTGGTTGATGCGCAACCGCGGCTCGCGGCGAAGCGCTGGCTGGGACGAGACGGGCATTGCCGAGAGTTATTTCTTCATCCGCGGCGATCCCGGCAGCAGGGGCTTCCTGCAATGAAAGGAGGCGGGGGGAAGAAGGAACGGCCGAAAGGATGTTTGCTGGAGCGCGATTGACGCTGGTCTTGGCCAGCGCGCGAGGTGCCACCGCATACTGCGGCGCGTCCCCGATCAGGCCGATTCCGAGCAATCCGGCTACGGCGACGAGCGCCATCGCTCCGGCGAACGAAACGTTTCCCATGCTGTGCGCGCTGAAGAAAGTCTGGAAGCGTTCCAGCCCAATCGCCCACAGCGATCGCCTCAAAAGTTCCGTCCGTTGGCGCCGATGGATGTCCTGCAGGAGTTTTTCGTAGTATCCCGCAGGCGGCTGCTCGTAGCGTTTGAGGCGGAGGAGCGCGGTGAGCTTTTGATCTTCGGTCATGAGCTTTTGGTCTGGGCGGCTAGGAGAGAAACTCGCTGAGAAAATTTTGCAATTGCCGATGTGCGTAAAAGAGGCGCGACCGAACGGTCCCTTCCGAGACACCCAAGATCTTCGCTATTTCGGCGTGAGGCAAACCTTGGATATCGAACATGGTGACAACCGTGCGGTGGTCTTCGGACAGCCTCTGCATGGCATCGTTCAATCTTTTCTGGAGCTCGTTCAAGTTGGCTTCCCGCACGGGAGTGCTCGTGGCGGCCAGTTCGATGAGATCTTTGTCCTGATGAACGCTGGATTCGATGTCGTCGAGACTCTGATGTGTCCGGCGCGTCCGTTTCTTCAGAAAGTTGATCGTCATGTTCACGGCTATCGAGTGGATCCACGTGTAGAAGGATGACTTGCCTCGGAAACTGTTGATCGAACGATACGCCTTCGACCACACGTCCTGAAGCATGTCGTGAGTGTCGTCGTGGTTCGACGTCATGTTGTAAACGAGGCCGTAAAGGCGCGGGCTGTATTTGAGGATCAGCTCGTCGAAAGCTCCCGTATCGCCAGCCTGCGTGCGCGCGACGAGGTCGTCGTCCTGCCGCCGGCTCTCGTCGTCGGATGAAGCCCGGGGCTCTGTTGGTTTTGGCGGCTCGGGCGGTTCCTGCATCGCGACGATCTTGCTAACAGGCGCGGGTAGCGCAGGGGAAGGCGAATGCATTAGCGCCCTCAGACGTCCCTGATCAAAGCACGGCGCGGAGGTCAGACGCGAGCGCGTCCACATCTTCGGGCCGTGTGTCCCATGAGCACATGAACCGGCAGCCACCGGCGCCGATGAATGTGTAGAAAAGCCAGCCCCTTGCACGCAGCGCACCGATGGCTGCAGCGGGCAATTCGACAAAGACGCCGTTTGCCTCGCGGGTGAAGAGCGGCCTCGTATTCGGGAGCTCACGCAGGGCAGCATCGAGCCTCGCCGCCATCGCGTTGGCGTGTGCTGCGTGGCGCAGCCACGCGCCGTCCTTGAGTATCCCGACCCACGGCGCGCTGAGGAAGCGCATCTTTGAAGCAAGTTGGCCTGCTTGCTTGCAACGCCATTCAAACTCGTGTGCGAGCTCGCGGTTGAAAAAGACGACCGATTCGCCGACCGCCATGCCGTTCTTCGTCCCGCCGAAGCACAGCACGTCCACGCCGGCCTGCCACGTGATCTCCTTTGGTGCACAACCGAGCGAGGCGACGGCGTTGGCAAAGCGCGCGCCGTCCATGTGTAGCCGCAGTCCGAGCGATTTGGTTTTTGACCAGATCGCCTTGAGTTCATCGGGCGAATAGACCGTTCCGACCTCGGTCGCATTCGTCACGCTCACGGCGCGTGGCTTGGGGAAATGGAGATCGCTGCGTTTGCCCACCACGCGTTCGATCTCCGACGGCGCGATCTTTCCCTCTGCGCCGGGCAGGAGGAGCACCTTCGTTCCATTCGAGAAGAACTCGGGCGCTCCGCACTCGTCGGTCTCCACGTGGGCGAGTTCGTGGCAAAGGATGGAGTGGTAGCTCTGGCAGCACGAGGCGAGCGCGAGCGAGTTTGCTGCGGTGCCGTTGAAGACGAAGAAGACGTCGCAGTCGGTCTCGAACACCTCGCGCAGCAAGTCGGCAGCGCGCTGTGTCCACGCATCGTCGCCATAGCTCGGGCAGTGCCCGGCGTTCGCCTCCTGCATGGCGGTCCACGCCTCCGGGCACAGGCCGGAGTAGTTGTCGCTGGCAAACTGCCGCCGGAGTGGCGGCGGCGCAGCGGCGGCAAGCGTGCGGTCGGAAGCGTTCATCGCGGCATCACTCGAGCCGCCGGATCACGCGTGACCGAACACAAGGTAAGTGCCGCCGATATTGCCTGGATTGCCGGCCGCCAGCGGATCATTCGAATATCGGATACCCAGCGGTGCGAATGTCGGCGCGCTGATTCCGCCCAACAGCGCAAGGCTCAAGGATTCATCGTAGGCGTAGAGCAGGTAGCGTCCGCCCGCGCTGATAGGATTAGCGCCGGCGTCATTATCGACATTTGCCGTGCTGGCGTAATCGGCGACGATTACAACATCGCCGCTGATGCTGGTAATGGTGTCCTTGAGAATCAAGTTCCCCGGCGCGCTGCGGACGATCGTGATGTCGGAATCCGCAGTGATGGCGCCGAGTTCAGCGACACGCAGGGTGCCTGTCGAGAAGTTCACCGTCGCGCTAGGAGACGACGCGGTGGCGATCAGGTGCCACGTGTCGAACGTTCCAAGCTGCGTGATGCTGCCATTGAACGAAGTCAGCGAAGTGATGCCCGCGCTAGTCAAGACGCGTGAGATTTTACCACCTGCGATCAGAATGTCGCCATCCTCTTCTACCGTGGCATTACGAGCAGTCAGGTGCAGTTCGCCGAAGGAATTTCCAGCACCGGTCACGCTGATGCCATCGGTGGCGAGGGTCGAGGTGGAAGCCAGCGTCGCCCGCCCTGTGACGGCCCATGCGCCGGTGGAGGTGATGCTCTGTTTACTGGTCACTTTGAGTGTCGTGCCAGCGGATAGCTGGGCAAGATCGACGTCGGCGAGGCCTGAATATAGTTGAGGCCCGGTCGTGGTGATCACCGCATTTGTGTCGATCGCATCGCCCTTGAAATTGACGCTGGTGGCCGTGACGGTGCCATCGACGGTGACATCCCCGGTGGTCGAGGAGATCGTGAACGCCAATAACGGATTCACGGAGCCAATGTTGTCATGCACGTTGATGCTGCCGGAGACGGTCCGGAGCGTCAGAGTGCGCGCGACCGGGTTGCTATCGACCGTGTCCCACAAGTCGATGCCGCCAGTTCCGTTCGCTGCGATGGATAGCGTGTTCACGATCGTCAGCGGATCGAGGAATTCGATTCCAGCAGCAGCCCAGCTAAACACCCGGCCCTTGAGGAGCGTGGTCCCTACAGCATCCGTGGCGACGCTGCTGGCATCGACCGCGTTGAATGTGGTCGTTCCGCCATTGTTGACCTGAACGTGGCCAGGCCGACTCGCGGCCGAACCGTTGCCGATCGGGGCCAGGAACGTCACGTCACCGGTCGCAGCACTGACGGTGAGATCGCTCAAGTTGGAGCTGAGGATGTAGCCACTCGTCAAGATGTCACCCGTCGCCGTGGAAACAGTCAGCGGGGCCGCCAGTGAGGTGCTCGCGAGGAAAGTAATGCTCCCACTTGTCGAGGAAATCGTCGCCGGGTCGGTGACGAGGACTTTGCCGGTCAGTTGCTGATGGAGGCTGGTGAAGGTGATCAAGCCAGCAGCGCTCGTGATGTCCGCTCCGATATCAGTGGTTCGCGCGTAAAACTCCAGCGAGGCGGTTCCGGTGGCGGTCACCGTATCGTTCACGTAGATCGTCCCGCTGGTGAGGTTTGCGGAATGCAGCTTGGTCGGGGACTTGAAGACCACGGGTCCATCGACCGATAGAGTCCCGCCTGTGGTTGGCGAAGCGATCGTGATCAAAGCGAACCCTGAACTCAACGCATCGACATCGTCCGCGCTCAATTCCAACTCGGTGGAACCGCCAGTTTCGGGGCTGGTGCCGAGAATCACGTTTATCGCTACCGAAGATGCCGTGAGAGAAATGGTCGAGCCGACGATCGAATCCGGACCGCCATTGAAGTTCATCTCATCGGCAGTGATCGTAATGGCGCCGAGGACACGCACTGCTTCATCTACGGTGACCAGCGCGGACTTGTCGATCCGCACATAGTTGAGCGGCTTGGCCACGCCAAGGCTATCCACGCCGACGTTGCCCATGAACCGAGTTTCGCCAGTGGCGGTGATGGTCAGCGCTGAGTTGGGGCTGACGCCGACCCGCGGGCTGAGCGCATCCGGACTCGTGCTCAGCGAGGTGGTAAACGTGGTCGGCCCAGTGATTAGCGAGATCACGGTTCCCGGCTGGACGTAAGGACCTGAGAGGGCTTGCCCGATGCTGAGGCTGCCGGTAGTCCCCGCCGTCAAGGTGAAGGCGTTGGTGCCCGAGTCAGCCGTGGCCTTGAGCGTCGAACTCGTGATGCTGGCAAGGACGGAGAAGGTCGCGATGTTAGCGGAGATCGTGAAGCTGGTCGGGCTGTTGATCGCCGTGACGGTCGCCCCAGTCGGAACCCCGGTGCCAAAGACGGGCTGCCCCACGTAGAGTCCGGAAGTGTCCCCGGCAGTCAGCGTGAATGTGTCTGTGCCCACCGTAGCCGAGCCCGTCAGTGTGGACGAACCCATGGTGCCATACACCAGATACGCCGTGTCGCTCACCGTCGCGGCGGCGGAGAGGGTGATATGAATGCCGTCGATATCCACGTCGGTGATGGTCGTGCCCGCCGGGATGCCCGTGCCGCTGACTTTCTGCCCAGGGAACAGTCCGGTTGTGTCTGCCAGAGCGACGATCGGGCTCGTCGCCGTGGTGGTCGATTCCAACTGCTGGCTCGTCAGGTTCAGATTGAGCACGTCGCCGGTGAAGGTCACGTCGGTCGCTCCGATCCGCAGGTTTTCCAACGGGTTGAGAACACCATTGTAGGTGACATCGCCGCCGTTGCTCGCGCTGTGCGCGCCGGCGCGCGTCGTGATCACCCCGGTCGCGTTATACACCTGCGAGCCATTTGTGTTAGTGTGCGGCTGAGTGTCGATGTTGTTCGCGTTCACCGTGAACGACGTCGGTCGGATTGTCCCACCGATGCTCGCGAAGGGCGTCGTCGTCGTCGGCATCCCTCGGAAGGTCACATCGCCGCCTGCCGCATCGTAGAACGCATCCACCACGAAATCGTAGGCGCCATCGATCGTCGCCGTGATCGAGACATCGCCGCCTGCGGTGCCCGTGTTCGTGTTGATCTTCGTGTCCGCGAGCAGGTTGATATTCGCGTTGGTGATCGTGATAGCGCCGGCCTCGGTGGAGAGGACGTCGTTTGCCGCGCTGTCCACGTTGAGGTTCAGCGTCTTCGCCTGGATATCGATCGAGGCGGCGGCGCTGGTGGTCGCGACCTTGCCGTTGATATTCAGCGTTCCGGTTGGCGTGAGGAGTGTCAGCGGATCGATGAAGTTTGCGCCGCTGGTCGTCACGGTCCCGCTGCCATTCGTCCGCCCGATCGTGATCATGCTGAATCCAGCCTGCAGCAGCGCGATCTCCGCCGAATCGATGCTCAAGGAACCCGCACCGTTGATGCCGATCGTTCGGGTGGTGGTGATAGGCCGGATCGTCAATTCACCGTCCCCCCCCACCGTGTCCCCGATAGTGAGATTCTCGACTTCCCAAACGATGTTTCCGCCACCCGTCGCGCTCACCGCATCCACCACCAGCGTGTCTCCATGGACGTAGAAGCTGTTACCGCTCGCGCCGGTAACGGTGACGGTATCGCTGAAGGTCGCAGTGCCGAGCGCGTTGGTGATCGTCAAGCTGGCTGCTGCAAACGTCGATGAAGCCGTCACGTCACCGGCATTCACCACCGTCACAACACCCAGCGCCCCCCCCCGCGCCGACCGCCGCGAAGAAGTTGATGTTGCCGATCGTGGACTGCAGTTTCAGGTCATAGTCGCCGCTGCTATCGAGCGCCGAATCGAAGAGCACGCTACCCGCTCCACCGCCCTGCACGAAGGCTGTGTTGTCGATGATATCGACCGCATTCGTGAACTCGATATTCCCGACGGTCGGGCTCGTGTTCGTATTCTTGATGTAGCCCGCGATTGCCGTGACGCTCGTCGGCAGCGCTGTGCTCGAGTTCATCGTGATGTTTCGCACCGCCTGCACCTGCACCACCGGCACTGCGACGGTGCCCTCCGCGTCGATGCGGATCGCTTCGTTGGTTTCGAGGAAGCCGAGGTCGTTCGTGAGCTCGGAACCGGTGATCGTCACGTCGCGCGACGAGTTTACGAAGCCGTCTTCCTTCACATACACGCCGCCGACGCCGTCGAGGTCCGTATCGGCGGTAATCGTCAGGTCGCTCGTGCTCCCCGTCGTGGCGACGGTGGCCTCAATGATGACGTTGCGCGCCGAGCTGAGCGTGAAGGACGATGCAAACGAGAGATTCGCGAGGATGTGCAGGTCGCCGTAGCCGCCGATCAGCGAGATGTCGCCGCCGCCGAGCACCGGCGTAGCGGCGAGGGTGATCGCGCCGCTGAGCGTCAGCGCGCCGCCGGTCGAGCCGGCGGTGGTCACCGTCGAGTTCACGGTGAGCAGCCCGCTCGTGCTGATGGACACATCGCCTGCCGCCGTGCCACCGCTGTTCACGGTCCCCACGATCGTCGCGCTGTCGCTCGGCCCGCCGTTCGTGTTATCGATGGTCACCGGGCCGTCGTTGTTGGTGATCGGGCCGATCTGGAAGCCTCCGGCGCCGTTTTGCAGGATAATGTCCCCGCCTGCCAGCGTGTTCGTGGCGATGAAGGCGGCTATCGAATTGGTCACGCTCGTCAGCGTCTGGTCGCCCACCGAGATCGTCGTTACCGTGTCCGTGGTCGAGATCCCGCCAGCGGTCTGCGTGATCGTGCTGCCCGCACTCAAGCCCAGCGTGTCGGCGCTGATCCCGCCGCCCAGGGCGATCGCATCTGCCGCCGTCAACGACACCGCCGCGGACGGCGCTGAGATTGATCCGGTGAGCGTGACGTCGCCCCCGCCCGTAGCGGTGACGGTGACCCCCGAGGCGACGACCGCCGTGATCGCGGCGATGGTGATGCCGCCGGTCGAGTCGTTGAGCGAGACCGTTGCCGCGCCCGTGACCTGCGCGGTCACCGCGCCGATGAAGTTGTTGCTCGCGTGCGTGAGCGTGATCGAGTTCGGGTCCGTCTTGAGCGTGGTCGTGCCCGTCACGATCAGCGCACCGGACTGCGTGATGTCGCTGGCCGTCGTTGTGAGGCTCAAGCCGCCGGTGCCAATCGTCAGCGCGGGCAGCGCGGTGAGGATGTCGGAATTAGTCGTCAGTGCCGAGAGCGTCGGCAGCCCGGATGACAGCGTGATGGTGTCTGCGATGGCGGCGCCGCCATCGATCGAAAGCGAGCCGGCATAGGCCGCGTCCATCGACGTGATGTTGATCGTGTCTGCCCCGCTGCCGCTATTGATCGTTAAGCTCGTGGCCGGATTGGCAAATGTGAGCGCCGAGCTCGCCGTCGAGTCGATTGTCATGTTCGCACCCGCTGCGTTGATGAGCGAGATCGTCTCCGCGCCGCCGTCGAAATTGAACACGCGGTTCGCCGCGCCGAGGCTATCCGTCGTCGATTCAAAACCGGTGTAACTTACCGAGTCGCCGTCCACGTTCACCGAGCCGTCGGTGTTGCTAGTGAAGATGTGAGTGATCGTCGTGGCGGTCGTGCCGCTGAGCGTGAGCGTGTCTCCGTCGCCCTCACCATTGACCGTCAATCCGCCGCCGGGCACCGGGCTGCCGCCGCTGTAGCTGAGGTTGACGATGTCCGCGCCCGCGCCGCTGCTGATCGTGCCGATCATGTGGCCATTGCTCACGTTGAAGGTGTCCACCGCCGAGCCGCCTTGCAGCGTGTTGTAGCCGGTGAGCGTCACCGTGTTCCCGCCGGTCGTGTAAGTCACCGTCGGGCCGACCGCCCATGTGCTCGTCGCATTGGCGCCGGTGAAGGTGCCGCTGCCGGAGAGCGTGTTGATGTTATCGAAGCCCGCCGAAACGACCGCCGGCGAAGTAGCACCCGCCACGCCATCGACTGAGCCCGCGCCGGAGAGCGTGATAGCCACCGCGCTGGTGTAAGCCGAGAGGTCCAGCGTATCGGTGCCCGCTTCGCCGTCGATGCTGCCCGTGAGCACGATCGTGTCGGAGAAGACGAAGCCGTCCGTGCCGCCACCGCCCTTGAGGTTGTGCGTGCGGTTGGCGTCGATGGTGAAGGTATCGGTGCTCGATCCGCCTTGCAGCGTCGTGATTCCCGAGTGCGTCACGTTCGTGTTCAGCGTGTTTGCAGAGAGGATCCACGCGTTCACGGTGTTCGGCGCGACGAGCGTGTCGCTGCCGCCGCCGCCAACGACGCTGAGGGTGTTTGCCGTTGAGGTCAGCGCGATGATGTTTGCCCCTGCGCCACCGGTCAGAGTGGCCGATGCAGCGCCCGGATTTAGCACACCGGCGGTGATGTTCACCGCGCCGCCCGCCTGACCGAAGTTCACGGCGATGGGTTGGTTCGAGGTGGTGAGCGAGTTATTCAGCGTCGCTGCGCCCGCGCTGGTGAGCGTGATGCTGGCATCGCCCGCGCCGACGAGGGGAGTGTCCGCCGCGAGCGTGATGCTGCCGCCTACCGTGCCGCTGCGGATGGTGATGGGATCGTTGAAAGTGAGCGTGCCGTTGTTGTCGATCTCGATCGTGTGACTGCCCGCGCTTGCACCGATCGTGATGCCCGAGAAGCCATTGGCGAGTGTCGCGAGCTCTGTGCCGGTGAGGCCGAGCGTTCCAGCGGCGCCGGTCCCGAGGCCGATGGAGGTCGAAGCCGTGACCGGTGCAATTGAGAGTGCGCCGCTGCTGGAGATCGAGTTTGCCGCGCCGTTCAGCGCCATCGAATCGGCACTCAGCGCGATCGCTCCCGAGGTGCTGCTCACTCCCGCGCCGACCGTGAGCGAATTCCCCCCCCGCCCGCCGTGAGGCTGATCGTGCCCGCGCCGTGCGCGTTGATCGCGCCGGATGTGGTGATCGAGCCGCTTGTCGTCGCGAAGGTGATCGAGCCATTGCCCGCCAGCGTGGTGAGCGCTGCGATGTCCACGCTGTTAGACTCCGTGATGCTGATGTTCCCGCTGGTCGAGTTGACGGCGCTGAGCGTGGTCGCTGTGGTGTTGAGCGCGATGCCGGCCGCTGCCGAAACGGTGAGCGTTCCCGCGCCGACGACGCCCGCGCCGGTCGTGATCGCCCCGGTGCCGTTCGCGTCGGAATCCGCCGTGAGCGTGACGTTGCCGGTGGTGGTGAAGCTGTTCGCGCCGATTGTGATTCCGCCGCCGGTGGTGAAGACGAACGTCTTCGCACCCTGCGTGAGCGCCGCCGATCCTATGGTGATGCTGCCGGTGTTCGTGTTGCCGATCGCGATCGTGCCGCCGCTGACTTGGTCGAGTTCGGCGTCGGTGAGACCGAGCACGCCGGCGGAATCTGCGGCGCCGAGGGTGATCGTGTTGCCGTTCGTGTTTTGCCGCAACGTCACCGTGCTGCTGCCGTTCGCGCTTACCGTGCCGACGATGCTCATGCTGTCGCCGATGAGGGTCATGGCGCCGCCGCTGGTCGCGGTGGTGATGGATGCGGTCGCGTCGCTCAAGTCGATCGCCGTGCTCGTTCCCGCACCCGCGATTCCGGTGACGTTCACGGCTCCGCCGTTCGACGTAATCGTGGCGCTGGTGGTCCCGACGAAGACGCCCGCGTTGGAGCCGCCCGTGCCAGCCCCGCCCGTGCCTTGCACGGTCACCGTGCCCGCGCCGCCCGCCGTGATCGCGCCCGCAGCATTAAGGCTGACGCCATGGTTTCCGCTACTCGCGCCGGTGCCGCCTGCGGTGCCGGTCACCTGCACATTGGCGCCACCCGAAGTAATGGTGGAGCCGCTGCCGGTGACGCGCACGCCGTAGTTGCCGGTGAGGCCGTTGGCCCCGCCGATGCCGCTCACGGTCATGGTGCCGGTGGTGCCGCCGATGAGGTCGCCTCCGCTTTGCACGATGACGCCCGCATTGGCTCCGCTGGTGTTTCCCCCACGGCCGGCGACGGAAAGTGTGCCCGTGCCCGTGACGGAGACGGTGCCTGCGACGGATACGCCCGAGAAGATGCCCGCGATACCGACGCCCCGGTCGGCGTCGAGCGTGAGCGAACCGTTGACTGTGCTCACGGTGCGCGTCGCATCGATGGTGATATTCCGCGCGCCCGTGCCGGTATTGCCAGAGAGGGTGATGCTGCCGGTGCCGTTGGTCGTGACGTCCTGGCTGATGATGATCTGGCGGGTCGCATTGAGCGAGATGTCGGCACCTGTGCCAGTGATGGCGCCGCCGCTGACGGTGATGTCGGTGTTTGCGCCTGTGGTCGTCAGCGTGAATGCGCTCGCGGCGGTCACGGCACCAGTCACGGTGAGGCTGGTGGGGTTGGAGACGTTCACTGCTCCCCCGGAGAGCGTGCTCGCGCCGAAGTTACTGACGTCGGCCAGCATCGTCACCGCGCCGGTGGTGTTCAGTGCGAGAGTGCCGGAGGTCGAAGTCACATCGGTGGCTCCGCTGCCTGTGATGGCACCAGTGTTGAAAGTGAAGGTCCGGCTCGATGAGAGCGTGATGCCGTTGGTGAAAGTAACCGCACCGCCGCGGAGCGTGAGGTTGTAGTCCGTGGCGCCACCACCGAGCGCGAGGGCGCCGGACCCGCCGATGCTGACTGCTCCCGTGCCCCCGGACGCGCCGATGGTCACAGCGCCCGACGCTGCGCTGAGGAGGTCGAGTTCCGCCGACGTGAGGTTCAGGCCCGCCCCGGCATTGTTGAGTTGGATCGTTTGAGTCAACGTGTCCGGCTGGATCGTGATGCCCGTCGGTCCGGTGACGGACGCTCCGATCGCGACATTGTCGGCGGTGATCGAGACGGAACTTGTCGTGGTCACCGCGCCGCTCAGCGAGACGGTGCCCGTCTGCCCATCGAGCGCGACTGGCTGGCTGCCGCCATTGATCGCGAATGCGCCCAATGTGATGCCGGCACCCGTGAGGCTGACGCCCGCGGCTGTGATGTTGGCATCGACGGCCATGCTGCCCGCAGCGGTCAGCGTGGCGCTCGCGCCCGTGACTGCGATCGCTCCGGAAACCGTGATGCCGCCCGTCGATGCGTTCACGGAAAGTCCGCCGCTACCGATGGTCAGCGCAGGGAGTGCCTGCACGGTTTCATAATCCAACGAGAGACCGGTAAACGCCGGCACGCCAGAGTTGATAAGGATATCATCCGTCCCGCCGCCGCCGGTCATCGTCAGCGTGCCGCCGTCGATCAGCGTATAATTCACGCGAATTTCGTTGGCGCTGACCTGAATGATGTTCACGCCGTCCACTACCTCCACTGTGCTCAATCCACCGCTGTTGGTAAAACCGACGTGGGTGCCGCCGACATCGGAAACCGTCGTGTTGTCGCTGGCGCCGTCGCCTGTGAACGACACATTTTCACCCGCGAGGATGTCGAGCACTGCGGCAGGCGCGATGCGGGATTCAAGCACTTCGACGTGCCAGCCGGAAGCGCCCGATTCGCCGATTGTAAATGGTGATTCCGCTTGGCGCGACAGGCGCGCGAGGAAACGGGATCGCGACGGATAGGGGCGTGTTGATGGGACGCGAAGTTTCATGATGTAAACAGCATGGCTGTGTGGGGTCTGGGGGACGGGGTTCACGTCTAAGTCCTGATCGGGCTTGGAACAAGGTGAAAGTCTGTAACGTCCAGTAGAACCTAGAATCGTGCCGGAGGCAGCGAGAGGTTCGCTTGTTTATATGTAGCTGCCGTTTCTACTAGTCCTCGTCATCATCCTTCACTCCAGTGATCACGGTTCCGGGTGGCTCGTTCACGAAGCGACGGTGATCCTCTGGCGCTATGAGGTGAAGCCGCGCGTGCTGCTTGGGTTTTGACGACGTGGCTACTGCGCCAGCCAAAAGCTCAGTCTGAAGACGCTGAATGGGTCGCCAGCCCGCTTGGGAGAGGGTAGTGAGTGCCAAAATGTGGGCCGGTTTGGCTGGCCTGCACCACGGATCTCTGCGGCCTAGCGATTGAGGCGGGCTGAGAACCTACTTCTGTCGCTCACTCAAATTCTGAATCGCTAAGTCACTGTCAGTGCGGCGGAATGCCAGCATGACGCAGGTGTGAAGTAACAAATAGCTGCAACAATATTATAGAGAGTAGTTTATGTCTCATTTCACAGTGTTGAAGCCGCAGCCGTGAGAAATCTTGAGATGGCGACGAAGTGCTGCAAGGGATTGCCGGGGAGGCGCAAAGACAGCCAAGGAAGATAAATGTTTACCCATCATTGGCTTAGGGTTGTCGCTGGACCCCTATGCGTCCATTGCCAACCGGAGGGATGAGGTCTTTTGATACGTATGTTGCTCTGGCCGGTAAGGCGCTGTCGCCAAAATGGAAAGTTGCTAAAGAGAAATCGCTTAGGCTGAGTCGCCAGATTGAAGGATGGAACCAGTGCTAGGAGAAGAACCCTCGACATCTCGCGGCTGTAACTCTTCCTCGCCGTGGAGCAAGCGACCGGTTGGCCGAGAATGGCAGCGTTGTGTAGAAGGACCCGCTCAGGATCAGGTTGCGAATAAGCAAGACACGACCGATCAAACTCTGTTCACGCAGTCCGCCGAGGCTTGTCGATCACGATGGAGAGAAGCGCGATGTCGGCGGGAGTCACTCCGCTAATCCGGGACGCCTGACCCAATGTTTCCGGCATGGCGGATTGAAACTTCTGGCGTGTTTCAGAGCGAAGGCCGGGAATCGCCGAAAAATCGAACCCGTTTGGAATCCGTTGCTCCTCCTGAAACTTCAGCCGCTCGATCGCTGCGTTTTGCCGGGCTATGTAGCCGGAATACTTGCAGTCGATCTCTAATTGCTCCCAAAGTTCCACGTGGAACCGATTGCGCAACTCCTCAGGCACGCTAGCTGCCGTGTTCTCCGGGCGCTTGAGCCATTGTTGAAGGCGGACCCCGTCGAGGCTGATGGATTCAGCGAGCGTTCTTAGAGCGTCGAGTTGCTCGCATTTTCGCTGCACTTTCGCCCATCGCCGCTGATCGACAAGACCATGCTGACTCGCTAACGGGGTGAGGCGCAGGTCAGCATTATCCTGCCTGAGGATAAGTCGGTGCTCTGCTCGGCTGGTAAACATCCGATACGGTTCGGGAGTTCCCTTTGTGATGAGGTCGTCGATCAGCACGCCGATGTATGCGTCCGCGCGGCCCAAGTTAAACGGGGCTTTCCGCAATATTTTGAGTGCTGCATTCGCGCCCGCCACAAGGCCTTGTGCTGCAGCTTCCTCGTAACCACTCGTTCCGTTGATCTGGCCCGCAAAGTAGAGGCTCGGAATGCGCTTGGTTTCCAACGTGTGAAACAACTGCTGCGGCGGGCAGAAATCATATTCAACCGCATAACCGGGCCTCATGATCTCGGCGCCTTCGAGGGCTGGGATCGATCGGATGAAGGCGTATTGGATCTCCAACGGAAGCGATGTGGATACCCCATTCACGTAGTATTCCCCCGTATGCCGACCCTCGGGCTCGAGGAAGATCTGATGTGACGACTTGCTGGCGAACTTCACCACCTTGTCCTCGATTGAAGGGCAATAGCGAGGGCCGACCCCCTCGATCATGCCCGAATAAAGTGGGGACTTATCGAGATTGTCGCGGATGATTTGGTGTGTCCGCTCTGTAGTTTGAGTGAGCCAGCACTTTATCTGTTCCACGTGGAACTGACCGTTGGCCCACCGATTTAGGGTGAAGATTTCATTCTCATCGTGGGTCAACGTTTCCGGTAGAAACGAAAATGGGAGCGGCGGTTCATCCCCGGATTGCGGCTCGCATCGCGAGAACTCAATGCTGCGGCCTAGCAATCGGCAGGGTGTGCCCGTCTTGAAGCGCGAAACCTCAAAACCCATCTCGCGAAGGCAATCGCTCAGCGTTGACGCTGCGTCACCGAGACGACCACCGGGCTTGTTCTGCAATCCGACGTGCAACAATCCGCGCATGAAAGTCCCGGTCGTGACCACGACTGATCGCCCGTTCAATTGTAACCCAAGGTCTGTTTGGACTCCGCACGCTCCGTCATCCCCGATGAGGATTCGCACTGCATTGCCCTGCTTTAGATCCAACTGCGGCGTCCGCTCGAGGATCGCCTTTGCGCGGAATTGATACGCCTTCTTATCGCATTGGGCTCGCGGCGATCGCACGCTCGGCCCCTTCCCGGAGTTCAGCATCCGAAATTGAATGCCCGTCGCATCTGTATTCAGCCCCATCACCCCCCCAAGTGCGTCGATCTCTCGGACCATTTGCCCCTTCGCCTGACCACCGATCGCGGGATTGCACGACATTTGTCCGATGGAGTCGAGGTTTTGCGTCAGCACGACCGTCTCACACCCTAGCCGGGCAGCGGCGCTAGCGGCTTCGATCCCGGCGTGGCCAGCCCCGATCACAATGACGTCGTAGGTTTTCGGATAGATGAACATTGGCGTTCTATGTGGAACAACTAAGTCCCAAGAATCCCCTCCCGAGCTCGGGGAAGCAGCACGGATAGCTTCGATACGAAGCGCTCGCCGGCGAGATTCACCGAGCAGATGTCGAGGTTCTCGCCAAACTCCGCCAGCACCTGACGGCAGGCACCGCAGGGCGTGACGGGGGTCTTCGAGTCTGCCACGACAGCGATCGCCGTGAACTCCCGCTCCCCTGCCGCAATCGCTGCGGCCACTGCATTCCGTTCCGCGCAGATGGTCAGCCCAAAGGAGAGGTTCTCGACATTGCAGCCGCAGAAGATTCGTCCCGATTTGGTAAGGAGTGCCGCTCCGACTGCAAACCCCGAATACGGAGCGTAAGCGTGCTCACGCGTTTCTCTTGCATGCTGAATCAGATGTTCGAACATCGTGTAAATAGTTCTTGTGCAAAGAGTTACTGATTGATTCCTGCGATCAGGATTTCCCGTTGCGTTCCTTCGGCAGAATCGCAACTATCGGGGGCTGTGGTTTCCACCCCACGTTCATACTCCGGAAAACTCATCGCTGTCGAGGGCCTCGATGGCTCCGGCAAATCAACCCAGATCTACCTCGTCAAGCGCTGGCTCGAACTGGAGGGCTATCGCGTGTTTTTCACGGAGTGGAACTCCTCGGTGCTCGTGAAGAAATCCACGTCCCGCGGCAAGAAGCGCCAACTTCTCACGCCGACCACTTTCTCGCTCATCCACGCGACAGATTTCGCCGATCGCTACGAGCGCCAGATCCTGCCCCTCCTCCGCGCCGGCTACATCGTCCTGGCGGATCGCTACATTTTCACCGCCTTTGCGCGCGATTCAGTCCGCGGATGCGACCCGCTCTGGCTGGAGCAGCTTTACAGCTTCGCGGTGCATCCCGACATCACGTTCTACTTCCGCGTGCCGTTGGAAGTATCGCTCAACCGCATTCTCGAAGGCCGTCCGCAGCTCAAATTCCACGAAGCCGGGCTCGACATGGGCTGGAGCACCGATCCCTACGAGAGCTTCCGCATCTTCCAAGGCCGCATCCACGATCAATACGAGGCGATGCTCAGCCGCTTCGATTTCACGGCGATCGACGCCACACGCGAGATTCACGAGCAGCAGGCCGAAGTGCGCCGCATGATCGCCGAGCGCATCGACCTCCCCCATTTCCGTCGCCCCGCCCTCCGCTGACCCATGCCACTGAGCGAAAAGAAATTCTTTGGCCGAAAGCCCCCCGAACTCGCCGATGCGAACTTCTCGGGCCGACTCTTCGTCATCGAAGGCGCCGACGGCTCGGGCCGATCGACGCAGATCGAAGAGCTCCGCCAGTGGCTCGAAAGCCGTGGCTTTGCAGTCTGCCAACTCGGTCTGCTCCGTTCGAATCTCGTCGCCGAAGAACTCGAGGAGGCCAAGGAGGGCAACGTCCTCACCCACACCACCATGTCGCTTTTCTACGCGACGGATTTCTTCGACCAGCAAGTCCACGATCTCATCCCCGCCTTGCGCGCCGGGCTCATCGTTCTCGCCGACCGCTACGTTTACACTCTCATGGCGCGCGACATCGTCCGCGGCGCCGAACGCGCATGGACGCGCAATCTCTACAGCCCCGCTCTCGTCCCGGACGCCGTCTTCTACTTCCGCGTTGGTGCTCGCCAGCTCGTCGAGCGCAACTTCCAGAAAAACGCGACCCTCGACTACTGGGAGAGCGGTATGGATCTCGGCCTCTCCCGCGACATGTTCGACAGCTTCATCAAATACCAGCGCCTCCTCGCCGCGCAGTTTGCCGAGATGGAGGAAGAGTTCGGCTTCCAAGTCATCAACGCCAACCAGCGAGCCGATCGCATCCAGCGAGAACTCCGCCGCCGCATTGGCTCGATGCTCGCGACCTCCGCCGACTAACGCGTCGGAGCGAGCTCCTCGGCGAGTTTTCGGCGATCGACCTTCCCATTTGGCGTCATGGGAAATGAATCCCGGAAGATGACCTTCCTCGGCACCATGTAAGTGGGAAGCCGCTCGCCGAGCCGGGTCTTGAGCCGTGCCGAACGCTCGAAGTCGCTCCCTGCACTTCGCTCGGTCTCGACGATGAAAGCGGCGAGGCTCTCGATGCGCCCGGCTTTCTCCACCGGTAGGACGACGGCATCGGCAATACCTTCGAGCGCGCGCAGGTTGGCTTCGAGGTCGCCGAGTTCGATCCTGAAGCCGTTCACCTTCACCTGGCTATCCATGCGACCTTCAAAAAAGAAAAACCCGTCCCGCTCGCGGCCCCAGTCGCCGGTGCGATAAGCGTGACCGTCGGGACTATCAAAGAACGCGTTCCCTGTGAGGTCCGGGCGATGGAGATAGCCTGGGCTGACGTTTGGGCCGGCTATGATAATCTCGCCGCGTTCGCCATCGGGCATCCGTGCGCCGTCTTCGCCACGGATATAGAGCTGCGTGCCCGGCATCGCGGCGCCCACGGGCAGCGGCGAATGCTTTGCTAACACGTCGCTCGTCACGCGGACGGAAGTGGTCGCGACGGTCGCTTCCGTGGGACCGTAGGTATTCCACACCTCGGCCTCCGGGAAGCGATCCAGCAGCGCGGAGGCGACGTCATTAGGAAGCGTCTCGCCGCAGAAAAGAAAACGTCGAAGCGCGGGGAGCATCGGCTGAGCGAAAGTCTTCTCGATCAAGCACATCGCGGCGAACGACGGCGTCGAAACCCACGACGTGATGCCGCGGTGACGGAAGATATCGTAGAGATCACGAAGGTTAGCGATGTCCTCCTTCGTCACGCTCACGAGCGTGCCGCCGGTCGCGAGGCTGCAATAGAGATCCATCACCGACAGGTCGAAGCTGAACGGCGCCTGGTTCAGGAAGACCTCGCCGCCTTCCACGAAGCGCTGCTCGCTGAGCATCCACGCGACGAAGTGTTCGAGGTTCGCCAGCGTAATGACGACGCCTTTCGGTTCGCCCGTGCTGCCCGAGGTGAAAAGAATGTAAAATGGATCGCTGCCTTCGACCCGCCGCCGTGGCCGGCACATCGCAGCCGGATGCGTGAGCGCATCGATGGCCGATGGGTTCAGCACCTTCGTGGCGCCGGATGTGTGGATGATGCGCTCGGCGCGCTGCTCGGGAATCGAGAGGTCGATCGGCACGTAAGGCCGCCCGCTCTTCACCGCGCCGAGAAATGCCACGAGCATCTCGGGTTCCTTGTGCCCGCGGACGGCGATCGGCGCGCGGTTGTCTCCCAGCTCGAAGTCCAGCCAGCCGGCGAGCGTGTCGCTGCGCGCGCCGAGTTCGCGAAACGTCATCGTGCGCCCGCAACTAACATGCGCAGCCCTTTCCGGCGTCTCACGAACCCAACGATCGATCCGGTCAAGCAAGTGCATAGCCTTAGAACTCTTGGTAAACGAAAGGCGGCGTCGAGAAATCGCCGCGTCCGTAGAGAAGGATGAGCGCCGCAATGACCGCGAGGTAATACAACACGAGCAGCGCAAACCGAGTTCGCGGATGCAATTCGAGCCAATGTTCCAGCACCTGTGGAATCACGCGCTCAACCGCCGCTGCACATCCTCGACCAGCTTGCGCGGCGTGGCCCAGGCATCGCGATCAAACTCCGCGGGAGAAATCTCCACGCCCGTTTCCTGACCGAGTTCGACGATGAGTTGCACGGTCTTCATCGAATCGAGCACCTGCAAATCGTAGAGCGCGAGGTCGGGATTGGTTCGCACTTCGTCGGTCTCCGCCACGCGGGCGAGGATATCGAGGATTTGATCGGGAGTGGCACTCACAGGCTCACGTTCCGCCCGTGGAAGAAATCGTCCAGCGTCTCGTTGTAATAAACCCAGCCGCGCGGGCTCAGGTGATCGAGGTGGTCGGAGAAAAAGAGCGGGTCCTCCTCGTGGGCGCCGAAATAGACGAGCGGCGCACCGTAACGATCGGCCAATTGATCCAGGCGTAGAGGGAACGACTCACGCGCTTTTCGCGACACGCCGACCGTCTCGAGGTCGCGCGCGTGCATCGGCATCGAGAGCAGGAGCGGCTCGGCGCCGAGTTCGCGGAGCACGCGCAGCGCGAGCTCGAAGTCCGTCCACTCCGTCGCCTTCTTCAGCCGCGTGAGGAACTGCTCGTCGCGTGAACCTCGTGCCCGCTGCGTAAGCTTCGGAGCCGCTTTCGCCTTCGCGGCGAGCTGGCGGGAAATCGAATCAGCCTTTCGCAGATGGTCGTCCCAATTCAGCGCTCGCGCCTTGCGCGGCTGATCCGGTGCGGGCGCCAGCCCCGTGATGTGCAGGGCCGCGCTGAAGTGATCCTGGAGGCGCGCCGCCATGTTTTGCAGCCGGCCCAGCGGCAGCGCCGCGTAGTAGAGTGCGTGATCCAGCGCCGTGCCGCGAGCCAGGCGGTGCAAGGTCGCCTCGAGGAGCCAGTGATCGTCCAGCGTCTCGGGATACGCGAGCATCCGGCGGGCGACGGAGCGTTTCAGGTCGAAGGACAACTCGCCGCTGAAGACCAACTCGCCCGCCTGCAGCGCCGAGAAATTCCCCGAATACCACGTCGGATCGAGCTGCTCCTCGAAGAAGAAGCTCGGCGAAAGCGATAGCGCCACCTTGCGCCCGTGCAGGTCCGCGCCGACCGCCGCCACCTTTTGCAGGATCGCGAGGGAAGACGTGCCCTCCTTCCCGACGGGAAAAGCCCGGAAGCCAGTCGGGTAGTCCTGGAAAAACTCGGTCGCCATCGCGGGCACGCCTTTGACCAGCTCCGAGCTGCCGTAGAGCACCAGGAGATCCGGCTGCGCGAACGCCTCGCGCTGAATCGCGACGCCTTGGAGTTTCGGGTCGGAGAGGTCCGCCGCGAGGTCCGCCACATGTCGCTGCTCGACGTCGCGGCACCACCGGTAGCCAAGCACCAGCGTCGCGCACGCGATGGCGATGGCGATCAATGATGCGGAGATGTGGGGACGGGGGATGTCCGGTTGCATGGCTGCGGGAGAAGCGCACGACTGGACGGTTCTTAGCGGAAAAGTCAACTTACCCCTATTGGCGGGCGCATCCGCCGATCAGCCCGGCAGCCACCCGAGGCGCACCGCCAGCCAGAACGCGCCGCCGACGTAGGCCGCCGACATCAGGTCATCCGCGACGATTCCCCAGCCTCCCGGGAGCGCCTCGAACTGCCGTGCCGGCGCCGGCTTCACGATGTCCGCCACCCGCCACGCGACGAAGACCGCCGCCCACAGCCACCACGGCCGCTCGCCGAGCATCGCCATCGGCCACGCAGCGAGCGGGACCGCCGCGATCTCGTCGATCACGACCTGACCGGGATCCTTCCGCCCGAGGATCTGCGCGCACCTGCCGCTGGTCCACACGCTCAACGCGATCACACCCGCCGCGACTGGCAGCGCCAGCGGGAGCGGCATCCGCAGCAGACCGGCGAAATACGCGAAGCCGACCAGCGAGCCCCACGTCCCCGGCGCGGGCCGGAGGAAGCCGGAGCCGAGCCCCGTTCCGATCAGCAGGGCGAAGCGGTCAGCGAGTTTTGTCATCGGCCATGACACAAGCCCCGCGCTCGGCGGGTTGTCAAAGCCGCGCTGCGGACGAAGGTGCGCGCCCACTCGATGTCCACCACGCCGCCAGCGCAAATGCCCGAACTTCTCGCCCCTGCCGGTGATTGGGACTGCCTGCGCGCCGCCGTCGCGAATGGCGCCGACGCCGTTTACTTCGGCCTGCCGCGGTTCAACGCCCGGCTCCGCGCGCACAACTTCACCGAGGCCGAGCTGCCCGAGGTCGTCGCCTTCGCGCATCGGCACGGCGTGAAGGCTTACGTGACTTTCAACACACTCGTCTTCACCGCCGAGCTCGGCGACGCGGAGCAATACCTCCGCCTGCTCAGCCGCGCCGGCGTCGATGCCGTGCTGGTGCAGGATGTCGGCCTCGCCCGCCTCGCCCGCGCCGTGGTGCCCGAGCTGCCCGTCCACGCGAGCACGCAGATGACCATCACCTCGCCCGAGGGCGCGGCCTTCGCAGCCGAGCTGGGAGTCGAGCGCGTCGTCCTCTCGCGCGAGTTGAGCCTGCGGGAGATCGAGAAATTCGACACCGCGATGCCGCTCGAAGTCTTCGTCCACGGCGCGCTCTGCGTGGCCTACAGCGGCCAATGCCTTACCAGCGAATCGCTCGGCCAGCGCAGCGCCAACCGCGGCGAGTGCGCGCAGGCCTGCCGGATGCCTTACGAGCTGATCGTCGATGGAGAAGTGCGCGACCTCGGCGACAAGCGCTACCTTCTCTCCCCGCAGGATCTCGCCGCCGTGGAGGAAATCCCAGCACTGCTCGAACGCGACGTGATCAGCTTCAAAATCGAAGGCCGGCTCAAGTCGCCCGAATACGTCGCCGCTGTCTGCCAAGTCTATCGCCGCGCTCTCGATGCCGCGATCGATCGCCGCGCGCACCACGCCGCCGCCGCCGAGCGCTACCAGCTCGAGATGACTTTCTCTCGCGGCCTCTTCACCGGCTGGATGCACGGCGTCGATCACCAGCAGCTCGTCTCCGCGCGCTACGGAAAAAAGCGCGGGCCCTTCGTCGGCCGGATCGAGCACGTCGGTGGCGACTTCGTCGAAGTCCGCGCCGAAACGCCGCTCCAGCCCGGCGACGGCATCGTCTTCGACACCGGCGGCGATACTAATGCCGAGCAAGGCGGACGCCTCTACCAGGTGCGCGGCGGCCGCTTGTTCTTCGAGCGCAACAAGATCGACTTCACACGCCTCAACCCCGGCGATCGCATCTGGAAGACCGACGACCCCGCGCTGGAAAAGCGCCTGCGCGGGAGCTTTGCCGGCCGCATCGAGCCGCGCCAACGCGAGACCATCGACCTCGTCGTCCGCGGTCGCGCGGGTGAACCACTGAGCGTGGAGGCGGGTGCGTCGCAGTCGTCGGTCCGCTCGCAGCTCCCGCTCGAAGCCGCCCGCACCGCGCCGCTCACCACGGAAAAACTCCGCGAGCACCTCGGCCGATTCGGCGACCACCCCTACGCCCTCGGCGAACTGCGCAACGAACTCGAAGGCGACGTGATCCTTCCCATCGCCGAGATCAACCGTCTCCGCCGCGCGCTCGCCGCTGTGCTCGACACCGCCCGCTCCCGCACTCGCACCGAGCGGCCGCAGACATGGCGCGACGTGTTCTCCGGGCAGACCGAAGCGCAAAATCCGGAGCCCGGCGAACCCCGCCTCACCGTCCTCTGCCGCACCCTCGATCAACTCGACGCCGCCCTGCGCGCCGGCGTCGCCACGCTTTACGTCGATCTCGAAGACATCCGCCGCTACGCCGATGCCGTCGCGCGGGTCCGCTCCGCGGGAAAAGCGCACGTCTTCCTCGCCACCCCGCGCATCCAAAAAGCGGGCGAGCAGGGATTCTTCCGGCTCATCGAAAACGCGCAACCCGATGGCGTGCTCATCCGCAACCTCGGCGCCATCGCGCACTTCGCCGGGCGCGCCGATCTCCAGCTCATCGGTGATTTCTCGCTCAACGTCGCCAACCCGCTCGCCGCGCAGCACTTCATCGCCGCGGGTCTCGCGCGCACCACGATCAGCTACGATCTCAACGCCGAGCAGGTGCTCGATCTCCTCCGCGCCGCGCCGCCTGAGTGGTTCGAGATCACGCTGCACCAGCACATGCCGATGTTTCACATGGAGCACTGCGTCTTCGCCGCGTTCATGTCGAAGGGCTCGTCGTTTCTCGATTGTGGGAGGCCGTGCGAAAAACACAGCGTCCACCTGCGCGACCGCGTGGGCACCGCGCACCCGTTGCGCGCCGATGTCGGCTGCCGAAATACGCTCTTCAACGCCGTCGCGCAGACCGGCGCGCGCTTCACCGGCGCGCTGCTCGATGCCGGACTGCGGCACTTCCGCGTCGAGCTGCTCGAGGAAGACGCACGCGAGTCCGAGCGCATCATCGCTGCCTACCAGGCGCTGCTCGCCGGCACCCGCGACGGCGAAGATCTCTGGCGCGAACTCAAAGCCCAGAGCCAGCTCGGCGTCACCCGCGGGACGCTGGACGTTCGAGGCGGCTGACCACTTCCTCCGCATCGAGCCCCGCGATCTCGACGAGTTTGTCGCGCGATTTCTCACCACTCACGAGCGTGACCTCGCGCCGTCCCACCCCGAGCGCTTCGCTGAGAAACTCGATCAGCTCCCCATTCGCGCGGCCTTCCAGCGCCGGCGCGGCGATCTTCACCTTCAGTGCGTCGCCGTGCCGCCCCACGAACTCGCTGCGCTTCGCATTCGGCACCACGCGCAGCCGCACCCGGCAACTCATGCCTCCGGCTTCACGAACGCGCCGAGGAACGGCCGCGCCGAGGGCGTCGCCGAAAAGAAATCGCTGACAAACCCCGTGCGCGTCCGCAGCTCCACGTGGCCCGCCCCGCGCCCACCATACACGAGCACCGCACCGATCGGCGCGCGGTAGGGATCGCGCACGGACAGGCGCTTGTAGCCATACTCGCTCGAAAGCTCACCCGCGGCCTGCTTCGCATAAAGCGTGTCCGGCCGGCTCGGCAGCGCATTCGCGGCGACGAGCGCGTCCTTCACCGAACGCCAGCATTTCTTCGTGGAGTGCTTGCGCGCTCGCGAGCGGGCGATCTCGGCGGCGCGGATCATCCGCTCGTCGTAGCGGATGTGGCCCGCCTTCGGTCCGAAGTGCGTGGCTTCGTTGTCGTTGAGCTTGCGCGCCGTCGCGCGGTCAAAGCGCGACGCGGCGGAAGATTCGGTCGGGATCGGGGCAGCGAACGCGCTGGCAGCCAGCGCGCACACAGCCGCATAGGGCATGATGTTCATAGGGAGTAGTGCGTTAGCTTGGGTCATCCCGCCCCGAGTTTAGCGGTGACCCAAGTCTGGCAGCACTGTTCGCAAGATGCGGGCCAGCGCTCTGCCGGATATTGAAATATTTATCGCCCGCTCTTGCCACAAGCCTCCGCGCGCGCTTTGCACCCCCACATGCCCGCACTTTGCACGCTCGACACCTCGCTCCGCGAACTGGAGTGGCTCGGCCCCGCGCGCATTCGCGCGCTCGAGCGGCTCGGACTTTCAACCGTCGGCGATCTCCTCTCGCACTACCCGCGCCGCTACGAAGACCGCTCGCGCTTCGATCGCTTCCCCACGGGCGACTCCGAGCAGCCGGTCTGCGTCCTCGGCATCGTGAAGAAGACGCAGCTTCGCCGGATCCGCGGCTGGCAGCGGATGTTCGACGCCGTGCTCGAAGAACCAGACGCGCACGCGCTGAGCACGCCGCTGATCTGCCGATGGTTCAATTCCGCGTGGGTCGAGAAAGCCGTCATCACCGGCCAGCGCCTCGTCGTTTACGGCAAGCCCAAGTGCACCGGCTCGAACGTGGTGATCGCGCATCCTGAGTTCGAGGTCGTGGAAGACGACACCGATGTCTCCGTGCACGTGAACCGCCTCGCGCCGATCCACCGCGCGACCGAAGGCGTCTCTCCGCGCGTGATGCGCCGCGCGATCTGGGACGTGCTTGCGATCCTCGATGAGACCACCGTCGAGCCCATCGTGCCGCGCGAGATCGACGCCACGCCGCGCGTGTGGGCGCTGCGGCAAATCCACTTCCCCGACGACGACGCCTCGCTCGACAAAGCGCGCCGGCATCTCGTCATCGAGGAATTCTTCATCATGCAACTCGCCGTCGCCGCTCGCCGCGCCGAGACGCTCGCCCAACCCGGCGCCGCTCACTGCGGCCCCGGCGAGTTGATGCGCCGCCTGCACACGTCGCTCCCCTTCCCGCTCACCGGCGCGCAGCTCCGCGCGATCGGCGAAATCCGCGCCGACCTCGCCGCCGCGCGCCCGATGAACCGCCTGCTCCACGGCGACGTCGGCAGCGGCAAAACGCTCGTCGCCCTCAGCGCCATGCTGCTCTGCGTCGAGAGCGGCCACCAAGCCGCGCTCATGGCGCCCACCCAGATCCTCGCCGAGCAGCACTACCTCAGCCTGCGCCGCCTCTGCGACCCGCTCGGCCTGCGCGTCGCGCTCCGCACTGGTGCGCGGAAGGAAGACGCTGAGCCGTTGCCCCTCTTCTCCGGCGCAGCCGATGCCAGTGAGCCGGACATCTTCGTCGGCACGCACGCCCTGCTCTACGAAGGCGCGGGCATCACGCGCCTCGGGCTCGCGGTGATCGATGAGCAGCACAAATTCGGCGTCATCCAGCGCGCGCGCCTCCGCGAGCAGGGCGCCATGCCCGACGTGCTCGTGATGACGGCCACGCCCATCCCGCGCACGCTCACCATGACCGTCTTTGGCGACCTTGACGTCTCCACGCTCGACGAGATGCCCGCGGGCCGCGGCAAAATCGTCACCGCCGTGCGCGAGGAGACGAAGCTGCCCGACGCCGTGAAATTTCTCCGCGAGCACCTCGACGCCGGGCGGCAGGCCTACATCGTCTATCCGCTCATCGACGAGTCGGAGAAGCTGGAGGCGAAAGCCGCGGCGGCGGAGTTTGCGAAATGGCAGGCTCTGCTCGCGCCGATGAAATGCGAGCTGCTCCACGGCCGCGTCGCGCCGGATGAGAAGGACGCGATCATGGAGCGCTTCCGCCGCGGCGAGGCGAACGTGCTCATCGCCACGACCGTGATCGAGGTCGGCATCGACGTGTCGAACGCGACGCTCATGCTCATCGAAAACGCCGAGCGCTTCGGCCTCGCGCAACTCCACCAGCTCCGCGGGCGCATCGGCCGCGGCGAGCACAAGAGCTACTGCATCGCCCTCACCGGCGCGAAGGTCGACGACGACGCGAAGGGCAAGCTCGCCGTGTTCGCGCAGACCAACGACGGCTTCCAGATCGCCGAGGAAGATCTGCGCATCCGCGGTCCCGGCGATCTCCTCGGCACGGCCCAGAGCGGCCTCCCGCCGCTCAAAATCGGCGACGTCTTCCGCGACGCCGAGCTGATGACGCTCGCCCGCAACGCCGCCTTCCTCGTCTTCGAGCGCGACCCCCAGCTCACGCAGCCCGCGCACTCCCGCTACCGCAAAGTGCTCGCCGAGAGCCGGCACGCCGTGCTTTCACAAGTGAGCTGATTCATGCGCCGCGCCGCCGTCATCCTCCTCATCGTGCTCCTGCTTGGTTTCGGCGCATTCCGCGTCGGGCAGATGCTCGTCGGCCCCGGAGATGAGCCGGCGCCGAAGCCCACCGCCTACACACCCGCCGACGGTCCGAAGCTCGAACCCAACGACCTGCCGAAGCTCACCGCCATCGACGAGGAATACACGCGCCTCGTCGAGAAGGTGATGCCGTCCGTCGTCAGCATCACCTCGAAGCGCATCACGCAGCTCGGTCCCGCGCGCATCAACCCGCTCGACATGCTCCTCGGCACGAAGCGAAGCCCGCAGGAGCCCGAGGTCGAGACTTCGCTCGGCTCGGGCGTCATCGTCTCGCGGGAAGGCCACGTCCTCACGAACGACCACGTCATCGAAGGCATGACCGAGATCGAAGTGCAGCTCGCGGACGAGCGCACCTTCCCCGCGCGGCTGCTCGGCACCGATCCGAGCGTCGATATCGCCGTGCTGAAGATCGACGCGGCGAAGCTCGAACCGCTGCCCATCGGCAACAGCGACAACGTCAAAGTCGGCCAGCTTGTCTTCGCGATCGGCAATCCTTTTGGCCTGAGCGAGACGGTGACCGCCGGCATCATCAGCGCCCGGAGCCGCCGCGCCATGCGCGACTCGACCGTCGAGTATCTGCAAACCGACGCCGCCGTGAACCAGGGCAACTCCGGCGGCCCGCTCATCAACCTGCGCGGCGAAATCATCGGCATCAACACCGCCATCTTCGCCCGCGGCGAGGACTCCGGCTGGCTGGGCATCAGCTTCGCCGTGCCCTCAAACATCGCCCGGCGTGCGCTCGAGAGCGTGATCAAGCGTGGACGCATCACGCGCAGCTACCTCGGCGTCACGATGACGAATCTCTCGCCCGAGCTCGCGGCGAAATATCGCGCGGGTTCCACCGCCGGCGCGTTCGTGACCGATGTCGTCGCCGGCTCCCCCGCCTCGCGCGCGGGCCTGCGATCGGACGACATCATCCGCAGCTTCAACGGCCGCGTGGTGAAAGACATCGCCGCCCTGCGCAGCCGGTTGAACGAAGTCGATGCCGGCGACCGCGTCGAACTCGGCATCTTGCGAGCCGGCGCCGAGCAGCGCGTGACCGCGGTGCTCGGCGAAGCGCAGCCCGAGACCGCGATCGTCCCAAACCGCTAGCGCCTCACTCCGCGGCGCTCGCGTTCCGCACGTTGCGAAACGGATACGACTTCACGACCTCGACCACGATGCGGCTGAAGCGGTTCCCGTCCGCCGTCGCCGCGTGCTGGATCTCAGCGACCGTCGGCAGGTCGAACACCTCGAGCTTCCGTCCGAGCGCATAGCTGAGCAGGTGCTCGATGAATCCGCGCGTGAACTCCCCGGGCTTCGAGAGCAACGCCGCCTTGAACCCCGCGGGACCGTCGAAGGAGCGCCCGTTCCACTCGCCGCGCGCGTCCACCCGCTGCCCGGCGTCGAGTTCGCGCCATGCGCCGATCGCGTCGAATCGCTCCAGCGCAAATCCTGGCGGATCGAGGCGGATATGACACGAGTAGCACGCGGGTTCGCTGCGGTGCTGCTCGAAGCGCGCGCGCACGGTCTGCGGCCCGGTCCTCCCCTTCGCGTCCTCCTTCAAAACGAACGCAACCTTCGGCTCCTGCGGCGGGCGGTTGAAAATGGTCTCCAGCAGCCAGGCGCCGCGTTTGACCGGGCTCGTGCGCATCGGCAGCGACGTGACGGTGAGCGGTCCGGCCATCGTGAGGTAACCACCGCGGCGTTTGTCGGTGAGCGACACACGCGCCCACTTCGCGTTGAGCTTCGCGTCGATGAGCACGTTGCTGTCGCCCGCCTTGTCGCCGAGCGCGGGCACGTCGATGCCATAATGCCTGGCGAGGCGCGGGTTCAGCCACGTGTAGTCGGCGTCGAGGAAGTCGAGCACGCTGCGGTTCTCGACGAGCACGGTTTCAAACAGCAGCAGAGCCTCGATGAGCATCGCTCCGTGGAGCGTCACCTTCCCCTGCGGGCCGCTATAGAAGGCCTTGAAAAGTTTCGGATCGGGCCTCGCCGTAGTGAGCTGGTCGAGCCGCAGCCACTGCGTGGCGAAAGACTCGCTCAGCTCGCGGATGCGCGGGTCGAGGAGCATCCGGCGCGTCTGCGCTTCGATGCCTGCGTCGGTGTGGAGTCCGCCGCGGGCGGCGGCGGCGAGCAGCTCATCGTCGGGCGGAGCAGCCCAAAGAAAATAGGCGAGGCGCGTCGCCAACTCGTATTCGTCGAGCGGGCGCACCTTGCCGCGGCCCGCGCCGGACTCCGCGATGTAGAGGAAATCCGGCGACGTGAGCGCGGCAGCGAGCGCGGCTTTCATCGCGCCAGCGAAGGCCTCGCCGCCTTTGCGCGCGTCGTCGAACAAGCCGAGATAGCGGCCGACCATGCGTTCGTCCGCCGGACGCCGAAACGCGCGCGGCAGGAAATGTTCGAGCCGCCTCCGGGCGACGTCGCGCCGGTCGCGGTCGCTCATGGTTTTCGCCGGCACAGCCGCGGGCGTCGCGATCGTCGCGCCATCGGTGAGAAAGGCGAGGTCGTCGAACAGCACGTAGTTGCCCGAGAACTTCGACCCGTCCGCGTGCAACTCCACAATGTGTTCGCCCTTCGGCGCACGGAACGCGAAGAACGTGTTCCCGCGTCCGCCGCCTTCGATGAGATCGTGCGCGAGCTTTACCGCGCCGCCGCCGCTGAACTTCGCCGTCACCTCGACGGCCCCCGATTCCTTGTCGCGGCTGAGTGCGCACACCGCCAGCTCCGTCACGCCCTCGCCCGGCGCGCCACCCTCGATCGCCAGCCCGAGCGTGAGCACCTTCTGCAGCTTCGCGTGATTCGTGAAAAGCGACTCGCCCGACGTTTCGCCCGCCGTCGCGAAGCCCGCGACCCACAGATCCTCACGCGGCGTCACCGCGAGCGCCTTCGCGTTTCCGGGCCCGAACCGCACGCGAATCGGCGTCCCTGCTTTTGCCACGAGACTGCGCGCGGTTGCGTCCCACACGCCGCCCGTGCCATCGGCTGCCGCGGTCTGCATCGCGAAGCGGAATTGGTAATCGAGTGTTACTACATCGCCGAGCATTGCTTGGAACGGCAGGTTCAGATTAGGCGCGAACTCCCTCGCCGCCTGCCACACCGGCGACTGCGCCGTGGCTTCGCCCACCGCGGTGGCGGCGTTCACTTTCACCGGTTGCGCCGGGTCGGTGACGAGCGCGCGGAAGGGCGCGCTGAGCTGCGCGAGCTTCGCGCTGTTCACGATGTCGCGCGCGGCGGCGAGATACTGCTCCAGCAGCATCGGCGAGAGATTCATCGCATCGCCGCGGTTGCGGAAGCCGTGCTCCGCGCGGTTCTCGCCCGGCAGGCCGAGCTCCGGGAGAAGCACCGGATACTTCAGCCCATACTCGCGCACCGGCACCTCCACCCGGTCGCCGAGCGTTCCGTTCGCGGGTTGAAAATACGCCTTGCCCGAGATCGGCAGCCGCTCGGGAAACATGAATACATCCATCTCCAGCCCGAACAGGTCGCGGACCGTGTTGTTGTATTCCAGGCGCGTGAGGCGCCGCAGCACCGGCTTGCCCGGATCGCGCGCACCGAGCTTTGGGTCGGGTTGCGCGGCGATGTCCGCCACCCACGCGAGCACGCGCTCGCGTTCGGGATTCGTCGGTTGCGATTCGCGCTTCGGCGGCGGCATTTGGTGCGACTCGATCTTCTCGAAGACCGCCGCCCACACGCTGCGATCGCGCATCACGTCAGCTTCGGTGCGAAAGTGCTCGAGGTTCACGCCGCCCTTCGGCTTCGCCTCATCGCCGTGGCAGTCGAAGCAATGCGTCTCCAGCACCGGCACGATCTCCCGCGCGAAATCGGGCGCCGCAAATGCCGCCGCACCGAGCGCGGCCAATGAAGCGGCGAGCAGGGTCTTCACGTCGCGAGGCGCGCCGCCAGCCGCAGTGCTGCGAAAAGGCTGCCCGGATTCGCCTTCCCCTGCCACGCGATGTCGAGCGCGGTGCCGTGATCCACGCTGGTGCGGATGATCGGCAGTCCGAGCGTCGTGTTCACCGCCGAGTCGAAGGCGAGCGCCTTGAGCGGGATGTGGCCTTGATCGTGATACATGCAGACGAAGGCGTCCGTGCTCGCGCGTTTCCAAGGCAGGAACGCCGTGTCCGGCGGCAGCGGTCCTTCGATCTGCCAGCCGCGCGCACGTGCCGCCTTGATCGCGGGGATGATGATGCGCTCCTCCTCGCGGTCGCCGAAAAGCCCGTGCTCGCCCGCGTGCGGATTCAGCCCGCACACCACGAGCCGCGGCTCGCGCCCGTGCAGCCGCAGCATCGCCGCGTGCGTCAGCTCGATCACTTCCAGGATGCGCTCGACGGTGAGCAGTCGCGGCACTTCCGCGTAGCCGACGTGGACGGTCGCGAACGTGCAGGTGATCTCCGGCGAGAACTGCATCATGCACGAGCGCGGCGCATTCGTGCGTGCGGCGAACATCTCCGTGTGCCCGGGAAACTTCACGCCTGCCGTGTGGATCGCCTCCTTGTTGATCGGCCCCGTGCAGACCGCTGCGACTTCACCCGCGAGCGCGGCGTCGATTGCCGCCTCGATGTAGCCGAAGCTCGCGCGCCCCGTCACGGCGCTCGCGCGGCCCGGTGTGAAATCCTCTGCGCCGATGAGCCGCAAGTCGCGCACGCCACCACGCGGCGCGGGCAGTCCGGTCTGCGCCGCGCAGCGATGGAGCACGCCGGCATCGCCGAAGACACACACGTTTTCAAAACCCGGCTCGGCGAGCGCGCGCAGGCACAGCTCCGGTCCGACCCCGGCGGGGTCTCCCATGGTGAGTGCGATGAGCGGCGGCTTCATGACTGCAGATGCGTGAAAACTCGCGGCCTGTCAGGCGAGATCCTTCTCCATCCGCACGACGGGCAGCGTGAGGCCACTGGTCAGTGGCGCTTCGTCTCCTCGGTTAAGACGGCAGGCAGCTTCATGCGGAGAGTTCGTCCAATGCGCCTGTGCTATCCGCAAAACGCTCGCACGTTACCCCGCCCATCCGGGCGAGCGTGAGCCACAGGTCGGCGAGCGGGCGCCGGCCGGCGTAGTGGAAATGCCCTCGCTTCATCGCGCCTCCGGCGAGGAGCACTTCGAGGTCGGCGTAGTTGTGCGCGTCGCCGTCGCTGATGCCGCTGCCCATCGCGAGCACGGTCGAATCGAGCAGCGTGCCTGTGCCATCGCGGATTCCGCTCAGCCGCTCGATTACGTGCGCGTAGAACTCGACGTGGAAGCGATCGATCTGCGTGAGCTTCGCCTTCGCCTCGCCGCCCTTGGTGTGGGTGATGACGTGGTGATTCTGCGGCTTGTCGAAAACGCCGTGAAACATCCGCGGCGAATCCCAGCGCTCGGGATCGACGACCAGCGTCGCGACGCGCGTGCGGTCCTGTTGGAAGGCGAGCACGAACAGCTCGGCCATGAGCCGGAGATACTCCCCGCGCTTCTCCGGGATGCCTGCCGGCTCGGCGATCGGTGGCGCGGAAAACCTCGCCTGCGCTCGCTCGGCGATCTCGATGCGCCGCTCGGTCGCGCGCACGCTTTCGAGATATTCGCCGAGCTTCGCCTGGTCGTCGCGCCCGAGCCGGGCGTGGAGCGCCCTCGCATCGGCGAGCACCACGTCGAGCACGCTCTTGTGCGGCCCGCTTGCGCTCTTCCCAAAAAGCCGCTGGAAGACGGCGCGCGGGTTCTTCTCGGTATTCGCCGCGTAGCCCGGGCCAACCCAGGACACGCACTCGTAATACTTCGTCTCCTTGTTGTCGGCGAAGTCGTTGCAGCTCAGCTCGAGCGACGGGAGCATCGTCTCGCGCCCGATCTCTCGCGCGAGGATCTGGTCGAGCGTCGTGTTCGTCGGGAAGCCGCCGTCGAGCGTCTCGCCCGGCGGCGAACTCGTGAGCCAGCACGAGCCGCACTGCGCGTGAACGCCGGTGCCCGGCGCGAACGCGCGATCGAGTCCAGTGACCAGCGTGACGTGCTCGCGCAGCTTCGCGAGCGGCTCGAGAGCGGGCGTGAGCTCCCAGTTTGCGCCCGTCGTCTTCGGCAGAAAGGCCGGCTGGTAATAACCGTTCGGCGTGTAGATGAAGGCAAAGCGCTGGCGTGGTTTCGGCGTGGCTTTCGCGAGGCCGCGCGGCGTCATCGCATCAAGCCACGGCAGAGCGAGCGTGACACCCAGGCCGCGGAGGAAAGTGCGCCGTGGAAGGGTCATGGCGACTCGGTGGTGATCCCGGAAACTTCGAGAGGACGCATGAACTGATTGTTGCACGGGAAGACGCACGCGCTCATGGAATCCTGACAGTGGAATTTCGCAAACGTGGTGTGCCGGCATTCGCCGCGCATAAACCGGAGCCCGTGCAATCCTGACTACGCCGCTGCGAACTGCTCGTGGCCGCGGATCAGCCGCTCGAAGGCATCCCGCCGCTCGATCGGCAGGTCCGCGGGAAACTTCGCCGTCGAGCGCTCCCACTTCGCCAGCCACTCGGCCCCGAGCAACTCGTGCCGCTGGCCGATCGCCTGCCGGGCCGCCGCGGGTGTGAATGCGACCGTCGTCTCCGCCTTCTCCCCCACCCGGCAGCCGCGTGCGATCCAAAAGCCCGCCGCGAGCATCCCCGCCCGAACCGCCGTCGAGAGCGTGTAAGTGCAAAGGACGGAGACCCCGCGGCCGCAGATGGAAAACAACAGGCGAAAAGTCTCCGCCGACCACGCACCCGCACCTGACTTGCTGGAAAACATGTCGTAAAAGATCACCTCGGGCCGGCCCGGCGCCCTCGCCATCGTCTCGAGGAAATCCCCCGGCACGAGCTGCCAGCTCAAGCCCTCGTGATCCGCCGATTGCCAGCTCCCGCAGCGGAGGACTTCCGCAGGCCCGCTGTGCCGGAGGTAGGGAAAACGCTCCTCGTTCGCGCAAGCGAGCCGCAGCGAATCGAGGTCATTTTCAAAGCTCACGATCCGCATCGCCCGAACCAGCCCGCTGGTCGCCAGCGCCTCGTAGCAGCGGATCGCCGCCATCGCATTCGCCGCCGCTCCGAGGCCCACATCCCACAGCACGAGCGGTTCATCCACCTCCGGCGCCCGGAGCCGATCGGCGAGGTCCGCCTGCCCCGCATAAACCCGCTCGGCTTCCTCCATCGGCGGCGTGCGCGAGTGCATGATCTCGCCACTCGACCGCTGCACGATGCTCGCAAATCCTTCCCGCGCCGTATGGACGGCATAGTCGCCGAGCACGAGTGAAGATGGAGCATCGGGCGAATTCATCGGGCGATCTGCCACGGTCCGCACTACTCCGCCACCAAGCGATAGCCGATCCCCGGCTCCGTCACGAGCAACGTTGGGTTCGCGGGTTTGCGTTCGATCTTCTTCCGCAGATGCGTCACGTAAACGCGCAGATACTGCCGGTGCTCCTCCGCATTCGGCCCCCACACTTCGCGCAAGATCTGCCGATGCGTGAGCACCCGGCCCGCGTGCCGGAGGAAGAGTGCGAGCAGCGCCCATTCGGTCGCGGTGAAATGAATCTCCGTCTCCCGGCGCCGCGCCGTGTGCGCCGCGAGATCGATCACCAGCCCGTCCTTCTCGAAGACGGTCGTCTCGTCGTGCGGCTGCACACGGCGCTGGGCGGCACGCAGGCGCGCGAGCAGTTCGACGGTGCTGAAAGGCTTCGTCACGTAGTCATCGGCGCCCGCATCCAGCGCGGCGACTTTGTCCTCATCCGAGTCGCGCACCGTCAGCACGATCACCGGCGTCTGGCTCCACTCGCGCAGCCGCTTCAGCACCCCGACGCCGTCGAGATCCGGCAGGCCGAGATCGAGCACGATGACATCCGGACGGACGTGCGCCGCGGCTTGCAGACCGAGTTGCCCGGCCTCGGCCTCATGCACGTCGTAGCCAGCGCCTTCGAGCGCGACGCGCAGCAGGCGGCGGATCTGCACTTCGTCGTCGATCACCAGCGCGCGTGCTTTCATGGCTCGGCAGGCAATTTCATCTCACCGCCAATCGGAAGCCGCACCGTGAAGCGCGCTCCGCCCGCGGGACGATTCTCGGCGGTGACTGTGCCGCCATGCACCTCCACCAGTCGCCGTGCGATCGCGAGGCCGAGGCCGAGGCCGCCGGGGTGCGCGTCGGCGGCCCGGTAGAATCGCTCGAACACCCGCTCCTCGTCGCCCGCCCGAAGCCCGGGGCCACGATCCGCGACAGCGATGACGATGTGCTCGCCATCGCGGTGCGCCGTCACCGTCGGCGGCTCGGCCGCGGCGCCGTGCGTCGTCGCATTACAAAACAGAGTCGCCAGCGCGTGAGTGATGAGCGCGGCATCCACATGGATCGACGGAAGGTTGTCGAACGAACCGAAGGCGAGCGCGGACTCGGCGAGATCGGCGCGAGCGCGGGCGTCGTGGAGCAGTTCGCCCACATCGCACCATTCGCGCTGTGGACGCACGAGCCCGCTCTCGATGCGCGTCACGTCGAGTAACTCCTCCACCACCCGGCGTAGGCGACGTGTCGCCGCGCGAATCTCCGCCAGATCGGGAGTCGGCTGCTCGAGCGCGCCGTGAATCGCGGCGAGCGGGGTCTTGAGTTCGTGGCTCACGCTATCGAGCAGCGTCTTCTGCAGCTTTTCGGAATCACGCGCCAGCCGCGCCTCGCCTTCCGCCCGGACCGCGCGCTCCTTGGCCAGTGCGATGGCGAGCTGAGCCGCGCACGCTTCGAGCAGTTCGCGCTGCGCCAGCGTCGGCGTGTCCGCGAGGCGGATGGCGAGCACGCCTTCAGACCGGTCGCCGGTGAGCAGAGGCAGATGCATCGCGTCCGACTCGGGCAGCGTGTCGGTGAAGCGGCCCGCGGGCTGGCGGTTCTGATAGGCCCACGTGGCGACGCTTTCCTCCTTCGCGGAAATCGCGAGCGTGCTCGCGGCGTGGCGGTCGAGACCGTTCGGCCCCGGCAGCAGCACGGCGGCGTCGGCGCCGACTTCCGCCAGCGCGGCGCGCAGCGCCTGGTCGAGAGTCGTGCTCGCGGCGAGCGCGCGGCTGATGCGGTAGAGCGCGACGGCGCGCGACTCGCGATCATGCTCGGCCCGCTCGCGCTCGCGCAATCGCGCGGTGAGTTGCCCGACGACGAGTGCGACGACGAAGAACGTCCCGAACATCGCCCAGTCCTCCGTCTTCTCGATGTGGAAGGTGAAGCGCGGAGGGATGAAGAGGAAGTTCCACGCCAGCGCGCTCAGCGTCGCAAGCACGAGGATCGGCCCGCGCCGGAGCGCGGACCCAGCGAGCGTGACGGCCAGCAGGTAGATCAGTGCGACGGTCCAGTAACCGACGAGCGGCAGGAGCAGCAGACCGACGAGCGTCACGCCGGTGGTGATCCCGGCTGCGGCAACGAAACCGCGCGGCCGGTCCGCGAACCATTCGCGCCACGGCAGCAGACCGCGCGCGAACTTCCGGTCGCCGACCAGCAGGATGTCGATATCGCCACTGTGATCGAGCAACCAGCGCACAGGCGACGAGCGCACCCACGCACGCCAGCCAGCCAGCTCGCTCTTGCCCGCGATGATCTGCGTGACGTTGTGCTGCCGCGCGATGCGCAGCAGCGCCTCGCCAATTTCGGTCCCGGTGCTGCTAATCACTTCGCCGCCGAGTCGCCGCGCGAGCGCGAGGTGCCGCGTGATGCGCGCGTCGTCTTCGGGCGTGCCGGGTCGTTCGACATGCACAGCGAGCCAGCTCGCCTCCATCGCCGACGCCGCGAGCCGCGCCCAGCGGATCAATTCCTCCGAATGCGGACTCGGGCTGACGGCGACCATGATCCGCGCGCCCGCCTTCCACGGCTCGCTCACGTTTTGCCCCTGCCGCAATGCACGCAGGTCGCGGTCCACGTGCTCCGCTGTCACGCGCAGCGCCATCTCTCGGAGCGCGGTGAGGTTTTCCGGGCAGAAGAAATTTTCCGCCGCGGTGGCCGCGCGCTCGCCGAGATAGACTTTGCCGTCAGCCAGCCGACCGCGGAGTTGTTCGGGTGTGAGATCGACGAGTTCGATCTCGTCCGCTGCATCGAGCACGGAGTCCGGCACGGTCTCGCGCACGGTGATGCCGGTGATCTGCCGCACGGCGTCGCTGCGGCTCTCGACGTGCTGGACGTTGAGCGTGGTGAAAATGTCGATGCCGGCGTCGAGCAGTTCGAGCACGTCCTGATAACGCTTCGGATGGCGCGAGCCGGGCGCGTTGGTGTGCGCGAGTTCGTCCACGAGCACGAGCTTCGGGTGCCACATGAGCACCGCGTCGAGGTCGAGTTCGGTGAGCTTCGTGCCGCGGTGCTCGATCTCGATTCGTGGCGCGACCGGCAATCCCTCGATCATCGCGAGCGTCTCCGCGCGCCCGTGCGTCTCGACGATGCCGACGACCACCTCGACGCCCTCGTTCACTTTCCGACGCGCGTCCGCGAGCATCGCGAAGGTCTTCCCCACGCCGGGGCACATGCCGAAGAATACCTTCAGCCGGCCCCGCTTCGCTTTCGATTCGTCGGAGCGAATCGCGGCGAGGAGCGCGTCGGGATCGGGGCGTGAGTCTTCGGGCACGAGCCTACTTTGCCGCGTCCAAGGCCAAATTCAGAGCAAGAACATTCACGCGCGGCTCGCCGAGGAAGCCGAGTTGCGGGCCTTCGGTGAGCTGGTCAACCAGAGCGACGACCTTCTCGAGGGCGAGCTTGCGCTCGGCGGCGATGCGCGGGGCCTGATACTTTGCCGCGGCGGGCGAGAGGTGCGGATCGAGACCGCTGCCGCTGGCGGTGAGCAGTTCGTCGGGTGCGTCCTTGCCGAACTTCTCGCGACGCTCGGCGATCGACTTCACGAGGTCGGCGCTGGTCGGGCCTTTGTTGCTCGCACCGCTGGGGATGGTCGCGTAGTCGCTCGCGCTCGGGCGCGGCCAGAAATAGGGCGGGCTCTCGGTCTTTTGCGCGAGCAGCGCGGAGTGGTGCGATGGATCGTGAAAGGCGATGCGCGCGATGCCGGTGACGACGAGCGGGTAGGCGATGCCGGTCAGCACGGTGAGCACGAGTAGGACGCGGAGCGATTGCAGGATGGTTTTCATACGAGGTGGAGAGTGACGAGGACGAGATCGAGCGCCTTGATGCCGATGAACGGCACGATGACACCGCCGACGCCGTAGATGAGCACGTTGCGGCGAAGCACGGAGGCGGCGCCGAGCGCGCGGTAGCTCACGCCGCGAAGGGCGAGCGGGATGAGGGCGATGATGATAAGCGCGTTGAAGATGACCGCGCTGAGGATGGCGCTCTGCGGGCTGTGCAGGTGCATGACATCGAGCGCGGCGAGCGGGCCTTTGCCGCCGGGCGTGGTGGCGTAGAGGCCGATGAACATCGCGGGGATGATGGCGAAGTATTTGGCGATGTCGTTGGCGATGCTGAAGGTCGTCAACGCGCCGCGGGTCATCAGCAGTTGCTTCCCGATCTCGACGACTTCGATGAGCTTCGTCGGATTCGAGTCGAGATCGACCATGTTGCCGGCTTCGCGCGCGGCTTGCGTGCCGGTGCTCATCGCGACACCGACGTCGGCCTGGGCAAGAGCGGGCGCGTCGTTGGTGCCGTCGCCGGTCATGGCGACGAGATGACCTTTGGCCTGTTCCTCGCGGATGCGGGCGAGTTTGTCCTCGGGCTTGGCCTCGGCCATGAAGTCATCGACGCCGGCCTCGGCGGCGATGGCGGCGGCTGTCATCGGGTTGTCGCCGGTGATCATCACGGTGCGGATACCCATCTTGCGAAGCTGGGCGAAGCGCTCGCGGATGCCACCTTTGACCACGTCCTTAAGCTGCACCACGCCGAGCACACGCGTCTTCTCCGCGACGACGAGCGGCGTGCCTCCGGACTTGGAGACGAACTCGACGGCCTGCGAGACAGCGTCGGGGCAGACGCCACCATTTTCACGCACCCAGGCGAAGACGGACTGCGCTGCGCCTTTGCGAAGCGAGACGGTCTCGTCCGGTGCGTTGATTTCGACGCCGCTCATGCGGGTCTGCGCGGTGAAGGGGATGAATGTCGCGTGCTTCTCCGCCAGGTCGCGGGTGCGCAGGTTGAAGCGCTCTTTCGCGAGCACCACGATGCTGCGGCCCTCGGGTGTTTCGTCGGCCATCGAGGCGAGATGCGCGGCGAGGGCGAGGTCTTTTTCCTCCACGCCGGGCGCGGGGATGAAGGCGGAGGCCTGGCGGTTGCCGAGCGTGATGGTGCCGGTTTTGTCGAGCAGCAGCACGTCGATGTCGCCGGCGGCCTCGACAGCGCGGCCGGACGTGGCGAGCACGTTGCGCTGGATCATGCGGTCGATGCCGCTGATGCCGATGGCGCTGAGCAGCGCGCCGATGGTCGTCGGAATGAGGCAGACGGTTAGGCAGACGAGCACGACGAGCGAGACGTTGATGACGCCGCTCTGGCCGGCGAACTTCTCGCTGAGCTGCGCGATCGGGCGGAGCGTGCCGACGGCGAGCAGGAAGACGAACGTCAGGCTCACGAGCAGGATGCCGAGCGCGATCTCGTTCGGCGTGCGGCCGCGGGTGGCGCCTTCGACCATCGTGATCATGCGATCGAGGAAGGTGTTGCCCGGCTCGCTCGTGATGCGGATGACGATGCGGTCGCTGATCACGCTCGTGCCGCCGGTGACAGCGCTGTGGTCGCCACCGCTCTCTCGGATGACGGGCGCGGACTCACCGGTGATGGCGCTCTCGTCCACGCTCGCGATGCCTTCGACGACGTCGCCGTCGGACGGGATCACGTCGCCCGCTTCGCACACGACGAGGTCGCCTTTGTGCAGTTCGCCCGCGGTGACTTTCTCCTCGGTCTTGCCCTTGAGCCGGCGCGCCATCGTGGTCGTGCGCATCTTGCGCAGCGTGGCGGCCTGGGCTTTGCCACGGCCTTCGGCGATGGCTTCGGCGAAGTTTGCGAAAAGCACGGTGAACCACAGCCAGAGCGAAATCTGGATGTTGAATCCGGTCGGCGCGCCGAAGGACGCGAGCGTCGTGAGGATCGCGCCGATGAAGACGACGAACATCACGGGGTTCCGGATCTGAACGCGCGGGTCGAGTTTCACGAAGGAGTCGATCACGGCGGCGCGCAGCAGCGCGGGATCGGTGAACGATGTGGGTTTCTTGCGCGAGGGAGCGAGCGTGGCGGGAGTGGTCATAGGAATACCGGCGGTGGAAGTAGGTTTGAGGCTCATGGCGGATTACAGGGCGCGGCCCGAGAGCATCAGCAGATGATCTACGATTGGGCCGAGGGAGAGAGCGGGGAAGAAGTTGAGCCCGCCGACGATGAGCACGACGGCGATGAGCAGCGCGACGAAGGTGAGGCCGGTGGTCGGGAACGTGCCCGACGACGGTGGCGCGATCTTTTTCCCGACCATGCTGCCCGCGATGGCGAGCACCGGCACGATGATCGCGAAGCGGCCCAGGAACATGCAGATCGCCAGCGCGTAGTTGTAGAAATCGTTGTTCACGCCGATGCCGGCGAAGGCACTGCCGTTGTTCGCGGCGGCGGAGGTGAAGGCGTAGAGGATTTCGCTGAAACTGTGCGCGCCCTGGTTGTTGATCGTCGCGGAGCCGACGGGCACGGAGGCCGCGATGGCCGTGCCGATGAGGATGCACACGCATGGCGCGAGCGCGGCGACGACGGCCCATTTCACTTCGCGCGCCTCGATCTTCTTTCCGAGATACTCCGGCGTGCGACCGACCATGAGGCCGGCGATGAAGACGGTGAGGATGACGAAGACGAGCATCCCGTAGAGGCCCGCGCCGACGCCGCCGAAGATGACTTCGCCGAGCAGCATGTTCACCAGCGCGACGCCGCCCGCGATGGGCGTGAGGCTGTCGTGCATCGCATTGACCGCACCGCACGACGCGTCGGTGGTGATGGTCGAGAAGAGCGTCGAGTTCATGATGCCCAGGCGCACTTCCTTGCCCTCCATGTTCGAGACCAGACCGGTCGCCGGATTCGGCTGCATTTCCGCCCACCAGGATAGTGCGAAGCCGACGAGGAAGAGCGTCAGCATTGCGCCAAAGATCGTCCAGCCCTGGCGGCGATCACCGGTCATGAGGCCGAGCGTGAAAGTGAGTCCCGCGGGAATCATGAAGATCGCAAGCATCTCGAGGAAGTTCGTGAGCGGCGTCGGATTCTCGAACGGATGCGCCGAGTTCACGCCGTAGAAACCGCCGCCATTCGTGCCGAGTTGCTTGATCGAGATCTGCGACGCAGCGGGACCGAGCGGGATGACTTGATCCGCGCCTTCGAGCGTCTTCACCGTCGCGTAGGAGTCGAAGGTCTGCGGGACGCCTTGCTGCACGAAGACGACGGCGAGCAGGAGCGAGATCGGCAGGAGGATGTAGAGCGTGCAACGCACGAGGTCGGCCCAGAAATTTCCGATCGAGGTGCCCGAGCGACGGGTGAGCCCGCGGATCAGCGCGATCACCACGGCGATGCCGGTCGCGGCGCTGGTGAAGTTGTGCACCGCCAGGCCGGCCATCTGCGAGAAGTAGCTCATCGTGTTCTCGCCGGAATAGGCCTGCCAGTTCGTGTTCGTCATGAACGACACCGCCGTGTTCAGCGCGAGGCCGAAGGGCAGGTTCGGCAGGTGCTCCGGATTCAGCGGCAGCCACGCCTGCGTCATGAGCTGCACGAGCGTCAGCGCGCAGCCGGCGAGGTTGAAGACCAGCACCGCGGCGGCGTAGTGGGTCCAGCGCATTTCGCGCTTTGCATCGACGCCGCCGAGTTTGTAGATCAGCCGTTCGACCGGCCCAAGCACGGGCGAGAGAAAGGTGCGTTCACTGCTGAAGACGCGGTGCATGAAAGCGCCGAGCACCGGCGTGAGCGTCACGAGAGCGGCGAGGTAGAGGAGGATTTGGATCCAGTCGTGCGGTTTCATTGACGCGACGATGGTCACGCCTCCCCCTGCCAACAAATCAAAGCGGGGGCCGAAGCCGTTAAGAAATCATTAACGCTTCACCTACACGATCCGCACCGGCACAGCTTCCGCGGCGAGGAAGTGCTTCACGTCGGCTACGGTGTATTGGCCGAAGTGGAAGATGCTCGCAGCGAGCACCGCGTCAGCCTTGCCCTCGCGCAGCACGGCGACCATGTGCTCGAGCTTGCCCGCGCCGCCGCTGGCGACCACGGGGACCCCGACCGCTTCGCTGATGCGGCGCGTGATCGGGATGTCGTAGCCGGCGCGGGTGCCGTCGGCGTCGATGGAGTTCAGCACGATCTCGCCGGCACCGAGCCGCACTGCTTCCTCGGCCCATGCGACGGCGTCCCACTTCGTTTCCTCGCGGCCGCCTTTCACGAAGACCTTCCACGTGTCCGGGGCTGTGCGTTTGCAGTCGATGGAAACGACGATGCACTGGCTGCCGAACTTCGCCGCGCCAGCGGTGATGAGCTCCGGCGTAGCGATGGCGCTGGAGTTGATGCTCACCTTGTCCGCGCCCGCCTTCAGCATCGCGCCCATGTCCTCCACGGCGCGGATGCCGCCGCCGACGGTGAGCGGCATGAAGCACTGTGCGGCGGTGCGCTCGATCACGCCGACCATCGTATCGCGACCGTGCGCGCTCGCGGTGATGTCGAAGAAGACCATCTCGTCCGCGCCCTGGTCGTTGTAGCGCATGGCGAGTTCGACCGGATCGCCGACGTTGCGCAGCCCGCCTTCCTCAGCGCGGCCGAACTGCACGCCGCGCGTGACTTTACCATCGTGGACATCGAGGCAGGGAATGACGCGCTTGGTGAACATTCGGGGTCGGGTTGGGTTATGGGTAAACGGTTTGCGCGGTTGACCCTCGGGTTCTAGCGGATACAACACGGTCCGGTTCTCCTCGGGCAGAAAGACACAATTATGGGTAACACAAACGACGATCAACCGGCTTCTTCCACGAAGGAGCACGGAGCGCAAAACGCTCCGCAATCTGCAGGCTTCACGCTCACGCAGGAGCCTGTCATCGGTCTCGAACCCGAGGTGGCCAAATACGAAGTCGCGCCCGAACCGGTCGCCGCGCACGCGCCGGTGCCGTTCGAGGATCTGGGGGAACTGCCCGCGAGTTACCAGCAGGATGCGCTCTTCCTCACCGCGCGCGATCCACGCTGGCTCTTCTGCTACTGGGATTTCGATTGGGCGAAAGTGCCCGCTGGCGCCTTCCGCTACGGTGTGCCGATGTTTTACCTCAAGATCACCCGCGCGAGCGGCGCGGAGGAGACGACCGTGGAGATCAAACCCGAGGCGCGGAACTGGTATGTGCCCGTGAACTCACCGGCGACGACCTATTTCGCCGAGATCGGCTTCTTCAACAACGAGGGCACCTTCGTGAGTTGCGTGCGCTCGGGAGCCGCTACGACACCGGCGGAATCGCTCGCGGACGAATCCGCGCCGGTCGAGTTCGCCACCGCGCCGGCGGCGCTCACTTTCGAGCAGCTCGTCGAGCTCGTGAAATCCGAGATCCAGGATGGTGAATCGCTCATGCAAGCCGTGGCGCGAATCACTGGCCAGGGTGCGATCGCCTTCCGCGCGGGCCAGTCGCCGACGTGGAGCGACGAGCAACGCCGCATCCTCGCCGCGCTGCTCGGCACGGCGCTCATCGACCGCATGGGCCTCGGCTCGGCGGAACTCGACGAACTCATTCGCAAGACTCTCTCGGAGCGGCTGCACAGCGAGAGCGCCAGCGGCTTTGGCGCGGTGTGGCAGCGGGCGATGGGCCTCGGCGGCGAGAGCAGCCTGTTCAGCGGCTTCGGCGCGTGGAGCGGTGTCACGAGCTGGGGCGAGAGCGCCCAACCCTTCAGCGCACGAGTCGAGCGCGGCTTTTTCATGCACGTGAACGCCGAGATCATCTTCTACGGCGGCACGCATCCCGATGCGACGGTGTGGATCGACGGCAAGCAGGTGAAGCTCAATCCAGATGGCACCTTCCGTCACCATTTCCGCATGCCCGACGGCGACTGGCGCATCCCGGTCGTCGCGCAATCGCCGGACAAGGTCGAGCAGCGCAGCGCGACGCTCAGCTTCCAACGCGCGACCGAGCGCGTGGGTGATGTCGGCGCGACCGGACAGCCGCAGGAGCTGCCGGCCGAGCCGATGGGAAGGTTGTAGGGCAACCGCTTCGGTTGCCGGCAGGCGGAGCGCCTGCCCTACAGGCTCGCGTTTGTGCGCGTGTCCGGTAGTCTGCGCCCGTGCCCGATCGTCTCGCCGACGCATTCTTTCATCATCTCGAAAACGAGCGGCAAGTCTCGCCGCTGACGCTCGTGAACTACCGGCACGCGCTGGCAGAGTTCCGCAAGGTCGTGCCGCAGCCCGACTGGCCGGGGCTAAATGCGGATCACTTTCGCCGCTACCTCTTCGCACTCGGCAAGCGCGGCATCGCAAAACCGACGCAGCGGCTGCACTTCGCGGCACTGCGCACGTTTTACAGATTTCTGGTCGAGCGCCACGGGCTCGACGCGAATCCGCTGAAGCTCGTCCAGCTCCCGAAGCTCGATCGCAAGCTGCCGCTCGTGCTCACGGCGAAGCAGGTCGTCGAACTGCTCGATGCGCCGCTGAAGATCGAGAAGCAGAAGCAGGCGCCCGCGTGGATGCCGTTGCGTGACGCGGCGATCCTCGAGCTCTTCTATTCGAGCGGCATCCGTCTCGCCGAACTCGTCGCGCTCAATGTCCCCGACATCGACCTCTTCACCGAGACCGTGCGCGTGCTCGGCAAGGGACGCAAAGAGCGCGTCGTGCCGGTGGGCCAGCCGGCGCTCGAGGCCATCCAGCGTTATCGGCAGGCAGCGAAAGTCCACAGCGGGCCGCTCTTCATCAGCAAGCTCCGCCGCCGGCTCGGGCGCATGAATGTGTGGCCGGCGATCCAGCGTTACCTGCCGCACACGAGCATCCCGGTAAATGTGACGCCGCACAAATTGCGGCACAGCTTTGCCACGCACTTGCTCGACGCCGGCGCGGACCTGCGCGCGGTCCAGTCGCTGCTCGGCCACGCGAGCCTCTCGACCACGCAGATCTACACACACGTGACCGTCGAGCGCCTCAAGCGCGCCTACGACGACGCTCACCCGCGAGCGTGAGGAGCGCCGGCGTCCCGCCGGCCACTATTGAGGCCGGCGGGACGCCGGCGCTCCGTCCTTAACCGGCCAGTCCGCCGACTCCGTGCGTTCGCTGGTAAACAGTCCGCGCGCGCGTTCCACGAGGTCGGGTTTCTCAGTAGCGAGGTCTTTCGTTTCGCCGAGATCGGTTTCGAGATCGTAGAGCGCGACTGGCGCGTCGAGCCGCTTGAGCCGGATCGCCTTCCATCGCCCGTCCATCAGCACGGCCTGGCTGAAACCGCCCTCGTGGAATTCCCAATACAGCGTGCGCTGCCCGGGCCACGCGATGCGCATCCCGCGCAGTGGCTTCACGAAGCTGACACCGTCGATCTTCGCGGGAATCGGTGCTCCGGCGAGCTCGGCGAAAGTCGGCAGGATGTCCGCAAACCATAGCGGCGTCTTGTTCTCCGCGCCGGGCGCGATCTTGCCCGGCCAGCGCGCGATCGTGGGCACGCGGATGCCGCCATCGGTGAGGCTGCGCTTGAGGCCAGTGAGCGGGCCGTTTGCGTCGAAGAACTCGGGATCGTTGCCGCCTTCTTTGTGCGGGCCGTTGTCGCTGGAGAAAACGACGAGCGTGTTCTCGTCGATGCCGAGCTTCTTCAGCAATGCGAAGAGGCGACCGACATCCGCATCGAGCCGCGTGATCGTGGCAGCGTGGGCCTTGTCCGGCGCGGGCCAGTCCTTGTCCGCATACGTGCCGAGGTCCGGCATCTCCTGTCCGCGGCCGTGCCTGGTGCCTTCGTTGTTCGCGTGCGGGCAGATGAGCGACCAGTAGAGGAAGAACGGTTTGTCCTGCTGCTGTTCGACCCATTTCAGCGTCTCGGCTGCCATGAGGTCTGGGACGAAGTCGAGCGGCTGCTCCGCGATGCCAGCGCCGTCTTCTTCACCTGCGCCACCGCTGCCGGGGATCGTCTTGTTGCGCAGCGAAACGTGCGAGCCGTTGCGCACGATGAAGGGCGGGTAGGGATTGTGCGCGTGGTGCTGGTCGAGGCAGCCGTAGAAATAATCGAAGCCCTTTTTGTTCGGCAGCCCGTCGCTGCCTTCGTGGCCGATCCCCCACTTGCCGATCAGCGCCGTGGCGTAGCCGGCTTTCTTCAAAACCTCCGGCACGATTTGATCGTCGGCGCGCAGGTTTTGCGGCGTGCGGTTCTGCTTCCCAGCGTTGCCGCGCACGCGCGTGTGACCGGTGTGCAGGCCGGTCATCAACACGCTGCGGCTCGGCGCGCACACCGTCGAGCCGGCGTAGAACTGCGTGAACTTCATCCCCTCCGCCGCCATGCGATCGAGGTTTGGCGTCGCGATCTTCGTCGAACCGAAGCAGCCGAGCTGCCCGTAGCCGAGATCGTCGGCGAGGATGAAGATGAGGTTCGGTGCGCGTTCGGCGGCGTGCGAGGGGAACGCAAAGGTCGCAAAAAGTGCAAAGAACGCAGAGAGGAGGCGGCGGATCATTTGACGGGCGTGGTTTTGCCAGGCTCGCGCGCGGCGGTGGGTTCGGTCTTCGTGAGCGAGTCGCCGAGTTCGGCCCGCATCGTGTCGGCGACGGCGAGCAGGCGGGAAAGCTCGGCGGGGCTCTTCGCGGCGAGGTTGTTCTTTTCGCCGATGTCGGCGTCGAGGTCGTAGAGCTCAGGCTGCTCGATCGTGGGGAATTTGTATTTGCCGGGGATACCGCCGGTCGCCTTCGGCTGGTCGCCCATGCTGCGGTAGCGGTGCGGGAGCTGGAGCTTCCACTTCCCGCTCGCGAGCGCCTGGAGCTGGTTGTCTTCGAAGTAGAAGAAATACGTCTCCTGCGGCGACTTCGCGCCCGGCGCGCCTGAGATGAGCGGCCAGCCGTCTTTTCCGTCGATCTTCCGCGGCGGGAGATCTGCGCCGGCGAGCTTCGCGATGGTGGGCAGTAGGTCGATGGTGCCGAGCGCCTCGCCGGTCTCGGTGTCCGCGGGGATCTTGCCGGGCCAGCGCATCACGCACGGCACGCGCACGCCGCCTTCCCAGCACGAGCCCTTGCCTTCGCGCAGCGGGCCGGAGGTGCCGCAGTGCTCGCCGTAGCTGAGCCACGGGCCGTTGTCGCTCGTGAAGACGACGAGCGTCTTCTCATCCACGCCGTTCTCCTTCAGCGCGCGCAGCACCTCACCGACGGACCAATCGACTTCCTCCATCACGTCGCCGAAGAGGCTGCCCGTCTTGCCCTTGAACTTGTCGCTCACGAACAGCGGCACGTGAACCATCGAGTGCGCGAGGTAGAGGAAGAACGGTTTCACTTTCGCGCTGCGCTTGATGAAATCGACCGCGCGCTCGGTGTAACGCGTCGTGAGCTGCGTCTGGTCCTCGGGAGTCACGTCGTCGTCGATCACCTTCTCGCCGTCGATCAGCGGCAGCTTCGGATACGCGCCCGGCTTCGCCTCGGGATGAAAGGGCCACATGTCGTTCGAGTAGGGCAGGCCGAGGTATTCGTCGAAGCCCTGGCGCGTCGGGAGAAATTCCGCGGGCCGTCCGAGGTGCCATTTCCCGACCGCACACGTCGCGTAACCTTTCGGTTTAAGCACCTCGGCGATGGTCATCTCGTCCGGGTGAAGTCCGAGCGGAGACGACGGTCCGAGCGCGCCATGAATGCCGACACGCCCGTGATAGCACCCCGTCATCAGCGCCGAGCGCGACGCGGAGCACACCGGCGACGAGACGTAGAACCGCGTGAACTTCCGCCCTTCCTTCGCCATGCGATCGAGGTTCGGCGTGGCGTAGCCCTTGGCCCCAAAGGGCCCGATGTCGCCGTAGCCGAGGTCGTCGCAGAAGATGACGACGACATTCGGCAGGTCCGCGGCGCGGAGATTCACCACGAAGGAAACGAGGAGCACGAAGGAGAGGAGGAAGCGCATGAGGCGGAACGTGGCAGGCTGCGCGCGAGCTTCCGACTACCAAAAAGCAGCGGAGCCGGACCTTGCGCGACGCACGGCAGGAAACCGGTTGAGAGACGTGCCTGCGTGAACAACCGTCCGCCCATGACATCGTCCACTTCTTCCACCAAGCCCCGCGTCGTCGTGGGCATGAGCGGGGGCGTGGATTCGAGCGTCGCGGCTTACCTGCTCAAGCAACAGGGCTACGACGTGGTCGGCGTGACGATGAAGGTGTGGCCGCAGGACTGCATCTCGCGTGAGGCCGACAAATGCTGCGGGCCGCAGGCGATCGCCGACGCGCGCGGCGTGGCGCACGCGATCGGCATTCCGCACTACGTCGTGGACGAAGCGGTGAACTTCGAGCGCGCGGTGATCGACTACTTCACCGCCGAGTATCGCGCGGGCCGCACGCCGAACCCGTGCGTGATGTGCAACGAGAAGGTGAAGTTCGGCAACCTGTGGCTGAAGGCGAAGTCGGTCGGCGCGGAGTTCATCGCGACGGGGCATTACGCGATTGTCGAGCATCACGCCGATCGCGCGGTGCTGCGGCGCGGCGTCGATCCGAAGAAGGACCAGAGCTACTTCCTTTTCTCGCTGCGGCAGGAGCAGCTCCAGCGCGCGCTTTTCCCGCTCGGCGGGATGGAGAAGCCGGAGATCCGCAAGATCGCTCGGGAGATCGGGCTGAAGACCGCGGACAAAGTGGACAGTCAGGAGATCTGCTTCGTGCCGGGGAACGACTACAAGGCCTTCCTTAAGTCGCATCTCGGCGAGAAGGAATTTCATCCCGGCCGGCTGCGCGACAAGTGGGGCGCGGACCTCGGCGCGCACGAGGGGATCGAGCTGTTCACCATCGGCCAGCGCAAGGGCCTGCCCGGCGGCAGCGCGACGCCGCGCTACGTCATCGACATCGATCCGGCGACTTCGAGCGTGGTCATCGGCGACGTGGAAGATCTGATCGTGGAGGAGTTCGAGATCGATAACGCGATCTGGCACGAAGGTGGAAGCGGCGCCCCGCCGCTTCTTCATCAGCAAAGCGGCGCGGCGCCGCTTCCACCTTTCGAGGCGACGGTGAAAATCCGCTACGCGCACCCCGGCGTCGCCGCGACCATCGAGCCGGAAGGCCAGCGCGCCCGCGTCCGCCTTCACGCGCCACAGCGCGCGATCACGCCCGGCCAGGCCGCCGTCTGCTACCGCGGCGACGTGGTGCTCGGCGGCGGCTGGATTTGCCGGCAGGCCGCGCTCGTCCCCGCGCTCGCGTAAATGGCCGAGGAAGCGCTCGTCGTCTTCGCGACCTTTCCCGATCTCGACACCGCGCGCCGGATCGTGCGCACGCTGGTGGAGGAGCGGCTGATCGCCTGCGGCAATCTCGTGCCGGGCGTGGAATCGATCTACCGCTGGAAAGGCGCGATCGAAACGAGCGGCGAGGTTTTCGCCGTGCTGAAGACCGAGATCGGCCGCTACCAGATGCTCGAGGTGCGTCTGCGCGAGCTGCATCCCTACGAAGTGCCCGAGTGCATCGCGCTGCGCGTGGCGGATGGCTTGCCCGACTACCTGCGCTGGATCGCCGAGTCGATCGGCGCGTGAACGCCGGGCGGCAAATGCTGTGGACGCTGGCGGCGCCCGCGATACAAGCGAAGCAAATGCAGAGCTTCCCATGTCCTCGCCGCAAGAGACGCTAGCGAGACTTTATCCTGAATACCGATTCGGCGGGTTCGTTCACCGCGACGGCGCGTATCGCTTCTTTTCGCGAATCCAAACGCTGCTGCGCGACGACTCGGTGGTGCTCGACGTCGGCTGCGGCACCGGTTTCCACCGCTCGCTGGCCGAGGGTTTCCTCCGGGAGGTCCAGGTCGTTGGTGGAAAGAGCCGCCGGGTCATCGGGATCGATGTCACGCGCGACAGCGCATCGAACGACGCGATCGATGAGTTTCGCCTGATCGAAGGTGGCGCATGGCCGGTCGAAGACAGCTCGATCGATCTCTGCGTGAGCGACTGGGTCGTCGAGCACGTCGAGGATGTGGACGCCTATTTCCGGGAAGCTTTCCGCGTCCTGAAGCCGGGCGGTTGCCTGTGCTTCCGCACGCCGAACCGCTTCCACTACTCGTCACTCGCGGCGTGGCTGATCCCGGATGCGCTGCATCATCGTGTTCGCCAACTCGCCGGGCATCCGCATGAGGAAGAGGACGTTTTTCCGACCTACTATCGCGCCAATACCGTCGGGCGCTGTCGCCGGCTGCTCCGGCGGCACGGATTTGAAGATCTCGTCTACGCGCACAAGGGCATTAGCCAGCTCATGGGAATGGGCTACGGCTTTGGGCTGCTCGGGAAGGTGATCGAAGCGATCTCGCCGAGCATCTGCTGGCACGAGATCCACGCCTTCGGTCGGAAGCCTGCGCTCAAAGCATAGCGAACGGAACGCTTACCGCTGGATCGCCGAGTCCTTCGCGGGCCGGGATTAGTGCTGGATCGCTGTCCCAGAAATCGCTTGTCTCTCCCTGCGCGGCGACGTCTAATTTTCCTCGTCGCCGCGGGGCCGTAGCTCCGGCGAATCGTCACGGATGAACTCCAGCACCACCACCTGTCCGACTCGCCATCATGGAGATGTCTTCGCCGACGCAGAGATTTATCGGGCGCTGCAAAGTTGCGGCGAGGAGACGAAAATTTTCCGCCACGCCGTGGTCGTCAATCCCGCCCGCGTAACCATCGGGCGCGGTTCGCAGATCGATGACTTTGTGTTCCTTGGGCCGTGCGAATCGATCAGCATCGGGGATCGTGTGCATGTGGCGTCCTACACGGGCATCGGCGGCGGCGGTGAGGTTGTTTTTGAATCCTACTCGGGGCTGGCCTCCGGTTGCCGGATCATTTCAGGCTCCGAAGACTGGCGCGGAGGCGGGCTGACGAACCCGTGCATCCCGCCGGAGTTCCGCCGCGTTCGACGTTCCCGGGTGGTGATTCGCAAGCACGCTTTGCTCTTCACCAATGTCGTTGTGTTTCCCGGCGTGGAGATCGGCGAAGGGGCGGTCGTCTCTGCGGGGACGATTGTGGATCGCTCGCTCGAGCCGTGGGGCCTTTACCGCACCGAACAGGGCAAAGTGGTTCGTGTGCTTGATCGCAAGAAGGAGCGGATCGCTGTCCTCGAATCCGAAATGATCGCGAAATACGGGTATTGACCTGGGGTAGCGGTCGCCGACCGCTCCGGATCCAATGCTTACCAGCGGGCGCGGCGGCAGACGCCGTGCTACTGCGGACCTGCCCATGAATCAAAACCCGGACCTACCACCGAGCCCGGTCGTCTCTCCATCTACAGACGACAGCGTTGCCGCGCCTTCGGTCGGCGCCCAGCTGATCAAAGGAGCGCTGCTGACTTACTGCGCGATCATGGTCATCGGTCTGGTGATGGCGATCTGCGTTGGGAATACGCCGCAGGCTGATCGCGAGCGGCCGCTTTTCGGAAACGTCTTCTACGTCCTTTTCGCCGAGCACGAGCCGATCGGCTGCGCGCTCCAACTCGTCGCCGCCACGGTGCTCCTCGCGCTGCAACAGCGCGGCGTGGCGCTGTTTACGGTATGGCCGGCGTGGGTGCGCCGCCACGGTATCGCGCTCATCGCGGTGCTCACGCTCGCCGTCGCGGCGATCGGGACGTTCGCGGTGTATCAGCGCTTCGCTTTGTCGCTCGATGAATATTGCGCCGACTTCCAGGCGACCATCTTCACCCAAGGCAAGATCGCCGCGCCGATCCCGGCCGAGTGGCAGCAGACCGCACGGTGGCTCAAGCCCGGTTTCATCGTTTACGATCGCGACAAGCAGACGTGGACCGGGCCGTATCTGCCGGTCTACGCCGCGATGCGCGCGGTCTTTCTCCTCGCCGATGCCACGTGGCTGCTCAATCCCCTCCTCGCTGCGCTAAGCATCGTGGCGATCGCCGGCGCTGCTCGCAGATTGTGGCCCGAGTCGCAGGCCGCGCCGTGGCTGGCGGCGGCGTTGCTCGCCTCGTCGCCGCAGTTCCTCATCACCGCGATGAGCGCCTACTCCATGCCGGCGCATCTCGCTTTGAATCTCGTCTGGCTCTGGCTTTACGCGCGGCAAGATCGGCTCGGCATGCTGCTCGCACCACTGATCGGGCTGGCCGCGACCGGGCTGCATCAGCCGAATTTACACATTCTCTTCGCCTTCCCATTTGGCGTGCGCCTGCTCTGGCAACGCCGCTGGGGCTGGGCCGCCTACTACGCGCTCAGCTACGTCGCGGTGCTGCTCGTCTGGATGGCTTGGTGGCGCTGGGTGCGGCCCAGCGCGCTGACCGATACCGGGAAATTCATGGCGCTGCCGCAGTCGATCCAGCTGCTCATCCAGCCGATGAATTTCGTGCTCATCTTTTCGTGGATCAGCCTCGCCGCGGGAGTGCTCGCGCTCGTGTCGCTGCGCCGCTGGAAGGAACTGCCGCCGATGGTCCGCGACCTCGCGTGGGGCTGCCTCCTTACCTTCGTCTTCCACTTCGGCTTCAACAGCACCCAGGGCCACGGCTGGGGTTACCGTTACTTCCACGCCACGCTCGGGAGCTTCGTGCTGCTCGCCGTCGCGGGCTGGCAGCCGCTTTGCGCAGCGTGGGGCGAAAAGCAGGCGCGCACCTTCGTCGTCGCCTCGGTGCTCATCACGCTGCTCGTGCTCTTTCCGGTTCGCGCGATCCAGACCGAGTCGGTCGTGCGCCCATTTGCTGATGCCGATGCCGCGCTCCGCTCGGCCAAGGCAGGCACCATCCTCATCACGCCTGGCGCCGTCTGGTATGGCAGCGATCTGCTGCGCAATGACCCCTTCCTCCGCAACCGGCCGCTGCGAGCCTTTCGTTATCGGCTTGGCCCCGAGCAACTCGACGCGCTACGCACGGCCGGTCCGATCGCCGACGTGACGCCAGAGCAGCTCGCGCGCTTCGGACTCATCCCGCGAAAGACCCATGCACCACCCAAGCCTGACCGTCCTGATACCATGCCTCAATGAGGAGCACGGCATCGGCGACGTCGTCGCGGAATACCGCGCGGAGTTCCCCGATGCGCGCATCCTCGTCATCGACAACGGCTCGACCGATCGCACCACCGAACTCGCGATCGCGGCGGGGGCCGAGGTCATCTTCGAGCCGCGCCGCGGCAAGGCGCGCGCTGTATTGACCGCGCTGCCGGAGGTCAGATCAGACGTGCTCATCATGGTCGATGGCGACGGCAGCTACCCGTCCAAAGGCGCGCGCATCCTCATGGACGAATACATCGCGCGGCCGACCGACATGCTCACCGGTGTGCGCTGCGCGCCGGAGGAAAAGGGCGAGGTCTTCCGCCCGATGCACCAGCTCGGGATGGGCGTCTTTGCCACGACGTTGCGCCTCGTGTTCGGGCACAACTTCGCCGATCTCTTCTCCGGCCTGCGCCTTTTCTCCGCGCGGTTCTATCGGCACGTGCCGGTGCTCTCCGGCGGCTTCGAGCTCGAGATCGAGCTCACGCTGCAGGCGCTCGACAAAGGCTTCAGCACTCGCGACGTGCCGGTGCCGTTTCGCAAGCGCGCCGAAGGCTCCGTTTCAAAGCTGCGCACCTTCAGCGACGGTTGGCGCATCCTGCGTTTCCTGCTGCTGCTCTTCCGCGACTTCAAGCCGCTCGCGTGCTTCGGCTCGGTCTCGCTCTTCGTGCTGCTGCTCGGCCTGCTCGCCGGCTCCGTGCCGGTGCTGGAATACCTGCGCACCGGCCTCGTCGGTCGCTTCCCCCTCGCCATCCTCGCGGCCAGCCTCGTGAACGTCTCCATCATGCTCATGCTCGTGGGCGTGCTGCTCCAGTCGAGCCTGCGCTACCATCGCGAGCGCTATCAGGTGGAGCTTCGCAAAAACGGTGGGCTGCACCGGCGCGACGATCGCACCGCCTCGTGAGCGAGACACGCGGGCGGGTCCATCTGCTCAACCAGTATCTCTGGCCCGACAGCGCGCCGACCGGCATCTACACGGAGATGCTCGCCGATCGGCTCACCGCACGCGGCTTCGCCACCACGCTCGTGGGCGGCGGTGGCAGCTACCGCGAAAGCACGCGCCCCGCTCCCGCGACACCCATCGTCCGCTTGCGCGCGCAGCGCGGTCGGCGCGGCTCGCACGTGAGCACGCTCGGCGAGTATTGGTCGGTGAATGCGGCCTTCGCCGACTACATCCGCCGCGAAGTGCGCGCAGGCGAAGTCGTGGTCATCAGCAGCGCGCCGCCGCTCACGATCCACCTGCACCGCGAGATTCACCGGCAGCGCGCGATCGGCATTTATTGGCTGCAGGATTATTACCCGGAGTTGCTGCGCGGCGTGTGGGATTACCCCACGCCGATCCGCTCGTGGCTCGGCCGCCACTGGCACCGGCACCTCGGGAAGTGGGATCGTGTTGTGAAATCCGCCGCGAACCTCGGCTACCATGCCGCGAACGCCGCGGTGATCCGCAACTGGCCAACGCTCGACTTCTCGGAGCCGCCGCCGCCCGAGCCGGGCACGGCGCTTTACACCGGCAACTTCGGCTACGGCCACGATGTCGCGAGCTTCGTGGCGATGTGCGAACGACTGCGCGCGCAAGGCTGCCGCATCACCGTGCGCGGCGATGGTCCGGGAGTGGCGCGACTGCCGGCGTGGATCGATACGCGGCCGCCCTTCGCGTCGGCGGAGGAACTGCACGCGGGCTTGCTCCGCCACGCCGTGCATTTGGTCGCGGCGCATCCGCAGATTCGCAGCGCGATTTTTCCCTCGAAGATCTGGAATAGTCTCGCCGCGGGGCGCCCGATCGAGGCCTCGGGCTTCGCGGGCGAAATGGCCGCCGAACTGGAGGCGACGCTGCGCGCGCCGTGGCGCGAGCACCGCGCGGAATGGGAGAAACTGATTGCTGATAAATTGAGCGACGAGTAGCTCTGCAAACGAAGTGACACCTTCGTCTTCCACAAACGCCGCGTCGGCGATCCCGGTATCGATTCCCGACCTTGGAGGGAACGAGGCCGCGTATGTCATGGAAGCGATCCAAAGCTCGTGGATCTCCTCGACGGGGAAGTTCATCGATCGGTTTGAGCGCGAGTTTGCCGACCTCTGCGGCGCGCGCACGGCGCTGAGCGTGAGCAATGGCACGGTCGCGCTCCACCTCGCGCTGCTCGGGCTGGATGTGCGGCCGGGCGATGAAGTGCTCGTGCCCTCGCTCACCTACGTCGCGACCGCGAACGCCGTGCGCTACATGGGCGCGGAGCCTGTTTTCATCGATGTGGACCCGGCGACTTGGGGGCTCGATCCGCGTCTCATCGAGGCGAGCATCACCCGCCGGACAAAGGGGATCATCGTCGTCCACCTTTACGGGCATCCGGTGGACATGGATGCGATCAATCACCTCGCGGCGGTGCATGGGCTCTGGGTCGTGGAAGACGCCGCCGAGGCGCACCTCGCCACCTACAAAGGTCGGCCAGTCGGCGGTCTCGGCGACTTGGGGACGTTCTCTTTTTACGGCAATAAGATCTTCACGAGCGGCGAAGGCGGAGCGGTGACGGTGAACAATCCTCAGATGGAAGTGCGGCTGCGCGCGCTGCGCGGTCAGGGCGTCGATCCGGCGCGCCGATACTATTTCCCGATCACGGGTTACAACTTCCGCCTGACGAATGTCGCGTGCGCTTTCCTCTGCGCGCAGCTGGAGCGGCGGGACCAGTTGATCGGGCGCCGTCGCGAGATCTTCGCGTTGTATCGGCAGCTCTTGTCGGGCGTGCCCGGCTTGGACTTCCAGCCCGAGGCTGAATGGGCGCGGTCCGCTCCGTGGCTGTTTTGCCTGCTCATCGACGCGGCGAAATTTGGCGTCACGCGCGACGAAGTGCAGACGCGGCTCGCTGCGCAGGGCATCGATTCGCGGCCGTTCTTCATCCCGCTGCACACGCTGCCGCCCTTCCGCGAAGGCTCCCGTCAGCGCGGAGAAAAGCTGCCGTGGACCGAGACGCTCGCGGCGACCGGGATGAATCTGCCGACTTACACCAACATGACCGACGATGACGTGCGGCGCGTAGCGGGCGCGATCGTGGAGTTGAGTCGGTGAGCGTGGAGTCCGCTGTCGAATTCCGCAGGCTCTGTCCTGCTCTGGGCCCGGCGCTTGGCGCCTTTCTGGAGCTGCTCGCACGCGGCGGCGATGGAGCTTTTTTTCACCCGCATGAACTGAGCACCGCGAAGGCGATGGAGCTGAGCGCGGCCGAGACGCGCGACCTCTATTACGTGGCGGTGTGTGGAGGTGAAGTGTTCGCCTACGGCATGCTCCGCGGCTGGGACGAGGGTTGGGAGGTGCCGAGCTTGGGGATCGCGGTGCATCCGCAATGGCATGGGCGCGGGCTGGCTGTGGCGTTCATGCAGTTCCTCCACGTCGCCGCGCGGGCACGCGGGGCTTCGCGGATACGGTTGAAGGTCGGCAAGGCGAACGCGCGTTCGATGCATCTTTGTGAGCGGTGCGGATACGCCTTTGAGCCGCTCAATGACGAAGAGCAGCTTGGGTTTCTCGATCTGTGAAGCCGCTACGAATCGCCATCGATGCACGGTTTCCGTCCGGGAAGATGGGAGGCATCGAGCAGTTCGTGCTCGGCCTGCTTCATGGTCTCGCGCGGCTCGAGGCGGGTGAGGAGCGGTATCACGTGCTCGTGAACGAAGGGCAGACGGACTGGCTCGATGGGCGGCTTTGGCCCGAGGCGGAGCTGCTCTTTACCCGGAACGGCGGCGCGCGGCGGATCTTTAGCGATGGAGCGATCGAGGCGGCGAGGATTGATGTGATGCACTTCACGTGGCAGTTCGCCTTCCTCACGCGGGTGCCGAGCATCTACCACCCGCACGATCTGCAGCACATCCACCTGCCGCGGAATTTCTCCTTCATGGATCGGTTCGGGCGCAGCATGCTCTATCGGCTTTTTTGTCGCAGAGCGGCGGTCGTGTCAGCGGGCACGGAGTGGACGGCGCAGGATTTGAGGCGGCAGTTTGGATTGAGTAGCTCGAAGGTGCGGGTCACAAACCTCTCGCCGGTGATCCAATCCTACGCGCCGCCCGACGAGGCTTCGTGTCGCGCGCTACGGGAAAAGCATAAGCTTCCTGCGGACTTCGTGTTTTACCCGGCGCAGACGTGGCCGCACAAAAACCACATTCGCCTGATCGAGGCGCTCGGGCATCTGCGGCGCGACGGGTGCGCGGCGAACCTCGTGTGCTCCGGCGCGATCGATCGGCAGCATCAGCCGAAGATCGAGGCGGCTGCGCGGGCTGCGGGCATCGAGGCTGATGTCCACTTCCTCGGTTTCGTGAGCCCGGCGGAGCTACGGGCGCTCTACTCGATGTGCCGAATGGTGTGCATTCCTACGCTATTCGAGTCGGCGAGTTTTCCGATGTGGGAAGCCTTCGAGCTCGGCGCGCCGGTCGCGTGCTCGACGGTCACTTCACTGCCTGCTCAAGCCGGTGGCGCGGCGCTGCTATTCGATCCGATCGATGTGCGCGCCATCGCTGCTGCGATCCGGCGGCTGTGGGAAGACGAGGCGGAGCGGCTGCGCCTGCGGGTGCTTGGCGCGGAGCGGGTGAAGCAGTTCACGTGGGAGAAAACGGCGCTTCTTTTTCGCGCCTACTATCGGCACGTCGGGGGTCGCACCTCCGCGGAGGTGCGGGAATTGATCGAGAGCGCGCCGCTGATCTGAAGCTGCCGGAGTCGGTATGCGCTCGCGGTGATGGCGATGAGAAATCCGCCGACCGGCAGGAAGCTGCCGCCGAGCCACGCGGTGCCTGCGGCAGCCACGAAGCCAGGAATGAGTCCCAGCAGCGGGAGAGCCCACACTTGCCAGACACTCTGCCCGAGATGGCGAGCGATCCGAAGGGCGACCGGAGTTAGCGCGAGGCTGCCGAGAGTGCCAGAGACGAGGATTCCAGCGACGCCGATGTGAGGGACGAGAACCACGGAGCCGCTGAGGATCACGGCGACTTCTCCGAGGCCCCACAGCGCCGCGACGTGGGTAAGCGCCACGCCCATGCAGGCGGTGAGCAGCACGCGGTGAAAGCTGGCTGCGAGTCCGAACGTGCCGACGAGGATGGCGAGGGACGGATCGTTCAGCGGCAGCTGCAGCCAGCGGCCGAGCACGAGTGGACCGAGACAGGCGAGACCCGCGAAGGCGACCAGACACATCGCGGCGGAGTAGGAATACGACGCGCGGAAATTTGTCGCGCGGGATGGAGCGTCTGGTAGCGCAGCGAGATCGGCGGTCGATGTGTCGCTAGCGTTTGCGCCGAAGACGCTCACGAGTTCACTGAGCTTGAGCAGGATGAAGTAGGTGCCCGCCGCAGCGGGGCCGAGGAGCGCGCCAGCGAGGAAGGTGAGAAGGTAGCTTTTGAGCAGCGACTCCGTGGCGGTGAGCGCAAACCAGCGACCGGCGTAGATGCTTCGGAAGAGACCCGCGGGGCTGATCGCGCCAAGCGCGCGCGGGAGCGCGGCGAGCTCGGCTGAGCGGAAGACGAGCGCGCACCCGAGATTCGGGATCGCCAGCGAGAGAGCGTAGCCGAGAAAGCAGCCGTTGGCCGAGGAACCTGTCGCAACCAGACCGAGCACGACGGGGGTGGCGAGTGCATTGCCGATGAAGGCGGAGGCCTTCACTTGCGACAGCCGGCCACGGGCGGCAAGCGGCTCGAGCAGCAGCATCGAGAAGCCGCACGCGCTGCTGCCGAGTAGCGCGACGGCGAGCAAATGGCCGTCGCTCCTCGTCCATCGCTGCCACAGTCCGCTCGCTGCCACGATCGCGCCGAGCGCGGCGAATGAGGCAAGCAGACCGAGATAGTGACCGAGTGCTTCGGCGAGTGAACGGTTGCCGGCTGTGGATTCGGTCTGCGCCGTGAGTCCGCTCAGCGCGATGCGGAGGCGGATGCGCAGCCCGAAGTCGAAGCTCAGGACGCATGCCATCGCCGAGAGCGCGAGTGCGAGGAAGCCATAGCCTTCGGTGCCGAGCCGGCGGAGCAGCACGGGCGTGACGAGAAAAAAGAAGAGCGCCTTTGCGATCGTGCTCAGCGTTTCCCACCACTGGTTGAGCGTGAGTTCACGCTGTTGCGATCGCATCAGGTATCGTCGCGTTTGCGCAAGGCGAGGCTATCGGAGAGTGTGAGCGACTTTGACCGACGGAGCTCGAAAAGGATGGAGCCGCAGCCGTAGGCGAGCCACGCGGAGCTGAGGAGGCGGGCGAGGATCGCGTGCTTCCACGACGGAACGACGAAGTCGCTGCGGATGAAAAGTGTGTGCGTCGGCGCGACGATGGCTTCGTAGCCAAATTTGCGCGCGATGTAGCGCATGCTCCGCTCGGAATAAAACGCGATGTGCTGTCCGCCCTCTGGCACGTAGAACCACCAGTCGCGTGCGGGCTGTCCGTCGTGGAGCGAGGTGCTCACGAGCACGGTGCGATGGCGCGGGGCGAAGATTCGTGCGAGTTCGGCGCGCACGTCCACGAGATGCTCGAGGACTTCGAATGCGGTCACAAGTTCATGCGTCTGCGCGGGGTCGCCCTCGAAGCCGCGGGCGAAGAGGTTTTCGCCGTATTTGTCGCTCCACGTGAAGTGCCAACCGGCGTCGCGCATGAGGCGCGTGAAGACGCCGTGGCCGCCGCCGAAGTCGAGGCACTTCGCGCGGGGATCGAGGCCGAGCACGAAGCCGACGGCGAGGGTGAGCCGCGCGGTGAAGGTGTTGCGGTGGATCGCGCCGGTGTCGATCGCGCCGAGCGCCGAGCTGTAGGCTTGATCGAGCCAGTGGGGCAACTCGGTCTCGATGAGGTCGCACTTCGCGCACTGGAAGTAGGCGACGTCGTGACGATGCAGCACGCGCTGGGTCATGAAGCTCCCGGCTTCACCGCCGCAGAGCCTGCACGGAATTTTCGCCTCGGCAGGTCGCGACATGGTTACTGGTTTGGCTTCCACATTTGCAGCGGCATCGCGAGGGCGCCGGGGACGGGGTCGTAGATGTGGCCGGCGACGAAGAGCTTGCGGTAGCTGTGCAGTTCGGTGGCGCAGACGAGGAGCACGGTGCTGGTGAGTGCGGCGGTGCGGAAACGGGGCGCGAGTTTTTCCGCGAACGCGGCGAGGAGGCTGTAGGCGAGCCAGCAGAGCGGGAGCGCCCACATGGCGCCGTAGCGCATGTTCATGCCGTAGCGGACTTGGGCCATGCAGGCGTAGGAGATGAGGAGGAAGAGGGCGAGATGGCGCTTGGCGGGGTCGCTCCAGCGCGTGCCGCCGAGTGCGGCGATAGCGAGGAGGGTGATGGCGGGGCTGACGAGGAGGAAGTCGAGGATGTAGCGGTGCCACGGGCCGTCGCCGGTCTTGAGGGCGTAGGGGAGGAGGACGGATTTGGTGGCGTTGAGGCGGTAGGCTTCGAGGAGCGGCGCGAGGCCGCCGGCGGCGAGGATGAGCAGGCCGGCGCCGAGCGCGGGCGCGGCGAAGGTGACGAGGAGGAGCGGGCGGGTGACGGTGCCAATGCGCAGCCAGCGATTGAGCGCGACGATGCCGAGGAGGGCGGCGTAGGCGAAGGCGGCGTTTTCTTTGGTGATGACCATCGCGATGAGCGCGGCAGCGTAGAGCGCGAGCCAGCGGCGATCGTTCGGTGCGCGCAGGCTTTCCCACAGACCCCAGACGGCGAGCAGGGCGGTGAGGGCGAAGAAGCCGTCGATGAGCGCGCGGTGGGCGAGGTGGATGAGCAGCGGTGAGCAGGCCAGAAAGGCGGTGACGGCGAGTGTCGCAGCGGGGCTTGTCGTGGAAGCGACGCCCTCGTCGCTTTGGAGTGGAGTTGAAGCGGCGGGGCGCCGCTTCCACAGGCCGAGGCGGGAGACGAAGACGGCGCCGAGGAGGAGCGTGGCGATGGAGGCGGCCCAGGAGATCCGGCGGAGGGCTTCGAGGGATTCGCAATCGGTGAGTTCGCGCACGAGGTGGGCGCTGCCGAGGAAGAGGATGCGGGTGGGCGGTAGGACGGTGTCTTTGCCGACGGTTTTGCGGCCATGCTTTTCGTCTTCGATGTAGCGGGCGATCAATTGCGGCCAGCCGCGGAGGCCGGAATTGTCGAGAGCGGTGACGTATGCGGCGCAGAAGCCTTCGTCGGAACCGACATAGGTGCGGTCGATCGGCCTCGGCAGGCGCAGCCAGCCGCCAAATGCGATGATGAGGATGAGCAGTGCAGCGGTCGCTCGGGCGGGCATCAGCGGCTCGGGGGTTCCTTGATGATCTTGAGGGCCTGAAACAAGGAGACGGGGGAGGGCTCGTAGATGGCGCTGTCGATGAAGAAGATCCGGAACTGGCGGAGGTCGTAGGCGCACACGGCGCTGAACAGGACGACGGCGACGATGGCTGCCCGGCTCCCGGCGCGCAAGGCGAGGGCGATGAGCTGGGCGGCGGCAAATGCGGTCAGCGGGAGCGCCCAGATGGTCGTGTAGCGGAGATTCATGCCGTAACGGACATTGCACATGATGAGATAGCTGAGGGCAACGAAGCCGAGGAGGAAGAGGTAGGGGCGCCGTTCCGCGGGTAGTGTGAAAATGCCGCTGAGGGCGAGGAGCAGGACCAGCGGATCGAGGGTGAGCAGTTCGATCAAGTAGCGGTGCCAGGGGCCGTCGCCGGTGGCGATCGCGTAACCGAGGGTTTGGGCTTTGGTGACGAGGGTGCGGTAGATTTCCACAAACGCCTCGATACCTCCGGCGAGGGTGACGAGGACGAGGAGTCCGGCGAGCGGGCCGAGCACGCCCACGAGGATGAGGGGCCGGGTGGTGGCGCCGAATTTGGCCCATCGGTTTGCGACGACGAGGCCGCAGAGAGACACATAGACGAAGAAGGCGTTTTCTTTCGTCGTGACCATGAGGGCGAGCGCGAAGCCGAGGGCGGTGAGGCGCCGCCAATCGTTGGGGCGCTGAAGATTCTCCCAGAGCAGCCACAGGCAGAGCGTGGCCCAGAATGCGAAGAAGCCATCGATCAGCGCGTGGGCACCCATGTGGACGGAGAGCGGCGAGGCGGCCATGAGCGCCATCGCGCCGAGGCCTACGGGCGGGCCGAGCATGCGCCACGCGGCGAGGCCGATGAGGCCGACGCTGAGGATGGAAAACGCGCACGATACCCGGCGCAGGGATAGCCACGCGGGGTCGCGGGTCGCTGCAGCCGGGCCATCGACGCGTGGGGTATCGCCGAAGGTCGCGTGCTTCACGACCCAACTCGTGAAGATGTAGAGGAAGCGCGTGGGCGGGAGCTTGGCGATCGAGCGTGGGTCGCGTTGATCCTCGATGTAAACCTGCGCGATTTGTGGATAGCCGCTCAGGCCCACCTTATCGAGCATGGTGATGTATTTGGAATAAAGCGCTGCATCCGGCCCGATGCCGCGGAAGCTCGGCTCGGAGGCGAGCCGGAAAACTGCACCGAGGAGGAAGATGACTGCGGCGGCGATATACGGGAGGCGTGATTTCATGGGCGCTGCGCGATGAGCAGGAGTGAGGAGCCCGCGTGTTGTTGAGGGATGCGCTCGGCGTGGCTGAAGCACCACAGCGCGGCATTGATCGCGCGACCGCGGGTGGAGAAGCCGCTGCGCAGGATCTCGTCGTGATCGGTCGCGCCGCGCAGTCGGTGCTGGCGGATTCGCAGGAGCAGCCGGAGCGGCCAGCCCCAGTAGGTCCAGCGCGTGACTTTCAACCCGCACGCCTCCACGAGCGCGATGAGATCGGGTGCGAGGTATCGCCGCACGTGACCGGCGGCGCGATCGTAGGCGGAGTGCAGCGCGGGATCGGCGGGGACATTGATGAGGACGCGGCCACCTGGCTTGAGGTGAAAGAGCGCGGCTTCGAGGAAGGCGCGGTCGTCGTCGATGTGCTCGATGACGTCGAAGAGGAGGATGCTGTCGTAGGCTTCGCGCAGCGATGGGTCGCGCGTGAAGATGTTGTAGCAGATGCGGCGGCTCGTGCGGCAGACGGACTCGCGGAGCGCGAGTTCGTTGAGGTCGAAGCCGTCGATGCTGACGCCGAGATGATCTTCAAACTGCCGCTGGAGCAGACCCGAGCCGCAGCCGATCTCGGCGAGGCGCTGCTTTGACCAATCGAAGTCCGCAGTGAGTCGGCGCAGCACTTCAAAGCGGCGGCGGATCCAGAAGTGGTCCGTCGAGGCGATGGAAAACCACGCGTCGCCCATGCTCACCGGCTCCGGCTGCGAAAGGTAGACGATCACGGGCTGCGTCATGGTTGGACGCTCGCCGGCGCTGAGAGCACGACCTGGCTCGGCTGCGGGCGCAGGTCGCCGATGATGAGCTGTGCGACCGCGGCCGGGCGGCGTTTCAATTCCTTGAGCATCACGACGAGGTATTCGCCCATGATGCCGAGGCAGAAGAAGAGCATCGAGGAGACGATCGAGACGTAGAGGATGACGGTGGTGGTGCCCGGGTTTGCGCCGATCCAATAGCTGAGGATGGTGAATTTCGGGAACAGGCGATTGAACAGAAACAAGCCGCCGAGCAGCAGGCTGAAGCAGCCCATGCCGAGGCCGAGGAGGCTCGCCAGCCGCAACGGCACGTAGCTGAAGCCGGTGAGCGATGTGAGCGCGAGTGCGAGCAGGCGCAGCCAACTGTATTTGGTTTTGCCGTGTGTGCGCGCCGGGCGATCGACGGGAATTTCGCACTGTCGAAATCCCACCCACGAGCGCAGCCCGCGCAGCACGCGGACCGTCTCCGGCAGGGCGAGGATGGCCAGGTGGACGCGGCGGTTGAAGACGGAGAAATCGCCGGCATCGACCGGCCATGGGTGCTCGGAGAGGCCGTGCATGAGACGGTAAAATGTCTTGTAACACAGTTCCATGAGCCAGCCGCTTTGTCGCCGCCGGCGCACGGCGAAGCAGACATCGTAGCCGTCGTGCCGCACTCGGCGGTAAAGCGCGATGAGTGCTTCCGGCGCGTCCTGGAGATCGCAATCCATGATGCCGACGATTTCGCCGGAGGCGAAGGCCAGACCGCAAGTCACGGCGGGTTGATGGCCGAAGTTGCGGCTCAGCGAGACGCCACGGATGCGCGCGTCCCGGGTGTGCGCCTGCATGATGAGATCGAGCGTGCGATCACTGCTGGCGTCGTTGACGAGGATGATTTCCCAGTCCGCGCCGGCTTCGCGATCAAGCAGCGGCGTGACGGCGTCGAGCAGATGGGGGAGCGCATCTTCTTCGTTGTAGCAGGGGACGACGAGCGAGAAGTGCATGGCGGCTACTTCAAGACTTTCACCGCGCGCAGCGTCTCGGCGGGAGTGAGCGCGTAGGTCGGGGAATCGACGGTGAAGATGACATATTGATTGAACTCGAAGAGCACGAGAGCGGCGGTGGCGAGCAAGGTCGCGAGCCGCGCGCGAGGACCGAAACGCTCGCAGAAGGTGAACAACCCCGCGGCGGCGAGGAGGCGCAGCGGCATGTCCCAGATCGTCGTGTAGCGCAGGTTCATCCCGTATTTGAGGTTGGCCATCATCGCGAAGGTAAGGCCGACGAAGAGGAGGAGGAAGAGCGATGGTTTGTCGGCAGCGCGGAGATGAAATGCGCGGCCGGTCGCGAGCAGGACGAGCAGCGGGCTGACCAGCATCAATTCGACGAGATAGCGATACCACGGCCCGTCGCCGTTCACGATCGCGAACGGGACGGCGTGCGACTTCGTGACGAGGAGGCTATAGATCGCGATGAAGACATCGAGCCCGCCTGCGAGAAAGACGAGGCTCACGAAACCCAGCAACGGGCCGGCGAGCGTGAGGAGCAGCAGCGGCTTGGTGATCGTGCCGAAGTGCAGCCAGCGGTTCGCGAGCAGGAGGCCGCAGATTCCGGCGACGACGAAGAAGGAGTTTTCCTTGGTCATCACCATCGCGGCGAGGCTCGCGGCGTAGAGCGTCATCCACAGCAGTCGGCCGGGTTGTTGCAGGTTTTCCCACAGGCTCCAGAGCGCGAGGAGGCACCAGAATGTGAAGAAGCCATCGATCATCGCGTGCTGGGATTGATGGACTTGATTCATGGCGACGCTCATCAGCGCGGTGACCGCGAGTGCGAGGCCCGGTCCGGCCAGACGGCGCGTGAAACCAGCCGTCAACGCCAGCACGAGTATGCTGAAAAGCGCGGAGGTTTTCACGAGGGACGCATAGAGATCGGCCCCTGTGGTCGCCCGCCACAGGTGCGCGCAGTAGAGGTAGAGAAATCGCGTCGGGGGAGGGATGGCGGAGGAGTCCTTGCTCTGCTTCATGAGGTAAACGAGGCAGTTCTCGGGGTAGTCGAGCAGGCTGTGCCGGTCGAGATAGCTGAGGTGATGGACGTAGATGTGTTCGTCGAAGCCGCGGCTTTTGAATGCCGCCGAAGGCACCAGTCGGAGCACGGCGCCGAGCAGGAGGATCAACGCGAGAGCGGACCAATAGAGGCGTGGTGAGATCGAGCTGTGGTTTGCCGGAGGCATGAGTGCTTCGTCGTTATCGGAAAGAACCGTGAGTTGCCAAGCCGCACCCGCGCCGATCAGGGCTTGGGTGGCGCATCGAGTTGGCGCTGCAATTCGAGAAACTGTGGCTGGCCGGGACGGAGGCGGAGTGCTTCGGCGAGCGCGGTGCGGGCGCCGGGGTGGTCGCCGAGTTCGAGGCGCGCGCGGGCGAGGAGGAAGTGGGTCTTCGCGTCTTCGGGTTCGTATTTCGCGGCCAGCTCGAAGCAGCGGCGTGCGACGGGCCATGCTTTTTCTTTCATGGCGACGACGCCGAGATTGTTCCATGCGTCGGCGTGCGCGGGGGCGAGCTGGAGGGTGCGGCGGTAGAAGGTTTTCGCTTTCGGGTGGTCGTCGCGGGCGAGCCAGAGGTTGCCGAGGGCGAAGTTGATCTCGGCGTTGTCCTGCACGTAGGCGAAGGCGAGTTCGAGTTCGCGCTGGGCGGTGCCGAGTTCGCCGATCCGCTGCGCGCGCAGGCCGGTGTTGTAGTGGTCGAGCGACCACATACCGATGTCGCCGCGCGGCCAGCTCACGAAGAGTGCGGCGCACGCGGTCGCGCCGGTGTAGCCGAGCGGCTCGAGCCAGCGGCGGGTGCAGAGCCAGTCCCACAGCGTCCACAGGCCGTAGCTGGTGAAGATCATGAGCCCCGGCACGGCGCAGAGGCGGTAGCGTTCGGTGATGAAGACGGGCATAAGCGCGGCCATGTGGAGCAGCACGGCGGCAGCGATCCAGCGGGCGCGCGGGGCGCGCCAAAGTGAGAGCAGCATCCCGGGCAGACCGAGCGCGGCGATGACGCCGAAGCGGAGGCCGGGGAGGAGGACGCCTTCGGTGCGCAAGAGCGAGATGATGCTGAGGTCGTCGTATTGGAAGGCGTTCCAGAAGTTGACGAACTTGCGCGCGAGCAGGGCGAACCATGCGGGGCGGTCGGCGGCGATCCATGCTTTCGCCTTAGCGGACCAGTGCGCGGAGACTTCGGCGCGCGTGAGTTTTCTCCCCGCCTCGCGCTCGGCGAGGGTGATGGAGTCGCGCAGCAGGCCCTCCTGGCTGGCGCGCAAGCCGGCGGGGATTTTCGGGTAGCCGGTGGCTTGGGGGTTGTTGCCGATCCAGGCGTTGAGGCCGCTGTGGGCGGAGAGGAGCACGGGTTCGCGGGCGATGAGACGGTTGTGCAGCCACGCGGGGGAGCAGCCGAGGTAGAAGCCGGCGAAGACCAGGGCGATGGCACCGAGGATGGGACCGGGTTGCCGCGGTCGCGAGCGCCAGATGGCGGCGAAGACGAGCGGGAGCAGCATGAGGATCGTGGCGACGAGCATCGAGACGACGCCGATGAGCAGCCCCATCGCGAGCCACGTGCGCCAGGTGGATCGCGCGCCCGTTTTCACGATCCAGAGCACGAGGCCCCAGAATGCGGCGACGACCCAGGAGGTGGGCATGAGGATGATCGAGAAGGTCTGGGCCGGTAGGAATGCGATCCAGCCGAGTGCGGCGGTGAGGGCGATGGGCAGGGCGAGCCGGGGACGGTCGGCGAAGGCTTCGAGCGCGAGACGGGCGATGAAGGTGGTCGTGAGCGCTTCGAGACCGCACTGGACGAGGCCGACCGGCCACGGGTCGAGGCCCGCCACCTTATAGATGGCTGCGAGGCAGAAGGCGTAGCCGGGGAGCCCGTAAAAGGCGCGGCCGTCGGTCCACTGGCCGTGGAGGATGCGGACGGCCCAGTCGTGGTAGAACTTCATGTCGTCGCCGTTGGGGACGAAGTCGGGCGACTCTGCGAACCTGCCCAAGGCGATCGTGCGAACGAGGAAAGCAGCGGCGGCGAGGAGGAACCAGAACCATCGGAATTGAGAAATATGGACGGGTTCTTTCACGAAATGAGAGAAATCACGCCGCCGGCATTGCACGGCGGACGGTAGCTACAGAAGGGGGCAGGAAACTTTAGCTTGCTTGGCATCGCTGTTGCTGAATTATCGCTTTGCCGACTTTCTAAGTCGGTAATTAACAAAACAACAAAACGCAAAAATACATCAAACCTATGTTGCAGAAACTAAACAAAAACCGCGGGGGCTTCACCCTCGTCGAAATCATGATCGTGGTGGCAATCATCGCCCTCCTGGCCGCGATCGCCGTCCCGAACTTCCTACGCGCCCGCAAGCGCTCGCAGGCCACCCGCATCCTTGATGATCTCCGCCTCATCGACGCTGCCATCGACCAGTATGCCATCGAAACGAACAAACCCGGAAATTATTCGGTGGTATGGGATGACGTCAAGGCCTACCTGAAGACAGGCTCGAAGTTGTATAACTCCGAAGGCCTCGATATGTTCGGCGCAGCGTTCAACGAAACGGTGAACAGTTTCAAGGTGGACGTGATCCCGATTCTCAACTCCGGCACGTTCAACGAACTCTCGGACGTCGCACCGGCTGACTTCTGGTCGCCGTTCATCGCGCCGTAACAATCAGGCACTAGCCTAACCCCTCGCGCCAGCCGCCTTCCCGATCTTTGGGAGGGCGGCTGGTTGCTTTTTGGGGTCTTGGCTCAGCTTTTTGTTTTCCCGTCGCCGATTTGTCGGTAAAAGCCGCGGCTCTTCCGCACTCTACCAACCATGCCCAAATACATCGAAATGCCAAAGCTCAGCGACACGATGACCGAGGGGACCCTCGTCAAGTGGCGCAAGAAAGAAGGAGACAAAGTCTCGACCGGCGATGTCCTCGCGGAGATCGAGACCGACAAGGCGACGATGGAAATGGAGGCTTTCGACGATGGTGTGCTGCATCAGTTTCTCGTCGCGGAAGGCGCCAAAGTGCCGATCGGTGGCCGGATCGCCGTGCTCCTCAGCAAGGGTGAGGCGCCGCCGCCGGCTGGCACTCCGATCCCTGAGGCGTCAGCAGCCGCGGCGAAGAGCGCTCCCGCGCCGGCTGCAGTTCCAGAGCGTAAGGCAGCACCGAAATCAGCAGACCAGGCCACTTCCGGGCGCGTGAAGGCGTCTCCGCTGGCGAAAAAGGTCGCCGCTGGGAAGGGTGTGGACTTATCGAAGGTCACCGGCACCGGCCCTGGCGGACGGATCGTCGCCAAGGATGTGGAAGTGGCCGGAAGCGCCGGCCCGCAGGTGGGCGCAGCACCGGCGGCCATCGTGCCGACGGCTGGCTCGGGAGATCAGCGCATCCCGCTCAGTGGGATGCGCCGGGTGATCGCCGAGCGGTTGCTGGCGAGCAAGACCCAGCTCCCGCATTTCTACCTCCACATCGAAGTGGACGCCGGCCCGCTGATGAAGACACGCGCGGAACTGAATGTCGTGACCGAAGCAACCGGGGGGCCGAAGCTGACCGTCAACGACTTCATCCTCCGTGCGGTGGTCGCCGCGGCGACGCGGGTGCCGGCGGTGAACGCCAGCTTTGCGGGCGACGCGATCATCCAATACAGCAGCGTGAACCTCTGCGTAGCCGTGGCGGTCGAGGAAGGGCTCGTCACTCCGGTGATCCGCGATGCGCAGCAAAAGTCGCTTCGTGAGATCAGCGAAGCCGTGAAAGACCTCGCTACCCGCGCCCGCGGCAAGAAGCTCAAGCCCGAGGAATATCAGGGCGGCACCATTACAGTCTCAAACCTCGGAGCTTACGGCATCGAGAGTTTTTCGGCGATCATCAACCCGCCGCAGGCCGCGATCCTGAGCATCGGCGCGATCGTGAAGAAACCGGTTGTCAACGCGCGGGACGAGATCGTCGTCGGCCAGCGGATGAGCATCGGGCTGAGCGCGGATCATCGCGTGATCGATGGTGCGGTCGGCGCGAGCTACCTGGCCGAGTTGCGGAAGCTGGTCGAAAACCCGGCGCTGATGCTCCTGTAGGGCGGGTTTAAAACTTTCCAAACATTGGCCTTGCCAAGGCGAAAGGCGACGGCACTTTGCCAATCCGTTTTTCCGCTGGAGTTCCTGACACGGCTTCATGCGCAGCACCGCCGTTCCGTTGCAGCACACCGTCACTAGCCAAGATTATTTTCGCAGAGATCCCGAGACGCAGAGCTTTCCAGCAAGGTTCTGCGTCTCGGCGTCTCTGCGTTTTCTTCCCGGCAGGACGGCGCGCAATTAAGGCACCACCACCACCATCACCACCCGTCCGAGTGCTCCGTCGCGGACCGGGTGAGCAGCGAAACTGACGAGCAAACTGAGCGAATCCATACCCAATGTCCAAGCGCGAAAACTTCGGCAAGATCCACGAGGTCATCGATCCCCCGAACCTCATCGAGGTCCAGCTCAATTCCTATATTGAGTTCCTCCAGACCACCACCAGCCCAGGCAAGCGCGTGAACGGCGGCCTTCAAGCCGTCTTCAAGGAAGTCTTCCCCATCACCAGCTACGACGAGAAATGCACGCTGGACTTCCACGCCTACGATATCGGCGATCCGAAGATGAGCCTGCGTGAGTGCATGCGCGAGAGCCAGACCTTCTCCGCGCCGCTCTACGTCACCTTCCACCTCAAGGAGGAGACCGGCACGAAGGAAGAGCGCGTCTATATGGGCGAAATCCCGCTCATGACGCCGCAGGGCACCTTCGTCATCAACGGCGCCGAGCGCGTCGTCGTCTCGCAGCTTCATCGCTCGCCGGGCATCTGCTTCGAGAGCACGACGCACCTCAACGGCAAGGAACTCTACAGTTTCCGCATCATCCCGGATCGCGGCTCGTGGGTCGAGTTGCAGTTCGACGTGAACGACCTGCTCTACGTCTATCTTGATCGCCGCAAGCGCCGCCGGAAATTCCTCGCGACCACCTTCCTCCGCGCGCTCGGCCACGGCTCGGATGAAGAGGTGCTCAAGATCTTCTACAAGGTCGAGAAGCTCAAACTCAGCGAATCGATCGAGGAAGAAGACATCGCCACGAAGGTGCTCACCGCCGACGTGCGCGATGGAGAAATCACGGTCGCGCGCGCCTTTGAACCGCTGACCAAGGCCGTCATCCGCCAAGTGCTCACGCTCGGGGTGAAGGACGTGGAGGTCGTGGACATCAAGGACGACGACGCCGTCATCAAGATGCTGCGCAAAGATCCGGCGCATGACGAAGACGAAGCTCTGAAGGATATTTACCGCAAGCTGCGGCCCGGCGATCCGCCGACTGTCCCGAACGCGAAGGCGCTACTCAAGCGACTCTTCTTCGACCCGAAGAAATACGACCTCTCCCGCGTCGGCCGGCACAAGATCAACGAGAAGCTCGGCATGAAGACGGAGCTCACCCAACGCGTCGTCACCGGCGACGATTTCGTCGCTGCGATCAAATACGTCCTCGGTCTGCGCCACGGCAAAGGAATGCTCGACGACATCGATCACCTCGGTTCGCGCCGCGTGCGCACCGTCGGTGAACTCCTCGCCAATCAATGCCGCGTCGGCCTCGCCCGCACGGAGCGTCTGGTGAAAGAGCGCATGACCCTCTTCGACGTGAACATCGAAGGCATGACGCCGCAGAAGCTCATCAACCCGAAGGCGCTGTCCGCGGTCATCCGCGACTTCTTCGGCCGCTCGCAGCTGAGCCAGTTCATGGATCAGACGAACCCGCTGTCCGAACTCACGCACAAGCGCCGTCTGTCGGCCCTCGGGCCGGGAGGTCTCTCGCGCGACCGCGCGGGCTTCGAGGTCCGCGACGTTCACCCATCGCACTACGGTCGCATCTGCCCGATCGAGACGCCGGAAGGTCCGAACATCGGCCTCATCAGCTCGATGAGCACCTACGCCCGGATGAACGACTTCGGCTTCATCGAGACGCCGTATCGCAAGGTCGTCGATGGCAAGGTCACCGAGAAGATCGAGTATCTCACCGGTGATCGAGAAGAGGGCTTCAACGTCGCGCAGGCCAACCAGCCGATCGACGACAAGGGCAAATTCCTCACCGCCAAGGTGGCCGTGCGCTGCAAGGGCGACTTCCTCGAAATCGACCCGAAGGATGTCCACTTCATGGACATCTCGCCGAAGCAACTCGTCTCCGTTGCAGCGGCACTCATCCCGTTCCTCGAGCACGACGACGCCAACCGCGCGCTGATGGGCTCGAACATGCAACGCCAGGGCGTCCCGCTGCTCGTCAGCGACGCGCCGATCATCGGCACCGGCATGGAAGGCAAAGTCGCGCGTGACTCGAAAGCGGTCACCTTGGCCGAAGGCCCGGGTATCGTCGCGAGCGTCACGGCGGACCTCATCATCGTCACCGAAGACGGCGAAGTGAACGAGGGCAAGAAGGGGCCGAAGCACGATCCAGAAAAGGGCGTGTATCTCTACGACCTGAGCAAATTCATGCGCTCGAACGCCGGCACCTGCGTCAACCAGAAGCCCATCGTCAAGAAGGGTCAGAAGGTGAAAAAGGGCGACGTGCTCGCCGACGGCCCGAACACCGAAGGCGGCGAAATCGCGCTCGGCAAGAACGTGCTCGTCGCGTTCATGCCTTGGAACGGCTACAACTTCGAAGACGCCATCGTCATCTCGCAGCGTGTTTCCAAGGAGGACATCTACACGTCGATCCACATCGATGAATTCGAGATCGGCGCTCGCGACACCAAGCTCGGGCCGGAAGAAATCACGCGTGACATCCCGAACGTCTCCGAGGAAGCGCTGCGCAACCTCGGCCCGGACGGCGTCATCCGCGTCGGCGCGGAAATCAAGCCCGGCGACATCCTCTGCGGCAAGATCACGCCGAAATCCGAGACCGAACTCGCCCCCGAAGAGCGCCTGCTGCGCGCCATCTTCGGCGAGAAAGCGGCCGACGTGAAAGACACGTCGCTCACCGTCCCGTCCGGCACCTACGGCATCGTGATGGATGTGAAGGTTTCTTCCCGCAAGGAAGTCGCCCGCCTGAAACTCACGCCCGCCGAGGCCAAGCGCCAGGCGAAGGAGATCGAAGACGAGCACAACAAGAAGAAGGACGAACTCACCGAGCAACTCACCGAGGCGCTCTCGAACATCCTCCTTGGCGAAAAAACCCCGCTCGACGTCGTCAACGCGCAAACCGGCGAAATCACCATCCCGGCCAACCGCAAGATCACCAAGACGCTCCTGCGCAAGCTCGCCAGCGTCTATGATCACGTGGACATCGACCCCTCGCCGATCCGCAACAAGATCCGCGAGATCATCAGCCAGTTCGAACACAAGTTCGCCGACCTCGACCTCGACAAGGAACGCAAGATGGATCAGGTCGAATCGGGTGACGATGTCGATCCCGGCATCATCAAGCAGGTGAAGGTTTACGTCGCCTCGAAGCGCAAGCTCTCTGTCGGCGACAAGATGGCCGGACGCCACGGAAACAAGGGCGTGGTCGCGAAGATCGTGCCCGAGGAAGACATGCCGTTCCTCAGCGACGGCACTCCTGTCGATATCTGCCTCAACCCGCTCGGCGTGCCTTCGCGTATGAACGTCGGACAGGTGCTTGAGACTCACCTTGGCATCGCTGCGAAAGCCCTTGGCTTCCGCGTCGCGACGCCGGTGTTCGACGGCATCAAGGAAGACAAAATCTGGAGCTTCGTGAAAGAGGCCCGCAAGGTGCCCGGCTACGAGTGGCTCGGCGAAAACGGCAAGGCGACCGTCTATGACGGGCGCACGGGCGATCCGTTCGACCAGCAGATCGTTGTCGGCATCATCTACATCCTCAAGCTCGGCCACTTGGTCGCCGACAAGATCCACGCCCGCGCGGTCGGACCTTACTCCCTCGTCACCCAGCAGCCGCTCGGTGGTAAGGCGCAGTATGGCGGCCAGCGCTTCGGCGAAATGGAGGTGTGGGCGCTCGAAGCTTACGGCGCGGCTTACACGCTTCAGGAACTCCTGACCGTGAAATCCGACGACGTGCAGGGCCGCACGCGCATCTACGAGTCGATCGTCAAAGGCGACAACTCGCTCGAAGCCGGCACGCCCGAGAGCTTCAACGTGCTCATCAAGGAAATGCAGTCACTCGGCCTCGACGTGAAAGTCGGCGGCAAAGCGCAAACCACCGCCCCACAGCTCCCGCCGGAGCTCCTGCAGTAACCCAACCCGCTTCGCTAACCTCAAACACAGACCACTTACATGAACGCTGTTGAACCCAACATCCGCGAAGTATTCGGCGAAGAACGCGCCGTAGGCTTTGACCAGGTCGCCATCTCCGTAGCCTCTCCCGAAGCCATCCGCTCGTGGAGCCACGGCGAAGTTAAGAACCCCGAGACGATCAACTACCGCACCTTCAAGCCCGAGAAGGGTGGCTTGTTCTGCGAGCGCATTTTCGGCCCCACCCGGGACTGGGAGTGCTCCTGCGGAAAGTATAAGCGTATCAAACACAAGGGCGTGATCTGCGACCGCTGCGGCGTCGAAGTCACCCTCGCCCGCGTGCGCCGCGAGCGCATGGGCCACATCGAACTGGCCGTGCCCGTCACGCACATCTGGTTCTACAAGTGCATGCCTTCGCGCATCGGCCTCATGCTCGACATGAGCAGCCGCCAGCTCGAGCGCGTCATCTATTACGAGGACTACATCGTCATCGATCCCGGCCAGACGCCGCTCACGCGCTGCCAGCTTCTCACCGAAGCCGAGTATCGCGAAGCGCTCGAACAATACGGCGAAGGCAACTTCGTCGCCGGCATGGGCGGTGATGCGATCAAGGCGATCCTCGTCACGGCGGACCTCAACGCGATCCAGAAGGAGCTCGAGGAAGCGATGGGCAACACGCGCTCCAAGCAGATCCGTAAGAAGCTCGCGAAGCGTCTGAAGCTTTGCCAGGGATTCATGGGCTCGAAGAGCCGTCCCGAGTGGATGGTGCTCGAAGTTCTCCCCGTCATCCCGCCGGACCTGCGCCCGCTCGTCCCGCTCGAAGGCGGCCGCTTCGCGACCAGCGATCTCAACGATCTCTATCGCCGTGTCATCAACCGCAACAACCGTCTCAAGAACTTGCTGCTGCTTAAGACCCCGGACGTCATCATCCGGAACGAGAAGCGCATGCTTCAGGAAGCCGTCGATGCGCTCTTCGACAACGGTCGCCACGGTCGCGCCGTCACCGGCGCTGGCAATCGCCCGCTCAAGTCGCTGTCCGACATGCTCAAGGGCAAAGGTGGCCGATTCCGCCAGAACTTGCTCGGCAAGCGCGTCGATTACTCGGGCCGTTCCGTCATCGTCATCGGTCCGGAGCTCAAGCTGCATCAGTGCGGTCTGCCGAAGAAAATGGCGCTCGTGCTGTTCGAGCCGTTCATCATCCGCCGGCTCAAGGAACTCGGCTACGTCCACACCGTTCGTAGCGCGAAGAAGATGATCGAGAAGCAGACGCCCGAGGTGTGGGACATCCTCGAAGAGGTGACGAAGGGTCACCCCGTCCTGCTTAACCGCGCTCCCACGCTGCATCGTCTCTCGATTCAGGCCTTCGAACCGTTGCTCATCGAAGGCGAAGCTATCCGCATCCACCCGCTCGTCTGCACCGCCTACAACGCGGATTTCGACGGCGACCAGATGGCCGTCCACGTCCCGCTGTCGGTCGAGGCGCAGATGGAAGCGCGCATGCTCATGCTCGCCCCGAACAACCTGTTCTCGCCCGCGAGCGGCAAGCCCGTCACCACGCCGTCGCAAGACATCGTGCTCGGCTGCTACTACCTCACGCAGGAGCCGCGCAAGCCAAAGGCCGAAGGCGCGCGCCTCTCGCTTTTCGCCGACGCGATCGAAGTCGAGTTCGCGTTCAATGAGAAGGCGATCAAGATCCACGACCGCATCCGGATCAAGAACCCGGACTTCGGCAGGAAGAACACGGTCTTCGGCAACCTCGAAGCGAAATGCATCGAGACCACCGTCGGTCGCGTGATCTTCAACGCGATCTGGCCGCCCGAGCTCGGTTTCTTCAACAAGAGCTGCCCGAAAAAGGCGCTCTCCGACGTCATTTTCCGCACCTATCAATCGGCCGGCCACCAGGCCACCGTCGATTCGCTCGACAAGCTCAAGGACCTCGGTTTCGAGTGGGCCATGCGCGGCGGCGTCTCCATCGGCATCACCGACATGATCATCCCGAAGGAGAAGCACGAGCAGGTGGACAACGCCTACAAGCAGCTCGCCGTCGTCGAGAAGCAGTATCGCAACGGCATCATCACCGACGGCGAACGCTACAACAAGGTCATCGACATCTGGACCCACGCCGGTGAGGAAATCGCGAACGTCATGTTCCGGACCCTCCAGCACAACGAAGGGCGCGAGGAACAGAATTCCTTGTATCTCATGGTGGACTCCGGCGCCCGCGGCAATCGCCAGCAGGTGAAGCAACTCGCCGGCATGCGCGGCCTCATGGCCAAGCCCGACGGCTCGATCATCGAGCAGCCGATCACCGCGAACTTCCGCGAAGGCCTCACGGTGCTCCAATACTTCATCTCCTCGCACGGCGCCCGCAAAGGCCTCGCCGACACCGCGCTCAAGACCGCCGACTCCGGCTACCTCACGCGCAAACTCGTCGATGCCTCGCAGGACGTCATCATCTTCGAGGACGACTGCGGCACCACGCAGGGCATCGTCGTCCGCCCGATCTACGAGGGTGACGAAGAAGTCGTCGATCTCGCCACCCGCATCATCGGTCGCGTCAGTTGCGAAACCGTGAAGGAGCCCGTCGGCGGCACCACCCTTCTCAAGAAGAACCACCTCATCGAGGAAAAGGTCGCCAAGGAGATCGAGAAGATCGGCGTCGAGCAGCTCAAGATCCGCTCCGTGCTCACGTGCGAGAGCAAGCGCGGTTGCTGCGCCAAGTGCTACGGCCGCAACCTCGCCACCGGGAAGTTCGTCAAGATCGGCGAAGCCGTAGGCATCATCGCCGCGCAGTCCATCGGCGAACCCGGCACGCAGCTCACCATGCGCACCTTCCACGTCGGCGGCGTCGCCTCCGGTGTGTTCAAGCAGCCGATGATCAAGTCCAAGCACGACGGCAACGTCCGCTACAACGACCTCAAGGCCGTCGAGAACACCGAAGGAAACTTCGTCGTTCTGAACAAGAACGGCAGCGTCTCCATCCACGCCAAGGACGGCCGCGAACTCGACCGCCACACCATCGTGCTCGGCTCCATCATCACCGTCGCCGACGGGGGGCACGTCAAGAAAGGCGAAACCTTCGCCACGTGGGATCCGCACAACGTGCCGATCATCACCGAGAAGGCCGGCAAGGTGGAGTTCCGCGACATGATCAGCGGCGTGACCGTGAAGAGCGAGATCGACCAGGAGACCGGCGTGAAGGGCACCGTCGTCATCGAGCACAAGGAAGACCTGCACCCGCAGATCGTCATCGTGTCCGAAGACAAGACCGTCCTCGCCAGCTACTCGATCCCCGCCGGCGCCCACGTCTCCGTCCACGAGAAGGAGAAAGTGCAGGCCGGCACGTTGCTCGCCCGCACGCCTCGTAAGATCGCCAAGACCAAGGACATCACCGGCGGTCTGCCGCGCGTCGCCGAGCTGTTCGAGGCCCGCAAGCCCAAGGACGCCGCCGAGATCGCCAAGATCGACGGCACCGTCGAGATCGGCGGCACCGTCCGCGCCAAGCGCAAGATCATCGTCACCGACCCGGAGACCGGCGCCGAGGAAGAGCACCTCGTCCCGCTGAACAAACACATCATCGTCACCAAGGGCGACCTCGTCGTCAAAGGCCAGCAACTCACCGACGGCGCCGTGCCTCCGCACGACATCCTCGACGTGCTCGGGCCGATGGCGCTCCAGGAGCACATGGTCAACGAAGTGCAGGAAGTCTATCGCCTCCAGGGCGTCGAGATCGCCGACAAGCACATCGAGATCATCGTCCGCCAGATGCTGCGCAAAGTGAAAGTCACCGACCCGGGCGACACCTCGCTCCTGTGGGGCGACCAGCTCGACAAGATCACCTTCGAGCGCGAAAACGAAGCCGTCGAAAAGAAGGGCGGCAAGCCCGCCGAGGCCGTGCCCGTGCTGCTCGGCATCACGAAGGCCTCGCTCGAAACCGAGAGCTTCATCAGCGCCGCTTCGTTCCAGGACACCACGCGCGTCCTCACCGAAGCGGCCACGCTGGGTCGCGTCGATAACCTGCGCGGGTTCAAGGAAAACGTCATCATGGGCCACCTCATCCCCGCCGGCACCGGCTTCCCCGGCCACCGCGACATCAAAATCATCAGCCTGCAGGAAGACCTCGGCCCCGAGGAAGGCCTGGCGCAGCCGCACAGCGGCCTGCCCGAGGAGCTCGTCGGCTAAACGCAGCGTTCGCACAGAACAGTTACCGCCACGGGCCGGGAGCACTATGCTTCCGGCCCGTTGCTTTTTGGCCGGTCGGCGCCTCACATCTCTCCCATGCCCCGCCTCGTCCTCCTCCTCGCCCTCGCCTTCGCGCTCGCCTTCGCGCTCGCCTTCGCGCTCGCCTTCGCGCTCGTCTCGCGAGCCGCCGATAAGCCGAACGTTATCATCATCTACGCCGACGACCTCGGCTATGGCGACCTCGGGTGCTACGGCCACCCGAGCATCCGCACGCCGAACCTCGACCGCATGGCGAGTGAAGGGATGCGCTTCACCGACTTCTACTCCGCGGCGGAAGTCTGCACGCCGAGCCGGGCGGCGCTGCTGACGGGGCGGTATCCGATCCGGAGCGGGATGTGCCACGAGAAGTTCCGCGTGCTGCGCAGCGTCTCGACCGGGCATCTGCCGCACGAGGAAGTGACGCTGGCGGAGCTGTTGAAGGGGCAGGGCTATGCGACGGGATATGTGGGCAAGTGGCATCTCGGCGTGTGGGCGAACAATCCGGCGGGGCATCCGAAGCATCACGGGTTCGATTTCGCCTTTGGCCTGCCGCACTCGAATGATATGGACCCGCTGCCGGGGCGAACGAAGGAGGAGGATAACAAGGAGGACCCGGACCAGAAATTTTGGAACCCGCCGCTGTTCGAGGGCGAGAAGTTGATCGAGCAGCCCGCGGATCAGACGACGCTGACGCGGCGCTACACGGAGCAGGCAGTGAAGTTCATCGGGGAGAAGAAGGGGGGGGCGTTCTTTCTCTATTTTCCGCACACGTTTCCGCACACGCCGATCTATGCGTCGGAGAAGTTTCGCGGGAAGAGCGCGCGCGGTCGCTATGGGGACGTGGTGGAGGAGATCGACTGGAGTGTGGGCCAGGTGCTCGACGCGGTGCGCGCGGCGGGGATCGAGAAGAACACGTTCGTCTTCTTCTCGAGCGACAATGGGCCGTGGCTGATCCGCGGGCTGGCGGGCGGGAGCGCGGGATTGCTGCGCGAGGGGAAGGGATCGACGTGGGAAGGCGGGATGCGCGTGCCGGGGATCGCGTGGATGCCGGGCCGCGTGGCTGCGGGCCATGTGTGCCGGGAGGTGGCGACGACGATGGATCTTTTCACGACGTGCGCGACGTGGGCCGGGGCGAAGGTGCCGGCGGATCGTGTGATCGACGGGCTGGATATCACGCCGCTGCTCACTGCGAGCGGCACGGTGAAGCGCGAGGCGTTCTTCTATTATCGGGGCCCGACGCTCTTTGCGGCGCGGGTCGGGAAGTGGAAGGCGCACTATCTCACCCAGCCCGCTTACGGTGCGCCGAAGCCGACCGCGCATGAGACACCGCTGCTCTTCGATCTCGGGCGCGATCCCGGCGAGAACATCGACATGGCCGCGCAGCAGCCCGAAGTGCTGCGCGAGATCGCCGCGGCGGTGGATAAGCATCGCGCGAATCTTCAACCCGCCCCGACGCAACTCGAAGCCACCATCGCCGCAAAATGAAACCGCTCGCCTTTCTCCTCCTCGCTCTCACCGCACACGCCGCTGACGCGCCGTGGAAGTGGCAGTCCGCGCTCGTGCCCGACGCGGGCATCGACCTCGACGCCGCGCAGATCGTGCGCGTCACGTCGCTGCGCACGAAGGGCGACGGCACTTTTCGCGACGCGCTGAAAATCAAGGGGCCGAAGCTCATCGTCTTCGAGGTCGGCGGCGTGATCGATCTCGATATGCAGCCGATCAGCCTCGACGAGCCGGACTGCTTCGTAGCTGGGCAGACGGCGCCCGCGCCGGGCATCACCTTCATTCGCGGTGGGCTGCGCTTGCGCGGCGATCGCGTGGTCTTACAGCACCTGCGTGTGCGTCCCGGCGACGCAGGGCAGCCGAAGAAGAGCGGCTGGGATCCCGACGGCATCAGCACCAGCGGCGGGCCGCAGGATGTGTGGATCGACCATTGCTCGTCCACGTGGGCGATCGACGAAGCGATCTCGGCCTCCACTTACAAATCGCCCACCGGCGAGCCCGTGCGCCGTGTCTTCATCCGCGATTGCATCATCGGCCCCGGCCTCGACAACGCCACCCACAGCAAAGGCCCGCACGCGAAAGGCACGCTCGTCTTCGGCGGCACGCAGCACGTCGCGATCGTCGGCAATCTCTACACGAGCAACGTCGAGCGGAACCCCGTCTTCCAGCCTGGCACCTCCGGTGTCGTCGTGAACAACGTGATCGCCAATCCCGGCCAGCGCGCCATCCACGCGCACAGCGCCGACGCGGAACTGGGCAAGGAAGGCGCGAATCCGCGCATCGCCGTGGTCGGCAACGTGGTGCTCTTTGGGGAGAAGACGAAGAAGACGGCGGGCGTCCTCGAGGGGACGGCCGACGCGTATGTGAAAGACAACGAAGGCTACGACTGGCTTGGGCAGCCGATCCGCGAATTGCGCGAGCCGCTCACGTCCACCGTGCTGCCACAACCGCCCGTCTGGCCCGAGGGACTCAAGCCAGTCAGCACTACCGCCGCGCTGTGGCACGTCGCGCGTTTTGCCGGCGCGCGGCCCGCGGAGCGCGACGAGATCGACACGCGCATCGTGCGCGAAGCGCTCACCGGTGCGGCGAAGATCATCGACAGCCAGGAGGAAGTCGGTGGTTACCCGAGGCACGAGCCGACGACGCGCAAGCTGGACGTGCCGGACAAGGACCGCCGCGCCTGGCTCGAGAAGCTCGCGCGTGAAGTGACCTTCGGCGCAGACGTTCCCCAAAAACAATGATCCGTCCCATCGTCGTCCTGCTCGTCCTCTTCGCCACGCTCACGCGTGCCGCGGACAAGCCGAACATCCTTTTCATCCTCGCCGACGATCTCGGCTGGAGCGACCTGAGCTGCTACGGCCACCCGATTCTCAAGACACCGAACATCGACCGGCTCGCGAAAGAGGGGACGCTCTTCACGCAGTTCTACGTGAATGGATCGGTCTGCTCGCCGAGCCGCTCGGCGTTCTTCACCGGGCAGTATCCGGCGCGGAACCGCATCCACGGCCACTACGCGACGCCGGAGCAAAACACGGCGCGTGGCATGACGCAGTTCCTCGATCCGAAAGTGCCGAACGTGCCGACGCTGCTCAAGCAAGCCGGCTACAAGACCGCGCACATCGGCAAGTGGCACCTCAGCAGTAACTCCGGCGGGCCGGAGCCGGGCGCCTACGGTTTCGACTTCGTCGGCAGCGGCGAACGCGGCGGTGCGGACGGGCCGAGCGAGGATCCGTTCTATCGCGCGAAGTCGTCGGCGCTGTTTGTCGATGAGGCGATCGGCTTCATCCGAGAGCACAAGGCCGGGCCGTTTTATCTCCAGCTCTGGACGCTCGTGCCGCACGCAACTTTGAATCCGACACCCGAGCAGATGAAGCCGTTCGCGAACCAGCGCGCGGGTGGGAAAGACTTCCCGCATGCGAGCGCCGCGCAGGTTTTCTACAGCTCCGTCGCCGACCTCGACGCGCAGCTCGGCCGGCTCTTCACCGCACTCGACGAGCTGAATCTCGCCGACAACACGCTCATCCTTTTCAGCAGCGACAACGGCCCCGAGGATATCCACGTGAAGAACGCCGGCCACAGCGGCGTCGGCAGTGCGGGGCCATTCCGCGGGCGCAAGCGCAGCCTCTACGAGGGCGGCATCCGCGTGCCCGGCCTCGTCCGCTGGCCCGGTCACGTGCCGGCGGGGAAGATCGACGACACCGCGATCGTCGCGGGTGTCGATTGGCTGCCGACGGTTTGCAAACTCGCGGGCGTCGCGATCCCGAAAGATCACGCGCTCGACGGCGAAGACGCGAGCGACGTGCTGCTCGGCGCGAGTCGCCCGCGCACGCGACCGCTCATGTGGGAGTGGCGCTTCCGCATCATGGGCGAGCCCTTTCACCAGAGCCCGCAGCTCGCGATCCGCGACGGCGACTGGAAGCTGCTGATGAACCCCGACCGCACGCGCACCGAACTCTACGAGATCAAACGCGACCCGACGCAACTCGACAACGTGGCCGAGCATCACGCCGACATCGTCGCGCGCCTGAGTGAGCCGCTGCTCGCGTGGTCGAAGTCGCTCGCACCCGGCCCGCGCGACCCCGGCGCCGGCGAGATGAAAGCACCGTGGCCCGGCCAGCCGAAAGGCGAGCCCGCGGCTCGAAAGGCCGGAGCGAACAAGTGATTAACTTCCGCGCTTTTTCCATCGCGTGCCTGCTGCCTCTCGTCGCAGCCGCCGCTCAGCCATTCTGCATCGAGGTGCTCGACGAATCGACCGGCCGCGGCGTGCCGCTGGTGGAACTCGAGACGATGGATAATCAACTCTACGTCACCGACAGCGCAGGCCGCGTGGCTTTCGACGAAGCCGGGCAGATGGGCGTGCCGGTGTGGTTCTCGATGCGCACGCACGGCTATGACCTGCCGATCGACGGCTTCGGCATGACTGGCCAGCGCTTCACTCCGCAGCCGGGCGGGAAGGCGACGCTCAAGATCAAGCGGCGCAACATCGCCGAGCGGCTCGTGCGGCTGACCGGGCAGGGCATCTATCGCGACACCGTGCTGCTCGGCGAGAAGCCGCCGCTCGCTGAGCCGTTGAGCAACGGCGGCGTGGTCGGGTCGGATTCGGTGCAGGCTGTCGTCTATCGCGGGCGCATCTTCTGGCTGTGGGGCGACACGATGCGGATGTCGTATCCGCTCGGAAATTTTCGCACGACCTGCGCGTGGTCGGAACTGCCGGGGAAAGGAGGGCTGCCGCCGGAGCAAGGCGTGAATTTCCGCTACTTTACCGCGCCCGACGGCTTCGCGAAGGAGATGTGCCCGCTCGAGCGTAAGGACGGCGTCGTGTGGCTTTTCGGCCTCGCAGTCGTGCGCGACGAATCCGGCGCCGAGCGGCTGATCGCTCACTACGCGCGTCGGCAAGGTTTGGAAAAGCAGCACGAACACGGCATCGCGATCTTCAACGACGAGAAGGAAATCTTCGAGCGCGCGATCGAGTTGCCGGCGGGTGAAACGTGGCGCTTCCCACGTGGTCGCGTGACGCCGGTGCGCGAGGGCGAAGTCGATTACCTCTACTCCGGCGAGGCCGGACTGTGCGTGCGTGTGCCTGCGCGCCTGCGCGACGTATGCGACCCGGCGAGCTACGAGGCGTGGACCTGCGCGCGCGAGGGCAAGCCGCAGCGCCGCGCGGATGGCTCGCTCGATTTTGTGTGGCGCAAGGATTCCGCGCCGGTCGAATCGCCGGAGGAAATGAAGTGGCTGAAAGCCCGCCTCATCAAGCCCGAGGAGTGCCGGGTCACACCGGAAGATGTCGCGACAAAGGAGCGCGTATCGCTGCACGAAGGCAGCGTGCGCTGGAACGAACACCGGCGTCGCTGGGTGCTCATCGCCGTGCAGCACGGCGGCAAGCCGTCGTTCCTCGGCGAGGTCTGGTATGCCGAAGCGACCGCTCCGACCGGCCCGTGGACACGCGCCGTGAAGATCGTCACGCACGACCGCTACTCCTTCTACAATCCCGCCCAGCACGCCTTTTTCGACGAGGACGGTGGGCGGCTGATCTACTTCGAGGGCACCTACACCTACACCTTCTCCCGCCGCGAAGGCCGCACGCCTCGCTACGACTACAACCAGATGCTCTATCGGCTCGACCTCGACGATCCACGGCTGAAGGACGCGCAGCAGTAGCCAAGATTCGCCGGCTCGCGCGGGTTGTCCCCGCACCATGAAGCCGCTGCTTCGCTCCCTCCTCGCTCTCGCCGTGTCGTCCGCTTTCGCCGCGGACGCGAACCGCCTCACGTATCTCGACGACTCGTCGCCGTTCTGGCCCACGTCGCAGTCACCGAAATTCACCACGCCGCAATGGGTCGGCGAACCGGGCGTCGATGCGGTCGTCGTGCTCGCGATCGACGACATGCGCGAGCCGGCGAAATACGAAGCCTTCCTCCGCCCGATCCTCGACCGGCTGAAACGAATCGAACCCGCCCATGGCGGCGATGGCCGCGCGCCGGTGAGCATCATGACGAACGTCGTGCAACCCGACGATCCGCAGCTTGCGGCGTGGCTGAAGGAAGGCCTCTCGCTCGAAGTCCACACGCTCGCGCATCCGTGCCCGTGCCTTGGCAAGATGTCGCTCGACGACGCGGCGAAGACTTACCACGGCGGCGTGGATCTGCTCGCGAGCGTGCCGGGGAACAAGCCCGTCGCCTTCCGCATGCCCTGCTGCGACTCGATGAACTCGGCGAGCCCGCGCTTCTTCTCGGAAATCTTCCCGCGGGCGAGCGAGAAGGGGAACACGCTCGCGATCGACTCGTCGGTCTTCACGCTGCCGCCGGGCGAGCGGTTCGCGAAATACTTCCCGGCCGAGCTGCGCCCGCCGATGAAGAAGACGCTCGGCGATTACGCGGGGTTCATCGACGATTACCCGTATCCCTACGTGATCGGCGGCAAGTGCTGGGAGTTCCCGTGCATCGTGCCGAGCGACTGGGAAGCGTTCAACCTGCTCGGCGCGAAGTCGGCGACGATGCTCGACGACTGGAAGGCCGCGCTGGATCGGATCGTGCAGCAGCAAGGCGTCTTCACCGCCGTCTTCCATCCGCACGGCTGGAGCGGGCCGGAGCAGTGGATCGAGTTCATCGACTACGTGGAGCAGACCTACGGCAAGCGCGTGAAGTTCCTCAACTTCCGCGAAGCGCTCGAGCGGCTGGAAAAGAACGCGCTCGCCGGTCGCACGCTCAGCACGAAACTCGGACCCGACAACGGCGTGCGCCTGCTCGACGTGAACGCGGACGGTTTCATGGACGTGGTGATCGGCGCGGCAAATCAGCCCGTGACGCGCGTGTGGAAGCCGAAAGAGCAGCGCTGGAGCGAGACGGCGACACCCGCGAACTTCGTCCGCTTCGGTGACGATGGCGGGATGCGGACGAAGGTCGCGCTCGGCATCGCGCGGAAATCCGGCGAGCCGACGCTCTTCGCGCCGGGCAAGGCGTGGACGTATCGCGACGGCGGCGCGTGGCAGTCGGACGAGGCGTTCGCTCGCAGTCTGCCTGACGCGGCGCAGATTCGCTTCCGCGATTTCGACAATGACGGCGTGTGCGAAGCGCTGACGAACGACGGCATCTTCGCATGGAGCGAGAAGGACGCGCGCTGGCAGCCTGCCGACTACGCCTTGCCGCCGGACTGCGCGCCGTTCGACACACGCGGCGGCGACAACGGCCTGCGCTTCGTCGATCTCAACGGCGATGGCTTCGACGACGTGATCCAATCGAACGACGCGGGTTACGCGGCCTATCTCTGGGCTGGCGTCGTGAAGGCGAACCTCGGCTGGAAGCACGGCTGGCCGCACCTCGTGCGCAAAGGTCCCGCCGATGCGAATGCAAAGGTCCTGCCGTTCGTGCGCGACGGGCGCAACAACGGCGCGTGGTTCCATCGCGGCTCGATCGTGTGGCAAAACGAAGCGGTCGCGACACCCGGCGCGGAGTCGGTCAGCCGCACGTTCAAGGACATCATCGCCTTCGACGTGCCGCCGGATCGGTCGCCGCAGGAGTCGCTCGCCGCGCTGCGGCCGCGACCCGGCTTCACGGTCGAACTCGTCGCCGCCGAGCCGCTCATCGAAAGCCCCGCGGCGTTCGAATGGGATGCGCAAGGCCGGCTCTGGGTCGTCGAGATGCGCGACTATCCGCTCGGCATCGATGGGAAAGGCAAAGTCGGCGGCGTGGTGAAGATCCTCACGGATACCGACGGCGACGGCCGCTATGACAAGGCCGACACGTTCCTCGATGGCCTCGCGTATCCCACCGGCCTGCTGCCGTGGCGCAATGGCGTGCTGCTCGCCGCTTCCGCCGACATCCTCTTCGCCGCCGACACGAACGGCGACGGTCGCGCCGACGAGAAGCGCGTGGTCTTCACCGGCTTCAAGGAAGGCAATCAGCAGCACCGGCAGAACGGCTACGAGTGGGGTCTCGATGGCTGGGTCTATGGTGCGAATGGCGACAGCGGCGGCGAGGTGAACGGCGTGAGCATCAGCAGTCGCGACTTCCGCTTCCGGCCAGACACGGGCGAGTTCGAGGCGGAGAGCGGGCAGACGCAATTCGGCCGGCGGCGCGACGACTGGGGGAACTGGTTCGGCAACAACAACTCGAAGTGGCTCTGGCACTACACGATCGACGATCGCTACCTGCGGCGGAACCCGAAGCTCGCTGTGAAGACGACGAAGCAGATGCTCGCGGAATATCCCGATTCGACGCGCGTATTTCCCGTGAGCGAGCTGCCGATCCGCTTCAATCAGCCACAGTCGCTCGGGCATCTCACCAGCGGTTGCAGCCCGGCGCTATATCGCGACGAGCTGTTCGGGCCCGCGTTCGCGACGAGCGCGTTCGTCGCCGAGCCGGTGCACAACGTGGTGCATCGCGAAGTGCTCACGCCAGACGGCGCGACCTTCACGAGCAAGCGCGCGGACGACGAGCAGGACCGCGAATTCCTCGCGAGCACCGATCCGTGGTTCCGCCCCGTGCATTTGAAAACCGGGCCCGACGGCGCGCTCTACGTCGCGGACTTCCATCGCTTCGCGCTCGAGCATCCCGAGTGGATCGCGCCCGAGACGCAGAGTCGCCTCGACCTCCGCGCCGGTGCAGACAAGGGCCGCATCTACCGCGTTTTCCCAAACGGCGCGAAGCTGCGCCCGGTGCCGAATCTCGCGAAGCTCGATAACGCCGCGCTTGCCGCCGCGCTCGACAGTCCGAACGGCTGGCAGCGCGACACCGCGCAGCGTGTGCTGACCGAGCGGCAGGCAAAGGACGCCGCGCCCGTGCTCCGGCAACTCGTCTCCGCTGCACGCAACGCGAAGGTCCGAGTGCAGGCGCTCGCGACGCTGGACACACTGCACGCACTCGATGCGAACACGATCCACGCCGCGCTGCGGGACAATCATCCCACCGTGCGCGTGCAGGCGCTGCGCGTGAGCACTTCGCTCGACGATGCGGTGCTCGCGAGCGCGGACGACACAGACTTCACGGTGCGCTACCAGCTCGCGCTCACGCTCGGCGCTTTCCGCGACGAACGCGCGGCCACCGCGCTCACGAAGCTCGCCGAGCGCGACGGCGACCAGCCGCAGATGCGTGTCGCGATCATGTCGTCGCTCACGCCGGAGAGCGCGCTCTTCGCGAAGCTCAACAAGGCCGCGACGTCGAGCGCAGCGCCCGCCGTCGTGCTGCCGAAGCCGAGCACGCCCGATCGCGCCCGCGTCATTGCCAGCTACGCGGGCGTGCCGAATCTCAAAGGCGTAGCCGAGCGCGGTCACGAGCTGTTCAAGCAGCAGTGCTTCATCTGCCACCGGCTGAAGGGCGAAGGCCAGGAAGTCGGCCCCGATCTCGCGATGGTCGCGGACAAGCCGGCGGACTGGCTGCTCACCGCGATCTTCGATCCGAACGCCGCGATCGAAGACCGCTTCAAGGCGCAGACGCTCAAGCTCAAGTCCGGCACCGAAATGGCCGGGCTCATCTCCGCGGAGACGGCGAACAACGTCGTGCTGCGCCTGCCCGGCGGCGTGGATTTGCCCGTGCTTCGCAGCGACCTCGCCAGCCAGCAGCCGTCCACCCGATCGCTCATGCCGGAGGGCCTCGAGACGGTGCTCAAGCCGCAGGACGTGGCGGACCTCATCGCGTGGATCCGGGCGCGGTAGCGCCCGTGGTTCACGCTGGGGCAGCGTGAACCACATTAAGGCGAGCCGGGATGCGCGCTCCGGCACGCGGCCAGAAACTCGATCGGCTCGCAAATCGTGACCTCCCCCGCGTAGTAAGGCCGAAGCGAAAGGAGATGCGGGTCGTAGCTGACGAGGTGGGTGCTGCGACCGTTGATGGCGCAGAGCAGAAACATCACGTCCTCCGAGTCCACGGGGTAGTGGCGGAAGTGAAAGAAGACGATGGACACGATCTCGCCATGCCGGGCGATGAGGCGGATGAAGGCCGCGACTTCGGGCGCCGGGATGCCGCGTTCGAGCAGCTTCTCCGCATACTCGGCGAGGGTGTCGAGGCTGTAGAGAAAACGAAACTCGTGCTGCTGCCAGCGATCGAGAATCTCCGCCGTGGGACTCGTCGCGTGCGGGCTGAGCCGGGCCGCCAGCACGACGTTGGTATCGAGCACCGCACGAATGGAGCCCGGCATCTACAATCGGGCCGTGATGTCCTGCTGAGCCTGACGGAGCTGGGCAAAGGAATCATCCCAGTCGAATCCGGCGGCTTTGTCCGCCTCCGCCTCTCGAACTGCGCCGGCTACGATCTCGCGCGCCTGCGAGCTGTGCCGTTGGCGGCGGATCGCCTCCATTTGCGCTTCATGCCGGAGGTAGAGCGCCACGCGCAGATCCAGATCGGCGATGCCCGCCACACCGGCTTGCACGTCGGAAGGGATATCGAAGGTCATGCTCATGGTGCTGAGAAAGTAGCGGCGCGCGCCAACAATGCAATCCGCGCCATCCTCTCGCCAGGAAGTGGGCGGTGCCGAAATGGCGGGACTCATCTCCGTGGAGACGGCGAACAATGTCGTGCTCAAGCTGCCCGGCGGCGTCGAGCTGCCCGTGCTGCGCGGCGACATCGCGAGCCAGCAGCCGAGCAACCGCTCGCTCATGCCCGAGGGCATGGAGACCGTGCTGAAGCCGCAGGATGTCGCGGACCTCATCGCGTGGATTCGCGCGAAGTAGCGCGCCTCCGCGGCTCCCACGAACGGGCGAGAAAGTGAGGTCGTTCACCCCGCATTTGTCAGAAGTTGAGCGCTTCCATTTGCGCTGCCGCACACGCATCCTTTCGGCGCATTGAACGCAAGTCCGCGCCATCCAAAAGCCCGAGCCTTCGCCACGAAGCAACTGCTCGCGGGAGTCACCGCGTTTGCAGAATTTGAGAGGCGCGTCGGGGCGCTCCCGACTCCAGATGAGAGAGGTGCGGCGTTCGACGTATTTGCTGAGTGCTGGCTGGCGACACAGCGGATTCCGCAGGCACGGAACGTCTGGCCGGGCAACACCGCGCCGCTTGCGCTCCTGCAAAAGCTCCGCCTTCCGATTAAGGACATGGGCGTCGATGGTGTGTTCGAGACCGCTGCGGAGGAAGCGACATGCTACCAGGTGAAATTCCGCACGGGGCGGCCATCACTAACTTGGACAGAACTCTCGACGTTCTTCGGCCTTTCGGATGTTGGATGCGGACGTCTTGTCTTTACGAATTGCGATGAGATCGCGGCAGTGGCCGAAGATCGCCCAGGAGTTGTGATCGTTCGTGGCAGTGACCTCGATCGCCTGACATCAGACGACTTCCGCGTCATGGAAGCGTGGCTCTCTGGCGCAGTCATCCAGCGCGAACCGAAAACACCGCGATCGCATCAGGAGGCAGCTATTGCAGATATCGTGAGAGTGCTGGGGCGAAACTCCCGCGCGACTGCACTCATGGCGTGCGGCTCGGGAAAGACCTTGATCGCCTTGTGGGTGGCAGAGCATCTCGGTGCTCGCACCGTGCTCGTCCTGCTTCCGTCATTGGCATTGGTCAGACAGACGCTCCACGAATGGCTTCGCGAAACGAACTGGCCGGAAATCGAATACTGCTGCGTTTGCTCTGATCCAACCGTGCGACCCGAGGAAGACGCGCTCGTCGTTCGCCAGACTGACCTCGATTTCCGCGTGACGACCGAGAGCGCGTCGGTGCGGCGCTTTCTTGAGCGAACTACGCCGGCAGTGAGGATCGTCTTCTCCACTTACCATTCGAGTGCGGTGGTAGCCGAAGGCTCTGTCGGTTTGGCGCCATTCGATCTCGGCATCTTCGATGAGGCGCACAAGACCGCCGGGCGCGACGGGATGAAGTTCGCGCTGGCCCTGAGAGACGAGCAACTGCCGATCACGCGGCGGCTGTTCCTCACCGCCACACCGCGGCACTACAACGTCGCGGCGAAGGACAAATCTGGCGACGCGAAGGTCGTCTTTTCGATGGATGCGCCGGAGGTCTATGGCCCCGTCGCGCATCGGCTGCCGTTCAGCACGGCGGCGAGGCTGGGCATCATCACCGACTACAAGGTGGTGATCTCGATTGTGACTTCCGAGATGGTGACGGACGAATTGCTCCGGCGCGGTGTCGTCCTCGTCGCGGGCGAGGAAATCAAAGCGCGGCAGGTCGCCAATCAACTCGCGCTGCGCTCGGCCATCGAGCGCTACGGTGTGCGCAAGGTCTTCACCTTTCACTCGAAAGTCGCTGCGGCGAAGTCGTTCGTCTCCGCCGGATCGGAGGGCATCGCCACACACCTGCCGGACTTTCACTGCGCGCATATCAACGGCGAGATGCCGACCGCTTATCGCGAGCGATTGATGAGGGAGTTTGAACGTGCGCCGCGCGGGATCGTGTCCAACGCGCGCTGCCTGACAGAAGGAGTCGATGTGCCTGCTGTGGACATGGTCGCATTCCTCAGTCCGCGCCGGAGTCTCGTGGACATCGTGCAAGCCACGGGCCGGGCGATGCGGCGCGTGGTGGGCAAGCAATTCGGCTACGTGCTCGTGCCACTCTACGTCGAGCAGGCGCGCGGCGAGACCGTCGAAGCGGCGGTGATGCGCAGCGATTTCGATGAAGTGTGGAATGTCCTCAGTCGGTTGCAGGAGCACGACGACCTGCTCGCGCAAATCATCGCCGACATGCGCATCCAGCGTGGTCAGACCGACGGCTTCGACGACTCGCGCTTTCGCGAGCGCGTGCAAATCCTCGGCCCGTCCATCTCGCTGGAAAAGCTACGCCAGTCCATCACCGCCGCGTGTCTCGATGCGATCGGCGAGTCGTGGTTCGAGCGCTATGGGCAACTCGTGGCGTATCACGAACGCCACGGCACCTGCGACATGCCGCACCGGCTCGCGGAAAACAAACGATTGGCAACTTGGGTCATCAATCAGCGTGTTCTTCGGAAAGACGGTGTGTTATGTGACGAGAAAATCGCACTGCTTGATCGGATCGGTTTCAAGTGGTCACCGAAGGAGAGTGAATGGCGAACGAACTACCTCGATCTGCTGGCGTATCGAGAGCGATTCGGAAATTGCCGCGTGCCGCAGGAATGGAGGGAGAACAAAATCCTCGCGAAGTGGGTGGCTACGCAACGGGTTCGGCGGAAGCGGAAGCAACTAACCGCGGAGCGCATTGCGTTGTTGGACAAGGTGGGTTTCGAGTGGGCAGTCCTGTCGAAGAGCTGGCATGATCGTCTTGCAGAGTTGCGGGACTACAAAGCACAGCGCGGACACACTCGAGTTCCTGCAAGATGGGAGGAAAACCAACCGCTCGCGTCTTGGACGGTGGAGCAGCGCTTCCGAAAGCGGCGCAATAAGCTAACGGTGGAGCAAGTGCGGCTGCTTGATGAACTCGAATTCGAGTGGGAGCGGCCGGAAACGTCTGCGCATCGAGAGCATTGGAACGCAAAAATCGCCTCGCTAATCCGCTACAAAGCCGAGCATGGAGATTTCGCCATTCCGAGACGTGACAAGTTACATGGCACCCTCGCTCGATGGATGACCGAGGTTCGGCGAAAACGGAATTCCGGCAAGATTGACCCCGATCTCCAACAGGCTCTTGATGGGATCGGCTTTCCATGGATCGCGGAAAGCACAGCTAGCGAACCGCACTGGCTGAAGATGTTTGATCGACTTCAGATGCATATTGCCGCAACCGGTTCGTGCCGCATCGGGCGATCCACAGCCGAACAGCAGCAGTTGGCCTCGTGGATTGTTCACCAACGAATGCTTCGGCGAACGGGAAAGCTGCTCGCGAAGCGCCAGCAGATGCTCGAATCCATCGGCTTCGAGTGGGAACCGCATCAGCGCGGCAAATACAAAGCCGCTTCCTTTCCGCACGATGCTGACCCTGCTCCGGGCAAATCATGGGAGGAGATGCACGCGATGCTCGCCGAGTTCTTCAAACTCCAAGGTCATTCCAACGTGCCGCCCGATTGGTCGGCCAACGCGGAGCTTGCCCGCTGGGTGCAAAGCCAGCGCAGCGCGAGAAAGCGCAACAAACTCACCGTCGAGCAAATTCGCCGGTTGGATGAATTGGGCTTCGCTTGGACCGCTCACGAAGCCGACTGGGACGCGATGTTTGAGGAGTTAGCCGCACTGCTGCGCGCACAGACGCGACCAGGCGGAGCAAGCCATCGCCCGAGCGCGGACTTGAAGCGATGGATGCTGACACAGCGGCAATTCAAGAAGCGCGGCGTCCTCGCGCCCGAACGCGAACGAAAGCTCGCGAGCATCGGTTTCGAGTGGGAGCCGTATACGAATCGCTGGGAGCAGATGTTCGCCGCATTGTGGGAGTTCCACGCCCGGCATCTGCACTGCCGCGTGCCGCTCGCTTGGCGCGAGAATCCGCGCCTCGGCCATTGGGTCGGTGTCCAGCGGCAGCGAATGAAGCGCGGACGACTTTCGCCCGATCGCGTCACGAAACTCGAAGCGCTCGGCTTCGAATGGCGGGTGAGGCCGACCGGCGGAAGCTCGCAGCCACAAGCATGGGAGACCATGTTCGCGGAACTGGAGCGCTTCCACGCCGAGAACGGACACGCGAATGTTCCCCAACAGTTTGCCGGCAATCGCAAACTCGGCTGGTGGGCCACGACGCAGCGTCGGAATCGCCGAAAAGACAAACTCACCGAGCAGCAAATCGTCCGACTCGACACTCTCGGCTTCGACTGGTCGCCACTCACTTCAACGCCGAAGCGGGCACAGCGCCTCCTGGTCACAGACCACGCACCGCGGTCCGCACACCCGAGCGCGACGTGGGATGAAATGTTCGTTGCGCTTAAGGAATATAAGGCCCGTCACGGTAGTTGCACCGTGCTCCGGCGATCGAAGGAACACCTCAGACTGGCGCATTGGGTTATCGACCAGCGAATGGCGCATCATCGCGGCAAACTCAATCCCGACCGCGAGCGACAGCTCACAGAACTTGGCTTCGATTGGGATCCCATCAGTAACCGCTGGGACGAGATGTTTGCCACACTGGTCGCGTTCAAAAACGACCACGGCCACACCAACGTCCCGCAGAGATCACGCCGCTACACGGAGTTGGCGACGTGGGTAAAGAACCAGCGACTCGCGGAAAAGATGAAGCGCCCAGTCATGATCGAGCGCCGCAAGCGCCTCGATGAACTCGGGTTTCATTGGATCGAGGACGGACCGACATGGGAGGACATGTTCGCGAGACTGGTCGCATTCAAGCAGACCAACGGTCATTGCAGCGTGCCTCAAAACTGGCGTGAAGACCGCCGCCTCGGCAAATGGGCGAACACACAGCGGACTCAGCTCAAGCGTGGTAAAATAAAACTCCACCGGCAGCGCCAACTCGATGAGATCGGTTTTGTTTGGAACGCCGGACCATCAAACGGCAAGCTTCGCGAGTCTTGAAGGTGCCTGATTGTCGAGTGAGCAGTAGAGCGAACCGAGGGCTGTTTCCGCCATTTTAGTCGGGTAAGTGAATATCCAAGGGGCGTCTTATCTGTAAGATGCTCCCTCGCCGAAGCTCCGAGGTGGGTATTCCCGCCAAATAGCTCCGACATGGCACCTCCGAGGGTGGTGAGGGGCCCTCAGGGGGTGGTGATTCCCGCCTTATTGCTCCGACATGGGTGCTCATGAGGGGGTATCATCCGCCATTTTGCTCCGGAGTGGGTCCTCGGAGGTGGGTGAGGGGGACCCCTTGAGGGGGGTATTCCCGCCAAATAGCTCCGGCATCGGGACTCGAAAGGATCGGCTATCCGCCATTTTGCTACGGAATTGAGGATTGTGAGCTGAGGCGGCGGAGGCTTTGAAGTTCGAGCCATGAGCGATTCAGCCTCTCCGTCCCCGCCCGAATCTCCACAGTCGACAGCGCCAGCACCGGTGGCGAACCCGACGGCGCAGGCCTTGGACCCCGCGGACTTGTTTGCGGCGCTCGGTAATCCTCTGCGATGTGAGATGGTGAAGATGCTCGCAGGTGGCCGCGCGCTCTCCGCCAGCCAGGTGGCTGCAGCGGTGCAGCGCGATTTCGACGGAGTGAGCAAGCACCTGCGAATCCTGCGCAAGGCGCGCGTGCTGGCCTCGCGGTCCGCCGAGGACCGGCGGACGGAATTGTATTTCATCCCGGAGGCGAACCGGCGTGCGGACGGTGCGCTCGATTACGGGTTTTGCGTCGTGCGCGTGGAGTGACGCCAAAGCGCGTGACACGGTTTTCTCCGTCGCCGAGACTCGCGCTCCCATGCCGCAGCTTTCCAAGGACGATCTCATCGACATCCTCGAACACATCGCGCAGCTCCTCGAACTGAAGGGCGAGGTCGTGTTCAAGGTGCGCGCGTATCAGAACGCGGCGCGGGCGCTGGAGACGTTCAGCGGCAATCTCGCGCAGCTCGCCGAGGAAGGCCGGCTCGGCGAGATCGACGGGATCGGCAAGGCGATCGCGGAGAAGCTCACGACGCTGCTCGCGAACGGCACGCTGCCTTACTACGAGGAGTTGAAGGCGGAGTTTCCACCGGGGTTGTTCGAGATTATCGAGCTGCAGGGGCTCGGCCCGAAGAAGATCAAGGCGCTGTGGGAGCAGCTCGACATCACGACGGTCGAAGCGCTTGAGGCGGCGTGCAAAGACGGGCGCGTGGCGGAGCTGAGCGGCATGGGGAAGAAGACGGCGGACAACATTCTCGTGGCGATCGAAGCGCGGCGGAAACATGCGGGGCGATTCAAGCTCGGGGACATCGCGCATGACGCGGAGCGGATGCTCGATGACTTGCGCGCGCTGCCGGAGGTGAATCGCGTGAGCGTGTGCGGCAGCTACCGGCGCAGGCGTGAGACGGTGGGCGACATTGATTTCCTCGTCTCGACGAAAGCGCCCGACGAGGTGTCGGATTTCTTCGTGAAGCACGAGATGGTCGAGAGTGTGCTCGCGCACGGCGCTACGAAATCGAGCGTCCGGTTGAAGTGCGGCATTCAGGCCGACCTGCGCGTGGTGAAGGACGCCGAGTATCCCTTCGCGCTGAACTACTTCACCGGCTCGAAGGAGCACAACATCGTGATGCGCCAGCGCGCGCTCGCCCGCGGGTGGACGCTGAATGAATACCGCCTCGGTCCCGATGAGCGCGCGAAGGTCGAGCCGCAGCCGGTCCCGGCGATCCGCGAGGAGCCGGATCTCTACCGTGCGCTCGGCCTCGATTTCGTCGAGCCCGAGCTGCGCGAGGACCGCGGGGAATTCGCCGCGGCGGAGGAGCACACGCTGCCCGATCTCATCGAGATCGAAAACCTGCGCGGCACTTTCCACAACCACACCACCGCCAGCGATGGCCGCAGCACGCTGCGCGAGATGGCCGAGGCCGCGCAGGAGCTCGGGCTGCAATATCTCGGCATCGCCGATCACTCGAAGGCGAGCTTTCAGGCGCATGGGCTCGACGAAAAAAGGCTACTCGCGCAGATTGAGGATATCCGCGCGATGAACAAGGAGTGGGACGGCGCGTTCAAGCTCTTCACCGGCAGCGAGGTCGATATCCACAAGGACGGCACGCTGGATTTCGCGGACGAAATCCTAGCGCAACTCGACTACTGCGTCGTGAGCGTTCACGCGGTCTTCAACCTGCCGGAAGCGGAGATGACGGCGCGCATCATCAAGGCCATCTCGAACCCGCACGTGACGATGCTCGGCCATCTCACGGGCCGGCTGCTCCTTTCGCGCGAAGGCTATCAAGTCGATGTCCCGGCGATCATCGATGCCGCGGCAGCGACCGGCACGATCATCGAGCTGAACTGCTCGCCGTGGCGGCTGGACATGGACTGGCGGCATTGGCCGCTCGCGAAGTCGAAGGGCGTGAAATGCTCGATCAACCCCGACGCGCACCGCACCGACCAGCTCAACCACCTGTGGTATGGCATCGGCGCAGCGCGCAAAGGCTGGCTCACGAAGGCGGACGTGGTGAACACGCTGCCGCTCGGGAAGATCGAGCAGGCGCTCGAGGCGAAGAAAACGCGAAGGTAGGGCGCGGTGTCCTCACCGCGCCGCGTTCCGCGAAGACGCATCCCTCGCGGACCGCTGAGGACAGCGGCCCCTACCTGATCCAGCCGCGGCGACGGTATTCGAGCCAGCCGATTTGCTCGTGCAGCCACGTGGCCGTCTTCGCGAAGCCGCCGTGCCGAGGGACGCCGGGCGGCTGCGACGACGGCGCTTCGCTCAGGTCGGTGAGAAAATTGCACGGTGCGGGGATGACCCGCAGACCGGCGGTGCGGAACGTTCCGAGGGCGCGGCGCATGTGATTGGCCGACGTGACGAGCAGCACCTGCTGCCAGCCACGTTCGCGTGCGAGCTGAGCGGTGAAGACGGCCTCATCGTGCGTGTCCGCGCAGGCGGGTAGCGCGACGACTTCTCCCTGCGCGAGTCGTCGCTCGACGATCCAGTCGCGGACCGTCTCCGATTCGAGGATGTCGCGCTCGGGGAACTGAGCCACCGAACCGCCAACGACGAGCACGGGCGCTTTGCCGAGCCGCGAAAGCTCGAGCGCCATGACGAGGCGGTCGGCGGCGCCGGTGAGGTGCATGCCGGCGACTTCAAACCGCGCCGGATGCGCGCTCGCACCAAGGAGCACGATGGCGTCGGCCTTGGGCAAGGTCGCGATGTTCAGTCCGGCGAAGGGACGCTCGAGTCCGCGCAGCAGCCAGCCCGGCACATCGGTGCTGCCGAAGATGAACAAGATGAGCATTGGCACACCGGTCGCGAGTGCCGGGCGCCAGTGCCGACGGCGGGCGAAGACGATCGTGAACACGAGCAACAGCGCCCACGCAAAGCCGACCGGTTCGATCAAGCCGAGGACTTGCTCGATGAGGAAGTGCCCCACGACTAGAGCAGGACGCCGACGACCGTCGCGATGAGATAGCACGCCAGCAGGCCGCTGATCATCGCGCGCATCCCGATGCGCGCGAGGTCGCCGCGACGTTCGGGGCAGAGCGCGCCGATGCCGCCGATCTGGATGGCGATGCTGGCGAAGTTTGCGAAGCCGCACAGCGCGTAACTCGCGAGCGTAACCGAGCGCGGCGAGAGTGCTCCCGGGTGCGCCTGCACGTGGTTCGACAAGTCGATGTAGGCGACGAATTCATTGAGCACGATGCGCTCGCCAAGGATCTGGCCGATGTAGCCGCAGTCCTTCACCGGCACGCCGAGCAGCCACGCAAAGGGCGCGTTCAGCCAGCCGAAGAACTGTTGGAGCGTGATCGGCGATGCGACGCCGCAGACTTGCTGTGGCCAGGCGACGAGCGCGTTGAGCAGCGCGACCACGGCGACGAAGGCGAGGAGCATTCCGATCACGTTGATCGAGAGCATCACGCCTTCGCTCGCGCCGGTGCAGAGCGCGTCGATGGAGTTCGTCGCGGTGCGCTCGACGGCGAAATGGTGCCGCTCGCCGGTCTCGCTCTTCTCAGTCTCGGGAAACATCACCTTCGCCATGAGCAAGCCCGCCGGCGCGCCAAGCACCGAGGCGGTGACGATGTGCCCTGCGCTCATCGCCGGCAGACCCGCGTAAACGACCATCACGCCCGTCGCGATCGTGGAGAAACCCGTGACCATGAGCGCCATGATCTCGCTCTGCGTCATCTTCGGCAGGTAGGGTTTGATGAGCAGCGCGGCCTCGGTCTGGCCGAGGAAAATGTTGCTCGCGCCGGCGAGGCTTTCGCTGCCGCTGGTGCGCATCGCGCGCATCATCACCCACGCCATTCCGGCGACGACCTTTTGCAGCACGCCCCAGTGGTAGAGCAGCGCGGAGAGCGCGGAGATGAGGATGATCGTCGCGGAGATGAGCACGGCGAAAACGCCGCTGCCGGGGCCGAAGCTGGCGTCGAGTTTCGCGGTGTCGGCGAGCGGGCCGAAGACCATCTTCGCGCCTTCGAGCGCGTAGAGATTGAGCTGACCGACTGCTTCCGTTGCGCCGGCGAAAAGCTTCTCGCCGATCGGCGTTTTCAGAATGAAAAGCGCGAAGGCGAACTGGAGCCCCACCCCCCAAAGCACGGTGCGCCACGGGAAGGCGCGGCGGTTGTTCGAGAGCAGCCAGGCGATCGCGATGAATGCGACGAGGCCGAAGAGGGATGTGAGGCGGTCGAGCACGGGCGCGTGTCTAAAGATGCGGCGAGCGCTTGGCGAGCGCGCAAAGGCGAAAGGCTGGTAGGGACGGCTGTCCCCAGCCGTCCGCGTGGGCGCATGGCCGAGTCGCACGCGGACCGCTGAGGACAGCGGTCCCTACCTTCACGCGCGGCGCGCTTTGAGCCGGTCGAACTCCTCGCCGAGCGCGGTGCGGTCGAGGGCACGGTAGCGCTCGGGGAGATAGCGCAGATCGGAGCAGGCGAGGATGGCGGCGAGTTCCTGCAGACGCAGCAGCGCGGGGTCGAGCGGGTCGAGGAAACTCGCGACGGCTTCCTCGACATCAGCGAGTTCCACGGCGTCGCGCTTCGTCAGGACGGCGCGCTCCTTGGCGCGGATGAGCATCGACTCGACATCGCTGCCGGTGAGCGGTCGCGCGCCGAGTTGCTCGCGGATGAAGGCGAGCACTGCATCAGCAAGCGCAATCTTCTTCGTCTTCGCGACGACTTGGAAAAGCAGCACCACGTCGTCCGCCGTCTGCGCGGGGAAGAGCGGGAGCGCGAGGCCGAAGCGGCCCTGGCGTTTCATGTCGATGGCGAGCAGGTCGGGGCGCGAAGTCATCGCGACCCATAGCTCGCGACCGCGCAGCGAGGAGTCGCCGAGGTGCGCGGCGAAGGCGGCGAAGACGCGAGTGCTCACGCCGCTGTCGCCGGACTCGCTGCGGTTGCCGAAGACGGCGTCGGCTTCATCGACGACGACGATCACGGGGCCGAGCGCGCGCACGGTGGCGAGGATGCGCGTCTGCTGGCGCTCGGTGTCGCCGACCCACTTGCTGCGGAAGTCGCCCAGTTCCATCACCGGCAGACCGCACTCGCTCGCAAAGCAATCGATGAGGAAGGATTTACCGACGCCGACGCGGCCGGGCACGAGGATGCCGCGCTCGATCACGTCGGTCTTCCCCTCGCGGATGAGCCACGCGAGTTCGCGCAGCTTTTTCTTCGCTGCGTCGTGCGTGGCGACGAGGTCGAGCGTTACGCCGGGCTTCGGATCCTTGAAGCGCACGAGCCCCTGGCAAAACTCCTCGATGAGCCGCTTTTTCCCCGCGGTGACGTGCTCGTGCGTGATGCGCGAGCCATTCGCGAGCGCCTCGGCGAGGAGTTGGCGGACGCGCAGCAGCGCGAGGCCGGAGGTGCGGGCAGCGAGCTGTGTTTCGTCGAGATCGCTCTGCGCGAAGTCGAGTTCGCGGCGAAGGAACTGCGCGCGCTCTTCCGCATCGGGCAGCTCGATGCGGACCTGCGCGACGTGCGGGTTGCGGAGCAGTTCGGCGTTCAATTCGTTCGCGCTCTCGGTAAGCAGCAGCACGCCGACATCGAGCCGGCGCACGTCGTCGGACGCGGCCCACTTTAGCAGCGTCACGAGCGCCATTCGCTCGTCGCCACTCGCGCCGTGCTCAGCGGCCGGGATGAGCTTCTCGGGGAAGTCGATGATGAGCGTGACGCCGCGCGCCTTCGCGTCGTGTTCGGCGCGGGAAAAGAAACGGCGCAGCAGCGGAGCGAGGCGGAGGAAATCCTTCGGCGGGCCGGTGACGTGGAAGCTCGTGCCTTCGACGGAGTCGAAGAGTTCGAGCCACTCGAAGAAGCGTTTCTGCATCTCCGGCGTGCCGAAGCTGAGGCCGTCGGCGATGTCGAAGAAGAGGAGCATCCCGCGATCGGGGAAAAGCCGGCGGGCGAGGAAACTCTTCAGCGGCGCGTAGCTTACGCCGTTGCCGTCGGGGATGGGAAAGAGGTCGAAGATGTTGCCGTGGACGACGAAGAGCGATTGCACGCCGGCGTTCCAGCGTCGGGCGAGGTCGAGCGCCCAGGTGTCGAGCGGGAGGCGGTGATCAGACATGGAGGGTGGCATTGTGAACCACGAAGGCACGAAGGCACGAAGTGAAGGTGGTGCGCAGCCTTCGTGTCTTCGTGTCTTCGTGGTTCATTCTCGTGTTGCGCTGCGGCGCGGGATCGGTGGTGGTGCGCTCGTGGCTTCGCCGAAGCCGATGCGCTGGCTGGGCATGGCGGGCTCGGCGATGAGCGCGCGGAATTGATCCATCTCGCGCAGGTAGGTGTTCGTGGCTTCGAGTTGCTCGACCGTCGCATCAAGGCGCGCGCTCAGCGCGGGCGTGTCGGGCGCGGCCATTGCGTCGGCGCGCAGGAGCTTGATCTGCTGGTCGAGGCGGTCTTCCTCGGCGCTCACGAGCTCGAAGTGGCGGCGCGCTTGCTCGATCCGCTCGGCGCGCTTTTGCAGTGTTTCGAGGTAGTCGCGCCGCGATGCGAGGAGGCGTTCCTGGTCGGCGGTTCCCTCGGCTTCGAGCCGCTTCACTTCCGCTTCCGCGGCGCCGATGAGCTTTGGCACGTTCTCTCTCGATTCGAGCTCGAGGAAACGCTCAAGCGTCTGGTCCGTGCTGAGCAGGCGGACGAAGGTCCACATCATCTCCTCGATCCTGCGCACTCTCGGGTCGTCCGCTGCGCCGATGGTTTGCTCGATCTGTTGGCAGACTTCCGCGAGCGCGCCGTAGCGTTGCCGGCGCGAGCTGGTGAGCGCGCTCAGCGTCGCGTCGCGCCGCGCCTTGAAGTCCGCCGTCTGCCCGGCTTCCACGGCTGCTGCCTGCTGCTGCTGGCGCTTCTCGACCCAACCGCGAAAGAATCCCATGTCCGGCAGATACACCCAGCCGAGCACGTAGGCCGCAGCGCCGAGGATGAAGTAGAGCGGTTCTCCCGAGGCGAAGCCGACACCGAGCGTAGCCACGGCCAGCGCGGCGTGGTGCGGGCTCTGGAAGAATTCGCGGCGCATGACGGATGGCTAAAGCTTCGCGAGCAGCCGGTCCACATCGACGTGGCGCTCGATCAGCGACTGGATCTTGTCGATCTTCTCCACGTCGCCCGGCAGCGTCTTCACGGTCATCGAGTGGATGCCGGAGGCGACCGAGTAGCTGTCGAGCGGCGAGCGGATGACGGGAACGTCGGAGTTGTTGATGAGATCGAGCACGCTCTGGTGCGGGAGCAGGTCGCCGCTGAGCACGAGGCCGGCGATGGCGCGGTCCTCGGCGTCGGTGAGCGTGCTCGTGGAGAGCGCGGCGAGGATCACGTCTTCGCGGTCGCCGGGCGCGATGACGAGCGTGCCGGGGTGAAAGTGCTCCATGACGTGCGTCGAGTTCATCGCGCCGATGACGATCTTCTTCACGCGGCGCCGGTTCTTCTCCTTCGCGTTGATGAAGGTGCCTTTGATCGTCTGGCGAATCTGCCCGAGCGTCGCATTCGCGAGCAGCGGCTCCTCGGGGATCGCGCCGAGCAGTTCGAGCCCGAGCCGCGCGAGGCCGCGCCGGGCGAAGTCGCGCACGTAGTCGTATTTCTCGCCGATGATTTTGTTCATCACCACGCCGATGACCTCGACGCCTTCCTTGTCGAAGAGCGCGGCGTTGAGCGCGATCTCGTCGATGGGTTTGCCGATGCCGCCCTTGGTCACGAGGATGACTTTGCTGTGCAGCAGGTTCGCGACGCGCGCATTCGAGAGATCGAAGACCGAGCCGACGCCCGCGTGGCCGGTGCCTTCGATGATCATGAAGTCCTTTTCCCACGCCGCGCGGTCGAAGGAATTCTGGATGCGCTTCACGAGGTGCTCGTTGTTTTGTTCCTCGATGTAGCGGCGCGTGAAATCGGGCTCGACCGCGATCGGGCTCATCGCCTCGAGCGGGGTGGAAACGCCAAACGTCTGGTCGATGAGGACGGAGTCTTCGTCGATGCGCTTGCCCTCGATCTCCTCGAAACGCTGCCCGACAGGTTTCATGAAACCGATGCGACCGATCCGCTTTCGCAGCGCGGCGAAGAGCCCGAGCGAGGTCGTGGTCTTCCCGTCGTTCTGCTGCGTCGCGGCGATGAAGACGCGAGGCGTCGTCGTGTTCACGCCGCGTCGGGATACAGCTTGCGATATTCGATCGCCTGCACGCCGAGAATCGCGGCGACGGCGAGGATGTCGTCTTCCGTGCTGCCGCGCGACATGTCCGCGCAGGGCTTCGCGAGGCCGAGCAGGAGCTGGCCGTAGGCGTCGGCGCCGGCGAGGTATTGCACGAGCTTGGCGCCGATGTTGCCAGAGTTGAGGTCGGGGAAGACGAGCACGTTGGCCTTGCCGGCGACGAGGGAAGTCGGCGCCTTTTTCTCCGCGAGATCGGCGAGGAGGGCGGTGTCGGCCTGGAGTTCGCCGTCGATTTCCATCTCGATCCCCGCGGTCGCAGCGCGCTGGCGGGCGAGTGCGGTGGCGGCGGCGATCTTGTGCGGCGAGGGAAGCGTGGAGCTGCCCTTGGTCGAGAAGCTCAGCATCGCGATGCGCGGCTTGTTGCCGGTGAGCTGGCGGCAGACTTTACCGGTCTCGACGGCGATCTCCGCGAGCTGTTCGACGCTCGGATCGGGGATCACGGCGCAGTCCGCGAAGAACATCACGCCTCGCTCGCCGTAGCGTTTGTTGGAAAGGTCGAGCAGCATGCAGCTCGAGATGCTGCTCACTTCCGGGAGCGGTTTGATGAGCTGGATGAGCGGGCGCAGCGTGCTGCTGGCGGCTTCGCTCGCGCCGGTCACGAGGCCATCGACCTGGCCGTTCTGCACCATCATCGCGCCGAAGTAATTCGGCTGGATGAGGATGTCGTGCGCGGCTTTCGGGCCGAGGTCGTGGTAGCGCTTGAGCTTCTCGAGCTTCTTGATGAAGGCGGGAAGATCGTCCGCCGTCGCGGGATCGAGGATCAGCACGTGGTCGAGGCTGGTCTTCTGTTTCGCGGCCGCCTTTTCGATCGCGGCTTTGTTCCCGAGCAGGACGGGGATGCCGAGCTTGAGCGTGACGAAACGCTCGGCGGCGTGCAGCACGCGCGGCTCGGTGCCCTCGGGGAAGACGATGCGCTTCGGATGCCGCTGAAGCTTTTGGAAGACCGATTCGATGAATCGCATAGGGCGCGGAAAGTGGCGCTCCACGCCGCCAGTGTCGAGCGATGAAGTTGCCGCAGCGCCGTAGCGCGCGTAGCAGGAGCGCCGCATGTCCAGCCCGCTCGCCGCCCTCAGCGACTACCACGTTCACACGCCGCTCTGCCACCACGCGAAGGGCTGGCCGCTCGACTTCTGCGCGCGCGCCGTCGAGCTCGGCCTCGGCGAGCTGGGCTTCGCGGATCACAACCCCATGCCCACGCAGTTCGACAACTGGCGCATGAGCATCGACGACCTCCCGCGCTACCTCGAAGCCGTCGAGATGGCGCGCGCGCAGTTCCCTCAGCTCCACATCAAGCTCGGCCTCGAGTGCGACTACATCGCCGGGCACGAGTCGTGGATCGAGAAGCTCGCGGGCATGGCCGAGTGGGATTTCTTCATCGGCTCGGTCCATTACCTGCCCGGCGCGGACTGGGCCGTGGACGATCCGCAGCACATGAGCCGCTTCCTCACCGGCGAGATCGCGGACATCTGGGCCTCCTACTGGCGCGCGATCGAACGGGCAGTTCGCAGCGGGCTGTTCGATTTCATCGCGCACATCGATCTGCCGAAAAAGTTCGGCTTCCGCCCGCCGGGCGACCTGCGCGCCTACTACGAACCCTCCCTCGCCGCGCTCGCCGAGACCGGCACGCCCTTCGAGATCAACACCGCCGGCCTGCGCAAGAAGTGCGCGGAGCTTTACCCCGCCGCCGACTTCCTCGCCCTCGCCGCCGCGGCGAAGGTGCCGCTGCTCATCAACTCCGACTCGCACGACCCCGCCGAGCTGTGCGCGGGTTACACCGAGGCCGTCGCCGCCGCGCGCACCGCCGGCTTCACGCACACCGTTCGCTTCGCAAAGCGCGAGCGCTCGCTGATGGCGCTGCCGTAATGACCGAGCATCGGCGCATTCAACGCAGAGGCGCAGAGAGCGCAGAGGTTCGTAGAGGATCATTGAAGTTTTTCTCTGCGTCCCTCTGCGTCCTCTGCGCCTCTGCGTTAATAAAAACCGCGCCCTCTCGATGAAGCTCGTCGCGCGCGGCCGCACGATCGAGTTCCCGCGCCGCCCGCTCATCATGGGCATCGTGAATCTCTCCGCAGATTCGTTCAGCGGTGACGGAATGGACGACATCGACGCCGCGGTGGAGAAAGCGCGCGCGCTCATCGCCGAGGGCGCGGACATCATCGACGTGGGCGCCGAGAGCGCGCGCACGAATCGCGGGCCGATCAGCGAGGCGGAGGAGATAGACCGGCTGTGCGGGTTCGTGGCGAAGTGGTCAGTGGTCAGTAATCAGTATTCAGTAATCAGTGATCAGAACGAGAGCGCCCCCGCGGCGACTACTGATCACTGTCCACTATTTACTGATCACTCCCCCCCGCCTCGTCACCCGCTCCTTTCGCTAAACACCTGGCGCCCCGCCGTCGCCCGCGCGGTGCTGCGCGAAGGCGGAGACCTCCTCAACGACATCGGCGGCCTGCCCACCGACGAAAACGCCCGCATCTGCGCGGAGACGGGCGCGGCGCTGCTCATCATGCACTCGGTCGGCGAGCCGAAGGTCGCGCACACGCACGTGGGCTATCGCGACGTGATGGACGCGATGGACGAGTTCTTCGCCGAAAAGATCGCGCTGGCCGAAGCAGCCGGCCTCCCGCGCGACGCCATCGTGCTCGACCCCGGCATCGATTTCGCCAAGCAGCGCGACGACAACCTGCGCATCTACCGCGACCTCGCCCGGTTGCACCGCTTCGAGCGGCCGATCCTCCTGCCCGTCTCGCGCAAGACCGTCATCGGCGACGTGCTGGGGGTGGGAGCAGGGAGCGAGGAGCAGGGAGCAGGGAGCGAGGAGCAGGGAGCAGGGAGCAAGGAGCAGGGAGCAGGGAGCGAGCAGGCGGCCGGGGCCACTCCCTGCCCCCTGCCCCCTGCTCCCTGCTTCCCGGGCCACGCCCGGGATGCGGGCACGGTGGCGTGTATCGTCGCCGGGATGCTGCGCGGGGCGCAAATCTTCCGGGTTCACAATGTGCGTGCGGCCAGTCAGGCGGTGCGGATCATCGGCGCGATCGGGTGAGGCAAATACGACCCATTTTCACCCTGAAATCGTTCCCGGTCGACGTGTGTCCCACTAGCCGCGACGCGCGTCACGGGTCGAGGGTGAGACTCCAACGGCCCCACGACGCACCACACGGGGCAAGTTGAGTCTCCAACCCCCTCGTGACGCGCTCCACGGGGCGAATGATACACTCAAACTGGCCCGTGCGGCGCTGCAAATTGGCGGAGGAATCTCTCTGAACTGCTTCAGTTGCGTGCCGAGGCTAAGAAGGAGCCTTCGAACCGCCTCTTTACCGCCTCAACCATCTCGCCAACCTAGCCGACCTCATGCGCCGCCTTCTGATCGCCCTCTGTCTCGCCCTGCCTGCCGTCTCCTTCGCCCAGAAGAAGAACGACCAACTCCCGGAGCGCTCGGAGGCGGACATCCTGAAGACCGTCACCCTGCCCGAAGGCTACGAGGCGACCGTCTTCGGCAAGCCGCCGCAGGGTGGCTACCCGGTGCAGGTCAGCGCGGCCATCGATGGGACGATCTTCGTCGCCATCGACGAAAACGGCTCGCTCGGGCGCGATCGGAACACGGCGGAGCAGAAGCCCGGTAAGGTCGTCCGCATGCGCGACACCGACGGCGATGGGCACGCGGATGAGTTCATCACCTTCTGCGACGTCGAGAGCCCGCGCGGCGTGATCTGGGACGGCGTGCCAGTAGTCCAAAGTCCAAAGTCCAAGACTGCCGAAGGCAGGTCGAGGGGGAAACATGGCGACAATCCAAAGTCCTCGCAGTCGAACGCGCCCACGCAGGGGAAGACTTTGGACTTCGGACCCTTGGACCTTGGACCCTACCGCCTCCCCGGCACGCTCTACGTCATGCACCCGCCGAACCTCACCGCTTACACCGACACCGACGGCGACGGGAAATCCGACAAGCAGGAGGACATCCTCACCGGGCTCGGCTTCGGGCTCGATTTCCGCGGCGCGGATCACACCACGAATGGCTGCCGGCTCGGCATCGATGGCTTCATCTACATCGCGGTCGGCGACTACGGCTTCACGAAAGCGGTCGCCAAGGACGGCACCACGCTCACCAACCGCGGCGGCGGCATCGTGCGCATCCGGCCCGATGGCACCGGCTTCGAGATCGTCTCGCGCGGCCAGCGCAACATCTACGACGTGGCCGTCTCGCCCACGCTCGACCTCTTCACCCGCGACAACACCAACGACGGCGGCGGCTGGAACGTGCGCCTGAGCTTCGTCCCGCCCGGCGCGCACATGGGCTACCCGTATTTGTTCAAAAACTTCCCCGAAGACCGGCTCGACGCGCTGGCCGATCTCGGCGGCGGCAGCCCGTGCGGCGCGCTCTGGCTCGATGAACCGGGGCTGCCGAAGGGGCTCTTCACCGTCGAGTGGGGCGCGGGCGGCATCTTCTACCACGACGATCTCGTGCCCGACGGCGCCGGGTGGAAGCTGGCCGGTGTAGCGTCCGCTGTCCCAGCGGACAGTGCGCTGGGACAGCGGACGCTACAGCCCGACGGCAGGAAGACCCCGACGGTGAAGCCGAACCAATGGATCAAAATGGTCCGCCCGACCGACATGGACGTGGACGCCAGCGGCCGCCTCTACATCACGAGCTGGGAAGGCGCGACGTTCAACTACAACGGGCCCTTCGCGGGGTATGTGCTGCGGGTGGTGAAGAAGGGGGCGGGGAAGGTGGCTGTGCTGGAGATTGCGAAGGCGAAGCCGGCGGAACTTGTGCAGCTCATCAATTCGCCAAGCGGCGTCGTTCGTCAGGCGACGCAGCGAGAATTGATTCGTCGCGGTGCGAACGAAGACGTGCTGATCGGCTTGATGAAGATCGCGCACTCGAAAGCGCCGTTGGAAATTCGCGTGGCGGCCTTGTATTCGGCGCTGCAATCGATCCCCGCATCGAACAAGCCGCTCGAAATGTTTTTTCCGCAGATGCTCGGGCCGATCTTCGACGCGGGCGACGCGCGTGAGTTCGGGCTGCGGTTGGCGGGTGACTTTCCGAAGCGCCTCGAAGGATTTGGTTTCAGCCCCGAAATTCTCGCTGACGCGAGCCCCCGCGCCCGCGCCGCCGCGATCACCGCGCTGCGCCGGCTGCACAAGACCGACGCCGCGCCTTCCATCCTCCCGCTCGTCGCCGATCCCGACCCGGTCGTCGCGCACCTTGCCGTGCGGGCGCTCAGCGAGTTGAAGGCGGTGCAGCCTTGCCTCGCTGCGCTCGATTCCACCGACGCCAAGGTGCAGCCCGGCGCCTTGCGCGCGCTCTACGGCATCTCCGATCCCGCCGTCGTGGACGGTCTCCTTTCCCGCCTTGGCGGCGCGAAAGGCGAGCTGCGCCGCGGCATCCTCAACGCGCTCTGCCGCCTCGCCAACCAGGACGCGCCTTACACCGACCCGAGCGTGTGGTGGGGCACGCGGCCCGATACGAGCGGCCCGGTTTACCAGCCCATCGCGTGGAGCGAGACCGACAAGATCACCGCCGCGCTCAAGACCGCGCTCGAGAAGTCCGACGCCGACGATGCGAAGTGGCTCGTGCAGCGCATGTATGCCACGAAGGTGAACTTCCCCGACCTCGTGGAACTCATGCTCGCCAAGGCCGGCAGCGACACGCCCGCCAAGCTCGAAGCCATCGAGGGCATGATCCGCGCCGACAATTCGCTCCCCGCCGAGGGCGTCGCCGCGCTGCAAAGCATCGCCACCGATGACCGGCAAGCCATCGAGCTGCGCGTGCGCGCGCTGCGGGTCTTCCAGCGCTGCGCGGAGAATGGCACCGTCTTCCCCGGCGCCGTCGCCGCCTTTGCCCCGCTCGCCGGACACGACATCGGCGACGCGAAGCTCACCGCCGCGTTCGAGGACTTCACCCGCGGCGCGCATAACGGCAAATGGGTCGGCGATTACGCGAAACATCTCACCGGCAAGGACGCCGCCACGCGCCAGCTCGCCGCGACCGTGCTCGTGAATCTGTCCACCAGCCGCGTCGGCAAGGAGCAGGATCGCGACGCCGCGAAGAAGGCCGTGGAGAAAGCCTTCGCGCAGCCCGAGCCCGCCGCCGCGCTGCTCGCCGCGATCGCCCGCACCGGCGCGAAGCCTTACGCCGAGCAGGTGAAGGCGAAGCTGAACGATCCCAACAACGCCGTGGCCGAAGCCGCTCTCTTCGCCTTCCAAAAACTCGGCGGCGGCGACAAGCCGGCGAAGATGATCGGCGAGATGAAATACGAGGAGGTCCTCGCCGCCGTGCAGCGCGGTGGCGACGTGAAAGCGGGCAGCGAGATGTTCCTCAAAGCCGCCTGCATCGCCTGCCACACCATCAACGCCGACGAGCCGCCGAAAGGCCCGATCCTCAGCGCCGTCGCGAAGATCTACGACCGCGCCGCGCTGACCGAGAGCATCCTCAAGCCGAGCGCGAAGATCGCGCAGGGCTTTGAGAGCACGTGGATCAAGACGAAGAAAGGTGAGCAGGTGGAAGGCTTCGTGACGCGCGAAGGCGGCGACAGCGTGGACATCCGCAACATCGCCGGCCAGACCGTGCTCGTGGAGAAAGCCGACATCGCCGAGCGAGGCCACCGCGACATCTCGATCATGCCCGAGGGCCTGCTCAACGCCTTCACGACCGCCGACATCGCGAACCTGCTCGCGTGGATGGAGTCGCTGAAGAAGTGACGGTGGAACGCGCGCTCCGAGCGCGTTTTCTCCACACCGCGGGCGCAGCCCGCCACTTCTCCCAGTTTGCCGGCTTCGCCGGGCTGCAATGAAAACGCGCTCGGAGCGCGCGTTCCACCATCTCGACGGATTCCCGAGCGTCTCGTAGGTTCGATCCTTTCACCCCTTGCCCGAACCTCATCCAACCGCACCTCGCTGGAAACTCGCGACGCTCTTTTTCCTGAGCGGCGCGGCGCTGGGGATGTGGAATGTGAACTTCGGCAACGTGCTCCGCACGCATGGGCTCGAGCACATCATCGGCTACGCGTATGCGTGCAGCGGCGTGGCGGCGTTCATCTCGCCGCTGGCGATCGGCGCGCTGGCGGATCAAGCCGTGTCGCCGCTGCGCATCGTGCGCTGGCTGGCGGTGCTGACGGCGGGCGCGCTCACGCTGCTCTTCGTGGCGATCGAACGCGGCTGGGGCGTGATGCCGGTGCTCGCGCTCGCGCAGCTCCAGGCGATCTGCGCCGCGCCGATCTTCGGCCTCTGCACGAGCATCGTGATGTCCGAGCTGGACGACGCTGGCCGCGAGTTTGGCCCGGTGCGCTCGCTCGCGACGCTCGGCTGGATGGTCGCGGGCTGGATCGTGAGCTTCATCCTGAATGCGGATACTTCGACGCTGAGCGGCTACGCGGGCGCGGTGGCGTGGCTGGTGACCGCGGCATTCACCTTCGCGCTGCCCTCGCCGGCGCCGATCGCACGCGAGGGCCCGCGCGATGTCTTCGGGCTCTCGGCGCTGGCGCTGCTGCGCGATCACAATCACCGCGTCGTCTTCCTCGCCGCCGCGCTCTACAACATCCCGATGGCGGCGTTCTATCCGTTCACGCCGATCCATCTCACGCAGCTCGGCGTCGATCACGCCACGGCGGCGATGAGCATCGGACAGATCAGCGAGTTGATCTCGATGTTCCTCCTCGCCGGGCTCATCGCGCGGCTGCGGCTCAAGCGCGTCTTCCTCGTCGGCGTCGGATTCGGTGTGCTGCGTTTTGCGCTTTGCGGGCTCGATACGAAGGCGTGGCTGATCACCGGCATCGCGCTGCACGGGTTTGCGTTCACGCTCTTCTTTATCACCGCGCAGATCTACCTCGAGCAGCGGGTCGATCCCGCGATGCGCGCCCGCGCGCAGGCGCTGCTGAGCGTGATGCTCTCCGGCATCGGCGCGCTGATCGGCTTCCTCGGCAATGGCTGGTGGCGGAACGCCTGCGCGACACCGCTCGGCACGGATTGGCCGCGGTTCTGGTTCGGCGTGAGCGGAGTTGCGGCGCTGGTCGGCGTGTGGTTTGCGTTCAGCTACCGTGGGCGGGCAAAAACGCAGTCATCCTGAGCGGAGCGCCGCTTCGCGCAGCGAAAGGCGCGGAGTCGAAGGACCCCGTAATCCGTCGTGAGACTTTCGCTGCGGGAGTCTCAGGCAGTCTGCACGGGGTCCTTCGACTGCGCACCGCGCCGCCTTCGCCCACCGCGGCGCTCCGCTCAGGATGACTCGCTATTTGGGCAGTCCCAAAACGCAGCGGCTCACGCTGTTCTCCCGCACACATGAAACGTCTCCTCCCGCTGCTCCTCGCACTCGTCGCCTCCTCCGCACTCGCCGCGGATCGCAAGCCGAACGTCCTCGTGATCCTCGCCGACGACCTCGGCTACGGCGAGCTAGGCTGCCAGGGCTTCACGAAGGAAATCCCGACGCCGAACGTGGACTCGATCGCGGCGCACGGCGTGCGCTTCACGAACGGCTACGTGAGCGGACCATATTGCTCGCCGACGCGCGCGGGACTGATGACCGGGCGCTATCAGACGCGCTTCGGGCATGAGTTTAATCCCGGCCCCGGACCAAGCGCGCCCGGCATCGGGCTCTCGCTCAAGGAGACGACGATCGGCGACCGGATGAAGGCCGCGGGTTACGCGACCGGCTGGTTCGGCAAATCGCATCTCGGCTACGAGCCGGAGTATCACCCGCTCAAGCGCGGCTTCGATGCGTATTACGGCTTCCTCGGCGGGGCGCGCGATTACTTCGACACGCCGAAGCCCGTCAGTCCGATGCTGCGCGGCACTGAGCCGGCGGGGAAATTTGAATACACCACCGAGGCGATCGGCGCGGAGGCAGTCGCGTTCATTGGGAAACAGCGCAGCGAGCCGTGGTTCACCTACCTCGCGTTCAATGCGGTCCATTCGCCGATGCAGGCGACGGAAAAATATCTCAGCCGCTTCCCGAACATCACCGACAAGAAACGCCAGACCTACGCGGCGATGCAGTCCGCACTCGACGACGCGGTCGGCACGGTGCTCGCGAAAATCCGCGAGCTGAAGCAGGAGGAGAACACACTCATCTTTTTCTTCACCGACAACGGCGGTCCGACCTCGAACAACACTTCGACCAACGGCCCGCTGCGCGGCTTCAAGGCGCAGACGTGGGAAGGCGGCATCCGCGTGCCGTGGATGGTGCAGTGGAAAGGCCGCATCCCCGCGGGCAAGACCGACGATCGCCCGGTGATCCAGCTCGACATTCTACCCACCGCGCTCGCTGCCGCGGGCGTGGAGGCGAAGCCGGAATGGAAGCTCGATGGCGTGAATCTGCTGCCGTTCATCCTCGGCGAGAAGACGGGCGCACCGCACGAGGCGTTGTATTGGCGCTTCGGGCAGCAGATCGCCGTGCGCATGGGCGACTGGAAACTCGTGAAAGCCACGGGCAATCCGACCATGGAAAGCGGTGGTGCGGCGAGCACCGAGGGTGCGGATCTTTACAACCTCGCGAAGGACATCGGCGAAAAGGAAAACCTCGCGAGCAAGGAACCTGAAAAGTTCAAGCAACTCGCCGCCGCGTGGGACAAATGGAACGCCGGGAATATCGAGCCAGCCTGGGCCGGCGCCAAACGCGCGAACGCGAAGCGGAAGAAGTAACTCCACCACTGCGCGGCTTGCCCACGCCGCAGACCTCGATAAGAACCCGCCCGTGAATCCGCTCCTCCGCACTTCGCTCGCCCTCGTCTTCGCATCCACCACGCTCGCTGGCGACTGGCCGCAGTGGCGTGGCCCGGATCGCAGCGGCGTGGTGAAAGACCCCGCGCACAAACTCGAAACGCTGCCTGCCGAGCCGAAGACGCTGTGGTCGATCGAAGCGGGGCCGGGCCAGTCGTCGCCGCTCGTCGTGGGCGATCGTGTCGTCTTCATGGACGGCATCGACGCGCAGGAGACCGCGCATTGCCTCGACCTGAAAACGGGCAAGGAGCTGTGGCGCGTGGCGATCGGGCCGATGGTCGAATTCCAAAATGCCTACGGCGAAGGCCCTCGCTGCACGCCGCTCGTCGATGGCGACCGCGTGTATGCGCAGTCGTGCGGTGGCGAGTTTAAGTGCCTCGCGCTCAAGGACGGCAAGCAGCTCTGGGCCGTGAGCTTCGGCAAGGACTACGGCGCGACCTTCATCGGCAACAAGAGCGGCGACCCCGCTGCAAAGGAAACCGCCTCGCGCCGCCACGGCAACAACGGCAGCGGTGCGATCGACGGCAACCGCGTCTTCGTGCCCGTCGGCAGCGTCGAGAAGGGCACGCTCATCGCCTTCGACAAAATGACCGGCAAACAGCTCTGGGCCGCGGGCAATGACAACACGGCTTACTCCAGCGTCGTCGTCGCCACGCTCGCCGGCACGCGGCAGGTGCTGCATCTCACCGGCGATGCGCTCATGGGCGTGGACGTTGCAACCGGCAAAATCCTCTGGCGCGAACCACTCAAGACCGGCGCGAAGCGACACGTCTTCACGCCGCTTATCGATGGCGACACCGTCACCGTCGCGTCGTCGAGCATCGGCACGATCCGCTTCCGCATCGTGAAGTCGGGTGGCGAAATCAAAGCCGAGCGGGCGTGGGAAAATCTGCCGCTCAAGACGATCATCAGCACCGGCACGCAAGTCGGCGACACGCTCTTCACCGTCGGTCCGGGGAACCGCTGCGACCTCGTCGCCATCGATGCGAAGACGGGTGCCGAGAAGTGGAAGCAGAGCGGGCTGGGCGACTACGCGAGCATCACCGCCGTGAACGACAAACTGCTCGTGCTCGACTCGACCGGCGAGCTGCGGCTCGTCCGCGCCAGCGCCGACAAATACGAGGAACTCGGCCGCGCGCAGGTCGCCGCGAAGACGTGGGCCTCGCCTGCTTACACGGACGGCAAGCTGGTCGTGAAGGACGGCAGCAAGCTCGCACTGGTGCAGCTCGAAGCCGATGTCCGCGGGAAGGAATAGCCGCCGCGCCTTCCTCGCGACGTGCGCCGGCGCCGCGCTCGCTCGCGCCGCCGAGCCGCTGCGGATCATCGATACGCACACGCACTTCTACGACCCGTCGCGCCCGCAAGGCGTGCCGTGGCCGGGGAAGGGCACGCCGCTCTACCGCACGGTGCTGCCCGTGGACTACATGGCACTCGCGAAGCCACACGGCATCGCCGGCACCGTCGTCGTCGAGGCGAGCCTGTGGGTGGAAGACAACCAATGGCTGCTCGACCTCGCCACGCGCGAGCCGTTCATCGTCGGCATCGTCGGCAATCTCGATCCGCTCGCCGCGCAGTTCGCCGCGAACCTCGCGCGCTTCGCAAAGAACCCGCTCTTCCGCGGCATCCGCGTCTCCGGAAGCAAGCTGATCGAACACGGCACCACGCCCGCCTTTCTCGACGCGATGCGCCGCCTCGCCGACGCCGGCCTCTCGCTCGATCTCAACGGTGGCGCATACCTCCCATTCGTCCCACCGCTCACAAAAGCCGTGAGCAATCTGCGCATCATGATCGACCACGTCGGCGGCGCGGGCGACGCCGCTTCGCTGAAGCCCGAGTGGCGCGACGGCATCCGCGCCGCGGGCGAAAGCGCGAACGTCTTCTGCAAGGTAAGCGCCTTGGCCGAGCAGACCCGCACCGCGTCCGGCCAGGCGCCGACGGACCCCGCCTACTACCGGCCGATCCTCGACGCCGTGTGGGAAGCCTTCGGCGCCGATCGTGTCGTCTATGGCAGCAACTGGCCGGTTTCGGAGAAAGGCACCAGCTTCGCCAACTGCCTGCGCATCGTGCGCGAGTATTTCGCCACGAAGGGACCCGAGGCGGAGGCGAAGTATTTCGTGAAGAACTCGCGCGCGGTCTATCGCTGGCTCGACCGCTAATCGGCGCGCAACTCCGCGCTCCCGGCGCGGTTCCAGTCAGCACCGTTGCCATGAACCCGCGCCTTTTCCTCTCGCTCGCCTTCGCCACCGCCAGCGCCTTCGCCCAAGCCGACAAGCCCGCGCTGCCCGAGCCGAAGCCGACTGCCGAGCAACTCGCCTTCTTCGAGAGCAAGATCCGCCCGGTGCTCTCGGACAAGTGCTACAAGTGCCACTCCGAGAAATCGGAGAAGATCCGCGGCGGGCTCGTGCTCGACACGCGCGAAGGCATCCGCCGCGGCGGTGACAACGGACCGGCGGTCGTGCCTGGCGAGTTGCGCGACTCGCTGCTCATCGACGCCATTCGCTACACGAACAAAGACACCGCCATGCCACCCGAGAAGTCCGGCGGCAAGCTGCCGGACAATGTGATCGCCGACTTCGAGGCGTGGGTGAAAATGGGTGCGCCCGATCCGCGCGAAGGTGCCGCGACGGTCGTGAAGAAATACGACACCGAGGACGCGAAGAAATGGTGGTCGTATCAGCCACCGGTGAAGTCCGCCGTGCCTGCGGTGAAAGACGCCGCGTGGCCGCGCGGGGAGATCGACCGCTTCATCCTCGCCGCGCTCGAAGCGAAGGGCCTCAAGCCCGCCGCCGATGCCGACAAGACCTCGCTGCTGCGCCGCGTGCATTTCGATCTCATCGGCCTGCCGCCGACGCTCAAGGAGATCGACGACTTCATCAAGGACACCTCCGCCGACGCGCTCGCGAAGGTCGTGGACAAGCTGCTCACGCTGACGCAGTTCGGCGAGCGCTGGGGCCGGCACTGGCTCGATGTCGCGCGCTACGCCGAGTCGAGCGGCAAGGACGTAAACATCGCGTATCCGCACGCGTGGCGTTATCGCGACTACGTCATTGCGGCGTTCAACGAAGGGAAGCCGTTCGATCAATTCATCCGCGAGCAGATCGCCGGCGACCTGCTCCCCGCGAAGGACGATCATGAGAAAGCGGAGAACACCATCGCGACCGGCTTTCTCGCCATCGGCGCGAAGGGGCACAACGAGCAGAACCCTCGGCAGTTTTACCTCGATCTCGCCGACGAGCAGATCGACACGATGTCGCAAGCCTTCCTCGGCCTCACCATCGCGTGCGCGCGCTGCCACGATCACAAGTTCGAGCCCATCCCGCAACGCGACTACTACGCACTCGCCGGCATCTTCCTCAGCACCGACACGCGCTGGGGCACCGCGCGCGGCATCCAGAACCGTCACACCACCGAACTCATCGAGCTGCCGCGCGGCACGAATCCGCCGGTGATCGCGCGCACGATGACGAGCGAGGAGCGCGCGACGAAGCAGCAGACCTTCGACACGATGCGCGCCGACCTCGAGAAGAGCATCCGCGAGCGCTTCCAGCGCGGCCCGGGCGCAGGCCCCGGCAATGCGAGCGCGCAGGATCAGCAACGCTTTCTCCGCGAGGCGACCATCTCCGGCTTCCTCGAGGCGGACCTGAAGTCGTTCGACAGCGATGGCCGCGCGAAACCGCTCGCGATGGGTGCGAAAGACTTGCCGAACACGCAGTCACAAGGCTTCGAGGCGTTCGGGGCACGGCGCCGCTTCGGCGGCGGCGGCGGACCCTTCGGCGCGATTCGTCCGCCGGAGTTCGCGAGCATCGGCGACGCGCGGCTCTACGCGCGCGGCGATGCGGACAAGCCCACCGATCGCGTGCCGCGCGGAGTGCCCGCCGTCCTTTCCGCCGAGCAGGCACTCGACATCCCGAACGGCACCAGCGGCCGGCGGGAACTCGCCGAGTGGCTCATCTCGAAATCGAACCCGCTGACCGCGCGCGTCTTCGTGAACCGCACATGGTATTGGCTCTTTGGTCGCGGGCTCGTCGAGAGCTGCGACAACTTCGGCACCACGGGCGCGAAACCCGCCAACCAGGCGCTGCTCGACACGCTCGCGGTGCGCTTCATCGAGAGCGGCTGGAACGTGAAGGCGCTCATCCGCGAAATCGTGCTCAGCCGCACCTACGGCGAGTCGTCCGCCTACGACGCGAAAGCCTTCCAGGTCGACCCCGAGAACGCGCTCGTGTGGCGCGCGAACAAGCGCCGGCTCGAAGCCGAGTGCCTGCGCGACGCGATGCTCTCAGCCAGTGGCGATCTCTACCCTGGCGTTCGCGTCGGCAGCCTCATCGCGGATAACGGCGACGGCCCCATCGGCGGCCCGCGCGGAGGCGGCGGTGCGTTCTTCGGCGGAATGCAGGCGCCCGGCACTGGTGAGGACGACATCCAGCAGTCCACGGGCAACTACCGCAGCGTCTATCTCCCCGTCGCCCGCGATGTCGCGCCGGACTCGCTCACCGCGTTCGATTTCGTGGACTCGACACTCGTCACCGGCACGCGTGACGCGACGAACGTGCCCGTGCAAGCGCTCTACCTGCTCAACAGCGAATTCGTCGCCGAGCAATCGAAGCTGCTCGCCGAGCGCGTGCTCAAAGCCTACCCCGCCGGCCCGAATGCGGGCGCGAGCGCGAACCTCGACCAGCGCGCCACCTACGCCTACTGGCTCGTCTTCAATCGCCAGCCCGACGCCGTCGAGAAGCAGGCCGCCGCCGCGTTTTTCATGAAGTTCCCGAGCAACTACGCCAAGGGCGACAAGTCCGCGCCGGGCTTGAAAACTGACGACGCGATCAAGGCCGCGTGGACGAGCCTCTGCCGCTCGCTCTTCTCCGCGGCGGAGTTTCGTTACTTGAACTAGGCGACGTCGCGCGGTCACGATGTTCGCGTGACCGTCGTCATCGTCGTCATCGTCATCGCTGCGTATCTGCTCGGATCGATCCCGTTCGGGCTGATCGTGTCGAAGGCGCACGGCATCGACATCCGCGAGCACGGCAGCAAGAATATCGGCGCGACGAATGTGTGGCGCGTGATGGGGAAGAAGTGGGGATTGCTCACGTTCATGGCCGACGTGCTCAAGGGCGTCGCCGCCGTGCTGCTCGCGAAATGGATCGCCGCGAACTGGGAGATTCGCGTGCCGCAGTTGCACGGTCACGAGCGGGTCGAACTCCTGCCGCAGGACTATGCCGGAATCGCCGCCGCGATGGGCTGCATCCTTGGCCACAGCTTCCCGGTGTGGCTGCGATTCAAGGGCGGCAAAGGCGTGGCGACTTCGCTCGGCGTGATCTTCGGGATGATGCCGCTCGTCGCGCTCGCAGACTTCGTGTTGTGGGCCATCGTTTTTAAACTTAGCCGCTACGTCTCGCTCGCTTCCATCGTCGCCGCGGCGGCGCTGCCGGTCTTCACGATCACGTTCATCTTTGCCGGCTGGGTGGAAGGCTGGGGTTATTTCTATTTCGCCGTCGCAACGGGGCTGCTCGTGATCCGCAGGCACCGCGAGAACATCAAGAGACTCGCCGCCGGGACGGAGAACCGCTTCAGCAGCAAGCCGCCAGAGCCGCCTGCTACCTAGGCGTCAGACGATTATTTCGCGCAGGAAGAAGTCGCTTGCGAGCCCGGTTGTGCCGGGGCCGGTAGGCGCGAGCGCGAAGACATCCGCGGCATCACGCTCGCCGGGGTTGAGCGCGAACTTCACCTTCCCGATCTGCACCTTGACGATCTGCTCGGCTACGATTCCGAAGGTGTCGCCCGCCGCAGTGCTGCCGAAGGCCTGGCCTTTGATCACGATGCTCGCGATGGTGGAGAAACGTGCCAGATCGGTCGGGCCGCCCTGCGAGACTTTCCGGTCGTCGGCGGTGCCGATGAAGGTGTCCACGCCGGCTTCGACGCCGGCGAGCACGCTGCTGGCGAGCCACGTGCGACCTACGCTGATGGCGCCGATGCTCGCGTCGGCGTTGTTGTTGCGGCCGAGGATCACGTTCACTTTCTCGACGCTGCCTTTCACCGTGAGGCTCTTGAGCGCGAGGTCGAGGCCCTTCGCCGGGCCGTCGTCCTGCGCGAAGGCCTCGATCGTCGCCGCGGTGCCGCCGCCGCCGATCAAGTCGCCGCCGATGCTGATCGCGCCGATGCGCTCCGTCGCCTGGATCCGCCCGCTGCCGGTGAAGCTGCCGCCGATCTTGATCGTGCCGATGTTCGCCGCCGCCTGGATCTCCGAGGTGAGCATGGCGCCGCCGACGGTGATGCTTCCGAGGTTCCCGGAGTCGGACGAATTCGCGAAGATGTGGAAGCTGCGGATGTCGGTCGCCACGGCGATCTTCCCGATGCCGTGGGCGCTGTTGATCTCGTCGCCGTTCGGCGAAGTGCCCGCGACGGCGCCGAGCGAATGCACCGTCAAGCTGCCGAGGCCAAGCCGCGCAGAGTCGTTGTCGCCCACGTCCAAATCCTGCAACTCGCCGCCGATGATGACGACGCCGAGGTCCGTCTGGTCGGCGTCTATCTTGCCGACGTTGACAAAGCCGTTGCCGCCGCCGGGGCCGACTTTGGCGGTGATGGAAAGATTCGTCGACGCGCTGTCCGGCGCGGGCGTGATGGTGAGCGCCTGGAGTAGCCCGCCGCCACTCGCCGCGGCAGTGATGGTGATGTCGCCCATGAGGAATGCACCCGCGCTGCGTTTCACGGTCACGAGGTCGCCGTCCACGTCGGTGAAGGTCGCGGTCTTGCCGTCGCTGGAAATGTCGAGGTTCGCGCCGCCGAGCGCGACCACCGGCGTGAGCGAGCCGAGTTCGCGGATGGTGAAGTCGAACATCGGATTCTCCGCGCCCGCGCCGTCGAGCGTGGGCGCGGCGAAGAAGGCTTCGCGGTTCAGGGTCACGCCCACATCGGCTTTGAACGCGAACGTCCGCCCGCCGACTTTCGCTTTCCCGATCCGCTCGGCGACGATGCCGAACATATCCGTGGTCGGCGTCGCCGTGCCGAGCGCCTGGCCCTTCACGGTAAAGCTGCCGATGCTGGAGAAAATCGCGGGTTTGTCGCGCCCGCTGCTTTTCGCGTCGTCGGCGGTGCCCGCCGCGAAGTCCGCGCCGAGGGTGACGCCTGCGAGCACGGTGCTCGCGATCCAGTCGCCGCCGACGGTGATCGTGCCGATCGAGGCGTCGGCATTGCCCGCGCTGAGGCCGATGAACGCGAACTCCACGCTGCCCCGGACGTTGAGGCTCTTGAGCGCGACATCGCTGCCCTTCGTCGGCGCGGGGAGCTGGCCGAAAGCGAGGATCTGCACGCTCGCCGCGCTCGTGCCCACGATGCCGCCACCGACGCTGAGCGTGCCGATCGCCCCAGCGGTGCTGATCCCCACGCTGGCGGTGGCGCTGCCGCGGATGTCGCCGCCGATCTTCAGCGAAACGATGCCGGCAGCGGCGTTGATGAGCGTGCTTCCCCCATTGATCGCGGTGGTGAAAGAGCCGCCGATCGTCGCGGCACCGAGCTTTCCGTCGGTCGCACCGTTGAGGGTGAGGGTCGCGCGGAGATCGCCCTTCACCGTGAGCTTCGGCAGCGCGCCTTCGAGGATGCTGTCGGTGTTCCCACCCGCCGTCTGCGTGCTCGAGCCGAGCATGCCGATGCTTTGCACGGCGAGCGATTTTACGCCCGGCACTTTCACATCGCCCCCGACGGTGCCCGCCGCGATGCGCCCGAGGTCGCCTGCGAGGCTCACCGCGCCGAGGTCCACGCCGTTCGCATCGAGGAACCCGAGGTTCACAAATCCATTCCCGCCCGCCGTCGTGCGCTTCGCGGTGATCGTGATGTTTGCGCCCTTGAAATCCGCGTCGAGCTTCAGCGTCTGGAACTGCCCCGCGCCGCCCGCCGCCGTCTGGATGCCCAGGAATTCGCTCCCGTCGAACACACCCTTGTTCGTCTTCACCGTCACGAGGTCGCCGTCCACGTCGGTGAAAGTCGCGCTCTTTTTGTTCGCCGACAGCGTCACCGCGAGCGGCTTGATCGAAAGCGCCACGTCGTTGCCATCGCCGCCCGCGTAGGTGATGAAAAACGTCCGCCCGCCGAGGATGATCGGCGCCCCCTCCGCTGCGCCCGCGAAGTTGCCGGCGACCGCGTCCGTGCCGTCGTTAGTGAGGATGATGAATTCATCCCCGAGCGCAAGTGCACCGCCGAGCGTCGCGGCGAGCGTCGCGCCGCCGAGATCGACCGCACCGATGATCGCGAGCTGGTCGTGCAGTGTGCCGGGCGTCGTGCCATTCAAATCCACGAACAAGGTCGCACTGTTGGCGAAAGCGACGCCGCTCCCGCCGGTCGTGATCGCCGCTGCGTCAGCCCCGGTGCTGAGGAATCCCAAATCGCCATCCACCGGGCCGATGGTGAAGCCGTCGGCGTCGGCAAAGCTGAAGGCGCTCCCGACATTCACCGCCAGCGTGTCCACGTCATTCGCGCCGTTCAAAGTGATCGAGCCGGTGGCCGCGGCACGCAGGTTCGCGACGCTGACCGAGCCTGCGCCGGCGAGGGTGGATCCGCTCAGCGTGAGCGTGGGCACATTCACTCCCAGCGTGATCGCGGCACTGACGCTCACGGTGCCGGCCGTGCCGTTGCCGATGCGCAGCACGCCTGCGGTTACCAAATCCAGCTCCGCGTCGGTCAGCCCCATCGTGCCCGCCGAATCCGCGCCACCGACGTCGATCGGGCGATTCGCCGTCACGGGCTGGATGGTGACGATGCCCGCGCCGGCGTTGATGAGATCGGTGAGAACGAACTGATCGGCGCTGATGGTGATCGGCCCGCCATTGCTCGTCATGCCGGTGGCGCTGCCAGCCGTCGAAGTGAAGATGCCGCCGGCACCGGTGCTGATCGCGATGGCACCTCCTGGGGTTAATATCTTGGAGCCTACGGTTCCATCGGAGGCCAGAAGGGAGAAGTTCCGACCCGCCGTCGCGGTGAATGTGCCGGATTGGAAAAGAAACACGTTCGTATTCTCGTCGAAGATGATGTCGCGGCCCGCGCTAAGCACCATGCTCCCGCTGGAGTCGATGCTGCCGACCTTGTCGGTGGCCGCGCTACCGAGCAGGATGTCCTGCCCGGCGGTGAAGGTGAGAGTGCCGCTGTTGGCGAGGACGGTGACGCCGCCGGCTCGCGTCTCGATGTTCGAGGTGGCTCCGGTGGCCTGGATGAGAATGTTGCCGATGGGAGTGCGGAAGATTTCCGTAGCGGTGCCTCCGGCGATGATGCTGGCGTTGTTGGTGAGCTGGATGTCGCCGGAGGTGGTGGCCTGGACGCCCTCGAAGACGGCGGTGACGCCGCCGATGTTCAGCACCGTGCCACTGTTGGCGATGAAGATCCCGCCGGTGACGGTGCGGGCTTCGAGTGCCGAGACGCTGGTCTCAATCGGATCGGCGGCGGTGCCGATGCCGCCGGCGGCGCTGAGGGAGAGGTTCGTAGCGGTGGCGTTCACGCTGGCGGCATTGCCATCCGCGATCGCGGCTGCGGCGGTGAGATTGATGGTGTTACCCGCAGTGTTGGCCGCGACCGGTGCGGAAAGGGTGAGACTGCCGGACTGGGTGGTGACCGTGATGTTGCCATTCGCGGCCGTGATCCCGGTGACTCCATCAACCACGCCGATGTTGGATGCGTTCGTATCCGTAAAGGTGAAGCTTCCCACGCCGGTGACGCTGCCGGCCAGCAGAGTGATGGCGTTGTTGAAGACATTGTCGAGCGTCACGCCGGTCGCGGCGGTGAGGCGGAGATTGGTGGCCGTCACCGCGCCGGCGCCGCTGTCGGTGATCGTCGCGCCGCTGATCAGGCTGAGCGTGGGAACGCTCGGCGAGATCAGGGCGGTGATCGCAATTGCGCCGCTCGTCGTGCGCCCAAGGCGCAAGACGCCCGCGGTGATGCGATCCAGCTCCGTGTCGGTGAGGCTGAGCGAGCCGGCGGTTTCCGTGCCGAGATCGAGCGGCCGCGCGGCGGTCACCGGTTGCAACGTCACCACGTGCGAATTGGGGGCGACGATGGCGTTGCTGATCGTCATGCTGTCGGAGGAAAGCGTGACGCCGCCATTGAACGTGGTGATGCCGGTGAAGCCATCCACCGTGCCGACGGTGAGCGCGGAGGCGCTGACGAAATTGAAGACAGTCGCAAAGCTGCCACTCGCGGTCCCGGCGATGGTCGCGACCTGGTTCGTCGCGCTATCGAGGTTCACCCCATTTCCCACGACCGCGAGGTTGGCGACTTGCAGTGCTCCCGCACCGGAATTGAGGACATTGCCGACGCTGCGCAGCGAAAGCGTGCTGGTGTTCGCCGGGGTGATCGCGGCGGTGACGGTGATGGCGGCTCCATTCGTCAGCCCGATCCGCAGGATGCCGGCGGTGACGAAGTCGATCTCCGCATCTGTCAGCCCGAGGGTGTTCGCCGCGTCCGCCCCCCCGAGGTCGATGAGCGTAGCGGCCTGCGCGGGCTGGAGCGTCGCGACGCCTGTGCCGGCGTTCACCGCGGCGGCGATGCTCATATTGTCGCCGCTCAACGTGACGCCGCCGGTGCCGGTTACGCCGGCATTCGCCTGGATGGTGACTGTATTGTCCTCCGCGCCTACGCTGCCCGCCGTCAGCGAGACTACACCCGACCCCGCGTTGATGTCCGCGCCCGCCTTCGTGTCGAACACCGTGATGTTTCCGCTGATTGTTGCGATGCTCACTGCGTTGTTGACGGTCGTCACCCCAAACGTCGCGCCTAGGGAGGCGACATTCAACGAATCCGCATCGGTGTAGCTCAAGGTGCCGGTGATGTTCGCCGCGATCAGTGTAACGTCGTTGCCAGCCTCGTTCAGCGTGAATGGCCCGGCCCCGAGCAACGTGAGCCCGCTGCTGCGGATACTTGCCCCAGCCGTTTGGGTAGTCGCGCCGGCTTGCAGCGTGATATCCTCTCCGGTGGAAAACGTGCCCACCGTGATGCCGCTGATCCCGTCCACCGTGCCGATGATCAAATCGTTCGCATCGCGGAAGCCGAAATCGGCGCCCGCTGCCGTCACGCTGGCGGCAAGGGTTCCCACGTTATTGCCCGCGTTGTCGAGCGTCACGCTGTTCGTCGAGGTGACTGCGAGATTCGGGACAACGATGCTTCCCGCCGCGCCATCGGTGATCGTATTCGTGCTCAGGAGCCGGAGCGTGCTCACGTTAGCCGGGGTGATCGCCGCGCTCACGATGATGTCGATCGTGCCGGCGGCGACGCCGATTTGCAAAACGGGTGCGGTGATCCGGTCGATTTCCGCATCCGTCAGCCCGAGCACGCCCGCCGCATCCGCGGCGCCGAGGTTGATGTCGTTCGTCGCCGTGAGGGGCTGGAGCGTGACCTTCATGCTGGCGGCGATCGTCGAGCCGAGGGAGATCGCGTTCGCGGCCAGTGTCGCAGTCGTCGCGCCGCTGATCGCTGCGTTCACCGTGATCGCCTCCCCACTGAGAAACAAGGCGCCGCCAACGTTGACCGCGCCGGTCACGAAGACCGAATCCGTGCCCGCTCCGTCAAAGATCGTGAACGGATCGGTCAGTGCCTGAAGATCAAACTGATCGCCTAGATCCCCGAGGTTCACAGTGATCGAAGTGACCGCCGTATTCGGCCCCTGCACCGTATTCGTGCTGCCGCCCGTGAAGCCCGCCGTCGTCGCCGCCGCCGTCAGCGCGATCGTCTCGCCGGTGTCGTTGAAGGAATAGTTCGCGCCGGCGATCGAGAGCGTCAGCGAATTACTGATGCCCGCGCCCGCCGTGTAGGTGAGCAAGCCGCCGGCGGTAACATCGAGCGTGGCCGGAGCGATGCGGGCTTCGAGAGGTTCGATGGGGGAGAACAACGCGTGTGCTTTCATGCGGTGATTGTGGACCCGCCGGCGTGGAAGGCGAGCTGGAAGGCGAGCTTGCACTTTGCGAGCGCGCACACTCGACTGCGCGCCACTTTCATCCGCGCATGAGTTTCCAAAACATCGGCATCATCGGCGCGGGCGGCTGGGGCACGGCGCTCGCGCTGCTGCTCCACGAAAACCGCCTGCCCATCACGCTCTGGGGCCACAACCCTGCCGAGGTCGCACAATTCGCCGCGGCGCGGGAAAACAAGATCTACCTGCCCGGATTGCCGCTGCCGGTGGAGTTTCGGTGGACCAGCGAACTCGACGATCTCGCCGTGTGCGACCTGCTGCTCGTCGTCACGCCCTCGAAGGCCACGCGCGAAGTCGCCGCGCGGCTCTCGACGACCGCGCTGCGCGCAGACGCGGTGCTGATTTCCTGCACCAAGGGCGTCGAGCGCGGCAGCGGCAAGCGGATGACCGAGATCATCGCCGAGCACTTGCCCACGCACACCATCGCCGCGCTCAGCGGCCCGAGCCACGCGGAGGAAGTCGCCCGCAAAGCGCCGACCGCGGTGACGATCGCGTGCGCCGATCCCGCCGCTGCGCAGCGTTTGCAGGCCGCGTTTTCCACGAGCTTCTTCCGCGCTTACACAAACGACGATGTGGCCGGCGTCGAACTCGGCGGCGCGCTGAAAAACATCTTCGCGATCGCGGCGGGCGTCGGCGACGGGCTCGGCCTCGGCGACAACTCGAAGGCCGCACTCGTCACCCGCGCGCTCGCCGAGATGATCCGCCTCGGCACCGCGCTCGGCGGCCGGCGCGAGACGTTCAGCGGCCTCAGCGGCATCGGCGATCTCATGGTCACGTGCTTCTCCCAGCACAGCCGCAACCGCGGCGTGGGCGAGCGTCTCGGCAAAGGCGAGCGCCTCGCGGAGATCACCGCCTCGATGAAGATGATCGCCGAGGGTGTGCCGACGACTTACAGCGCGCAGGAGTGCGCACGAAAGCTTGGCATCGAAACGCCGATCATTGATCAGATGCGCGCGCTGCTCGACGGCGAGCACTCGCCCCGCGAGGTGATGGCAAACCTGCTCGGCCGCGATCCGCGGCCGGAGAATTGACCGACTGCCGTGCTAGTCGGCCGCCGGCGCCGGCGCAGCCACGGCTTTGGTGGCGAAATATTCGGCTCTCTTCTGCGCCAGGTTGTCTTCAAGTTTCTTACGGCGCTTCAGGCGCTGCTTGAGTGCGTCTCTTCCTTTGTAGTGGCCCATGATGGTGTGTGTGGTGTGAGTGTCTTGACGTGCGAGGCACGCGAGTTCGGGAGCAGCCGCTACCTTGGTTGCTTCGGGGTTCGAGAGCAGCGGGCAGGAATGCGGCCCCGCTTCTCAGCCGTCGCTGCGTTTTGTCAAAGGATTCCTCCCCGCAGACACGGCGCAGGTAGGGCGCGCTGTCCCAGCGCGCCGCACCCGGACGGCTGGGGACAGCCGTCCCTACCTTGCGAGGTAGGGAATCGTCAGCGGACCCTGCGGCAGCACGGCCACGCGCCCGGGGAGCGAATGCACGAGCGCAGCGATATCGTGGCACGGGACGAGGTGGGCGGCACGGACGGTCGCTTCGTCGAGCCCGCTGTGGAGATGCACGGTGGCGCGGCGCTGGATGAGCGCCTGGATTTGCCCCTGCCACTGCTCGGGCCACGCGAAGCCGGGTTCGTGCAGGCGCGAGAGGAGCGCTTCGCCATCGGGCACGCTGCGCAGCAGGCGGTCGTGCGGGCTGCCGTGTGGGACGCCTTCACTGCACTCGGCGGCCATGATGACGGTGCCGCCGTCGCGGACGATTAGCTCCGCGGCGCGCATCCCTTTCACGGCCTGGTAAAGGTTCATGTCGAGCGGGTAGCCGCTGTTTGTGGTGACGACGACATCGAACGGCTGCTCCACCCGCTGCATCGCACCCGCGCGCACGAACTCGCACCCGCGCCGGTGTGCGGCGATGAGATCGCCCGCGAAGACGCCGGTGATCGCACGCTGTTCGTTCAGCGTGACATTCAGCAGGAAGCTCGGTCCGACGCGCAGTGCGATGTCGCGCATCTCCTCCCAGATCGGATTCCCATCGAGCACGCCGAAGGTCGCGCGCCGGTCGCCGATGTGATGCGCGCCGTGGTTGCTCTGCACGGTCTTGAGCGCGGCGACGGCGGGCATGATGCCCTTCGGCCCGCCGCTGAAGCCGGCGAAGAAATGCGGCTCGATGAAGCCGGTGACGATGCGCAGATCCGCGTGCGCGAGGTGGCGGTTGATAAGCACGGGCGCACCGGTGCGCGTGACACCGAACTGCTCGTGCGCGTCGTCGTTCTCCGGCTCGTGGTTGAGGCAGCGGAAAGCCGCGACCACTTCCGGCGTGAGCATCTGCTCAAGCTCGGCGCGCGTGTTGGGCCGGTGCGTGCCGAGGCCGTTGAGCAGCGTGATGTTTTCGCGCCGCGCGCCGACGGCTTCGAGATACGCGAGCAGCCACGGGATCAGCCGGTCGTTCGGGGTCGGTCGCGTGATGTCGGTGTGGACGATCGTGATGCGCGCGTCTGGCTTCACACGAAGTCCCGCATCATCGAGCGCGGCGAAGACGGCGGCGCGTTCGTCCGGCAGGCCGGGCAGGTGCGACGGCGAGATGACGGTGGTTCGGTCGTCGGGCAGCTCGATGTCGAGCGAACCGCGACCGTAGGCGAGGGAGACGTTCATCGGGATGGAGCGCGCAGGTTTTTAAAACGCAGAGGCGCAGAGGACACGGAGCGGCGCAGAGAGCCATGAAAAACTCTGCGGCCCTCCGCGCTCTCCGCGCCTCTGCGTTGAAATAAAACGGTGCTGGAGCCTGCGGCGCGGAGTGGTATGCGGTGCGCCCATGAAAGCCCTCCTCGCCCTCGCCATGCTCACCACCGCCGCCTTCGCCGCCGACACGCGCGTCTTCGAGATGCGCACCTACTACGCCGCGCCGGGCAAGCTCGACGCGCTCAATGCGCGCTTCCGCGATCACACGTGCAAGCTCTTCGAGAAGCACGGTCTCACGAACATCGGCTATTGGGTGCCGATCGAAAACCCCGAGAACAAACTCGTCTATGTGATCGCCGCTCCCGACCGCGCGGCGCGCGATGCGTCGTTCAAGGCGTTCGGCACCGATCCCGAGTGGAAGAAGGCAGCGAGCGAATCTGAGAAGGACGGCCGGCTCGTGACGAAGATCGAGCAGCTTTTCTTCACCGCGCTGGAGTTCTCGCCGGAGATCAAGCCGAGCGTGAGCACCGACGGGCGCGTCTTCGAGCTGCGCACTTACACCACGCCACCGGGCAAGCTGGAGAATCTCCACGCGCGGTTCCGCGATCACACGCTCGCGCTCTTCACGAAGCACGGGATGACGAATCTCGCCTACTGGAAGCTGCTGCCCGAGCAGCCGAAGAACGCGAACCTGCTCGGCACGCCGGACACCACGCTCATCTATCTGCTCGCACACGCGTCGCCCGAGGCGGCGAAGGCGTCGTTCGGGGCGTTTCGCGCCGATCCCGACTGGGTCGCGGCGAAGAAAGCATCCGAGGAAAAGGCGGGCGGCTCGCTGACGGTCGAGAAGGACGGCGTGAAGTCCGTCTTCCTCAAGGCGACCGACTACTCGCCGACGAAGTAACCCGCCATGCCTCGCAAAGCCTCCCGTTCCATCGCTGTCGTCGATGAGCATCCTGTCGCTGTCGTTCCAGTGTCGGAGCGGCGGTTGAGCTTCGGTGGGAAGTGGGCTTACGCGCCGGCGCCGGAGTCGGTGCCGGTGAAGATCGCGCCGCGCTACGAGTTGTTTGTCGGCGGGAAGATGGTCGCGCCGAAGTCGGGGAAATATTTTCCGTCGCTGAACCCGGCGAACGAGAAGCAGCTCGCGGAGGTCGCGCTGGGGAATGCGGCGGATGTAGCGGCGGCTGTCTCAGCCGCACGGAAGGCCTTCGCGAAGTGGTCGAAGCTGCCGGGGCGCGAGCGCGGGAAGTATCTCTACCGGATCGCGCGCATCGTGCAGGAGAAGGCGCGGGAACTGGCGATCGTCGAGACGATGGATGGCGGCAAGCCGATCAAGGAATCGCGCGACTTCGATCTGCCGCAGGTCGCGGCGCACTTCTTCTATCACGCGGGCTGGGCGGATAAGCTCGACTACGCGTTCCCCGGTCGGAAGGCCGCGCCGGTCGGTGTGTGCGGGCAGATTATCCCGTGGAATTTCCCGCTGCTCATGGCCGCGTGGAAGCTCGCCCCGGCGCTCGCATGCGGAAACACCGTCGTCTTGAAACCCGCCGAAACCACGAGCGTGAGCGCGATGCACCTCGCGGAGATTTTGCGCGAGGCGGAGCTGCCGGATGGCGTGGTGAACATCGTCACCGGCGCGGGCGAGACGGGGCGCGCGCTCGTCGAGCACGCGGACGTGGACAAGCTCGCGTTCACCGGTTCGACCGACGTGGGCAAGCTGCTGGCGAAGTCCGTCGCGGCGACGAAGAAGCGGCTCACGCTCGAGCTCGGCGGGAAGGCGGCGCATCTCATCTTCGAGGACGCGCCGATCGACCAGGCGGTCGAGGGCATCATCAACGGCATCTTCTTCAACCAGGGTCACGTCTGCTGCGCGGGCTCGCGGCTGCTCGTGCAGGAGGGCGTCTTCGCGAAAGTGCTGCGCAAGCTGAGCGACCGGATCAAGACGCTCCGCGTCGGCGATCCGATGGACAAGAATACGGACATCGGCGCGATCAACTCGAAGCCGCAGCTCGAGAAAATCCGCGAGCTGGTGCAGGCGGGTGTGGCGGAAGGAGGGGAGCTGATCCAGACGCGGTGCGCGCTGCCGGCGAAGGGTTACTGGTTCCCGCCGAGCCTCATCACGGGCGTGACGGCGAGTCATCGCGTGGCGCAGGAGGAGATCTTCGGGCCGGTGCTGAGCGTGATGACCTTCCGCACGCCGGAGGAAGCGATCGAGCGGGCGAACAACACGCCTTACGGCCTGAGCGCCGGGGTGTGGACCGACAAGGGGAGCAAGATCTTCAAGATGGTGAGCAAGCTGCGCGCGGGCGTGGTCTGGGCGAACACGTATAACAAGTTCGACCCGACTTCGCCGTTCGGCGGCTACAAGGAGAGCGGCTTCGGCCGCGAGGGCGGCGTGCACGGGCTGCTGCCTTACGTGCGGCTTGAGTCGTGAGGTCCGCGCGCTACGCTGTCCGCCATGAGTGAGTTGATTTTTGAAGTGATTCAGGAAGCTGACGGCGGCTTCTGCGCCGAGTGCCTGACCGAGGCGATCGTGACGGAGGGCGATACATGGGAGCAATTGCGCCGGAATGTGCAGGAAGTCGTGCGCGCGTTTTACTTCGATCAGCCCGCGAAGCTGCCGCAGTCCATCCGCCTCCATCTCGTGCGCGATGAAGTGCTGAGCTGCGCGTGAAAATCCCGCGTGATCTAGGCGGGCGGACGCTGGCGCAGTCGCTTTGCAAGCATTGGGACTACCGGGTGGTGCATCAGGCAGGCAGCCACATCATCCTCGATACCGAGACACCGGCGCACCAGCGCATCTCGGTCCCGGATCACTCGCCGCTGCGGATCGGGACGCTGAACTCGATCCTCCGGCTGGTCGCCGAGCACAAAGGCGTGACGAGGGAAGCGATCCTCTCGAACCTCTAGCTCGCGGGTGCTTCGATGCGGGGGAAGAGGGGGGTCGGGGTGCCGAGGACGTGGCCGTCGGGCAGGCCGCCCCATTGCGCGTCGTCGAGGGTCATCGGGCCGGTCCAGTTGAGCTGCGCGAAGATGCCCGCGGCGGCCTTCGGCAGCACGGGGGAGATCAGGATGGCGATGATGCGGAGGGACTCGGCGAGGGTGTAGAGGACACAATCGAGGTCGGCAGCTCGCGATTCATCTTTCGCCAGTTTCCAAGGAGCAGACAGTTCGACGACCCGATTAGACTCAGCAGCCAATTCGAATGCTCTTTTGAGTGCCGCCTCAATTTGAAATGGGGGAGAAAGTTGCCAGTCGGGGCGAGTGGCTGCCTCTTGGCCTTTCTCATTTCCATCAAGGCAGTCCTTATAGGCTTGGACTAGAAGCTTTGCGTTCTGGCCTTGCGTCATATCACCGAGATCGTAACCCGTGCCATGGATGCGAAGCCTCCCCTCCCGATACTTCGCCGCCATGTTGAGCGAGCGGTTGAGGAGGTTGCCGAGGGAGTTGGCGAGGTCGCTGTTGTAGCGCTGGATGAGGCGGTCTTCGCTGAAGTCGGCGTCGCGGCCGGTGGCGATGTCGGCCATGAGGTAGTAGCGCAACGCTTCGGCACCGTATTTGTCGGCGAGCAGGTCGGGATCGACCACGTTGCCTTCGCTCTTGCTCATCTTCGCGCCAGCGATGTTCCACCAGCCGTGGACGAGGAAAGTCGGCATGTCTTCATCGGTGAAGCCGAGCGCTTTCAACATGATGGGCCAGTAAACGCCGTGCGCGGGGATGAGGATGTCCTTGCCGATGTCGTGGACGACGCTGCGCCAGAGGCGGCGGAAAGCAGGGGGCATGGAGCAGGGATCATGGAGACTCCCCGCCTCCTGCTCCCTCCCTGCTCCCTGCTCCCTGCTCCCTGCTTCATGGCCGGGGGCGAAGCTGAGGTAGTTCACGAGGGCGTCGAACCAGACGTAGGTGACGAAGTCTTCGTCGAAGGGGAACGGGATGCCCCACGAGAGGCGGGATTTTGGGCGGGAGATGCAGAGGTCGCCTTCGAGTTTCTCGACGGCGTTGCGCAGCTCGGCGACGCGGAAGTCGGGGACGACGAGCGGGCGGCGGGTGGAAGCGGCGCCCTCGCCGCTTTCGGAAGACTCGAAGCGGCGGGGCACCGCTTCCACCTTTGCGCTGCGCTTCTCGATGAGCTGGAGCAGCCAGTCTTTGTGCTCGGCGAGGCGGAAGTAGTAGTTCTCCTCTTCGCGGTGCTCGACCTGCCCCCACTCGGGGCCGAACTCGCCCTGCTCGTTGCGCTCTTTGTCGGTGAGGAATTGCTCCTGCCGCACGCTGTAGTAGCCGGCGCGCTTGGCTTTGTAGATCTGACCCTCGGCGTTGAGCCGGGTGAGGATCGCGCGGACGCAGTCCTTGTGGCGCGGCGAGGTGGTCTCGGCCCACTCGTCGTAGCGCACGTCGAGCTTTTCCCAGAGCGCTTTGAACTTCGCGGTGATGCCATCGACGAACTCCTGCGGAGGGATGCCCTGCTTCTCGGCGGACTGCTGCACCTTCTGCCCGTGCTGATCGACGCCGGTGAGGAAGAAGACCTCGTCGCCTTTCAGCCGGTGGTAGCGGGCGAGCACGTCGGCGAGGATCTTTTCATACGCGTGGCCAATGTGGGGCGGGGCGTTCGTGTAGTCGATCGCGGTGGTGATGAAGAATGGGTCGGCCATGGCGGAAGGGCGGGCACTGTGGGCGGCGGACGCCGGTTTGCAAATGCGGTGTCAGCGGTGCGGACAGCCGGAAAGTTATTCACAGCTTGACGTTTGCAGCGTTTCCCGGTTTCATCCGCGCCTTCCGACCGGGTCCCCGGTGGGAACCAGCCCAACCAACTGATGAATTTACGACGCATTCTCTCGCTCTTCCTTGCCGTGGCGGCGCTTCTTCTGCCGCTGGCAGAAGGGCGAGCTCAGGCGCCTGCGCCTGCGGGCGGTCCGACCGTGAAGGAGATCGAGGTCCAATACGCCGGGCCGGCCAGCATCTCGCGGGAGAAAGTCCTCGCGAACATGCGGACGCGGGTCGGGAAGCCTTACGACGACAAGATCGTGGAGGAGGACATCCGCAATCTCTACGCGACGGGGAGCGTGACGAATGTGCGCATCTTCGGCGAGAGCCGCGACGGCGGAGTGAAGGTGATCGTGGTGGTGATGGCGAAGGCGTCGATCAGTGAGGTGGTCATCAATGGCGCGGAGAAGGTGAAGCAGAGCCGGGTGCGCAAGGAGCTCTCGGCCAAGCCGGGCGATCCGCTCAACGAGTCGGCGCTCGAAGCGGACCGGCAGAAGCTGATGACGTATTATCAGGAGAAGGGCTTCGGGGAGATCGACATCCAGTATGTCGTCGAGGCGGATGAGGAGAAGGGCACGGCGCGCGTGGTCTTCAACATCAACGAAGGCGGGAAGCTGTTCATCCGGTCGGTGAAGTTCGAGGGGAACCAGAACGTCGCCACGACGGACCTGAAAAAGGTCATCAAGTCGAAGCCGAAGTTCTTCCTCGATTTCCTGAGCAAGGGCGGAAAGGTGAACACCGATCAACTCCGGGACGATCAGAACGCGATTAAGGATCTGGTGCAGGGCAAGGGCTACATCGATGCGGAGATCGGCGAGCCGGAAATGGCGCGCGATGGGTCGAAGGTGGACATCACCTGGCGGATCACGGAAGGGGCGCAGTATCACGTGGGCAAGACGAAGTTTGAAGGGATGCAGCTCGTCCCGGCGGACAAGCTCGAGAAGGTGCTCAAGACGCGTGCAGGCGCCGTGTATTCGCCGCAGAACGTGCGCTCGGACATCAAGGCGATGGAGGATCTCTACGGGGCGCTCGGCTACGTCGATCTGCGGATCGGCGCGGCGGTGAACCCAGCGGGAACGCACGTGGTGGACGTGGAATTCAAACTCGAGGAAGGCGTGCAGAGCTACGTGGAGCACGTGAACATCCAGGGCAACACCCGCACGAAGGACAAGGTCGTCCGCCGCGAGGTGCTCGTGAACCCGGGCGATATCTACAACACGGTGCGCGTCGATGCTTCCAAGCAGCGGCTGCTGAACCTGAATTACTTCTCGAAGGTCGATGTGTATCCGAGTGAGACGCTGGTGCCGGGGCGCAAGGATCTGAACATCACGGTGGAGGAAAAGCGCACGGGTTCATTTAACTTCGGCGCCGGCTTCTCGTCGATCGACTCGTTGATCGGCTTCGCGGAAGTGACGCAGGGCAATTTCGACATCACCCGCTGGCCTTACTTCACCGGCGGCGGCCAGAAATTCCGCCTCCGCGTCCAATACGGTCTGCGCCGCAAGGACTTCATTCTGGCGCTGACGGAGCCTTACTTCCTCGATTACAAGATCGCCGTTGGTGGCGAGATCTTCTACCGCGACGCGCAGTTCGTGTCGGACGTGTATGACGAGCGCCGCTACGGCATCGCGCTGAACGCGCGCAAGGCGCTCACGGACTTCACCTATCTGCGCTTCGGCTACCGCCTCGAAAACATCGGCATTCACAATGTCGATGAGGATGCTTCGCAGGAGATCCAGAAAGAAGAAGGAGACAAGCTCAAGAGCGAGTTGACGCTCGGCGCGACTTACGACACGCGTGATTCGGTCTTCCTCACGCGCAAGGGCGAGCGGATCAGCCTCGATACGTTCATCGCCGGCGGTTTCCTCGGTGGCGACATCCAGACCTATGGCGTCACGCTCGAGGCCTCGAAGTATATCCTGCTGCCCTACGACATGATCCTCACCCTCAACGGCGAAGTCGGCATCGTGGAGACATGGGGCAGCGGCACCGATGTGCCCATCTATGACCGGCTGTATCTCGGTGGCTCGAACAATCTGCGCGGCTTCAAGTATCGCGATGTCGGCCCGAAGGATATCGATGGCGAACCCATCGGCGGCGGCAAACTCGCGCGCCTGACCGTCGAGCTGACCTTCCCGATCGTGGAGAAGATCCGCGGTGCGGTCTTCTACGACGTGGGTGTCGTCGATGGCGGTGGCGTCGAAGGGTCCGGCGGTGTGGCGAGCGACGTGGGCATCGGCGTGCGGCTGGATCTTCCCATCGGCCCGGTGCGGATCGACTACGGCATCCCGATTTCGAGCGACCAGTTCAACGACTCGAGCGGCAAGTTCAACTTCAACATCGGCTACCAATTTTGAACGGATGACCGCTCGCGCGGTCTGTGGCAGCCCGTCTTTTACCCAAAACAACACCTGATGAAATACCTCGTCCCTACGCTCCTCGCCGCCATCGCACTCGGCGCCTCGGCCCACGCACAATCCATGGTCAAAGTCGGCACCGTGGACATGAAGAAAGTCTTCGAAGGCTACTACAAGACCAAGGACGCCGAGCAGCGGATCAACGAAGCGCGCAACTCCGCGAAGAAGGAACTCGAGGAGCGCATGGAGTCTTACCAAAAGGGTGCCGGCGAAGTGCAGAAGCTGAATACCGAGATCGGCAACGATGCGCTCAGCCGCGAGGCCAAGGAAACCAAGAGCAAGGCCCGCGACGAAAAGATCAGCGAACTCAAGAATATGGAGCGCGAGATCAATGAGTTCCGCGCCACGCGCGAGAAACAGCTCCAGGAGCAGAGCGGTCGGATGCGCCAGGGCATCGTGGACGACATCACCAAGGTCGTGAACGACAAGGTGAAAGCCGAGAACTTCGACCTCGTCTTCGACAAGTCCGGCATGAGCCTCAATGGCGTGGCCGTCGTCATGAACGCCAAGGACGGCTACGACTTCACGGACTCGGTGGTCACGATCTTGAACAAGACCAAGGGCAGCGAGCCCGCCGCTGCCGCTCCTGCGCCGGCTCCGAAAGCGGAGCCCGCGAAGAAGAAGTAAGCGACGTCGAGCGACGCAGGATCTAACGGTTTCCGAACTGGCCGCCTTCATAGGCGGCCAGTTTGTTTTCTGGGTGGTGGGTTCCCAGATCGGCGGCCAGAGTAAAATGTGCGAAAGTGTCCCGCCCGGACGGGTCTTGCCTTGGCTCTCAAGAAGCAGAAGAATCAACTCGCCCGGTTTGCATTGCCGCCCTGGCTTTTCGGGGAATTGAGGCGCTCGAAGCAGGTGCCGCGCGAATCGGGGAAGTCATTGCCGCCGGGTGAGTAATTTTTGCCGACTCGCTCCTTGCAGGTGGCCCATGCGATCGCCGATTTTCGTCGCGCGCCATGGCTACCAAAAAACGAAAAGTCGCTTACGCCGAGCTGCCTTTGCAGCGGCAGTTTGTGTTCCCCGAGCAGGGCCGACATTTCAACTTGCGGGAAATTTTCGACAAGCTCAACGGGCACTACTTTCGCAACCGCCTGAAGGGCTATCGCATCGAGTGGGGCCGCAAGCGGCGCGAGCGTCCGGCCATCGAGATTGTCTTCGCGACGATCCAGGAAGAGGACCGGCTCATCCGCATGAACCCGCTGCTCGACCGCTCTTTCGTCCCGCGGTGGTTCATCGAATACGTGATGTATCACGAGATGTGTCACACCGTCGTGCGCGATCGCTACACGCCCGCCGGCAAGCGCATCATCCATCACGACGAGTTCTTCGAGAAGGAGCGGAAGTTCCGCTGGTTCAAGCGCGCGAAGCGTTGGGAGTCAGAGAATCTCGGGCGCTTCCTGCGCTGACGCTGCGAGCTACGGCAGCGAGAAATAATCCGCGCTCTGGTAGTTCCCGTCCGCGAGCTTTGCGATCTGTAGCAGCACGTCATTCGCGAGCGTGCTCGCGCCGAAGCGAAACAAATCCGGCGTCAGCCAGTCGTCGCCGAGCGTCTCGCTGAGCATCACGAGATACGCGAGCGCTTCCTTCGCCGTGCGAATGCCGCCGGCGGGTTTCATACCGATGCGGATGCCGGTCTCGTAGAAATAATCGCGGATCGTTTCGAGCATCACGAGTGTCACGGGCAACGTCGCGGCGGGCTGCACCTTGCCGGTGCTCGTCTTGATGAAGTCCGCGCCGGCGCGCATCGCGAGGTCGCTGGCGTGGCGGACGTGGTCGTAGCTGCCGAGTTCGCCCGTCTCGAGGATCACCTTCAAGTGCGCCGCCCCGCTCGCTTGCTTCACTGCGGCGATCTCGTCGGAGACGCGCGAAAATTCCCCCGCGAGGAAGGCGCCGCGATCGATCACCATGTCGATCTCATCGGCGCCGAAGCCCACGGCCATGCGCGTGTCTTCGAGCTTCACCTTCAGGGGCATCGCGCCGCTGGGAAATGCCGTCGCCACTGCGGCGACTTTCACGCCGCTATCGGCGACGAACATTTTCGCGGCGCGCACGAGGTTCGGATACACGCACACCGCCGCGCAACTCGGCACGCCGAATCGCGGATCGGCGGGCTGGATCGCCTTGCGGCAGAGATACGCGACTTTACCCGGCGTGTCCTTCCCCTCGAGCGTGGTGAGATCCATCATCGATACGATGAGCTTGAGCCCGGCGAGCTTCGCGTTCGCCTTGATGCTGCGCTTGGTGAAAGCGCCCGCGCGTTCCTCCACCATCACCTGGTCGATCGTCGTCATAGGTCAGGAAAAGCGAACGAGATCGCGCAGGAACTGGAACCAGATGAAGAGCAGCCCGCGCCACGAATAACGCACCGCGCCTTCGCCCGCCTGAGTCAGCACGCCGACCGCGACGTTGTGTGCGATTTGCGTGCGCAGGTCATTCTGGATTTCGATCGGAAGGAGATCTGGCTCAAACGGCGCGAGGTCGTCGGAGATTACGCCGTTGCGGCGGAGGAAATCGCGGTGGTTCTCGTAGAGTTCGAGGAATGACTGGTCCGTGTTTACGCGGTTCACGCGCCACTGAGGCACGAGCTTGAGGCTGTAGCTGAAGGGATAGTTCCACGTGGTCCAAAGCCGGCCGTCTTTGCCGCGCGACGAGAGGCTCAGGTAATAGAACGCCACGTCGTGCTGATCGATGAGGCAGATCGCCGCCTGCGTGCGGTCACTCTCCTTGTAAAAAAGCCGGAAGAACTGCGCGTAGTCCTGCCAATCCCAACCCGTATCGTCCGCACGTGCGAAACCTTCGCCTTCCACCTCCTCGGTCAGGTCGCCGAGCGCTGGGAAGGCCTCGTCATTCGGCGGGTGCTTGTGCCGCAGCTTCTTATCCGTCGGCAGCGTGAGCCGGCGCACGCGCGTGAGGATCTCCAGCCACGGCAGCATCAGCCAGCTCGATGCGCACGCGACGCCGATGATCCAGTAGCCCGTCAGCAGCGAGCCGATGAGGAACGACGTCACCAGGATGCCGAGCGCGCCGAGTTTCTGCAGCAGGATGCTGCGGAAGCTGCGCAGCGCCATGCTGAGCACGGCGACACCGAGGATGAGCAGCAGATTGGAAAACATCGTGGATCAGTTGCAGCAGTTCTGGGTGGACGCCGCGTCAGGCGTGATGCTGTGTTTTTTCATGAAGCGCGCAAGCTCCTCGGGGCCGAAATCGGGCAGCAGCAAGTCGCCGGCCTGGAGCGTCGGAGCGCGATGCTGGCCGGAGATGCGCTTCATCTCATCGTAAGCGGTCGCATCGGCACGCACGTCCACGACCGAGTAGCGGTAGCCGTTAGTTTGCAGCCACTCCTCGGCCATATCGCACCACGGACAACCGGCTTTGATGAAGAGCTTCAGCGGCGGGGACATGTCAGCGACTTAGCCGCATTCGGATATGGGTCAACGAAGTGGCTTGATTCGTTTCCACGTGCCTGTGGCGTCCTTCTGCCAAAGCCAGCCGTCCCGGGTCATCGTGTGATTCGAGCCGAGCGCGCTGCTCGCTTCGAGCGCCGCGGGGCTTCGCTGACCCTGCGCGATGCTCGGTCCGGCTGGTTTCGCCACGGGTGCCGGCGTGCTGGCGGGCGGAGCGGCGGGGGTAGTCGCGGCCTGCCGGAGCGCCATCTGCCGCTGTGCATCGGCGCCTGCGTAGCGTGCGGCGATGTCGAGGTCGTTGGTGATCTCGTTCGGCCGGACATCGAGCTTCCGCCCCTCGGCGGTGAAGCTGCCATCAGCTTCCTGCTTCACCAACGTGCCCGGCTTGAACCCGGTGACGCCGTCGGCCGTCTCGACCGATTTCTTCACCAGCAAATAGAACGTGCCCGCCGGTGTCAGTCGCTTCGGCGCCGGCGTCGCGGAAATCGACGCGACAGGCGCTGCAGCGGGAGGCGGCGGAGTCGCCACTGCCACTGGGGCCGGCGTCTCAGCCGGCGGTTCGGGTTCGGCGGATTTTTTCGAGCAACCGCCGAGTGCGATGCAGACCCACACGATCAAGCCAGATGCTGCGCGGGGAGTGATCCTCATGAGATTTTAGAGATTGGAATTTCATGCCGACTCCTCGGACCCGGCCCCAGCAGGCTGCACCGCGACTTCCTGCCTGCCAAGTGCCGAGTCTGGCCGGTGCTAAGGCTTCTTTTCTTCGGCTGCCGGCTTCTTCTCTTCCCCGTCCTTCGGCGACGCCCCTTTCAGCTTCTCCTCCATCTTCTTTGCCGTCGATTCGAGGTAAGCCCGCACGTTCACGCGATACTTGTCGAGCCCCGCCGGAACCTCCTCCGGCTTGAGGACACGGATGCGCGCGGTCTCCGTCACAAACGTCGCGCCGGCCAGTCGCAGGACGACGTTCTTCTGCATGTTTTTGTAAGCCTCGATCGGGAAAACATCACCCTTGTCCATCATCCACACGGCGCCGTCGGAGAGCTCGACGCGGGTGTCCTCGTTGAACGTCGCGTAGAGCTTGAATTCGTAGGCCTCCACCGTGGCGGTGAAGGCGAGGAGAAGAACGAGCAGGGACAGCGATCTCATCGGCGACGATTCTGGGGCCACCCGTGTGTCGTTGCAACGCGAGCTTTTCGCGGCTGTGCACCGGCGAGCACGAGTTTGCGATCGTCGAGATTCAACTCGCGCCACGTCCCGGCCGGCAGCGTGCCGAGGTCGAAGTTGCCGATCTTCACGCGGATCAACCGCAGCGTCGGATGCCCGACCGCCGCCGTCATCCGTCGCACCTGGCGGTTCTTCCCCTCGGTCAGCTCCATCGCGATCCAGCAATCCGGCACGCTCGGCCGCACACGAATCGGCGGATCCCTCGGCGGCACCTCCGGCGCGGGGTCGAGCAGCTTCGCCTTGCACGGGCGCGTCGTGTAGTCGGTGATCTGCAAGCCGCCCTCGAGTTTCGCGAGCGTTTCAGGGGTCGGCACATTTTCCACCTGCACCCAGTAACCGCGCCGATGGCCGTGCTTCGGATCCAGCAGGAGATCGATTAGCGGGCCTTCGTCGCTGAGCAGCAGCAGCCCTTCGCTGTCCGCGTCCAGCCGCCCGACCGGATACACGCCGCGCGGGATGCCAAACTCCTTGAGCGTGCGCCAGTGCGAGCCGTCGTCGGTGAAATGCGAGAGGACGCCGTAAGGCTTGTGAAAGGCGATGAGCATGAAAAGCGGGCGCCGACTATGCCCCGTCGCGCCGCATGCGCAACGAGTGGCTCTCGTTTGCGTCCCGCCCCGCTTTGCGCGAATGGCGCGCCCCTTGAACCGCGACCTGCCCATCTTCGACATCGAGCACGCCCTCGGCGCCGCCCTGCGCCGCCAGCCGCGTCTCGTGCTGCAAGCGCCCACCGGCTCGGGCAAGTCCACGCAAGTCCCGCAGATGATCCTCGATCAAGGCCTCGCGGGCGACGGCGAGATCGTCGTCCTCCAGCCCCGCCGCCTCCCTGCGCGGATGCTCGCCGCGCGTGTCGCCAGCGAGCGCCGCTGCCGGCTTGGCGATGAAGTCGGCTACCAGATCCGCCTCGATCGCGTCGCCAGCGAGCGCACGCGCATCCGCTTCGTGACCGAAGGCATCCTGCTCCGCCAGATGCTCGCCGATCCGAAGCTGCGCGGCGTCGGCGCCGTCGTCTTCGACGAATTCCACGAGCGCCATCTCTACGGCGACATCTCGCTCGCCCGCGCGCTCGACTTGCAGGAAAGCCATCGGCCCGACCTCCAGATCGTCGTCATGTCCGCCACGCTCGACTGCGCCGCGCTGGAAAAATACCTCGCGCCCTGCGCGCTGCTCACCAGCGCCGGCCGCACCTACCCGGTCGAGATCGAATACCTCGACCGTCCGCTCGGTGACCTGCCTGTGTGGGACGCTGCCGCGCGGGAGTTCGAGCGCATCGCCGCGCACGCCGAGGGCGACGCGCTCATCTTCATGCCCGGCTCCTACGAGATCAGCCGCACCATCTCCGCGCTGCGCGACAGCGGCGCCGCGAAAGGCTGCCTCATTCTCCCGCTCCACGGCGAACTCCCTGTCGCCGACCAGGACGCCGCCGTCGCCCGCTACGACCAGCGCAAGATCATCGTCTCGACGAACGTCGCCGAAACCTCACTCACCATCGACGGCGTGCGCATCGTCATCGACGGCGGCCTCGCGCGCATGGCCCGCTTCGATCCGTATCGCGGCATCAACACGCTGCTCATCGAAAAGATCAGCCGCGCCAGCTCCGACCAGCGTGCCGGCCGCGCCGGCCGCACCGCCCCCGGCGTCTGCGCGCGCCTGTGGACCGAACGCGAGCACGGCGATCGCGCGCCGCAGGAACTCCCCGAAGTCCGCCGGCTCGATCTCGCCGAAGTCGTCCTCACGCTCAAAGCCAGCGGCGTGGAAGATGTGCGCAACTTCCGCTGGCTCGAATCCCCCGACCCGAAGTCCCTCGACCGCGCCGAATCCCTCCTCGCCGACCTAGGCGCACTCGACGAGGCCGGATCAATCACGCCGCTCGGCCGCCGCATGCTCGCCTTCCCGGTCCACCCGCGTTACGCACGGATGCTCCTCGCCGCGCACGACCACGGCTGTGTCCGCGCCGTCGCGCTCGTCGCCGCGCTCACGCAGGGGCGCAACCTCCTGCGCAAAGCCGAGGGTAAGCAGATGGAGGAGAAACGCGACGACCTGCTCAGCGGCGACCGCACCAGCGATTTCTTCACGCTCATCCGCGCGTTCCAGTTCGCTGAGAAGACCAACTTCAACCCCTCTCCGTGCCGCGAACTGGGCATCAACGCCCTCGCCGCCCGCGAAGCCGCCGCCCTCGCCGCGCAGTTCGTGGACATCGCCAAGGCCGAGCGCCTCGACCTCCAACCGCGCGAAGCCACCAGCGAAGCCATCGCCCGCTGCGTCCTCGCCGGCTTCCCCGACCACGTCGCCATGCGCCTCGATCGCGGCACGCTCCGCTGCGCGATGGTCCACGGCCGCCGCGGCGTGCTCGCCCGCGAAAGCGTCACGCACGACTCCCCGCTCATCGTCGCCACCGAGGTCCGCGAGATCGCCATGCGTGGCGATGTCGAGACGCTGCTCACCCTCGCCACCGCGATCAAAGAAGAGTGGTTGCGCGAACTTTTCCCCGCCGGCTTCCGCGACACGACCGAGGTCGTCTTCGACAAGCTGCAAAAGCGCGTCGTCGCCCGCCGAGCCACGTGCTTCCACGACCTCGCGCTCCGCGCGAAAGAAACCGACGACGTGCCGAAGGACGCCGCCGCCGCACTGCTCGCCGACGTGGTCATCAGCGGCGAGTTTCCGCTCACGAACTGGAACCACGAAGTCGAGCAATGGATCGAGCGCCTCAACTTCCTCGCCGCCGCGCAACCCGACTGGCAGCTCCCGCCGCTCACCGAAGCCGACCGCCGCACGCTCATCGAGCAGATCGTCTTCGGCGCCACAAACGTCCGCGCGATGCAGGACCGCGCCGTGTGGCCCGTGGTGAAGTCGTGGCTATCCCCCGCGCAGCAGCAGCTCATCGACGACCACGCCCCCGAGCGCCTCGAACTCCCCAACGGCCGCCGCGCCAAGATCACCTACGCCGCCGGCCAGCCGCCCACGCTCGCCGCGCGCATCCAGGATCTCTACGGTGTCGAGACCGACCTAAAAATCGCCGCCGGCAAAGTCTCCCTCCTCATCCAAGTCCTCGCCCCGAACCACCGCCCCGTGCAGATCACCACGAGCCTCGCGACCTTCTGGAAAGACTCCTACCCGAAGCTCAAGCAGGAGCTTTCGCGCAAGTATCCCAAGCACGAGTGGCGTTGAGCTTCCCGCCGCCGCGTGTATAAGCTGCGCACAGACATGAAACCGATCATCAACCTCGAAGAAAACATCGGCAAGACGGTCGGGCGGCGGACAGCGCCGAAGGATGCGTTCGCCTACGGGATGGCGCTGCAACAAACTGCGCTCGATTTGCAAAAGAGCTTCGGCTTTCGCGGTCTGCCGCGTGGAGTATTTCGCTTCAATTCACATGAAGAAGCCGATCGATGGATGATGAAACATTTGATCCGCCGGACTCGGAGCTAACGTCGCGGACCCCGATCGAGAGTGATCTCGTCGCACTGTGCCGGCGGTTAAACGAGCTTGGAGCACGCTACTTGGTGTGCGGAGGTTTCGCGATCATTCAAGCAGGTTATCCCCGCGTGACGGGTGACATCGATCTGCTGATCGACACCGCGATCGAGAACGAAGCGAAGGTCTTTACCGCCCTTGAAATTTTTCCTGACAAGGCTGTTCGCGAACTCGATCCGGGGGACGTGGCGAAACACGTCGTCTGCCGTGTCGCCGATGAAGTGCTCGTGGACTTGATGGGATCCACCAGCGGGATTGATTACGCCGAAGCCGCGCAGCAACTCGTCATCCGCGAAGTGCAAGGCGTCCCCGTCCCCTTCGCGTCGCCGCTGCTGCTCTGGCGCATGAAGCGCCACACCCACCGCGAGAAAGATCAGCCCGATCTCCTCTTCCTGCGTCAGCTCCTCGAGTCCGAAGGCATCACGCCGCCGGAGTAGCGCGCCCCGTGCAGATCAGCACGAGCCTCGCGACCTGCTGGAAAGACTCCTGTCCGAAGCTCAAGCAGGAGCTTTCGCGGAAGTATCCGAAGCACGAGTGGCGTTGAGCGCCCGGCGCCCGCGCCGGCGGGAGCAGGGCGCGCGGCCACGCGCAAAATAATCCTTCCCAACCTCCCGCCGCTCCGGTTTCCATTCACGCGATCGGTCTCCCTATGAACCGTCCCAGCTCCCAAAACAAAACCGCAACCCGCGCACGGCCGCTCGCCGCGCGCTCGTCACATGGCGCTGTATAACACAGGCGTCCTCTACGGGAGCGGAGCCGTCTATGGTCCTGCAACGCCGCCTATCGAAAGGAAACACAAGAAAATGGCACTCCCATCCGACGACCTCATTGGCTTCATCACCGAGGTGAAGACCTTCCTCATGCAAAACCAGGCCGCCATCGCCGCCAAGGGCTACGACCCGACCGCCGCCATCGCCCGGCTCGGGACCGATTGCGCCACCTTCGGGACCGAAGATCGCGAACAGGAAGCGATCAAAACCGCGCTCAAAGACAAGACCACCCGCATCGAAGGCATCGCCTACGGACTCTACACCGACGGCAGTAGCGTCCTCGATGCCGTCATCGGCGCCCTCGGCAAGACCACGGAAAAAGCCAAGGAAGCCGCGCAAATCCGCTCCAAGCTCAGCGGACGCACCCCGCGCACTCCCACCCCGCCTGCGCCGTAAGCCGCCATCGCGGTTCCACCGCACCGCCGGGCGCCTCGACCGCGCGGCGGTGGGACTGCGCTCCGCCCCGGTGGCTGTCCACCGCGACGCAGTGACCCACCACCGCGGGCTGCGGACGTTCAACCGCAGCGTGGTGGAGCCCCGTCGCAGCATGGTGGAGCCCCAGCGCAGCATGGTGGGCTTCCACCGAAGCCCGGTGGCACCCCATCGGAGCGCGGTTGGGCCGAGCGGCGGCGCGGTGGAGCGCCACCATCCCATGGTGGCGCTCCACCCTCGATCGGTGGCGCCATTTTACTCTGATCCAGACCTTTCCAGCCGCCCCTACTCCTTCTGCGAGTGCGGTCCCCACCTCCACTCCCGCGCAAACTGAACCACTCACCAAAACAAACACAAAACCATGCCCTTCGACCCCACCCGACCCCTTCCCCAGACCGAAATCGACGCCGACGAACTGCGCGCCCAATACAACGGCCTGCGCACCGAATACACCGGCCTCATCGCCGCCATCCCTGCCGGCCCACCCGGCCCGCAAGGCATCCAGGGCCAGCAAGGCCAGCCGCTCGCCGGCATCCTCATCGACGGCGTGCTCACCCTCGCTCCCAGCGAGCCCGCCACCGCCACCCTCACCTTCGACGGCCTCGACGCCCACCTCACCTTCGGCATCCCCCAAGGCCCGCAAGGCCCGCAAGGCCCGCAAGGCGCCGACGGCCCGCCCGGCTCCGAAGGCGGCCCCGGCCCGCAAGGCCCGCCCTTCGCCAGCGCCCTCATCGCCGGCGTCACCACCCTCGGCCCCGGCGCGGCCGCCACTGCCACCGTGAGCTTCGACGGCAGCACCGTCCACTTCACCTTCGGCATCCCGACGGGGGCCGACGGCGCGCCCGGCGAAGTGACCGCCCAACAACTCACCGACGCCATAGCTACCACCGCCCAAAACCCCGCCAGCTTCCCCGCCTACACCGGCACCTTCAGCGACCCGCCCACCCAGGCCGAGATGATGGCCTACGTCGCCTACGGCGAGTCGCTGCGGCAGGCGATGTCGCGGTGAACCCTTCGCATAAAACCCCCGCGCCCGATCCCTCATTTGCGCTTGGCTCGTCACTGGTTTTATCCGAAGAGCATCTCTGTCCCGCCGACGTTCATCGATTTTATGCGAGCTTTTTCCACCACCATCTCTGAACCCCGCCTTTCGCTGAATTCAGAGTTAGGCCCTTCCGCACACATCCAGCATGGATCCCTCCACTGACCCCCGAATAACACCCGAGATGGTCGAGCGCGCACAGAACGACGCCGATGCCTCCGTCTATACACTCGGCAACCCGTTCACAACGACCGAAGAGAAACTCGAGATTGAGCGTTGGTATCAGCTCCCGATGGACCTCGGCGGATACAGCTTCTTGGCAGGACTGTTCTATTACGGCAGCGGTGACCTTACTGGCTGGCAACTCTTTCTCGCAGCGAACGTCGTTGGTATCGTGGCCGCTATGTTTTGCTGGTTCGCTTACAGCCGCGTCCTCGTCGCATCCCTGTTTGTGCTGTTCGGCAGCAGTCTGGTTTCGTGGGCAGTTCATCTGGGTGTCGCTGCTTGGTTCTTCACCCACTCGCGCCCGTGGCTTGGAGGCTTTGCCCTCGCGAACCAGTTCACTGGAGGCATGGCTTTTTCTGTCGGAGCGATGCTTTTCTATCAGGTTATCACTCGCCGCTACCGCATCCATCCCAAGTATGCCTTCCTCAAACACTTCTATGCGAAGACCTATCCATTCGAGAACAATCGGGCCTAACCATGCGCTGCAGCGAACGGCTCCGCGTGTCACGGCGCGTGCTTTCTGCGAGCGGAGCGGCATCTACATTTGCAGCGTTTCCGTTCGTTCCACCGTTGGGCACGCGCCGCGCCACGCTCCGCCGTCGCTGAGCTTGGGGTCGTTCGGCGATGCTACGCTCACACTGAAATGGGATGCCTTTTGACACTCTGCCTTTTTGCGACTTGCCCTTTGCTCTGGTTCTTCCCGAGACTTACGAGC
>VFJQ01000079.1 GCA_009885995.1 Verrucomicrobiota bacterium
CTCGCCGCCGTCACGCTCCACGCAGCCACGAGCGACATCGTCTTCAACGTCGAGCCCACGCCGGAAAACCCGCGCAACTCCGAGGGCTCCTTCGCCACGCTGGCCTCCGGGCGCATCATCTTTTGCTACTCGCAGTTCTACGGCGGTGCGGCGGATGAAAGCCCGGCACGCATCGTCCGCATTCATTCCGACGACCAGGGTCGCACTTGGAGCGCGCCCGTCACCGTGGTGGAGAATACCGGCGCCAACAACGTGATGAGCGTCTCCCTACTGCGCCTCGCGAGCGGGAAGCTGGCGATGTTTTACTGCATCAAGAACAGTTGGATCGACTGCCGGCCGCACATGCGCCTTTCCACGGATGACGGCGAGATCTGGACCGAGCCGAAGCTCGTGCAGCAGGCGCCGGGATACTTCGTGATGAATAACGACCGCGTCATTCAGACCAGCAAGGGTCGCATTCTCGTCCCGCTGGCCTTCCATCGCTCACGCGGCACCGACCCGCACACCAGCAAGTCATGGGACGCCCGTGCCATCGCCATGTGGATCTACTCCGACGACGAAGGCGCGACCTGGCAGGAAGCGGCGAGCTGGTGGGCCATGCCCGTGCGCAGCGGCAGCGGATTGCAGGAACCGGGCGTGGTCGAGCGGGCCGACGGCTCGCTCTTCTCCTGGTGCCGCACCGATCAAGGCGCCCAATACGGCTTCGACTCCACCGATGCGGGCAAGACGTGGTCGCCGCCGATGCCCACCGAACTGAAATCGCCCAACGGCCCCGCGAGCATCAAGCGTCTGCCCGGCAGCAGCGACCTGCTCGCCATCTACAACGACCACTCCGGCCAGTTCCCGTTCCCGCCCAAGAAGCGCAACCCCTTCGTCGCCGCCATCTCCAGCGACGGCGGGAAGACCTGGCCGCGACGCAAGCTCGTCGAGAGCGATCCCGACGGCTTGTATCACTACACCGCCATCCATTTCGTCGGGGATGCCGTGCTGCTCGGCTACTGCGCCGGTGATAGCAAAGTCGGCGCCTTGAACCGCCTGCGCATCCGCCGCGTGAGCCTCGACTGGTTCACCGCCCCGTGATGTTTACCCGGCCCAGCGATCGTAGAGTTCGCGCAGGCATTCGCGGAGGTTGCCCTGGTGGCGGAGGAAGAGGCGGCGCGCTTCGCCTTCGGGGAGCCAGGCGGCGGAGAGTTCATGCGTGAGATCGTCGAGCAGGGTGGGGGAAGGCTCGGGCTGGAGGATGGTAGGCAGGCGTCCGACACGGTGCTGCGTGATGAGGCAACCGGCGGCGCCTTGCGTGGCGGAGTGGAGCGTGAGCCACTGGCGTGTGGTGAGTTGTTCGGCTCCGTCGAGCAGGAGGAAGGCGGGCGCGCGGAGCTCGGTGGCGGCGACGAGAGTGAGTTTGTCGGCCGTGGTGCTCTCGGCACGGAGATTCAGCAGGTGCGGTTGAAAACCGCGCGCGACGAGATGCGGGACGATCTGCTCGAGCAGCGTGGTCTTGCCGCCGCCGTGAGGGCCGACGATCGCGCCACGCCACGCGTTCGCTTCGAGCCGCGCGAGGAGCGCGTCCCAGCTATCACCGGGCGGGAAGCGGAAGGCGAGCCGCTCGATGCGCTGCGCGGCGAAGGGGTTGTCGCGGGCCTTCAACGCTGCGGGGTCCGCGAGAGCAGTTTCTGGAAGAACGAGCCGGCTTGCTGCGGCAGGACGGGCGCGGCTGCGAGCGCGGGAAGCTCGATCTCGCGAGCCTCGGGCGCGATGATGATCTCCACGCGCTCGGTTTCCTCGCTGGGCTCGACGAGCAGCTCGATCGCCCAGATGACCGAGATGAGCTTGCCCGAGAAGCTATGCGGCTCGCCCGGCGCGGTGAAGCGGAAGCCGCTCTCGCCTTGGGCCATCGGGTTGGCGACTTCGAACGTGTCGATCGTCTCGGAATCCTCCGTGCCCTTGCCGCGCGTGGACCAGCCGAGGCTGATCTCCACATGCTCCGGGGGCTCGGCGCATTGCCAGCGGGCGGTGCCGGCGATTTCGTCGCCGGGGCGGAAGGCGGTGTTGTTATTCGCGAAGGTGAGCTGGAGCATGGGTCAGCGGTGCTTGGGGAGGATGGTGAAGTCGAAGTCTTCGTTCACGTCGGGGTAGCGAGGGATTTCGCCGCGCACTTGCAGCTCCCAGATGATCTTGTTGTTGCCGCCGTTCCACGTGTGCATGAGCTGCTCGGGAATGGTGAGCTGCGCCTGGCCCTCGCGGATGCGCATCGTGTCGTCGGTCTCAATGATAGCGAGCTGGGCGAAGACTTGCTTGTCCGTGCTAGTGGTGGTGCCGCGCCGATACCTAGCTTCCTCGCGGCCTTCGACCACAATGCGCAGGCGGCGGATGCGCGAGACGGCGCCGCGGAAATTCCAGCGCACGTCGAGCGTCCCGCCAAGCGGCACGGACTGCGAGCTCACGACGAGAGCGACGCGCGGGTTGAATAGATTCAGGAACATCACAAAGCAGAGGCCGATCAATCCGAGCCCGATGAGCACGAAGGGGATCATAAATAGCGAGAGGAAGATCTCGGGGCTCGGGCTGCTCCACGACTTCACGGCCATGCCGACAAAGACGCCCGTGATGCCATTCCAAAACACGGCCACAAAGATGGCGCCGATGAATTTCCCCATCGGCGACACGCTCGGCTTTAGCACGGTCGGTCCCGTGCCGGCGCCGGTGGGAAGACTCGGCTGCACGGGGAGCGTCGGCACTCCGGGCATAGCCACGGAGCCGCTCGACTTGAGCGCCTTGCGGAGGACACCGATGAGGCCGGCCAAGCCGACGAGGAAGAACAGCCCGGGGATCAGCCCGATCAGCAGGAAGGCGCTGAGGCCGCGATCCAGCAGCGCCTCAGTGGGATCCTTCGGGTCCACGTAGCAGACGGCTCGCGACCCGTCGGGATACCGCTCGACGATGGCCGTCTTGGCTGCGCGCCCGCTCGATGAGCCGCTCATGAGCCCGTAACGCTCGGCGCGATATTCCCGTCCGCCGACCTTGTAGCGATAGACGATATCCACGCTGTAGGTGGTGCTGCGAGTCTTGCTGGAGCCGCTGCCGCTCGTGCTGGTATGGCTGCCCACGCTGCTGCTCACGATCTCGCACGGTGTCTCCGGCCACGAGCGCGCATCGAAGTAGAGCAGGAGCGGCCGCACGGTGACGAAGTAGCCCAGCAACCCGCCCACGAGTGCGAAGAGGCCGAAGAAGAATACTGGCACGAACTTCGACATGCCCCCTTTGCTGAGGTGGCGCGTGTCGATCAATCCGCTGAGCCCTTTCGCCCGCCAGACACTGATGATCCCGAAGACGGCGATGCCGACGAAGATGAGCGGGAAGAGCAGCACGATGCCGATGAGCAGCGAGCCGCGCTGCAGCACCGCCTGGCTCGGGTCCTTTGTGTTCACGTAGCACTCCGCGCTGGCGCCCACCGGGTAGCGCAGGAGCAGGCGCTCGATCTTCCGGGAGTCCAGCGACTCCTTCGCGCCCGCCGTGAATTGATCCGAGATATTCGTCCGGCCCGCCAGGCGGTAGCTGTAGCGGATGACAAAGTCCCGCCCAGCGGTGCTCTCCACGCCCATCTCGATGCGGCGCGACTCCACGATGGTGCATGGCGTCTTCTCCCAGAAGTAAGTCCGCACCGTCGTGATCAGCGAACTGATCACAGCGAAGAAGATCACCACTCCAAACAGGCCGAACGCGCCGAAGAAGGCCGTGCTGCAACCCTTCCGGGCGATCGATGCGGTGGGGGAATCGGGTGTGGTGCGAGTGGGACGCATGGTGCGGTTGTAAGCCTGAGCGGTCCGGGACGGCGAGTTACTTTTTATGCGAGCGCGGATGCGGCGAGGGCATCGGGTGTGAGCCAGTCGCCTCTTCGTCGCCCGTCGCTAACACCCGGCGCGACAGACGCAAACTTCCAGATTGACGAAACTTCCGTGGTCCGCTCCAAACCGAGGCATGCCCGGCCCGGAATCCGAACCCCTGCGTTCCGACATGATCCTGCCCAACGGCCATCCGTTGCGCTGGGACACGCCTGGAGCGCGCTGGGACGGCACCGTCGCCGAGGTCAACCGGGCGGCGATCGCGCTGACCGACCTGGTCTATAACATGGTGCGCTTCGAGCAAATCGAGCGCCTTGGACTCAGGAACTGGAGGGCGGCATGAAAAACCTGCACAACGATGCGAGTTCCTAAGGAACCGCTGATTAAAGGGGATGGGCGCAGAAGCCTGCGGTGCGAATGATTTTGGCGACACGTTCGGCGTGCCGGGTGATAGGTTGGAAGTCAAAGGCATCAAGC
>VFJQ01000137.1 GCA_009885995.1 Verrucomicrobiota bacterium
GCTTGATGCCTTTGACTTCCAACCTATCACCCGGCACGCCGAACGTGTCGCCAAAATCATTCGCACCGCAGGCTTCTGCGCCCATCCCCTTTAATCAGCGGTTCCTTAGCTCTGGAGCTTCAGCGGCGTGCCGCGGGCCATCGCTTCGTGCTCGGCATCGCTGCACGCAGCGTTGAGCGGCACGTCGGTGGTCTTGTCGGTCGCGCCGGCGAGGCCTTCGCGCAGCAGATAGGCTTCGAGTTCCTCGCCGCTGATGTCGGGCAGCATTTTGCCGTTCACTTCGACGCACGGTGAGAGCGACTGCCCGCTCTTCTGCTCCATCTCCCAGCGGAACGCCGGGTTCTTGATGATGTCCTTCTCTTCGTAGGGAAGGTCATGCTTGGCCAGCACGGCACGGATGCCGCCGCTCCAGCCACATTGAGTTTTCAGCCAGGCGGTGATGGTGGGTTTGGTCATGGTTTTAATTCGTTTGGCTCGCTCTCCCCTCGCATCCTCCTCCCCAGCGAAGGAGAGGAGGATGACGAGGATGAGGAAGAACTACTTCTTCTTGCTGCTGTCGCCAGGGCGATACTCTTCCGCCGCGGCGGCGAAGGCCTGCTCGAGACCCACGAGTTCGGTGCCGGGCTTGATAGCGCTGTCGAATGCAGCCGCTTCCTTCGCGATCTCTTCTTCGCTGTAGTTGGCAGCCTTGATCGACAGACCGATGCGGCGCTCCGTCTTGTCCACTTTGATGACACGCGCCGTGATCTCGTCGCCAGCCTTGACGTGGTCTTTGACCTTCTCCACGCGCTCTTCGCTGATCTGCGAAATGTGGACGAGTCCGTCGATATCGCCTTCGAGTTCCACGAATGCGCCGAACGTCGCGATCTTCGACACCTTGCCCTTCACGAGGTCGCCGATCTTGTAACGCTGGTCGATCGCCTTCCACGGATCCTCGTCGAGTTGCTTCACGCCGAGGCTGATGCGCTGGTTCTGCTTGTCGATGTCGATGACGACTGCGTCCACGACATCGCCCTTCTTCAGTACTTCGCTCGGGTGGTTGACCTTCCGCGTCCAGCTCATGTCGGAGACATGCACCATGCCGTCGATGCCGTCTTCGAGCTGCACGAATGCGCCGTAAGCCGTGAGGTTGCGCACTTCGCCGCGGATCTGCGTGCCGATCTGGTATTTGACCTCGATCTGGTCCCACGGATTCGGGTCGAGCTGGCGCACGCCGAGGCTGATCTTCTGCTGCTCCTTGTTCACGCCGAGCACCACCGCTTCGACTTCCTGGCCGACGGTCAGCACGTCGCTCGGACGCGCAATCCGCTTCGTCCACGAGAGCTCGGAGACGTGAATGAGGCCTTCGACCCCTGGCTCGATCTCCACGAACGCGCCGTAAGGCATGAGGTTCGTGACCTTGCCCGACACCTTCGTGCCGCTCGGGAAACGCTCCTCGATCTTGTCCCACGGGTTGTGCTGGGTCTGTTTCAGGCCCAGCGACACGCGCTCCTTCTCCTTGTTCAAGTCGATGATCACAAGGTCCAGCTCGTCGCCGAGCTTCAGCATCTCGCTCGGATGCCCGAGGCGGCCCCAGGTGATGTCGGTGATGTGCAGCAAACCGTCGAGACCGTCGAGGTCCACAAACGCGCCGAAGTCCGTGATGCTCTTCACCACGCCCTTCACCTTCTCGCCGACCTTGTGAGCGTCGAAGAATTGCAAACGCTTCTCCGCACGCTCCTGCTCGATCAACTCGCGGCGCGAGAGCACCACGTTCTTCCGGTCGTTGTTGATCTTGACGATCTTGAACTCGTAAGTCCCACCGACAAATTGCTGGAGATCCTTCGGCGGCACGATGTCGATCTGCGAGCCGGGCAGGAAGGCCTCGACGCCCACATTCACCATGAGCCCGCCCTTCACCGCGGCCTTCACCTTGCCTTTGATGATACCACCTTCCTCGAAGACCTTCACGATCTTCTCCCAGTTCTGGCGATAAGCGGCGCGCTCCTTCGAAAGGATGACCATCCCCTCGTCGTTCTCGAGCCGGCACAGCAACACCTCGATTTCATCGCCGACCTGGAGTTCCTCCCCGTCGTCAAATTCTGAGAGCGGAATGATGCCCTCGCTCTTGTATCCAATGTCCACCAGCACTTCGCGGGGGCGGACCTCGAGGATGCGGCCCTTGACGATGCTGTTTTCACGAAACTCGCGAATGCCTTTCGCGAGAAGTTCTGCCATTGCGATCATAGTAATATTTATAATCCTGCCCACGGTTCCGGTTTCCCCTCATCCACCCGGGACTGCCAAACAACGGCAGACCAAATTAGCGGGAGCGAAGGGGCGGGCACCCTAGAAAGGAAATGCGGCCCGGCAAGGGAAAATTCTCGGACCTCAAAGCGCCCCCGCTCCGCGACCCTCAAACCTCCGGCGTCTGCAAGCCGGTCCACCCCGTCGATCTGCCGCACCACCCGGTAACTGCGGGCGTGCATGTCGATGCCCGGCAAGATGCGCTGGGCCTTCCGGTTCAGAGTTTCATTCTCGGTTTTAGTCGTGCTCGTTCGTTTTGTTTTCATCGGTTCTCAGCGTGTGCCTCCGCTGGCTCACCCGCCAAGACCCACATGCTATCTTTCTGGGGGAGCGATATTCACCGGACGATCTTACTTCCTGTCAATTTTTGCTGACTGACCCGCATGTTCCGGGCAGAAGCGCTTCCTCGGCGACATCGCCCACGATCTCTGCACCCCCATCGCTCGCATGCAGGCGGCGCTCGCCATTGTCGAGCAGCGCGCTGCGGATGAAAAGCAGGCGCGCTACGTCGCCACGCTGCGCGAGGAACTCGACGACATCAGCCACCTCGTGGACGAGCTGCTGAATTTCTCCCGCGCCACCGCCCAGCGCGACATCGCCATGCATGCCGTGCCGCTCGCTCAACTCGTCGCCGAAACCGTTGCGCGGGAAGCGCCCAACGCCTCCGTCGAATGCGACGTGCCCGCGGGCCTCGCTGAGCAAGCCGAGCCGCGCCTGCTCGCCCGTGCGCTTGCCAACGCCGTCCGCTACGCGGGCAGCGCCGGTCCCATTGTCATCAGCGCTGCACCCGCGGGCGACCGCATCACCCTCATCGTCGCCGACAACGGCCCCGGCGTCCCCGTGGATAGCCTGCCGCGATTGTTCGACGCCTTCTATCGCCCCGACGTGGCCC
>VFJQ01000019.1 GCA_009885995.1 Verrucomicrobiota bacterium
CAGCCTATCTGCTGGAGCCGGGCGATGCGGGGTATGTCGCGGATCCCACTTCGGCGTCTTTTCCGAAACCCAAACCCACCACCAAACGTAAATACAAAATGGCTAATCCCACCCCTGAATCCATCCCGGACCTGATCGCGGCAGGCGAAGACCTCTGCGATGGGCTCGACCAGCACGCGGTCGCGATCAACGTGAAGCAGAACACCGCGGCGGCGACGCACGCGGACCTCAATGCGCTCAAGACCGCGCACAATCATTTCAATGCCGCGCAGGGCGCGCAGCCGGATGCTTACACGGCGCTGCGGCTGGCGGATAGCAATGCGAAGGGGTTCATCGCGCTGTTCATCAAGGTCGCCTCGGCCACGCTCGGCGATACGTGGAGCGAGGCGTGGGTGGCGACGGGGTTGCCGGGCACGAACCTGAGCGTGCCGACGACGCAGGACAAACGCTTCACGGCGCTCGACGGGTTGAAGGCGTATCTGACGGCCAATCCGGGCATGGAGGTCTCGACGCCGAAGATCACGGTGACGGCGGCGCTGGCGACGACGCTGCACACGGCGCTCTCCGCGGCGCGCAACGGGGTGGCAGCGGCGCTCGCGCTGACGAAGGACAAGCTGATGCTACGCGAGGTGGCGGAGGCGGCGTTTCGCCTGCGCTACCGGGCGGTGATCAATGAACTCGAGGGCGGGCTGCTCGGGGATGAAGACCCGAAGTGGTATGACTTCGGGCTGAACCGGCCGGCCGATCCGTCCACGCCGGGGGTGCCGGGGGATGTGACGGCGACGGCGATCGGCGGCGGGCGCGTGCTGGTGCAGGTCGGGTTTTCGCGCCGGGCGAATTCGCTCAATTTCTACAAGAAGGTCGTGGGCGTGGATGCGGAGTCGGTGAAGGTGATCAATACCGAGGGCACGCAGTATACGATCGAGAATCTGCCGGTCGGGGCGACGGTGGAGATCACGGTGACGGGGGTGAACGATGCGGGCGAGGGCGTGGCGAACGATCCGGTGAGCGTGGTGGTGACGTGAGGCATTGCTGATTGGCGATTGCTGATTGCTGATTGCCGGCGCCTTGACGCTGGGGCGATGGCTGGCAGCGTGCGGGCCCATGTCTCTACCACTCGTCACACAAGCTGTCCTGCTCGCTGCGGGGAAGGGAACGCGGATGAAGGAGCTCACGAATGAGATCCCGAAACCGATGCTCGCGGTGCGCGGCAAGCCGATCCTCGGGCATATCGTCGAGGGCCTGCGCGCGGCGGGTGTGCGGCGGGTGCTGATCGTGGTGGGCTGGCGCGCGGAGGTGGTGCGGGAGCATTTCGGCGACGGCGCGGGCTATGGCTTGTCGGTCGAATACATCACGCAGGAGGTGCAGGACGGGACGGGGCGGGTGGTGGAGCTGGCGAAGGGGTTCGCGGGGGATGCGCCGTTCGTGCTGAGCTATGGGGATATCCTGATCGATCCGGCGAACTACGGGCGGCTGGTGGAGCTGGGGGATGCGGAGGCGTTCATCTCGGTGAAACACAATCCGGGGGAGATCGCGAAGGGCGGGGCGATCTTCGTGGATGCGGATTTTACCGTGACGGATGTGCGCGAGAAGCCGGGCCCGGGGGAGCCGACGAGCCCGTGGTATAACGCGGGCGTCTATACGTTCCGCCCGAGCATTTTCGCCTACACGGCGAAGCTGGAGAAATCGCCGCGCGGGGAATACGAGCTGACGGATGCATTCCGCGCGCTGGCGCAGGAGACGGGGAAGGTGCGCGCGCTGGAGCTGAGCGGCGAGTGGGCCGATGTGCGCGACCCGGAGGTGCTGGCGGATTTGAACGCGCGCTAGCGCGTGAGCAGCGGCGTGGGAGTCGGCTTGGCCGGAGCCGGGGCGGGAGCGGGAGCGGGCATGGGGACGACGTCGCGGTCTTCGCTCAGCAGCGGCTGCTCCTCGGGCTTGCGCTCGTTCATTTCGAGCCGCCTGAGGGGGGAGGGATAGAGCTTGCTCTCGTATTGCAGCCAGACCTGGCCGTCGTCGATGCGATAGACGCGGACGCGGAGTGCGGCGGAGCCGCGGGGCATCCGGAGAAACTGACCTTCTTCGTAGGACTTGCCGTTGATGACGGCGAGGGCGGGGTTGCCAAGGAGGATGCTGGTGACGCGGAAGGCGTCCACGCTGAAGTTCTCCTTGGTCACCACCACCTCCACTGAGCCGACTTCCTTTTTCACCCAGCCGATGGGGAGGAGCGGGGCGCGGGCTTTCTCGGGCGCGGCGAAGCTGGACTTGTTCTTGAGATGATACTGGGCGGGCGCAGCGGCGGGCTTGTCGGCCTCTTGTGCCGATGCCGGGAGGGCAGCGATGACGAGTAGGATCGTGGCGGCGAGGGTCTTCATTTCCTGACGATGCTGGACAGCGTGAGGACCACATGTTGCCCGTCGGGTTCCTCGCGGAGGGCATCGACGCTCACGTTTTCGATCGAGACGAGTGGCTCCAAGTTTTCGAGGTCGGCCAGGGCCTTGCCGAAGGCGAACCACTCGACTTTGGGCAGGTCCAGGGCCCAGGAGAGCCGGCGGTAGCCCGGCAGGATCGGATGCGCGGTGTCGCTGTTCAGCCGGGTGGTGGCCTTATCGATGCCGCGGCTCTTGAAGAAGTCGGCGATGCGCGGGGGAAACCATGCGACGGGCGCGCCCTCGGGGATCATCGCATCGATCTGCACCAGCGTGGCCTTGGCGAGGGGCGCCTGCACGGAGACCTGGGTGTCGCGGGCCAATTGTGCCTTGGCCGCAGAGATCGCGGGTGCGAGGGCGGCGGTGCTCTTGATTGTCGCCTTGTGGCGGGCTTGCAGTGGGAAGAGCAGCCATTGGAAGTAGCCGCACACAACTCCAACCCCAAGCAGGACGCCGAGGGCGATCTTCTGTATGTCTTCCTTGCCGAGTTTGATGTTGCTCATGGAATTTAACCGCTCCTCCTGCGGGCGGCTCTGGAGGGAGGAGGAGTCGCGGGCGCCTCCTCGCCGGCCTGGAGGGTGAGGGAGATGCCGAAGATGGCCGTGGGGAGCGTCTTGCCATCGAGCGTGACGCTTGCCGGGCTCTCTTCGAGTTGGCGGAAGATGGCTGTCACGTTCCGATATTTCTTTCCAAAGGTCTCCACGAGCGACTGCCGCAAATCTTCCGCGACCCGGCGCGGATCGTCGCCGGCGGCGATGCCGTCGAAATTCATCGTCGTCTTCTTCACGGCTGCGCCCTGCACGCCGCCGCTCATCTTGGTGATTTGCACCTCACGGGGCACCACTTTCATGACTTCCCCCATCACGGGAGCCCAATAGAATCGGTCCTCGATCGCTCGGACGAACTTCTCGCTGGTGTCGAACGTCTCCTTGAGATCCTTCTCGCGTTTCTCGGCTGCACGCGCCTGCGGATCGAGCTTGTCGAATTCGGCTTTGAGCAGGCTGTATTGGGAATTGGTGGCGGCAAATTTGCCCAGTTCCAGAAGATACAGCGCAGCGAAGACGCCGCAGATCGCGATGAGGATGTAGGCGGCGATCTTGAGCGGGTCGCGCCGGCTGGCGGCCTTCTGCGTCTCGATCTCGTGAAAAAGGTTAAGGTGCAGCGGCATGAGGGCTAGGCGTTGAGCAGTTCCGCGGCAGCACCGCAAGCGACGTGGAGATCGAACATATCCGCCGGAAAGCGTTCGCGCTGGCGCGTCGGGAGCGACACCTCGCACGGATCGAATGGACTCCACGGCTCGCACGGGATGTGAAGCTCTTCGCCCATCACCTTCAGCAGCGCCGCCGACTTGGCAGGGCCGCCGCTGACGTAGATCTTCGAGACGGTTTCCTCACGCCGCCCCTCGAAAAAGCCGATCGAACTGGTCACCTCGCGCGTGAGGTTCATCAACGCCACGCGCGCATTATCGAGCATCAACTCATCCTGTTGTTCGAGCGCGATGAGCACCGACTCACTCGGCTCGCCACTCATGGCCGAGAGGGTGTCGAGGATGGAATACCCACCGACATCGACCGAGCGCACGAGCACCAATTCACGCTTGGCCGCCAGCACCATCGTCGAGCCGAGGTAGCCGATATCGACGAGGAAAAAGCCCTGGGTCGCGAACGCATCCGGATGCGAAAACTCGAAGGCATTAAAGAGGCTGACCGGTGCGAGTTGCAGCGTGCCTGCACCGGCGCCCGCCTCTTCGAGCACCGCCCGGACGTGATGAATCTCGCGGCGCGGCAGCCCCCCGACGAGGTATCGCTGCTTGCCAGGCTCCATTCTCTCGCTCGGTCCGACCTCGATCCGATCGCAGTCGAGCGCGAACTCGCGGCAATCCTGGTTGAGCAACATCCCGCCATTGAGCCGCAAGGCGTCGCGGAGGAACCCGGTCGGCATGTCGGGTTGGTCGATGACGCGGAGAATCGAGTCCGCGCTCGACACCGCCACGGCGAGCGCCTTGGCAGAGCCCATCTGCTTGAGCAAGTCGCGAACGATCGACCCGAGCGCGGCGCTATCGGCTGCACCGCCGTCGAGCAACTGCGTCGCGTAGTGCGTGATCGCAAAGCGATTGTCCCCGCGCCGCTGGAGTTGCAAGCACTTGATCGCATAGCGGCCGAGGTCGAGGCCGATCACTGAATTCGGGGCTTTTGCCATGTGGGAAGCGCGACAAAGCAGCCGATATGCCGGTGCGTGTCAACGTCCCTGATTTCTCGCTCGCGGCGGCTCCTGCTCACCGGGCGGCGGGACCGCCGGGAGTTTGCGCTGTGGCAGATCCGCGATCCTCTGTTGCAGAAACAAGAGTGCGATCATCGCACCAATGACGATGAGCAATACTGCGGCGAGCGCGATCATGCTCCGACTGCGGGACGTTCCGCGTCGGCGCGCCCGCACGGCGGAAATCTGAACATCGAGCAACTTGAGCAGTTGCTCTGGCGTCGGCTCGGTCGATTTGCTTGGCTGAGGGTTTTCTGACATGTCTGGCATCAGCGCCTCTCCACTCGCAAAAGCGTATCTTGGGCCATTCCTCGCCTTCGTGGGGTTGCTCCTGCTCGGCGAGATGGTCGCCCATTTCGGCGAGGGCTCAGCCGCGTGGTATATCGATGAACCGAAATACTGGGTCTTCCCGCTGCAAACCGTCGTGTGCGGCGCGCTGCTCGTGTGGTGGTGGAAAAAATATGAGTTCGCATGGAGCCGCGGATGGTGGCTCGGGATTGTCGCGGGTGTCATCGCATTAGGCGTCTGGGTGGCGCCACAGGAATGCTTCGGTGCCGAGCGCCGCGTCGGAGGATTCGATCTGTGGTTCTTCGGCGGCGGCGCAGCGTTCAAATGGAACGCCGCGCTGCGAGTCATCCGCCTCGTCATCGTCGTGCCGCTTCTCGAGGAGATCTTCTGGCGCGGCTTCCTCCTGCGGCACTTGATTCAGGATCCGTTCGATCAAGTGCCCCTCGGCGCGCGCTCGTGGCGGGCCTTCGTATGGGTCGCGGGGCTGTTCGCCCTGGCCCACTGGGGCCCCGACTTCTGGCCCGCGCTCATCACCGGCGCGCTCTACAATGCCGTCGCCTTCACCACGCGCTCCCTCGGCGCCTGCGTCTTCGCCCATGCCACAACGAACCTCCTCCTCGGCATCTACCTTTTTCGCACCCAGCAATGGGGATTCTGGTGAGCGGCAAATCTTCTGCTACCCTCGACCGCCATGCTCCAACAATCCTTCATGCAGAAGTTCATGCTCATGGTCATCTCCGGCTTCGCCGCCGCGTGTTTGGTCTGGGTCTTCCGGCACATCGTGCAGCAAGCCTTTTGGGAAACCGGCGAGGGATGGAAGGAATCCCTCTACAGCAAGCCGGGCGAAAAAGGGAAGCGCTAAACTGCGCCGCCGTGGCGTAGAGCGTAGCGCCCGCCCATGAAAATCGGCCTCGCTCAAATCAACACCACCGTCGGCGACCTCGCCGGCAACCATCGCAAGATCGTCGCCGCCTATCGCGCCTTGGTCGAGCAAGGTGCCGAGCTCGTCCTCACGCCCGAGCTCGCCGTCACCGGCTACCCGCCGCAGGATCTGCTCTTCAAGTCGCGCTTCGTCCCGCTCAACCTCGCCGCCCTCGAGACCCTGCAAGGAGAAGTCGGCGACGTGCCGCTCCTCGCCGGCTACGTGGACACGAATGCCGGCCCCGGTCAGCCTTTTCAAAATGCCGCCGCCCTGCTCCAGCGCGGCCAGCCGATGCGGAAGTTCTTCAAGTCGCTGTTGCCGACCTACGATGTTTTCGACGAAGACCGTTACTTCGAGCCCGCGCACGCGACGAGCGTCGTCGAGATCGCCGGCGTGAAGTGCGGCGTCACGATCTGCGAAGACATCTGGACCGAGAAATACCTGCCGCGTCGGCTCTACGGCAGCACGCCGATCGACTCGCTCATCGGGCAAGGCGCGCAACTCCTGCTCAACCTCAGCGCCTCGCCCTTCGCCATCGGCAAGCCGCAGCGCCGCGCCGAAATGCTCAGCGCCGTCGCCGCGCAGCACCACGTGCCGATCGTCTATTGCAACGCCGTCGGCGGAAACGACCAGCTCGTCTTCGACGGCAACTCGCTCGCCATCGGCGCCGACGGTTCGCTGCGCGCAAAGCTCGCCGCCTTCTCCGAGGAACTCGCCGTCATCGATACCGACCTCGGCGCGCCGATCACCACCGACCTCACCTTCCAAGGCGAAGCCGCCGAACTCCACGACGCGCTCGTGCTCGGCCTGCGCGACTACCTTCACAAGTGCGGCTTCAAGTCCGCCGTGCTCGGCCTCAGTGGCGGCATCGACAGCGCTGTCGTCGCGTGCCTCGCCGCGGAGGCGCTCGGCCCGGAGAATGTCACCGGCGTCACGATGCCCACTCAATATTCCAGCCGCGGCAGCATCGACGACTCGCGCCAGCTCGCCGCCGTTCTCGGCATCCGCTTTCTCGAGATCCCGATCCAGCCCGCCTTCGACGCCGTGCGCGCGCAACTCGGCGATGTCTTCGCCGGCCTGCCCGAGGACACGACCGAGGAAAACATCCAGCCCCGCCTGCGCGGCCTCACGCTCATGGCGCTCTCGAACAAATTCGGCCACCTCGTGCTGAGCACCGGCAACAAAAGCGAACTCGCCGTCGGCTACTGCACGCTCTACGGCGACATGTGCGGCGGCCTCTCGGTCATCAGCGACGTGCCGAAAGTGATGGTCTATCGCCTCGCCGAATACATCAACCGCGACCGCGAGATCATCCCGCGCGCCACGATCGAAAAGCCGCCGAGCGCCGAGCTCAAGCCCGACCAGCGCGACCAGGACACGCTCCCGCCTTACGAAATCCTCGACCCGATCCTGCAGCTCTACGTCGAGGAACAACTCAGCGTCGCCGAGATCCTCACGCATGGCTTCGAGGAGAAAACCGTCCGCTGGGTGCAGCGCCGCGTGGACCTGAACGAATACAAACGCGCTCAAGCCGTGCCCGGCCTCAAAGTCACCAGCCGCGCCTTCGGCGTCGGCCGCCGGATGCCCGTCGCGCAGCGTTTCGTCGAGTAGGTCGCATTGGACTTATTTGTTTCAACTGTCTAAGCAAGAGGCCCCGATGAACGCAGACCTCTTCGCTGGTCGCTACGAACTGCTCTACGAGGCGCCTCCCGGCGCCGCGGGCCGGCTTTTCGAGGCGCGCGATACGCAGACCGAAGAACGGGTCGCGCTCAAAGTCTTCCGCCGCGAACTCCCCGCGGACTGCCCCGAACGCACCGACCTCGATCACATCTTCGCGATCGCACAGGCCTGCGAACACCCGCGCATCGTCCGCCTATACTCCGCCGCCCTCGACGAGGGCTACCTCGTCCGCGAATGGATCCACGGCTTCCCGCTGATCGACCTGCTGCGCCGCCGCCGCGAGCTCCCATCCGTGGAAGTCGCCACGCTCCTTCACGACGTGGCCGAGACGATCGATGCCGCCGTCGCCGCCAATCTCGCCCCCACCGGCGATTTGCTCACGCGCCTCTTCGTCGGCTGGGATCGCAGCCTGCCGGCCGAGGAACTCGTGCGCCTGCGCGGCGTGCCCGTCACCGAATGGCGTGGCTTCACCGTGAAGCTCAACCCGATGAGCATGAGCAGCCTCCTCCCGCTCTGCCCGGAGGAAACCATGAGCACGATGGTCTCTCCTCACGACGGTCAATCCGGCCCCATGCTCACGCCCTCCGTGGCCTTCGCCGAGACGATTCATCAGCTCCTCGGTGCGCCCCGGCGCTCCGGCCGGAACCGCCGCTACATCCCGCTCGGCACCTTGAACGAAGCCGGCAACGCCGTGCTCCGGCGCATCGTGGAAGGCGGCACACCGCCCGCGTCCTGCGTCGTCTTTTGGAAGGAGTTGCTCGACGCGACCGGCCTCGCCGCCCAGTCGCGCAAAGCTTCGCTCCCAGCGCCTCCACCACCGCCCATCCTCCAAAACCCGCCCCCACCCAAACCCGTCGTGGCCCCACCGCCACTGCCGAAGCGCCGCACGCTTCGCATCCCCGACGCCTTCCTCGGCAACGTCCAACCCGGCATCGCCCTCCGCCTCACGCCGCGCGACATCAGCTACACGCCGATCCAGATCATCGCCCGCCCCAGCTTCCGCATCGGCCGCTCGCTCTACCACTCCGACTTCGTCACGCGCGTGCTCCCCGAGACGCCGGAAAACGAAAAGCTCACCAAGGAACTCGGTCGTGTCCACGCGCTCGCCGAACTGAGCGGCGACTGGATTACCCTGCGCGACGGCAACGGCGAACAAGCCAGCGTCAACGGCTCCACCTTCGAGGGCCAGGCACTCTCCGCCGACAAGCTCACGCGCGTCAGCCATCGCGGCATCCTCACGCTCTACCGCAACTACGAACTCGAAATCGTCCCGATGCTCGGCAGCAGCGACCTCGGCTGCCACATCGAAAACGAATCCGCCTGGCCCGGCCCTCCGCCCTCGCCCCGCGCGGTCACCGGCGCCGTCGTCTTTAGCCCAAAGCGCAACCAACCCTCGCTCCGTCAGTCCGCGTGGCTCTTCTCCCGCCTCGACTTCGCCCTCAGCCCGCGTGGCGAAGTGTCGTGGTGCGAAGCAGGCGCGCCACTCAGCCAGGCGAGCTTCCTCTACCACCGCGGCCATTTCTGGCTCGCCACCTTCGCGCCCCCGCCCGGCACCATCTTCCTCAACAGCGTCGAACTCCCGGGCGACGCCGCCGTCCCGCTCGCCTCCGGCCAGCCACTTCAACTCGGCCAGGGAAATTATATCGTCGAGATTCAGTAGCGCCACACGCGCGGGATCGTCGCGAAATCGTCGCCTTGTTGCGCATCGCGTTGGTTCGCGCTTTGCTCGGCTCACCTCGCGATGCTCACCTCCTCCAGACGCCCACTCGAAGCTGTCGTCCGCGATCCGGAAGGTCGCCAGATCGCGCGCTGCCTGATCCGCCGCGGCCGTTACATCATCGGCCACGAGCAGAAGAACGAGATCGTCGTCGAAGAGCCGTCCGTCTCCGCTCGTCACGCCCGCCTCACCGTCGTCAGCGAAGACGAAATGTTCATCGAGGATCTCGAGAGCGCCAACGGCACGCGCGTCGCCGGCACTCCAGCCAATGGCTCCACACCCGTCGCCCCCGGCGCACGAGTCACCCTCGGCCTCTGCTCGCTCGATTTTCAGCGCGGCGGACTCCCCGCCGCCGTCTTCGCCCACCTGCCCGAGGGTTTCCTGCGCGAGACCCGCTACGATATCGGCGAGCCTGTCGTCGAAGGCACCACCAGCACCATCTTCAGCGCCTTCGACACCACTCTCGGGCGTGACGTCGCGATCAAAGTGCTCCGCCCCGAAAGCCAGGCGCAGATCGATCACGTCCTCCGCTTCATCCGCGAAGCCCAGATCACCAGCCAGCTCCAGCACCCCGGCATCCTCACCGTCTATGAGCTCGGCCTGAACAGCCGCAACCAGCTCTTCTACACGACCCATTTCGTCGAAGGCGGCACCCTCGGCGACGTGCTCGACTCGCTCAGCACCCGCGAACCCGGCGCCCCCGAGCGCTTCCCCCTCACGCGCCTCCTCGTCGCATTTCAGAAAATCTGCGACGCCATCGCCTACGCGCACTCCCGCGGCGTCGTCCACGCAGCGCTCCGTCCGGAAACCGTCAACCTCGGCTTCTTCGGCGAAGTCATCGTCATCAGTTGGTGCTTCGCGCGGACTCTACCCTTCGACGCCGACGACCGCGAGATCCCCCGCCCCGTCACCGCCGCATCCAGCGAATCCGCCCCGCCGCTTTCCCCCTACACCGCGCCGGAAATCGCCGCCGAAGCGTGGGACTTCGTGAGCGCACGCACCGACGTTTATTCGCTCGGCTCGATCCTCTATCGCATGGTCACGCTTCATCGCCCGTTCACCTTTGAAGATCCCGCGCTCCTGCGCGACGCCATCACCCACGGCGACATCCGCTCCCCCGCGCAATTCGCCAAGGAACCGCACCCGCACTGCCCCGGCGAACGCTACCCCGGCCAGCTCGTCGCCATCGCGCTCAAAGCCCTCAGCCTCGAACCCGCCGACCGCTTCCAAACCGTCCCCCATCTCCAGGCCGCCATCGCCACCTGGCAGCAAGGCCTCACGCACTAGCCAAGCCGCTGCGAGCTTGTAGCACGCGCCCCTATGAGTCCTAAGAGGCGTATGCGTCCGATCCCACTCACCCGCTACCTCGCCACCCGCAGCCGACTCGTCGATCGCGCGCTCGACCGCTTCCTCCCCCGCGCCACCGCGAAGCCCTCCACGGTCCACAAAGCGATGCGCTACTCGCTCTTCGCCGGCGGCAAACGGATGCGCCCCGTGCTCACCCTAGCCGCCGCCGAGGCCTGCGGCGGCAAGATCGAGCGCGCCCTTCCCGCCGCGAGCGCCGTCGAGTGCATCCACACCTACTCGCTCATCCACGACGACCTCCCCTGCATGGACGACGACGACCTGCGTCGCGGTCGCCCGACCAATCACAAAGTTTTCGGCGAAGGCATCGCCGTCCTCGCCGGCGACGCGCTGCTCACCATCGCCTTTGAAATCCTCGCGCAAGCCGCGCCCACGCCGCGCTACTCCATCGCCGCCCAAATCCGCGAACTCGCCGACGCCGCCGGCAGCCGCTGGCTCATCGGCGGCCAGATCGCCGATCTCGAAGGCGAAGGCCGCAAGCTCACAGGCGCCGAGCTCCGCTACATCCACCGCTGCAAGACCGCCGCGCTGCTCACCAGTTCGCTGCGCCTCGGCGCCATGAGCGCCAACGCCACACCCGCGCAACTCAAAGCCATCACAGCCTTCGGCCAAAACCTTGGCCTCGCCTTCCAGGTCATCGACGACATCCTCGACGTCACGCAGACCACCGAGAAACTCGGCAAGACCGCCGGCAAAGACATCGCCGCCACGAAGGCCACCTTCCCCGCCATCTACGGCCTGGAGAAGTCGCGCGCCGAAGCCCGCAAGCTCACCGCCGCCGCCCACACCGCGCTGAAACCGCTCCGAGAGAAAGCCACGCGCCTCCGCGAGATCGCCGACTACCTCCTCGCCCGCGAATACTGAGCGTGCCGACCTTCACCGCCCTCTCCAGCGCCTGGCTTCTGCTGCTGACGATCCCGCTCGTCGTCTTCTACTTCCTCAAGCTCCGCCGCCCGCGCCACGTCATCCCGTCGCTCGTCCTCTGGCGCCAGGTCCTCGCCGATCAGCGCGTCAACTCCCCCTTCCAGCGCTTCAAGCGCAACATCCTCCTCCTCCTCCAACTCCTGCTCTTGCTGCTGCTGGTGCTCGCCGCGATGCAGCCCGTCCTCCGCCACGCGACCTCCGCCGCCACGCGCCTGCCTGTGCTCATCGACGTCTCCGCCAGCATGGCCGCGCTCGACAAACCCGGCGGCCAGTCCCGCCTCGACGCCGCCAAGGCGCGCGTCCGCGAACTCATCGACAACCTCCCGCCCGACCAGCAAGTCAGCCTCATCGCCTTCGCGAAAACCGCGCGCCGCCTGACCGCGTTCACCAACAGCAAATCCGAACTGCGTGAAGCCCTCGCCGCGCTGCAAGTCGAAGACGTGCCCGGCGACCTCGACGAAGCCCTGCGCCTCGCCCAAGCCCTCGGCCGCAGCGAGACCTTCGATCGCGTGTGGCTGCTCAGCGACGGCAACTTCCCCGCACGCACGCAATTCGAACTCTCCTTCAACGTCGAGTTCCAGCGCGTCGCCCCCGGCGGCTCGAACTTCGGACTCACCGCCTGCAACGCCCGCCGCGATCTCGCCGGCGCGTGGGAAGTCTTCATCCAACTCGCCGGCAGCGCCGAAGCCGAGAGCACCACCGGCACCGTCGAGCTTCGCCAAAACGGAACCCTCGTCGGCAGCGAACGCGTCACCCTCGCCAAGGGCAGCGCCCCGCGCCTCAGCTTCCGCCTCACGAGCCGCGAAGCCGCCGAAGTCGAAGCCCGCTACATCCCCGAGGGCTTCGACTCGCTCGCCTCCGACAACTCCGCATCGCTGCACCTCCCCGCTCCGCGCCCGCTCAGCGCCTTCGTCCCCGAGTCGCTCACCAGCGCACGCCACGCACTCGCCGCGATCGAAGGCGTCGAACTCACCGACAATCAATCCGGCTACGACCTGCTGATCACCGACCGCGACGCCGACCTCGCCACCCCCGCGCGCGTCGTCGCCACCTTCGCCCTCATCCCCGAGGACCTGCGCCCGCTCATCACCATCGAGAAGGCGAACGCGCAAGCCATCGACTGGCGCCGCGACTCCCCCGCGCTCCAGCACGTCAGCTTCGACGACGTGCTCCTCGCCGACGACCCCCGCTTCGCCCCCGGGATCACCGACACGCGCCTGCGCGAGCTCGGCTACGCCATCCTCGCCGACGCCCCGCGCGGCCCGCTCATCATCGAGAAGACGGACGCCGACCAGCAGCGCGTCCACCTCCTCTTCCACCCCGACCGCTCCACCTTCGTCTATCGCGTCGGCTACCCCGTCTTCATCTCGAACCTCGTCCAGCTCGCCCTCCGCCGCGGCCAGCTCTCCGAAGTCGCCGCCGCGCAGACCGGCCCGCTCGCCCCGCGCGCGGGCAAAGACGCCGCGCTCCTCTCCGCCGCCGAGACTTCGCTCGCTGCCGTCGATCAGATCGAATTCGCCGAGCAACTCAAAGTCACCGCCGCGACCACGACTCCACGCGTGGACCGCTCGCTCTGGTGGCCCATCGCCTGCGCCGCCCTCGCCCTCCTCGCCGTCGAGTGGTGGTGGTTCAACCGCCGCGCCGTCCGCGCATGAGGCTCGCCTGCCTCATCGCCGCCGCGCTGCTCAGCCTGCGCTCGCTCGCCGCCGATCTCACCGCCGAACTGACGCCCCTCGTCGCACAGCCGCGCCCCGCCGCACCCGAGTGGGTCGAAGTGAAGCTCACCTCGCGAGGCAGCGCCCTGCGCGAAGGCGCGCTGGAGTTCGAGCTGCACAGCGGCATCGAGCCGATCTACCGCTACCGCACGCACGACCTCGCGCTCACCGCCGGCACGCAGCGCATCCGTTTTCTCCTACCCGCCTCGCCACTGATCGGCGCATCCCCGGGCCGGCACTGGCGGCTCAGCTTCGTCGCCCGCGAGCGCACTATCGCACTCGGCGAGTTCGCCTCAACGCCGCGCCTGCACACCGGCCGCAGCCTTGTGCTCGGCGTCGTCCGCGGCGTCGCGAGCGGCGATCCCGCGACGTGGCAGGCGCTCCGCATCGAACGCCTCGCTTCCGCCAGCGACTCCGTCCTCGCCACCGCGCCCGTCTTCCTCGACCCCGACGACCTGCCCACCGACCCGCTCGGCTACTGCGCCTTCGACGCGCTGCTGCTCGAAGGCGATGCCCTCTCGCGTCTCCGCGAGAAGCCGCGCGCCGCCCTCGCGCGCTGGGTCCACGCGGGCGGCAGCCTCGCCATCGTCGCACCGCGCGGCATCGACGAGACACACCTCGCCTTTCTCAACGCCCTCGCCGCACCCGACCCGCACTGGCGTCCGCTCACACAGCCCATCGCCGCGATCGCCACCGCCCGCGCAAATTTCGGCCGCCTCATCGTCGCCGCCGAACCGCCGCCCACCACACTCCCGGCCGAGTGGCGCCAGGCCGCCGGTTTCCTGTGGAAGCTGCGCGCCACTCCGCTGCGCACGCTCACCTCGACCGAGCGCTGGGCCGACTCCGATATCGACCGCAGGCAGCTCCAGTGGGGCGACTTCAGCTCCTCCTCCTCACTCGTCGAGCCGATCATCCCTATGCTCCTCCCCAGCAGCATCCGCCCGCTCCCGCCCGCAGTGCTCTGGACGATCCTCGCCGGTTTCCTCGTCGCCGTCGGGCCGCTCGATTGGTTCGTCCTCGGTCGATTCCGCCGCCGCCGGCTCACGTGGCTCGTCTTCCCATGCATCGCGATCGGCTGTGCCGCGCTCACCGTCGCACTCGCGCGCCGCTACCTCGGCACCACCGGACACAGCGCCAGCCTCATCGTCACGGACATCGGCGCCGACGGCACCGTGGTGCGCGAGACGCGCCTCCGGCTCACACTCCCCGCGAGCGAAGGCGAGCTGGCGACCTCGGTGGAAGCCGGCCTCTGCTCCCCGGTCTTCACGCAACACGATCATCGCGGCACCGCCCCGCTCGCGCGCTTCGCGGGCCAGTTCCCCGCGCGCTACCGCCTCACGCAGCCCGGCCGCCAGTGGTCGCCCGCGATCACGCGCACCACGAGCTTCGCGCCGGCGGAAGACACGAGCGGCATCGTATGGCGCGAACCACCGATCCCGGTGCCCGGCGATTTCCTGCCGAGCCTCCGCGGCAAGACGCACGCGGGTCTCGACGTGTTCCGCCGCGGCGACCGGCGCTCGATCGAGTCCGGCCTCATCGAACTCGACTGGCGCAAGCACTCCGTCTTCGCGCCGGAGCGCGGCGCGTTTTGCGTGCTCTCCGGCGTGGCGCCGACCGGCTCGCCGTTTCTCGAAGACCTCGCCTGCCTCGACGAGAAAGCCGACGATCGCAGCCTCATCCTCGCCATCACCCGCGAAGGCGCGGACATTCACCTCTGGCGCCGCCTTTTCCTCCACTGAACCATGTCCGACGCCCCGCTCGTCTCGGTCGAAAACCTCAACGTCACCTACGGCAAAACGCACGCCGTGCGCGATCTCAGCTTCACCATCCCACGCGGTGAAGTGTTCGGTTTCATCGGCCCGAACGGCGCCGGGAAGACCTCGACGATCAAGGTGCTCGCCACGCTGCTCAAACCCTCGTCCGGTCGCGCGACCATCGGCGGCGTCGATGTCGTCGCACAGCCCGAGCAGGCGCGGCGGCGCATCGGCTACATGCCGGATTTCTTCGGCGTGTATGACGACCTCAGCGCGCGCGAATACCTCCACTTCTTCGCCGCCGCCTACGCCATCGATCCCGCGCGGCGCGACGCCGTCGTGCGCGACGTGCTCGCACTGACCGACCTCACCGAGAAGACCGACGCGCCCGTCGATGCCCTCTCGCGCGGCATGAAGCAGCGCCTCGGTCTCGCCCGCGTGCTCCTGCACGACCCCGACCTGCTGCTCCTCGACGAACCCGCGAGCGGCCTCGACCCACGCGCACGGATCGAGATGCGCGAGCTGCTCAAGGAGCTCCAGTCGCTCGGCAAGACCATCATCGTCTCCAGCCACATCCTCCACGAGCTCGGCCAATTTTGCACCAGCATCGGCATTATCGAAGCCGGGCGCATGATCGCCTGCGGCTCGCTGAACGAAATCTACCACGCGCTGAACCTGCGCCGCACGATCCACATCCAGCTCACCAATCCCTCGCCCGAGCTCGCGCAGAAAATCCGCGTGCTCGCCGGCGTCGCCGCCGTGGAGGAACACGCCGACCGCTACGTCGTGCAGCTCCACCAGGACGAACTCGCGCCCGAGGATCTGCTCGCCGCGATCGTCGCGCTCGGCGCCCGCGTCCGCATGTTCCAGCCCGACGCGATGGACATGGAGACCGCGTTCATGAAACTCACCGAGGGCAAGACCGCGTGAACCTGCGCGCCGCGTTCGCCTTCCCGCTGCTCGCCAAGGAACTCACCGAACGCGCCGCGCGGCCGCGCACCTACTGGATGCGCATCCTCGGCGGCACGCTGCTCTTCCTCGCATTCTGGTCGGACAATCGCTGGCTGCTGCGCGAAGCCATCGACTCTCCCGCATCGATCCTCGGCGCCGGCGAGAGGATGTTTGAATCGCTCACCTGGATGCTGCTCGCCGGCATCTACGCCTTCGTCCCCGCGATGCTCTGCGGCGCAGTGACGCAGGAGAAAGAGCGCGACTCGCTCGCGCTGCTGCTGCTCACCGAGCTGCGCCCGTGGCAGATCGTGGTGCAGAAATACATCGCCGGTCTCGTGCCCGCGCTGAGCCTGCTGCTGCTCGCCATGCCGCTCGGCGCCGTCGCATACGCCTACGGCGGATTCACCGCGCGCTCGCTCGCCTTCACGCTGCTCATCCTCGTGCTCGCCACGCTGCAAATCGCCGCGCTCGCGCTGTGGTGCTCGTGCCGATTCCGCACCACGGTCGCGGCGTTCCTCGGCACCTACGCGCTCGCCGCGCTGCTCGTGCTCGTGCCCGCGCTGCCGGTCATCCTCGAAGACGCGCTAAACAAGCACTGGTTCCCCGTCCGCGTGGAGTGGTGGTTCTTCGCCCACGTGCCACCCGCCGTGCTCGACACCGCCCGCGCACACACGCTCGGCCCGCTCGCCATCGCCGCCACCACACTCCTCTTCCTCTTCCTCGCCGCGCGCGATCTTCCGCGCCGGGCCTTCCTCCCCGCGCGGCCGTGGCTGCGCGAGTTCTTCGGTCGCATCGATCGCTTCATGGCGCGCGTGAACCGCTGCGTCGGCAGCATCGCCTTCCGCCGGAAAGCCGGATCGCTCCCGCTCGGCGAGCCCGTGCTCTGGCGCGAGACGCGCGCCCGCGCGCTGGCGCGACCCGAGTATCTCGTGCGGCTGCTGCTCGCCGTGGAGATCCCCACGCTCATCGCCGCGTCGCTCATGTCCACGCCGAGCTTCGGGCGGCAGCTCTTCGAGCTTTCGCTGCTCGGCGCGATCGCCGGCATCGTCGCCGTGCTCGTGCTCTCCGTCACCGCGGCGAATGCCTTCGTGACCGAGCGCGTGAACCAGACGCTCGACGTGCTGCTTACCACGCCGCTCACCGGTCGCGACATCGTGCGGCAAAAGGCACGCGCCCTCCGCCCGCTCACCTGGGTGCTCGCGGTGCCGCTCATCACCATCTTCGGGCTCGAAGGCTGGATCGAAGAGATCACGCCCTGGACCGGCTACGCCGAGACGCTCGGCCTGCGGACGCCGAGCGAGACGTGGCTGCAATACATCATCGGCTCCGCGCTCACCGTCGCCATCTGCCTGCCGCTCGTCGGCTGGCTCTCGCTGTGGATCGGGCTGTGGTGCCGCACGCGGCTGCGCGCGATCGTCACCACGCTGGTGGTCATCCTCGCGTGGTCGTTCGGCCCGTTCATGCTGCTCGAAGCGCTCGACATCGACTTGGTCCGCCGCTCCGCGGAGCGCTGGCTGTGGCTGGCCTCGCCGCTCACCTACCCATCGAGCAATGAACTCGGCGAGCTGCGCCAGTTCGGCGACAACGCGTGGGTGCCGCTCGTCGTGAACTTCGCCCTCTACGGCGGCGCGCTCTGGCTCATCCGGCGGCATTGCCTGTGGAAAGCGGACGCGTATCTGCGGCGGTAGGCATGGAGCGCCGGCGTCTCGCCGGCCACTAACCGGCCGCGCAGCGGCATTCTTGGCGGCTTCGACGCGCGTGTGGGTGGCCGGCGGGACGCCAGCGCTCCATACTTGCGCTCGCCAAAGCGCGCAGCCGTCATCAGATTTCGCGCGCCTTGATGTTCCGCCTTCTCGCCTTCCTCGTCCTCACGCACGCGGCGCTCGCGCTCGAGATCAAGCAGACGCGCTGGGGCTTCGACGGGAAGGTGATGCCGAACCGCTTCAACCTCCTCTCGGTCCTCGTCGCGCAGGAAGGCGGCGCGAGGCCCTTCGACGGCGAGCTCGTGCTCACCGAGACGCGCGGCAGCGAGCAGACCTTCGGCGCGCCGCTCGTGCAGGCGGTCTATCTCACGCCCGGCACGGAGCGGTGGGTGCAGTTCGTGCCGTTTGTCGCGCAGGAATTCGAGTGGCGGCTCGCGTGGGGAAAAGGCGACAAGGCGCGCGCAGCGGTGCCCGCACCGAAGTTCGGCCCGCCCGCGACGGTCACGCTGCGCGATCCCACCGCCGTCTTCGTCGAGAGCGCGCGGCTCGCCGGTTTCCCCGAGGATCTTTTCCCCACGAGCGTCGCGGCGACCGATGGGCTCGACCAGCTCGTGCTCGATCACGCGCCGCGCTGGGACGCCGTGCGGCGCGAAGCGTTTCTCGACTGGCTCCGCCGCGGCGGGATCGTCCACGTGCTGCGCGGGCCGGAGGGGCATCCGCGCTTCGACGGCGATCTCGCGGTGCTGAATAAGGTAGGGGCCGCTGTCCCCAGCGGTCCGCGGACGGCTGAGGACAGCCGTCCCTACCTTCGCGTCGGCGCGGGCCACGTGGTGCGGCATGAAGCCGGTCGCGAAGACTGCGACGAAGCCTTCCTCAAAGCCGCCGGCTACGCGCCGCGCGAGTTCGCAAAGCAGGACGGCAGCGGCGGTGCCCCGGTGCTCTACCGCTTCGACCAGACGCTGCTGCAAAACCTCGCGAGCCTCACCAAGCCGCAGGTGCAGTGGTGGCTGCTCTACCTGCTCACGCTCGCGTATCTCGCTTTCATCGGCCCGGTCCACTACGTGTGGTCGCGCAAGGTCGATTGGCGCGTGGCGATCGGCGGTTTCCTCGGGACGGTCGCGGTGTTCGCGCTCGCGTTCATCATCGCCGGGCATCGCGGCTCGGGGGAAAAGCAGACCTCGCACGCGCTCGCCATCGCGCACAGCCTCGGCGGTGATCGCTGGGACGTGCAGGAATGGGTGAGCGCCTTCGCGACGAAGGGCGATTTCTACAAGCTCACCCACGCCGCCCCCGCGAACTTCTACGCCGTCCCGAGCGACATGGAGCAGGTGAACGCGCGCGCTTTCGGCGGCAAGGACGGTCACCTCGACGCCGACATCCCGCTCTACTCCGCGCGGCCATTTCTGCACCGCGCCGTGATGAGCGGGCCGAAGGCGGAGGTGAAGGTGGTGGAGTGGAAGAAAGAATCCGTCTCGTTGGAACTCCCGACAGAATTCCCGAGCAAGATCAGCGAGGCTTACGGACGATCCCTCGGCCGCATCATCAAACTCACGCAGCACCAGCGGCAGCTTTGGTGGAAGGAGGCGGGTGGGCACCTTGCGGCGAACGAGGCCGCTTTCTTCGATGAGTTCGTGTCGAGGGACATGCAGCCGTTCGAGTGGAGCAACCGCATCTTCGTGCCGAGGGCCATGTTCTATCTGCTTTTTGCCCACTTCCTCGGAGACGTGAAGCAACTACCGCACCCCCTCACCCCGCGCCCCCTCTCCCCCGACCACCTCCAGCTCTTCCTCTTCGCCGAAGCGCCCGACTCCTTCGCGATGAAGGGCAAGGGCTTCGACCGCGGGCACGGGCACGTGCTCTACGTCATCGACGTCTTCCGCCCGAGTTCCACCACCGATGCACAACGCTGAGTCCCCCTTCGCGAGTCATCCTGAGCGGAGCGGCTTGGGGCAAGGTGGTGGCAAGCCGCGCAGTCGAAGGACCCGGTGGCGCACTGTGCGATTCTCGCTGCGAGGGCCGCACGGCAGTGTCACCGGGTCCTTCGACTTCGCTCCGCCCACTTTGCCGCCTCCGCTCCGCTCAGGATGACTCGCTGAAGAAAACACCTCGGCCACTTTTCACCATGCTCACACCCGACCCCGACACCGTCATCGCCATCGACGGCCTCACGCATTCCTACAAAACCCACCTCGCCCTCAGCGGCGTCAGCTTCACCGTCCGGCGCAAATCCATCCACGGCTTCGTCGGCCCGAATGGCGCGGGCAAGACCACCACGCTCAAGATCCTCGCCACGCTCCTCCCGCCGCAGCGCGGCGCGGTCCACGTCTTCGGCCACGACGTGAAGCGCGACCGCACGCACGTCCGCCGCAAGATCGGCTTCATGCCCGATCACTTCTCCATGTATCGGCAGATGACCGTCTTCGAGTATCTCGATTTCTTCGGCGCCGCCTACGGCCTCGCGCAGGCGCAGCGCGACAAGATCATCGCCGACGTGCTAGCCCTCACCGACATGGACGGGCGCAAGAACGACCTCATCCACGGCCTCTCGCGCGGCATGCAACAGCGCGTCTCGCTCGCCCGCGTGCTCGTGCACGATCCCGAGCTTCTCCTCCTCGACGAACCCGCCAGCGGCCTCGACCCGCGCGCGCGCATCGAGCTCATGGAGATCCTCGAGGAGCTGCGCCGGCTGGGAAAAACCATCTTCATCTCCAGCCACATCCTCAGCGAACTCGCCACGCTCTGCGACCACTGCACCATCCTCGACCGCGGCCAGGTCCGTTACAGCGGCCCGATGCGCGACCTCGTCAGCGGCAGCAACGGCGCGACCGCGCAATACCACCTCACCCTGCGCGCCGCGCACCCCGAAGCCGCGAGCGCCCTCGCCGCGCTGCCCGGCTGTAGCGTCCGCTCTCTGAGCGGACCGCCCCCACTTCCGCTCGGAGAGTCCCAAAGTCCGCTGGGACAGCGGACGCTACAACCGCCCGAGCCGGAGATGATGCCCAGTGGAGAAGCCCGCTACACCCTCATCTTCGACCGCGCCGCGCTCGCGCCGAACCTCATCCTCCAGACCGCCCTCTCTGCCGGGGCGGAAATCGTCGGTTTCGCCGAAGCCCAGCGCCACCTGAACGAAGCCTTCATGGACCTGACCGAGCCGGGGGTTCGGGGGTAGTGCCAGCACGAGCATTTACTCTGGAGTTCCAGAAGCGGGCGCGTCCGAAAAACCCCGTGTCTCTTTTCATCGGAGACATGCCCCGATGATTGGGGGCAACGCTCGGCTCACCGGGGACAACGCTCGGCTCACCGGGGACAACGCTCGGCTCACCGGGGGCAACGCTCGGCTCACCGGGGGCAACGCTCGGCTTATCGGCCAACCGTGCCCAACGGCCGGACACCACCATGCCCCGGAGGGGCAGCCCGAGATTAGCCCCGGGTGCCAACCCGGGGTTCCCCACGCCCCCACGCATGCGCCCCGGACGGGGCGCCGGAAATCTCCCGCCGGCTTCCTCGCGCCCCATCCGGGGCGCATCCCTCACCCGCGCCGGTTCCGGCGGTTGGCACCGCCGGCTAATTTCCAGCGAGCCTCCGGCTCGCCCCGCGAACACCGCACTCATCCCCAGCGATGGTGGAACGCGACCTCCGGGCGCGTTTCTTTCCGGTCCGGCGGAGCCGGAGTCGCGGCGGAGTCGCGGCGGGCTGACGCCCGCGCCGCCAGAACAACGCGCCCGGAGGTCGCGTTCCACCATTCATGACGCCCGACGCGCCCTCACCCCTCCACCGCGCCATCCGCTGGTCGCTCCCCGGCGCGGCGCTGCTGTCGATTCCGGCGACAATTGCGCTGAACAGCTACTGGCCCAGCGCCTTCGCCCGTGCGGTCGATCAGTTTATGCACACGGAGTTGTGTTTCATCGCATGGGGGATTTTGGGATTGGTAACGCTCGGCACGAGCCCTTGCGCGCTGGTGTCGTGCTGGCGCGCGCGGCGAGGGCGTGCATTCGCGGCCCTTTTCATCCTCATCTTCAACCTCGCAGCTCTTTTGTGCGCGGTTCTCTTCGTGCGCGGATCGTGGAGCATCCTGACCGCTCACATCCTTTGATCCCCAATGAACGCCCTGCTCGCCCTCTTCATCCGCTCGCTGCGCGAACTGCTGCGCTCGACGCTGAGCTACTGGATGCTCTCGGCGACCGTGGGGCTCATCTTCCTCTTCCTGCTCGGCGCGTCCGCATCGGCGACGGCGACCGCCGCGCCGGGGCTGCGCTTTTTCCAAAACTCGCTCTTCGTCGTGCTCGCCTTCATCACGCTCGCGGGCGTGAGCTACTTCGCCTCGGCGATCACCGAGGAAAAGGAGGAGGGCACGCTCGGGCTGCTGCGCATGACCGATCTCGACCCACTCGCCATCCTGCTCGGCAAGGGCACCAGCCGGCTCGGCGGCGCGCTGCTCCTGCTCGCGGCCACGATGCCGTTCACCTTCCTCGCCGTCACGCTCGGCGGCATCTCGGCACGGCAGGTGATAGCCAGCTATCTCTGCCTCGGCGCGTATCTCGTGCTGCTGGCGAATCTCGCGCTGCTCGTCTCGGTGCTCAGCCCGCGCGGCGCGATCGCCTCCGCGGTGATGGCCGGCGTGGTGCTCGGCGGTTCCGCGCTCGGCGCGCTGCTGAAGACCGCGCCAATGTGGATCGCCAAGCTACCCCTCGGCGAACGCGTCGCTTTCATCGCGCCCGCCTTCACCTCGACCGCCGACGTGATCGAGACGGTGAATCCCTTCCGCCGCCTCGGTCGCGTGCTCACGACCGGCTTCGACGGTGCGGTGATCGATGGCCAATTCTGGTGGAGCCTCGCGCTCGCCGCCGCATGCCTCGCGGTGGCGTGGCTCGTCTTCGATCTCGCCACCGGCGAAGCCGCGCAGAGCGCCCTCCCGCGCATGGTCCCCCGCCCGGTCTGTAGCCACGGCGCTCTGCGCCGTGAGCGTCGCGGAGCGACGCTGCTACAACGCTTCGCCCCCGGCCGCGCCTGGCTGGTGAGCGCGCTGGCGTGGAAAGACTATCACTTCCTCCACGGCGGGCGCCTGCTCGCCGCCGCGAAATGGGTCGGCTACGGCCTCTTCGTCCTCTGGGCCGGCGCCGCCGCGTGGAGCGGGAAAGATGCGCTCGCCAGCGCCGCGAACGCGGGCTTTTGGACCGCAAGCGTGCTGCTCGCCCTCGAACTCGCCCTCATGGGCAGCCGCATCGTGCGCACCGAACTGCGCGAGCAAACGCTTACCAGTCTCGCCGGCCTCCCGCTCGCGATGCAGCACGTCATGCTGATGAAGATCGACGGCGCCCGTCGCGCGCTCGCACCGGGCTTTGTGTGGATGTGCATCGGCGCGGGCACGATGCTGCTCGGATCGATCTCCCCCACGGCTCCGACGAACGCAGCGACGATCGGTGCCTTCCTCGGCTGGGGCTACTTCGCCTCGCAAGCCTGGCTCCTCGCGCATCTCGCCGCGTATTTCTCCCTGCGGCTGAAATGGGGCGCGCTGTCGGTGAGTCTCGCGGTCCTCTTCGCCGCGAATCTCGTCGGGCTGATGTTTTGCATCGGCATCTTCGTGATGCCCATCCTCGCGCTCACCTACGTGCCGCAGCTCCGCACGACCATCTACCGGCGCCTCGAACAACTCGCCGCCGAGGACTGATGCGCGCCCACTCGCGAGTCATCCTGAGCGGAGCGGCTTGGTGGAAAGGCGGAGGCAAGCCGCGGAGTCGAAGGACCCCGCGAAGCACTGGGCGGCTCTCGCTGCGAAGTCGCACGACGCAGGGCGGGGTCCTTCGACTCCGCTTTGCCATCCCCCTTCGTCCGCGGCAAAGCTCCGCTCAGGATGACTCGCTAATGAAAGTTTCCTCCCCCTAATGCGTCCGCTGCTCGCCCTTTTCATCCGCGCCATGCGGGAAGACACGCGCTCCCGCGCGACCTTCATCGTCCGCACGCTGGTGATCCTGCTGATCCTGGGCTGGCTGTGGATCACGCATCAGAGGGCGCGCTGGTCGGGCGCGCCAGGGCGGGAGTTTTTCCTCTCGGTGCTGTGGATCGATCTCGTCGTCATCTGCCTCGCGGGGCTGAACTACTTCGCCTCGGCGATCAGCGAGGAGAAGGAAGACGGCACGCTCGGCCTGCTGCGGATGACGGATCTGAACGCGCTCGCCATCCTGCTCGGCAAAAGCACGGGGCGCCTGCTCGGCGCGCTGATGCTGCTGATCGTGCAGATCCCCTTCGCGCTCGTGGCGGTGACGATGGGCGGGCTGAACGTCGCGCAGATCCTCGGCGGCTACCTCTGCCTGCTCAGCTTCACCTTCCTCGTGGCCAATGCGGGCCTGCTCGCCTCGGTGCTGTGCCGGCGGACGAACGCCGCCACCAGCATCGCGATGCTGCTGCTGGGCGCGTTCCTCTTCGGCCCATGGCTGGCGCAAAACATCTCGAACGGGCTCGGACAGTTTCATCTCCCGACGCTGCCGCTCGCCGCGCAGGATTTCCTCGACTCGTGGCGCGACGCACTGCCGGGCACGCGGCTGAATCGCGTGCTGCGCACGGGCTTCACGGGCAGCCTGTGGAGCGCGCAGGCCGCGGTGAGTCTCGTCCTCGGCGTCGTCTGCTTCCTCGCCGCGTGGCTGGTCTTCGAGCCGATGGCGAAACGCGCGAGCGATCCCGATGCCACGATGGCGCCGCGCCGATCACGCCTCCGCCGCTCCTCCCGCGTCCAAGGCGAGTGCGCAGCGGCGGTGCGCTGGAAGCAGTTCAAGCTGCTCGGAGGCATGCGCGCGCTGGTGATCAAGACGCTCGCGGTGCTGCTGTGCGTCGGCGCCTTCACGACAACCATGCGCTTGGGAGGGGAGAATTGGGAGGGGTTCAAATATATCTGCCTGTTCACGGGCGCGGGCTTCTTCCTCCTCTACTGCACGGGCGATGCGGCGAATATCTTCGGCGCCGAGCGCCAGCAGCAGACGCTCGCCAGCCTGATGCTGCTGCCCATTCCCGCACGGCGCATCGCGTGGGAGAAAGTGCGTGGCTGCTTCGCGATGAACTGGCCGGCCTTCGCGTGCGCCGCGTTCGGGGTCGTGCTGTTCTCTCCGGACATCGCGAAGGAAGTATCGCAAGAGCTGACGCGGCGACCGTCGCAGTCTTTGATCGCGCTCTGCGGCTGGAGCCACGGTGTCTTCGGCTATGCGCTGCTGCCGGTGTTCGTGGCGTGGCTTTCACTCCGCATGCGCCGCGGCGCCGCCGCGCTCGGCATCACGATCTGGCTTGTCGGCGGCTACATGGGCTCGGCACTCGTGCTGGTGATGATGCGCGAGGCCGGCGTGATGGTGCTCCCCTTTCTCTCCGGCACGCTGCTTGTCTTCCTCGTGTGCAACATCCCGCGCCGGCTCGAAGCCCTCGCCGCCGAGGAATAGCGGCTTGGCTTCCGGAGGGAAGGCGGGCACCTTGCTCGCATGAAACTCCTCCCGGTATTCCTCGCTCTCCTCGTCCTCGGCGCGAACGTTTTCGCCGCCGACGTTTCAAAGATCCTCACCGAAGCGCAGACCGCGATGATCCGCGGCGATCTCGATACGGCAAAGCGCAATTTCCAGATCGTCTATGAACTCGATCCGCGAAACACGATCGCGATCGCCGGGCTCAGGCAGATCGCCGTGCAGGGTGGGAAGACCGGCGGCGCGGCGGTCGAGAAGCAACTCGCGACGGTGATCCTGCCGCAGGTTCAGTTCAGGGAGGCGACTTTCACCGAGGCGCTCGATTTCCTGAAAAAGAAAGTGACCGATGTGAGCGGCGGGAAGCAGACGGCGAACTTCGTGGTGCAGCCCGGCGTGGACCAGACCGCAAAGATCACGCTGAGCCTGACGAACATCCCGCTGACCGAGGCGCTGCGGTATCTGACCGAGTTGGTGAGCGCGAAGATCGAGTATCAGAAATACGCGATCGTCATCAAACCCGCGGGCGGCACGGTGACCCCGACGAACGCGCCTCAGTAGAGCACGCGGACGAGGTAGAGCCCGTCGGCCGGCGCGGTGAAGTTCGATTTCTTCGCGCCTTTGCTCGCGAGCAATTCGCTCAGCCAGTCGAGCGACGCCTTGCCCTGCGCAACGCGGACGAGCGAGCCGGTGAGCAGGCGCGCCATGCGATAGAGGAAGCCGCCGCCTTCAAAGCGCAGCGCGATGCACCCGGCGCGGCGGACGATGCGGATCGAGTGGATGGTGCGAACGGTGTCCTTCTCGGGCTGGCCGCGGTTCGCGGCGAACGACGCGAAGTCGTGCGTGCCGGTGAGCAGCTTCGCGCCCGCGCGCAGGAGATCGAGATCGAGCGGCACCGGCACGTGCCAGGCGCGGCCGAGCTCGAGCGGGTGCAGCGTCGGGCCGGTCCACAGGCGGTATTCGTAGATCTTTCCGCGGGCGGAAAAGCGGGCGTGGAAGTCGGCGGGCGCGCGGCTCACGCGGAGCACGCGGACTTGCGGCGGGAGGTTCGCATTCAGCGCGAGCAGCCATTTGCGAAGATCGAATTTCCCACGCTCCACTTGCACATGCGCGAGCTGGCCGAGCGCGTGGACGCCGGTATCCGTTCGCCCCGAGCCATGCACCACGATACGCCCGCCGCACAGCCCGGCGAAGGCACGCTCGATGTGATCCTGCACCGCATCGTCGCTCGCCTGGCTCTGCCAGCCGCGGAAGGCGCGACCGTCGTAGGCGATGAGCAGCTTGAGGCGGATGGAGCGCTGGCGTCCCGCCGGCCATTTGCCGGGCGCGCAGCGCGAATCTTTTGAGCTAGCGGCTTCGCCGGCAGGCGGGTGGCCGGCGGGACGCCGGCGCTCCTTGGCACTCACCCGAGCATCGCCTGTGCATCGAGCCAGCCTTGCAGGATGAACTGCGCGGCGGCCTGGTCGATCACTTCGCGGCTTTGCTTCGTGTTGCGACCGGCGGCGTGGAGGCCTCGCTGAGCGGCTTTGGTGCTCATGCGTTCGTCCCAGAGTTTCACCGGGCACGCGACGGCGGCGCGGAGTTGCTCGGCGAAGGCGCGCACTTTTTCCGCCGCGGGGCCGTAGGTGCCGTCCATGTTGCGCGGCATACCGAGCACGATGGTGCCGATGCGCTCCTTCGCGACGAGTGCCGCGATCTTTTCGATCACGCCTCCCTCGGCGACGTGGATGGTGCCGTGAGGGTGCGCGAGCATGCCGAGTTCGTCGGAGATCGCGACGCCGATGCGGGCGTCGCCGTGGTCGAGACCGAGGGAGCGGGTCATTGGAGTTCGGGCGGTGTGAGTGCGACGAGTTGCTTGATCTGCTCTGCCTCGTGCCGGTTGCAGACAAGGATCGCGTCGGGCGTTTCGACGATGATGAGGTCGTGAACGCCCATGAGCGCGACGAGCTTTTTCTGGCTCGAGAAGACGATGTTGTTGCCCGCGTCGATGAGGCGCAGGTCGGTGTTGGAATGATTCTGTGCGTCGGCCTCGGGGAGATACTTGGCGACGGCCGTCCAGCTCCCGATGTCGTCCCAGTCGAAGCCGGCCTCGACCACGAGCACGCGGCCCGCTTTCTCCATCACGGCGTAGTCGATGGAGATCTTCGGCAGCGTCGGGAAGACATCGCGCAGCAGCGCGGCGAAGTCGCCGTTGCGCGCCCGCGCGATGAACTCCGCGAGCGGCGGTGCGTAGCGCTCGAAGGCGTTGAGGATCGCGGGGATCGACCAGATGAACATGCCGGCATTCCACCGGAAATTTCCCTGCGCGAGGAACTGCTCGGCCAGCTCCGCGCTCGGCTTTTCGCGGAAGCGGACGACGTGATGCACCGTCGGCCCCTCGGGCGCATCGGCGAGCGCGAGCGGGGTGCCGGACTCGATGTAGCCGAAGCCGGGGCAAGCCCACGTGGGCTTGATGCCGATCGTCACGAGTTCCGAGGTGCGCTCCGCCGCGTGCGCAGCGACTCGCATCGTGCGCTGGAAGCCGGCGGTGTCGCGGATGAGATGATCGGCGGGCAGCACGATCATCGTCGCGCCCGGCGCGCGAGCGGCGACCCATCCGACGCCGAGCGCGATGGCCGCCGCGGTGTCGCGCTTGGCGGGCTCGGCGACGATGTTTTCCGCCGGCAGTCTCGTCGCGATGGCGCGCACGCCGTCGAGTTGGTCGGCATTGGTGAGGACGAGCACGTTTTCCGGCGGCACGAGTCCGTCGAGGCGCGCGAGCGTGGCTTCGAGGAGGGTCTGCTCGGAGAAGAGGGCGAGGAGTTGCTTTGGGCGGGTGCGCCGGCTGAGTGGCCAGAAGCGTTCGCCGCTGCCACCGGCGAGGACGAGGACATAGAGCGGGGAAGGCATCGGCCCGTGGACTAATGCGACGATGGCCGAATGGAAAGCAGCAACTCGACACGCGGCTTGGGCCTTTTCATCCGCGGGAAATGGGCCTATCTCACCGCCATGCCCCGCAACCAATCCTCGGACACGCTGCAGAAGAGTGCGCTCATCGTCACACAGACCGCCGTCGGCTGCGCGCTGGGGCTGCTGCTCGCGGGGAAGATCGGCCGCCCGGCGCAGAAGACGACGGCAGCGACGCTCCTCGGCATCGGGGTGCTGCTCGCGCTGCCGGCCCTGATCGATGTGGTGACGGATGCGGTGAACGGCCCGGGCTCGGAGCGCGGTGAGCGGCGCCGGTTGGATTCCATCCGCACGCACAGCGGGCTGACGGACGACGCGGAAATTCTGTAAGACAAAGCGCCCGGACGCAGGGGCACATGCGGTGCTTGGAATCGCACGCATGAAACGCCCCCGGATCCACCTCCCCCATCCCGACGCGACCTCGGCGGAACTCGCCGTCGGCGCCATGCTCATCGCCATCCTGCTGCGCTGGCTCATGTAGCGGCGCGGCATTCACCGGGCAGACACCCGTCTCGTCGCGTTTGTGCTTTGACACCCCAATCCCTTGTGTTAAACGGCCTCTCAATTCCCCGCTAACCACAAGATGCATTGTTCGAAATGCGGAAGCTTGGACGACAAGGTGATTGATTCGCGGCTGTCGAAAGATGGCCGTTCCATTCGTCGCCGACGGGAGTGTCTCCAGTGCAATCACCGCTACACCACATACGAAGAAATCGAGCGCTCCGAACTGCGAGTGCTCAAGCGCGATGGGCGCAGCGAGCCTTTTCACAAGGAGAAGCTCGTGGGCGGCATGATGAAGGCCTGCGAAAAGCGGCCCATCACCCGCGAGATGGTGGAGCGCGCGGCGGAAGAGATCATCGAGGCGCTTGAGTCGGAGTTTCCGCGGGAGATCCCCTCGCACGTCATCGGCGTGAAGGTGATGCAAAAGCTGCACGACCTCGACCAGGTCGCCTACGTGCGCTTCGCATCGGTGTATCGCACGTTTCAGGACATCGATCAGTTCATCGACGAACTGCAAAAGCTCGGGCACCACTTCAAACGCTCCGAGCTGCAACCGGAGCTCTTTCGATGATCGCGCTGCCGAACGATCTCCCGCTCATTCGGCTGCACGATGGAGATGCCATCCCGTTCGAGCCCGAGTGGCTCACCTGCTCGCTCGCCCGGGCAGCCCGCCGCGCCGGCCTCGTGCAGTGGTGGCTCGCGCCGCATGTCACGGCGAGCGTCACCGAGTATTTGCGCGCCGATCACCACTCGCCGGTAATCGACGCCACGCGACTCGAGCAAGCCGTGCAATCGGTGCTGCAAGTCATCGGCTATGCGGAGGTCGGGCGCTACTTCGCCGTCGGTCGGCCAGTGATCGCGATCTCGCTCGTCGATCTCGTGCGGGAAGCGGGCGCGGGCTACGAACTCGCGTTCTTCCGGCTGCTCAGCCGCCGACTCGCGGAAGCGATCGCCTCGCACACTCCTCACTTCCAACTCATCGGGCTCGACCTCTGCGTGCGGCTGCTCAGCGCTCGCAAATCGTGGAGCCGCGAGTGCTCGACGCTCCAGTCGGAGATCGTGCTTTTCGCCCGGCAGCACACCGCCTGCGCATCGGACGGACACGACGTCACCTTCTCGCTGACATGACCATTTTCGAGAAGATCGCCAGCCGCGAGATCCCCGCGGATATCGTCTTTGAAGCCGACGACTTTCTCGCCTTCCGCGACGTGCGACCACAGGCGCCGGTGCATGTGCTCATCATCCCAAAACGCTGCATCCCACGCATCGACGTGGCGACCGGTGACGATGTCGCCCTGCTGGGCCGGATGCTCGGCGCCGCGCCGAAAATCGCGCAGCTCTGCGGTGTCGCGGAAAGCGGCTACCGCCTCGTCATCAACAATGGCCGCGACGCCGGCGAGTCCGTTCCCCACTTGCACATCCACCTCCTGGGAGGCCGAGCGCTGCACTGGCCGCCGGGATGAGAAGTCTCTACAACTCCGCGGACGACGCCGCGCGCCGGGTAGTCATCACCGGCATGGGCGTCATCGCACCGAGTGGATGCGATCTCGCCGGTTTCTGGAAGAACGTGTGCGAAGGCCGCAGCTCGATCGGAGAGGTGACGCGCTTCGACGCGAGCGACTCGCCGTCGCGCCTCGCAGCGGAAATCCGTGACTGGCAGCCGACCGAATACCTCGACGCGAAATCCGTCAGGCGTTTCGAGCGTTCGCTCCAATACAGCGTCGCCGCAGCACGGCTCGCCGTCGAAAACGCCCGGCTCAATTTCGACGAGATCGATGCCGACCGCGTCGGCGTCGTCGAGGCGACATCGCTCAGCAACATGGAAGCCGCCTACAGCGCCCGCGAAGCGCTCGACACCCGTGGCGCGCGCGCGGTCACCCCGTCGATGATGATCAGCGGCTACGTCGGCAGCGGTAGCGCCGAGATCGCCAACGCGATCGGCTGCCGCGGCCACGCGTTGACGTGCAGCTCCTCGAGCGCTTCGGGCAACGATGTGATGGGCTACGCCCGCCACATGATCCAGCACGACGGCATCGACGTGATGATCGCCGGCGGCGCCGAGGCCCCGATCGTGGACACCGTTTTTTTCGGCTTCGCCCAAAGCCACGCGATGACGCGCTGGTCCGGCCCGCCCGAGGAAGCGATGAAGCCCTTCGACCAGGCCAGCGATGGCTTTGTCATCGGCGAAGGTGGCGCCTATATCGTCCTCGAGGAACTCACCCATGCGCTGAGCCGTGGCGCGCACATTTACGCCGAGTTGCTCGGCCAATCCCGCGCATGTGAAGCCTATCATCCGATGGCTCCGCACCCCGACGGCTGGGGCGTCGCGCGCGCGATGAACAAGGCCTTGCAAGCCGGGCGCATCGATCCCGCACGCGTGAACTACATCAACGTCCACGGCACCGCGAACGCGTCGAACGACCTCGCCGAGACACGCGCGATCAAAGAAGTCTTCGGCCCGCTCGCCCGGCGCCTCGCGCTCAGTTCCACCAAGCCCGTCACCGGCCACGCGCTCGCCGCCGCGGGCGCCATCGAAGCAGTGATCTGCGCCCTCGCGATCGAGCACTCCATCATCCCGCCCACGATCAATCTGCGGCAGCCGCACCCGGAGTGCGACCTCGACTACGTGCCCGGGCACGCACGGCCCTACCCGATCGACGTGGCGCTCAGCCTCAACAGCGGCTTCGGCGGCAAGACCTCGTGCCTGATCCTCGGGCGATACCGCGCATGAACCTCGCGCCATATATCCCGTTTTCCGGCTTCGTGGTGAACGTGCTCTTCGCCGTGTTCGTCTTCACCCGCGACACCAAGGCGCCCGCCAATCGCGTCTATCTGCTCCTCACCTCGTCGATCGCGATCTGGAACCTCGGCTGTTACCACCTGCTCATCGCGCGCACCGCGGACGAAGCACTGTTCTGGGCGCGCTTCGTTTTCCTCGGCTGCATCGTCGGCGTCGTCGCGTTCTTCCACCTCGCGATGATCGTCGCCGGCTTCCGCGTGCGCTGGATCTCGTGGCTCTATGCGTTTGAAGCCGTCCTCGTCATCGCCAACTGCACCGACCTCTTCATCAAGGACGTGCAGTTCCTCGGCCCATCCGGCTGGTATGCCGTCGCGGGTCCGATGTTCTACGTCTTCGTTGCGCCGTTCATGCTCATGTTCGGCTCCATCTTCGTGCTGCTGAAACGCCGCCGCGAACTGCCGCCCTTGCAACGCCGGCGGCTCACGCCGCTGATCATCGCGCAGTCGATGCTCTCAGTCCTCGGCGCAAACGACCTGCTGCCGATCGTCGGCATCATCCACTACCCATTCACGCAAGTGCAGGTCTATCCGTGGGGCAGCCTCGCCGCGGTATTCTACGGCGTCCTCACCGCCTACAGCGTGCTCCAGCATCAGCTCCTGGACATCCAGGTGAACCTCGGCCGCCACGCCGCGCACATCGTCCGGATCATCTTCCTCTTCTCCATCACGCTCGGCTTTCTGCTCATCGCCTCCGCCGTCACCGATGCGTTCAATCCCACCGCATTCGGCGCCTCGCTCCTCGTCTTCCTCGCCAGCACCATCGTCGCCGCGGTGCTCTTCCCGCGGCTCTTTGGAAAAGGCATCGAGAGCCTCGAGCGCCGCATCCTCGGCGATCGTTTCGAGTATCAAGATCGCGTCCGCGCCTTCATCCAGGCTCTGCCGTGGCAGCACGATCTCGATGCGCTCCTCGACGACCTCCACCTCCTGCTCACCCGCACATTCGGCATGCGCGGCTACGACTTGATCCTTCGCGACGAAGCCGCCCACGCATTCACCCGCACGCGCTCGCATCCCGAGCGACCACACGAGCAGATCCCGGAGCTGAAGATCCCGTCTCCGGCGATGCAGTATTTCGAGGTGCGCGGCGCAGAATACCTCGTGCTCAAGGCCGACTACCAGCGCAACACCGTGACCCGCACCGAGCGCCTTGCCCGCGAACAACTCGCGGGCTTCGACGCCGATTTCTGCCTCCCACTCGTCTCGGAAAAGGAACTCGCCGGCCTGCTCTTCGTCGGCGGAAAGGCGAACGACGAACCTTACACCTCGACCGACCTGCAACTGCTCATCAACCTCGCGAAGAACCTCAGTCTCATCGTGAACCAGATCCGGCTGAAGGAAGAGATCCTCCGCGCGCAGGAGCTCGATCTGCTCGGACGCATGAGCCGCGGCATGGCGCACGATCTCAACAACCTGCTCACGCCGATCTCCACGCTGATCCAGCTCGCCAGCGAAGGCCAAAGCGAAGCCGCGCTCGACGACGGTCTCCTCAACGTCGCCTCGCGCAACGTGCGGAGCTTCCGCGCCTACATCAAGGAAGCGCTCTTCTTCTCAGAAAATCTGCGGCCCGACCTCCAGGTCGGGCGCCTCGACGCCATCGTGCAGCAGGCCTGCGAAGCAGCGCGCGCGACGCGAAGGAAACCCATCACCGTCGTCGCGCAAACGCCGGACGAAGTCATGGCCGAGATGGACGACGTGCTCGTCCAGCGGATGCTGAGCAACCTGATCTCCAACGCGATCGATGCCTCCGCGCCCGGCGGAGAAATCCGCGTGGTGCTCGATCGCCTCGCCAAGACGGAGGAAGCACGCGACTGGTTCCGGCTGCGCGTCATCGATCAAGGCGAAGGCATCCCGAAGGAAAATCTCGACCGCGTCCTGCGACCCTACTTCACCACCAAGGACCGTGGCGATGAAGGGCGCGGCTTCGGACTCGGCCTCGCGATCAGCCGCCGCATCGTCGCGCTGCACGGCGGCCAGTTCACCATCACCAGCCAACTCCGCCGCGGCACCGTCGTGCAAATCGACCTGCCCAGCCGCCAGCTCCGGGCTCCACTTTCAAACACGGACACGCCCACCCGCGCGCCCGCTCACGCCGCCGCCTGATGCGCACACTTCTCGTCCTCTCCAACCAGCAAAACTTCGCCGCCGCCCTGCACTCCGCGCTCGATCCCGCGCGCTTCCAGATCATCGTGAAAGGCACGCCCGCCGAGGCTTCGCTGCTGCTCAACCGCGGCGCGATCGACGCGACGATCCTCGACGCCGAACTGCCCGGCCCACGCGCCCTGCGCGCCATCGAGGAACTCCACGCCCAGGCGCCGGGCGCACCCGTGCTCCTCTACACCGGCGAGAAGCCATGCTCGTGGGAAGAAGACGCCTACGTGCTCGGCGTCGCGCACATCCTCGCCAAGCCCGTCCGCGCGCGCCTCCTCGCCGCCGTGCTCGATCGCCTCTTCCCCGACTACGCACCCGCGCCACCACCGCCGCCTTCACCCGAGCCCGCACCACGCCCAGCGCCGGCGGACCCATTGCGCGGCCTCGAATCGCTCCGCCGGTTCGCGAGCATCCTGTCGCACGGGCTCGAAGGGTCCGCGTTGCTCAAGCAATTCCTCCTCATGCTGCGCGAAGTCATCGGCGTGAACCGCGCGATCGTGCTCATGCGAAAACCCGCCGCGCGTCCGGGCGAAGGCACCGTCTCGCAAGACGACCGCTGGTTGCGAAGCGCGTGCGCGATCGGCCTCGACCCCGCCGTCGTGCAACACGCCGTTCTCTCGCTGAACTCCGGCATCGGCGCGCACCTGCATCGCTCCGGTCGCGTGCTGCGTGCGACGAGCGCCGACGCCGCTGCGAACCGCGACATCGCGAAGGAATTCCAACTCATCGGCGCGCAGGTCGCCATCCCGATCCTCGACCGCGAATCGCTGCTCGGCGTCGCGCTGCTCGACGAACGCGTGACCGGCGAGGCGTTCACGAACGAAGAGATCGCCGTCATCTTCCACCTCTTCGAGGAGATCGGGCTCGCGCTGCGCAACTCGTGGCACCACGAGCAGATCGTCACCAGCCACAACCTCGTCGGCGACATCCTCGCGCACCTCGGCAGCGGCGCGATCGTCTTCGGCCCCGGACAGGAAGTGCTCCACGTGAATGACGCCGCGCGCGCCATTTTCCTGCCCGACGCGCCAGCGCGAGCCACGTTCGACTTCAACGACCTGCCGCAGCAACTCGGCAGCATGGTCTTCACCGTGCTGCAAGGCGGCGAGCCCGTCGCACCGCTGCGCTACGTCCTCCCGGACGCGCCCGCGCGCATCCTCCAGGTCGAGATCGTCCCCTTCCGCACACCCGGCGATACCGCCGCGCGCGCGACGCTGCTGCTCATCGAAGACATCACCGAGCACGAGCACGCGCAGCGCCTCGAACTCGAAGCGGCCAACCTCCGCCTCATCAAGGCGATGGCCGAGCACCTCGCGCACGAGATCGGCAACGCCGTCGTGCCCCTCTCCACGCACCAGCAGCTCCTCAAGGAGCAGATCCACGATCCCGAGTTTCAGGAAAGCCTCGGCACCGCGCTCGCGAGCGGCGTGCGGCGCATCAGCCGGCTCGCGGCGCAGATGGTCTTTCTCGCACGCGAGTGGAACGGCGACTTCAGCCAACTCGTCAGCATCGGCGATCTCATCGTCGATGCCTTTCACGAGGCGCACACGTATCACCCAGGGAAGAAAGTCGCGCAGCTCAGCTTCAACAAGCAGGCCGCGACGTGGAAGGTGAAGGCCGACCCGAAAGCGCTGCGGCACGCGTTCAGCGAGATCATGCTCAACGCGCTGCAAGCCAACCCCGACAACCCGACCGTGGCCGTGAACCTCGAGGAAACCACGGGCGAGCCGCACCGGCTCACGGTCGAGGTGCGCGACAGCGGCAAGGGCTTCACGACGGATACCGCCGAGCACGCGTCCGAGCCGTTCTTCAGCACGCGCAGCGTCGGCATCGGCATCGGCCTTACCGTCACGCGCCGCATCATCGAGAGCCACCACGGCCAGATCGAGATCCCCCCGAGCACCGAGGGCCAGCCCGGCATCGTGCGCATCTCACTGCCGCTCGATCCGCAGCCCGCAGGGCCCGGCCACGCCAGCCACAGCTAGCCGATCTCCGCGTAGATCGCTTCGAGCCGCCGCGTCTGCGCGCCGAGTTCGAACTCGTCCGCCACCCGCTTCGACGCCGCGGCGCTCATCTCCGCATACCACTCTGCGCTGCCGGCGAGTCCGAACATCTGGTCCGCGAGCGCATCCGCATCGCGCTCCGGCACGAGCAGGCCGCTGACGCCCTGCTCGACAGCCTCCGGGATGCCGCCGTGCTGCGTGGCGCAGACAGGCAGGCCGCTCGCCATCGCTTCGAGCATCGCGTTCGGCACGCCTTCCTGGTCGCCATCCGCGCCGACTTCGCTCGGGTGGAGAAAGACGTGCGCGGCACCTTCGAGCGCGCGCAACTCGTCCTGCGGCACGAAGCCAGCGAAGCGGACGCGCGGCGCGATACCGAGTTCCGCCGCCATCCGCTCCAGCGCCTCGCGCTGCGGGCCGTCGCCCGCGATCGTGAATCGCGCACCGGGCCAGCGCTCGCAGAATTGCGCGAACGCGCGCAGGCTCGTTGTGAGGCCTTTCTTCGGGATCAAGCGACACGCTTGCAGAAAGTGCCACGAGCCATCCGCCGGCGCGCTGCGCTGGCGAAAGACGATCTGATCGAGCGGCACGCCCGTGCGCTGGAGGCGGACTTTCTCCCGTGGAGCACCGTGCGCGATGAGCCGCTTGCCAAGCGAGTCGCTGCGGACGAGCAGCCGCGACGCGAGGGCGAAGACGCGCTCCATCGCCGCGCGATCCCACTCCACGCCGGCATCCGCGCCGTGAAAGGAGACGACGACGGGCAGAGTCGCGATCTCCAGCAGCGGCAGCAGATGCACGCCGATGTGGCCGAACCACACGTGCAACACGCGCGCTTCCGCCCGGCGCAGCGCAGCGAGCGTGCGCTTCGCTTCGCTGGGATAGATCGTGATGGGCCGGCGCAGGATCGTCTTCTGCCACAGCCGCCGGAGCTGATGCGTCCACGGCTTCGGCAGCACGACCAGTTCATCGAACGGAAACTGCGCGATGCACTCCCGCCGCTGGCAGAAGACAACAGGCCGCCACGCACGCAGTGCGGTGATCTGCCGATAGACGTGGAGCATCTCCGGCTTGAGGAATGTGACAACGTATTGGGCGGCGACCGGCAGCATCTTGCTCTTGCCCTTGGTCTTTGCGCTGGCCGAAGCTGGCAAGCCTCGAATGAACACCAGTGCTCACCTCGCCAAAGCCCGCCGCGTCTTCGAGATCGAACTCGCCGAGGCTCAGCGTGTCGCGGCGCGGCTCGATGAAACATTCGTGCATGCCGTCGAGACCATCCGCGCTTGCGTCGAGGCGCGTGGAAAAGTGATCGTCGTCGGCGTCGGGAAGTCCGGGCACATCGGCGAGAAGATCGCCGCCACGCTCACCAGCACCGGCTCCCCCGCGATGGTGCTCAACTCGCTCAACGCGCTGCACGGCGATCTCGGCATGGTTTCCGATGGCGACGTGATCCTCGCGCTGAGCGCCAGCGGTGAGACAGAGGAACTGCTCAACGTGCTCCCGGCGTTGCGCCGCTTCGACGTGAAGATCGTCGCCCTCACCGGTGGCAAGAACTCGAACCTCGCGAAGCACAGCGACCTCGTGATCGACGTGTCGGTCGAGCAGGAAGCCTGTCCGCTCAATCTCGCGCCCACGTCTTCCACCACCGCGATGCTCGTGCTCGGCGACGCGCTGGCGATGGTGCTGCTCGAGGCGCGCGGCTTTACGAAGGAGGACTTCGCCCGCTTCCACCCCGGCGGAAACCTCGGCCGCGCACTGCTGCTCAAGGTAAGCGACGTGATGCGCGGGCCTGCTGAGATGGCGCTCATCCAGCCCGATCAACCCGTGCGCGAAGTGCTCGCCATCATGCACCGGTGCCGCGCTGGCGCCGCGGTGGCGGTGGATGGCAGTGGCCGGCTCGCCGGCATTTTCACTCACGGCGATTTCGCACGGCACTTTCAAACGACGCCCGATCTCGGCGGCCGGCCCGTCCAGCATTTCCTCACGCGCAACCCGATCACCGTCCGCGACGACAAGCTCGCCGTGGAAGTCCTGCGCATCCTGCAATCGCACCGCATCGACGATCTCGTCGTCGTCGATGGGGACGGCCGCCCCGCCGGCGTGGTCGATTCGCAAGACCTCGCGCGCTTCCGGCTGGTCTGAGCCGCTCCGCACATTCCCAAATAATCCACGCGCATTTTCCACTCTAACCCTCACCATCGCACACCTAATCGCCATGAAACTCCACCACCTCATTTCGTCCCTCGTGCTCGCCTTCGCGCTCGTCTCAGCGACGCACGCCGCGGGCGATTTTGAAACGCGCAAGCAGGACGCCATCAAAGCCATCCAGGGCAAGCGCAGCGCGGGCAAGGACGCCTTCTACGCCGAGCTCGAAGTGCAGGGCCGCACCTTGCTGAAAGACTTCCCCGACAAGGAAGACGGCTACGAGATGCTCTTCGCCGTGGCGCAAAACGCGGAGCCAGCGAAGCAGAGCGCGCTGTTCAAGGAGATCGACACCGACAAGACCCCCGAGCGGGTCAAGCAGGCGCTCGCCGGCATCCGCGCCCAACTCGACGCGCTCGGCAAGCCGCTCCCGATCAAGTTCGCCGCGCTCGATGGACGCCCGGTCGATCTCACCGCGATGAAAGGCAAAGTCGTGCTCGTCGATTTCTGGGCGACCTGGTGCGGGCCGTGTGTCGCGGAGCTGCCGAACGTCAAAGCCGCCTACGACAAGCTGCACGACAAGGGCTTCGAGATCGTCGGCATCAGCTTCGACTCGGAAAAAGAAAAGCTCGAGAGCTTCGTGAAAGACAAGGCGATGACGTGGCCTCAGTTCTTCGACGGCAAGGGCTGGCAAAATGAGATCGGCCAGAAATACGGCATCAACAGCATCCCCGCGATGTGGCTCGTGGATAAGAAAGGCAACCTCGTGGACATGCAGGCTCGCGACGGCCTGACCGCAAAGATCGAGAAGCTCCTCGCCGAGTAGCAGCGCCTCCACACACAAACCACCAGCCGCAGCGTGAGCCTCAGCTTCCCCGACACTCCGGCAGTCTTGCTCCACTAACCGATGTTCAAAACCCGCTACGCACTTCCCGGCACCGCGCCCGCCACACTCACCGGGATCGAACCCGGCGAAGGCGCGCCGCCGCAACTGCGTGTCGTGGAATACAGCCGCGATACCTACGAAGAACTGAAACCGAAATCCGTCGCCGAACTACCCGCGCCGGGGCTCGACGACGGCAAGGTGCGCTGGATCGAATTCAACGGCCTCGGCGACATCGACGCCCTCCGCGAGCTCGGCGAGAAATACGGCCTCCACCCACTCGCACTCGAAGACATCGTCCACACCGGACAGCGCCCGAAAGCCGAGGCCTACGACGACCAACTCTTCATCGTCGCTCAGATGATCTACCGCGACCCCGTCGACGACCGGCTCGTTGGCGAGCAAGTCTCCATGTTTCTGCTGCCCGGCCTGCTCATCACCATCCAGGAAGATCCCGATTGCGACGTCTTCGATCCCATCCGCGAACGCGCCCGCGTGGGCCGCGGCTACATCCGCAAGCTCGGCGCCGACTACCTCGCCTACGCGCTGCTCGATGCCATCATCGACCACGGCTTCCCCATCCTCGAGTGCATCGGCGAAGGCCTCGAAGATCTCGAAGACGAGATGCTCGCAAAGCCGACCAAGACGTGCATCGCGAAACTCCACGACTACCGCCGCACGCTCGTGCATCTGCGCCGCGCGATCTGGCCCGAGCGCGATCTCGTCAACAATCTGCTGCACGACGAGTCCACGCTCATCGGCAAGGAAACCAAGATCTTCCTCCGCGACGCCTACGACCACGCCGTGCGCGTGATGGATCTCGTCGAGAGCTACCGGGATCTCACCGCCAGCCTGCTCGAGCTCTACCTCAGCGCCGTCTCGCAGCGCACGAATGAGATCATGCGCGTGCTCACCGTCATGAGCGGCATCTTCATCCCACTCACCTTCGTCGCCGGCGTGTATGGGATGAATTTCGAGAACATGCCCGAACTGAAACAACCCGCCGGCTACTTCGCCTGCCTCGGCGTCATGCTCATCATCGCGCTCGGCGAGCTGTGGTTCTTTAAGCGCAAAGGCTGGCTGTAGCCCTGCCGTTGTCCCACCCCTGCGGCTATAGTCGCGCGCATCATGCCGGTCCGTCTCTTCACCACCACCTCCTCCGCCACCACCGCGGATGCGCTCCTGCCGTGGCTCGCGTCCGCGACGTGGCGCGACCCGCGCCCGACGCTCGTGCTCGTGCCCTCCCGCGCCGACGGCTACTTTTTGAAAAATCGCGCGCTCGATGCGGGCGCGCCGATGCTCGGCGTGCGGTTCATCACCGCGCCGGAACTGCGCGCGCTGCTCACCCACGCGCTCGGCCTCGACGCCACCGTGCCGATGCGCGAGCACCTCCACCTGCTGCTTGCCACTGCCGCGGAAAAGTTCAGCGCCGATCCCGCCGCCAGCGCCGTCGCCGCTGCACCCGATCATCTGCGCAAAGCCCACGACCTGCTCAACGCTAGCGGCTGGCCTTTTGCCGACGCCGGCCCGCACGCGCTGCGCGAAGTCGTCGAGGAGTTCGAGCGGTTCGTCGCGAAGTGCGGCTTCACGCTCATGCCCGATGCCGACCGCGCGCTGCTCACCGCCGCGCGCTCGCAGCCGCCGGCATTCGCGCGGCTGTTCGTGGCCGGCTTCAACGGCCTCCACTGGCCGCTCTGGCCGCTGCTCGCCGCCGCCGCACACACCGCGGCGGACGCCGTCGTCTGCCTCACCGAGCCTCGCGACGAAGCCGCTGAACTCGACACGACATGGGTCGGCACGTGGGAGGAGAACTTCGGCGCAAGCACACCGCTGCCCGCGGACGAGTTGCGCCCGTTCATCGATCTGCTCCGCCTGCCCGAGGGCAAGGCGGCGATCGCACAGCGTCAGCGCGAGCCGGCTGCCGCGATTGAATTCCTCGTCGGCCACGACACCACGGAGCAAGCGCGCGCCATCGTCACCAAGGCGATCGCCTTCCTCGCCGATCCCGCCTGCACGCGGCTCGGCCTGCTCTTCCCCGCCGCCGGTGCGCTCTCGCGCCACGTCGCAGCGCTGCTCGCCGCGCGCGGCATCGCGCACAACGACGGTCTCGCGCACCTCACGCCCGGCCCGCTCGAAGATCCCGCGTGGCCCGCGTGGGTCGAGCTCCAGGAAAATCCGCGCACGCCCGTGCTACTGCGCTTCCTCCACGCGCTGCGCGAACCGGAGCGGCTCTTTGATGGACTGCCGCTCGCCAACATCGAGGACAGCCTCCGCCGCACGCTCGACGAACTCTTGATCGACGACCTCACCGTCCTCGCCGCATGGCTCGAAGCGCACCCGCACCACGCGCACGGCGGCAAACTTCCCGCCGGCCTGCGCGCGCTCCCGCTGCTCCCAGAGCACGGCACGCTCGCGCAGTTCATCGCCGCGACCGATACGATCTTCGCCCGCCTCGGCTGGACCGCGCGCGCCGGCGAGTTGCACCGCTTCGCCGCCGACTGGCGGCACGCGCAAAAGCTGCGCATCTCCCGCCGCGCGTGGCTGCGCTGGCTCGGCGAGACGCTTACCTCCTGGCGCGCCGAGCGCGACCAAAGCGGCAGCCATCCCTACAGCCGTGTGCATCTGCTTCCGTGCACGCAGGCCGAATCGCAAGCGTGGTCGCACCTCATCATCGCCGGGTTGAACGAAGGCCGCTGGCCGCCCGCGCTCGAAGACTCCGGCTGGCTCGGCGAGGAGGAAATCGACGCGCTCAACCGCCGCATCCGCGTGCTCAACGAACGCGCCACGCGCCAAGGCCGCCAGGGCGAAGGCCATTGGACCGTGCGCCCCGGCCACACGCTCGCCCTCGGCCCCACGCAACGCCGCCAGCTCGTGCTCCGGCAATTCCTCAACACGCTCGAGTCCGCCAGCGTCGCCATCGCCGCGACCGCGCAGCTCTTCGACGAAAGCGCGCCCGACCGCCTGCTCAACCCGAGCGACTTCTTCACCCGGCTCTATTTTTGCGCCCGCGGCCGCGCCGTGTCGCAGTCCGCGATGCGCGCGCTGCACGGCGAGACGAAGCGCTGGCTCGACGCGAGCGGCCTGTGGCAAACGCCCGCGCCCGATCGCACCGCCGTGCAGCAGACACGCACCGCTTACGACACGCGCCGCACCGGGCCGAAGTTTGGCGAATACGAATTCGCGCTCGGCACGCCGCCCGCGGAGCCGCTCCGGCTCTGGGTCACCGCGTGGGAGCGCGCGCTCAAGCATCCCGCTGAAGTCTGGATGCGCCACGTGCTCGGCGTCGAAGCACAGGCCGAAGACGCAGACGACTCCGTGTGGAATCTCGCCATCGGCAAGTGGGCGCACCGCTGGCTGGCCGCGATCCCCGGCACGCGCGACGACGGCTTCGCCCCGCTGCCGGATCGCACCACGCTGCTCGCCCGCGTGCATGACTCCGGCGCGGCGTATTGCGAAGACTTGATCGCCACGCTCCGGCAGAGCGGGCGCGAGTTGCCCGACTGGTGGCTCTCGCTCTGGCACCAGGCGCTGCGCGTCGCCGGTGAGTTCGCGCAGCGCGTGGCGGACGTAAGCGGCTATACGCACATCGCCACCGAGTGGAAGCTGCCCGACACCGCGATCCCCATCGATTCCACGCACCAGCTGCACGTCCGCGGCCGCACCGATGCGATCCTCGCGAACAGCACCGATGCCGTGCCCGCCGAGCCGTGGATCATCGACTACAAGACCGGCCGCAAAGCCTCGATGGCGCCCAGCTCGCGCGCGATCACGCCGGAGGAGCGGCAACTCTCGCTCGAAAAGAAACTGCGCGCCGGCGACGGCCTCCAACTCGCGCTCTACGCCCTCGCACTGCACGCGCTCGGCGCGCGTGGGTTTGGCGTCACGCGGCTCTCACCCGACCTCGCGCTCGACGGGCCGCAGTTCACCGACGCCGATCTCAGCCTCGCCGCGCAGCAGCGGCTCTGGCTGGGGCTTTGCGAGATGCAGGACACGGGCATCTTCGGGATGAAGGGCAAGGTGCGCGATGCGTTTTCCTACCAGCGCGACTACCCGCTCGCGACGCTCGGCATCGATCCCGAGTTGCTCGACGAGAAGTGGGCGCGCACGCATCCGCTGCTCGCCGACGGAGAGGAGGACGCGGAATGAGCCAGCCCGCCGACCAGCGCGAACGCGACCGCTTCACCGGCGAACGCACACGCAACTTCTCCGTCATCGCCGCCGCCGGCAGCGGCAAGACGCGCGCGATCACGGACCGCATCATCGCCATCGCACAAAGCACGCACGCGCTCGAGTGGCTGCCGTCGCTCGTCGTCGTCACCTTCACCAACCGCGCCGCCGATGAGATGCAGCAGCGCGCGCGGCAGAGCCTGCTCGAAGCTGGCGTCCCGCTCGACGTGCTCGCCGCGTTCAACCGCGCATTCTTCGGCACGATCCACAGCTTCTGCGTGAAGCTGCTCCACCAGCATGGCCATCACCTCGGCCTCGCCGGGCAGTTCGAGACCGCCAACGACGATGACCTGCTGTGGATGGAATTCGTGCAGCAGCACACCGCCGTCGCCGCGAGCCTCGGCACGGCGGAGCGCGAGGCGCTGCTGCGACTCGTGCCCGTGCGGCAGCTCATGGAGCTTGGGCGCGGCGGCGGTTGCGCCGGCTTTGCGGCTGAGCCGGGGCCGTTCCCGCGGATCGATTTCCACGAGGTGTATAACTTCACGCCCGACAAACGCTCGCAGGCCGCCGTCGAACGCTCGCAGCAGAATCTGCGGCGCTGGGAAGACACGTGGAAGACCGGCTCAGGTTTCGAGCCGCTGCCCGCGTGCGAATCGAAGCCGCTCGGCGAGGCGTGGCGCGAGGCCGTCGGCCCGATCCGCGAATGGGCGGGCCGCTGCGCTCTCCGCGTCGCGGCGGATGTCGAGCGGGCTTACCGTGATTTCCGAATCGCGCGCGGCGTGCTCGGCTACGACGATCAGGTCGCGCTCGCGCTCGAACTGATGCGTCACCCCGAGGCCGCGCCACGGATTCGCGCGAAGAATTACCGCGTGATCCTCGACGAAGCGCAGGACACCGACCCGTCGATGTTCGACGTGCTGCTGGAGATCACGCGTCCGCCAGACGCGAGCGGCGCGTGGCTCGACGTCCGCGATCACGCGCCACGCGCGGGGCACTTTTGCATGGTCGGCGATTTCCAGCAGTCGATCTACAGCGACCGCGCCGACCTCGCGCACTATCAGCTCGTGCATGAGGCGCTCGTCGCGAGCGAGGGCGGAGAGAAGGTCGAGTTTTCCGTCACCTTCCGTCTCGACGAGCGGCAGATCGCATTCGTGAACGAGACATTTCCGGAGCTGCTCAACGGCAGGGATGACCAGGCGTGCTACGTGCAATTGCAGCCGCGTCCCGCCGTGTTGCCCGGACAGGTCGTGCGCTGGGAGCCGAAGGATTTGCCGCCGCTCGATGGGCTGAGCGACGCGCGCAAGGCCCGGCTCGAAGCACCACAGCTCGCCCGCTGGCTGCGCGAGCAGAGCCTTGGAAAGCTGCGCGCCTCAGCGTGGAGCCAGGTTGCGATCCTGTGCCCGCGGAAGGAGTGGTTCCGGCCATTGCGCGATGCGCTGCGCGCCGAGGGCTTCGCGGTGCAGCTTCAATCCGAGCGCGACGTAAAGGGCGACAGCCCGGCCTACGCGTGGTTCACGGCGCTCGCCGTCGCGATGGCTGAGCCGGACAACGGCTACGAAATCGTCGGCGTCCTGCGCGAGGTGTTCGGCCTCTCTGATCACAACCTCGCGGTGTTCGCCGAAGGTAAACGTGGACGCTTTCAAATCACCGAGCCGACCCAACGCGAGGGCACCGTCGGCGACACGCTGCGGCTGCTCGCCGAGCTGCGTGCGCGCCTCGCCGACCAGCCGCTATTCTCCGCGATGCGCGAACTCGTCGGCGCAACGCTGCTGCGCGACCGGCTGCGCACGTTGCCGGACGAGGAATACGAGGGGCTCGACGCAGAACTCGATGAACTGCTCACACTCGCCGCCGCGGCGGAGCCGGAGGAGCAGACGCTTGTGGATTTCGCGAACGGCCTGCGCGACGGCATGGCGACGACGCGCGAAGTGCGCGGCACCACCGGCGACGCGGTGCAACTCATCACCGGCCACAAGGCGAAAGGCTCCGAGTGGCAGTGCGTCGTCGTGCCCTTCCTCGCACGCAGCGTCCTCGGCGGGCGCTCGAACTACCCGCGGCTGCTGCACATCGGCGGCAAAGTGCGCGCGGCCTTTTCCCGCGAAGACATCGACGCGGAGACCGACGCCACGCTCAAGGCGCGCGACCGGCAGGTAGCCGAGCGCTTGCTCTACGTCGCGCTCACCCGCTCGCGCCACACGCTCGTGCTCGCGGACGATCTCGATCTCTTCCGGCTGAAGAAAGGCGTCGCGGAATCGGGGCAGGCGAGCGTCCTTCGCTGCGCGCCGAAGAAGGACAATGCGGATGCGTTCGCTGCGCTGCCCACGCAATGCACCGCGTGCGCTGCCACGGTGGCGCAGGAATCCGAACGCGACGCGCGGAAGGTCGGGGAGCAAGCGGTGGAGCCGCTCGCAGCGGTGGCGGGCGGGATCGTGCCGGCGGCGGCGGAGCGCGCGACGCATTTCATCAAGCGCAACCCGAGCGCGCTGGCCGAGGCTGCGCTGGCCGATGCGGACCCGGCTGCGTATCTCGCGCTCGCGCCACGCGGCGCGGTGCAGAGTTTGGGACAACGCTACGGCACGTGGTGGCATGGCCTTGTCGAACACCTCGACTGGCAAGCCGGTGCCACAGCGTGGGACGCGGTCTTCGAATCGTCGCTCGCCACGTCGCCGGACGTGGAGCTATCGCGTCGCGAATGGAAGCTTCTGTGGGCACAGCTCACGAGTGATACGCCGCTGGCGCGCCTGCTCACCGCACCCGGCCTGGTATTGCACGCGGAGATGCCTTTCCTGTGGCGCATGAATGAGCGCGACTGTCTCGAAGGCATCATCGACCTCGCTGTCTTCGACCCGACGGCTGGCACGTGGTTGCTCGTGGATTGGAAGACCAACCGCCAGCGTGCCGAGGAATTGCCTGCGCATTACGAACCGCAGCTCGCCGCCTATTGGAAGGCCGTGAGCGAGATGACTGGCGCGCCGGTTCACGCAGGTCTCTTTGCGACGGCGAGCAGCACGTGGTTGCCCTACGAATCCGCATCGTTGGCCGCGGCGTGGGAGAGACTCGCCGTGAGACCCGACGCGATTTCGCGCGCGCTCGAAACGGAGTAGTGAAACGCACCCATGGACGACGTCCTCACCAGCTACGAGCAACTTGAACAGCGCATCCTGGCAGCGCTGCGGCCTAACCTCGACGAGGCGACGTTCGATTCGCTGGCGCTCGCAATCCACGCCTTCCAGCGCAGGTGGAACAAACCCTGCGCGCGCTTTTGTGCGACGCGCCCGACGCCGGCGCACTGGCGGGAAATCCCAGCAACACCGCAGAGCGCGTTCAAGCGGTTCGCGCTCTCGTGCGTGCCGCGTGAGCACATCGGGAAGACCTTTCGCACCAGCGGCACGACGGGCGAGACGCGCGGTGAGCATCATTTCCACAACACGCGGCTCTACGAAGCTGCGGTGCTCGCGGGCTGGCGGCGGCTCGGCTTGCCGCGGCTGCAGCAGATCGTGCTCGCGCCTTCGCCCGCTGAGGCGCCGCACTCGTCGCTCAGCCACATGCTCGCGACGCTCGCCGTGGAAAACGGCGAGACCGAGCCGGTCGCGCTGCTTGGGACGGCGCTCGCGTTCTTGCATCACTTCGAGACGACGCCCGCGCGCGTGTTGCCGCCAGGCAGCTTCGCGATGGAAACCGGCGGCTACAAAGGCTCCGGGCGCGACGTCGCGAGGGCGGAGCTTTACGCGATGTTCGAGCGGCATCTCGGACTGAAGCCGGACGCGGTGCTGAACGAATACGGGATGACGGAACTCAGCTCGCAGTTCTACACGCGCGGCCTCGGCGCGCCGCACACTGGCGGCCCGTGGGTGCGCGCGCTGGTGATCGCCCCCGCCAGCGGTGAGGAAGTCGCGATCGGCGAGCCGGGTGTGCTGCGGATTTTCGATCTCGCAAACCTCAACTCGTCGCTCGCGATCGAGACGCAGGATCTCGCGATCCGACGCGAGGAAGGTTTCGAGTTGATCGGGCGCGATCCCGCCGCGCTGCCGCGTGGCTGCTCGCGCGCGGCGGATGAGTTGCTGCGCCGATGAACACTCTCTCGCGCGCAGCCGCACTCGCTGAGGCGTGCCGGCACTTTCCTTTCCTCGGCCCGAGCACGACGAACGATCTGCTCGCGATGGTGATCGCCGACTTCGGTAGTGCGACGGCGCTCGACGACATCGCGCCGCCCACTGTGCTGCACATCCTCGCAGGGAACACGCCTGCCGCCGCGTTGCAGACGCTCGTGCGCGGGCTGCTGCTCGGCGCGCACAATTGCGCGAAACTGCCGTCGGTGGGGCTGCCGGAAGTCGGTGAGTTCATCGCACACCTGCCCGCCGCGCTCGCGGCGTGCGTGGAGACAAGCACGACGCTGCCTGACGATTGGCTGAGGCGGGCGGAGGTGGTGGTAGTCTTCGGTGACGACGAGACGATCGCGCACTTCCGCAGCCGCGTGCGCAAGGACCAGCGCTTCATCGCGCACGGCCACAAGATCAGCTTCGGCGTGATCTTCGATGATCCAGCCTTCACGTCGGTGGAAGACGCAGCGCGCGATGTGGCAGCGTTCGATCAACTCGGCTGCCTCTCGCCGCACGTGCTCTACGTCGGCGGCGACGCGCGCGCCTACGCCATGCAACTCGCGGCAGCGCTCGAACGCAACCCGCGCGGCGCGCTACCACTCTCCGCTGCCTGCGCGATCCGCGCGCTGCGCGAAGACTTCGCCTTCCGCGCTGCGAACGGCGAACCGTGCGCCGTGTGGTGCAGCGTAAACTCGACCGTGCTCTACGACGAGACGCCCGGTTTTCCGCGCACGCCGCTACACCGCACGATCTTCGTGAAGCCGCTGCCCACAGACTGGAGCGCGGAGCTGCACGAGGTGCGCGCGCATTTGAGCTGCGCCGGCATTTTTCCAGAAGGCGCTGCGCTCCCCGACCTCGGCATGGGTCGTATATGCCCCATAGGACTCATGCAGCTCCCACGGTGGACCTGGCCTCAGGATGGCATCGCGCCGCTCGCTTCACTCGTGCGCCGTGATGACAAAAATCCCGGTTGACGGACCGGACGCATCCCCTAGCCTCCGCCCACTTTCATCAAGAGTAGCAGAGGGTTCTGGCCCGCTGAAGCTACGGCAACCGCTCCCGCGCAAGCGAGAGGACCAGGTGCCAAATCCAGCTCCGAGGAGACTCGGGGGAAGATGAATGAGAATTCGGCGGAGCGCATCCTGCGCCGGCTGATTTGCACTCATCGGAACAATCGACGCTTGGTGGGAGTGCAAAACTAAATCTGCCATGGACAAACCATCGCCCTATTTCTCCAACCTCAAGTGTCGCGAGTGCGGCAAGCTCTACCCGAAAGAGGCCATCCACGTCTGCGACTTCGACTTCGGACCGCTCGAAGCGGCTTACGATTACGAAGCCATCGGCAAGGTGCTCACGCGCCAGCTCATCGAGAGCCGCGCGCACACCATGTGGCGCTACCGCGAGTTGCTGCCGATCGACGGCGAGCCGACGGTCGGGACGCAGGTCGGCTTCACGCCGCTCGTGAAAGCCGATCGTCTCGCGAAGGCGCTCGGCGTGCGCGAGCTCTACGTGAAGAACGACACGGTCAATTACCCCACGCTCTCGTTTAAGGATCGCGTCGTCTCCGTCGCGCTGAGCCGTGCGCGAGAGCTTGGTTTCAAGACCGTCGCGTGCGCCTCGACCGGCAATCTCGCGAACTCCGTCGCCGCGAACGCCGCGAGCGCCGGATTGAAAAGCTACGTGCTCATCCCCGCCGATCTCGAGCAGGGGAAGGTGCTCGGCTCGCTCGTCTATGGGACGAACGTCATCGGCATCCACGGCGCTTACGATCAAGTGAATCGCCTCTGCTCCGAGATCGCTGGCAAATACGGCTGGGGCTTCGTGAACGTGAACCTGCGCCCGTATTACGCTGAGGGGAGCAAGTCGATGGGCTTCGAGATTTGCGAACAACTCGGCTGGCACATCCCCCGGCACACCGTCATCCCGATGGCGTCCGGCTCGCTGCTCACGAAAATTCACAAGGCTTACGGTGAATTCACCAAGCTCGGTCTCGTAGATGCCGCACCCTTCTCCGTCTATGGCGCACAAGCCACCGGTTGCGGTCCCATCGCACAGGCGATGAAGCGCGGCACCGACATCGTGAAGCCCGTGCCGAAGCCCGAGACGATCGTGAAGTCGCTCGCCATCGGCACGCCCGCCGATGGCTACTACGCCATCCACGCGATGCGCGACACGGGTGGCTTCGCCGAAGACGTGACCGACGAGGAAGTGATCGAGGGCATCAAGCTGCTCGCCGAGTGCGAAGGCATCTTCGCAGAGACCGCGGGCGGCGTGACCACTGCCTGCACACGAAAACTCATCGAAACCGGCAAGCTCCCGCGCGACGAGAGCATCGTCATCTGCATCACCGGCCACGGCCTCAAGACGCAGGAAGCCATCGTCGGAAAATGCGGCGCGCCTCGCGTGATCAAGCCGAGCCTGCGCGAATTCGAGGAACAAGTTTACAATCCCGACGCCGCGGCAGCCACGGCTTGACCCAATCAGCAATCAGCAATCACAAATCAGCAATGCCTTCCGTCCTCATCCCCACACCGCTCCGCAAACTCACCGCGGAACTTGAAACCGTCAGCGCCGCCGGCGCGACCATCGGCGAGATCCTCGACAATCTCGACGCCGCCTATCCCGGCCTCAAAGAGCGCCTCTGCGACGAAGCCGGCAACGTGCGCCGCTTCGTGAACATCTACGTCAACGGCGAAGACATCCGCTTCCTCGAAGAGAAAGCCACGCCGGTCAAAGAAGCCGACGAAATCAGCATCGTCCCCGCCATCGCTGGAGGTTAGCCGTGAAAGATCAACAACGTCTCTGGCTCATGTTCCCGACCAAGCTCATCACCACTCCGGTGATCTGGGAACTCGGGCAAAAATTCAAAGTCATCACCAACGTCCGCCAGGCCAGCGTGAACGACGAGATCGGTCTCGTCTCGCTTTCGCTCGACGGCGAGCGCGAGGAGATCAAGCGCGCCGTCGCGTGGCTCGAGGAACTCGGCGTGAAGGTCGAGCCGGTCGAGATCCAGACGATCGAGGGCTGACCACCAGCACGGCGCAGAGCGCCGTGGCTACAGCGCTGTAGCCGCGTCGCTCTGCGACGCGCAGTTCACGCGCACTCCGGCCGCCCCTGCCGGATCGACACCCAAGGCTCCTGCGTGGACACATCGGTCGGATCGAGTGCGGCGCTTTGCTCCGGCGGCAGCTTCGCGGGCGAGAGGATCGCGAGAAAGACGAGCGGCTCTTTGTGCGGATTGTAGGTCGCGTGGATCGTGCCCGCCGGGATGTGTGCCATCTCACCGGCGCTCAGGATGCGATACTCCTCACCGACCCACTGCTCAGCGCGGCCGTAGATCACGTAGATGATTTCCTCGCGGTGCGGATGGAAGTGGAACGAGTGGCAGCGGCCCGGGTCCATGTTCGCGCGCACAAGCAGCAGCTTGTCCGCGCCGACGACATCGGGGCGGCAGAGCCATTCGTTGTTGGTCCACGGATTCGTCTCGCGGATCGCGTCGGCGATTTGGACAAAGCGACGTTCGTTAGAGTTCGGAGTGCTCATACGGTTTTAGCGGGAAGCAGCCCACGCGACGGCATTGAGCAGCAGCGTTTTGTATTCCGGCAATTCGTGCGCACGCTCGTCGTGACCGAGCGTGATGCCGACGATCTTCGCCTTTGGGTGCTTCACGACGAAGACCTGCGGGAAGGTCTTGCCGGTGTTCGGGCTCGTCGCGGTGGCGAGCACTTCGATCGGCGTGCCGGCGGGATCGGCGACGTGGTTGTAGAGTTCGTCGGTGATCTCGAAGCTCGGCGTCACGCCCTTCGTGATCGGGTGCGCGGGATTCGTGATCTTCACCGGGAAAGCGCCGAGCTTGTCGTGCCCGCGCGTGCCGCCGCCGACGATTTGCAGATTCCATTCGGGGAAGTTTTTCCACGCATACCAAGTGCCCGGATGCAGCGCGATGATCGCCCTCCCCGCGTTGGCGAAGTCGATCAGCGCCTTGCGCGTCGCGGAGGAAACGGGCTGGTTCGCGCTCCACACGAGCACGTCCACGCGATCGAGGATCGCGGGCACGCCGTTCGCGTTCTGCGTGAAGTCCACCCAGCCGACGTGCGGCGCGAGCGTGGCTTTATCGGCGGTGCCGAAGAACTTCACAAAGTCGTGCGACGAACCGCCGCCCACCAGCAGCACGCGCGGGCCTTTCGCCGAAGCCGGCGGCTGCGGGACAGGATCGGTGAACTGCGGTTTGAATCCGGGCTCATCATTCACGAGGTGGATGTCGGGATGCGGTGGCAGTGAAGCGGTCGGCACGTCAAGCGGCTTGGCATTCGGGTCCGCCAACTCCGCGGTGATCGCCACGAGCGTCGGCGCGATGCCGTTGTCGAGCGATTCGATGGCGATCTTGTCGATCTCCACCGTGCCCATCGCGAGTTGCTTGCTGAACCACCGCACCTGATGCGAACCCTTCACGATGCCGTCGGCGAACTTCGAGCCCGGCACATCGACGTGCGCATTGTAGTCCGCGAACTCGACGCCGTTCTTGAACGTCATCCCTTCGCGCTGCCCGTGCGTCGTATGGATCGTCACCTTCAGCACATCGCCCCCTTCACCACCGCCACGCGAGCCCCAGCCCGCGACGCCGCCGAGGAAGTGCAGCCGGTTCGCTTTGAAGCCGCCGGCCTTCACCTCGACCTTTTGCGGCAGCGTGTGCGAGTAGCTCTTCCCCGGCCCGCCCTTGAGCACGAGGATGTTCCGCGGCGCCTTGTCCGCGCTCACGATGTTGAAAGGAATGTCGCCGACTTTCACCGTGCCGGTCTTCACGAACTCGAACGAATCCTTCTTCGCCTCCGCCGAGTTGTAGAGCCCGGTCGTCGTCGAAGCGGTGAACGCGTCGCGCAGGTCGAGCGTGCGGAAGCGGCCGCCATCGACGCTCTGCATGTAGGCGATGATGTCGCGCAGCGGCTCGCCGCCGAGTCCCTCGAAGCCCTCGGGCATGAGCGAGCGGCCGGTGTTCTCGCGCTTCTTGATGTCCGCGACCTTCACCTGCTGCACGCCGGCGAGGCTCTTGAGCGTGATGGTCGTCGGGTTTTCCGACTCGATCACGCCGTTAAAAAGCTGGCCGTCCTTCGTCTCGATGTTCCAGCCGACGAAGCTCGGATCGACCTCCGCGTTCGGATCGACGATCGCGCCGAGCAACTCGCCCGCGCCGTGCGCGCCCATGCCGGTGAGCCCCGGCCCGATGTCCGCGCCGAAGTCGCCGAACTTGTGGCACACCGCGCACGTCGTGTTGAAGAGCACCTTGCCCTTCGCCGCGTCGCCCTTTTGATCCACGAGCGGCATCAGCTTCGCGATCGCTTCCTTCTTCGCCTTCGCGAGCGGGTTGAGTTCATCGAGCAACGCGTTTGCGCGCTCGGCCACTTTCTTGTTCGCGTGCGCGCGCAGCCGGTAGGCATTCGCCGGCCCGAGCGTGGTCACATCGACCTGCTTCGCCTTCACCGCGTCGAGGAACGCGTTCGCCCAGTCCGCGCGCTTGAGCAGCGTGTCGAAGGCCACGGTCTGCGCCTCGGCGGGGAGTTTACCAAAGGTGGCGGCGAGTTCCTTGCCGACCGAAGCATCGTCCAGATCGGCGAGCGCGAGGATGAGCTGGCGCTTGAAACCGGCCGCGCCATCCGCGCCGAGTTGCTTCACGATGGCGGGAAGAATCTCCGCGTTCGCGCTGCGGATGCCGATGAGACTCTGAGCCGCCGCGAGCCGCACGGCGTCGTCGCCTTTCGCGTCGGCGAGTTGCGCGAGCAGCTTCGTCGAAAGCTCCGTCACCTTCGCCTTCAACGCGCCCGCTTTATCCCACTGCGCCGCCAGCGGCAGCGCCGAACCGCTCACGCCGCTGTCGAGCAGGTTGCCCAGCGCGGAGGAAAGCTCCGGCGTCATCTCCGGCGCGGTCTTCAACGACTTGCCGAGCGTGTCGAGGATGGTGCGTTTGAGTTCGTCGGCGCCGCCTTGCTTCGCCCCGACCGCGATCACGAGCTTCGCCGCCGCGTCGGTTTCGCCGCGCTCGGCCACGCCTTGCGTGAGTTGAGTGACCAGCGTCGCGAGACCGGCATCTCCGCTGGCCAGCGCGGCCGCGATCGCGGCCGGAGAATTGCGCGAGGCTGCGCCGATGGCCGCGCTGCGCTGAAAGTCGTCGTCGAACTTCGGCCACGCGGCGACGAGCGCTTTTGCGGCAGAGTCGTTTGCATCAGCCGCAGCGAGCGCGGTGAGCGCCGCGAGACGGACGGCAGCTTCGGGATCGTTCAGCTTCTTCTCGAGCGCCGCAACGGCGTCGTTAGCCGCGAGGGCTTCAGCTCCGAGCGCGGCGTTCCGGCGAACCGAAGCGTCCGCGTCGTCGAGCGCGGCAGCGAGTTGCTCAGGCGCGAGCAGACCGAGCGCCCCCATCGTCCACAAAGCCGCGATCCGCGTCTGCGGTTCGGGATTCTTCAGCGAAGCGGCGACCACCTTGATCGCATCCGGCGAGAATCCTTTCTTGCCGCCGGATTCGGAGACGCCCTGCGCCTTCGCTTTCTCGGCGATCAAACGACTCGCCGTCATCCGCACCACGCGATTCGGATTCTCCAGCGCCTTCGCCAACTCACCGACGCCCGCCTTCGACAAATCCGGCACCGCGAGCTTCTTCGCCTGCTTGTGATCGATCCGCCAGATGCGGCCGAAGTAGTGGTCGCGGTCGGGGCGGACGGCGGCGTTGACGTTGTTGTGATCGGGGCCGCGCGTGTCGTTGTGCATCACTGCCTGGTTGTAGAAGTCGGCCACATACAGCCCGCCGTCGGGGCCGATGCGCGTCTCGATCGGGCGCCACCACATGTCTTTGCTGCGCACGAATTCCGTCTCCTCGCGGCCGGGCAACTTCGCAGCGGTGTAACTCGAACCTTCGGGCGTGAGGCGCGTGTGATGGATCACATTGATCGTCGGCTCGGTGGTGAAGTAGTCGCCGTTGTATTCCGCCGGCCACGTGCCGCCGTCGTAGATCGCGCAGCCTGCCGCGGCGGTGAAGGAGCCGACCCAGTCGATCTGCACATACGCGAGTTGCTCGGGCGCGAGCAGCGGAAAGGATTTCGGCGACGGCTCGACGACTTTGAAACTCGTGGTGTTGCCGATCTTGCCACGCGCGAGCGCATACTCGGGCAGCACGGTCTGCATGAGGAGCTGACCGCTCGTCGGCTGCGTCCACATCACGCGATTGTCGCCGGTGATGGTCAGGCCCCAGGTGTTGCCGCCCTTCGACGAATACTGCTCGATCTTCGCCCCATCGGGCCGGAAGCGCACGACGCCGCTGCCGATCGTGCCTTGCGTCTCACCCTGCGTATTCTTCACCTCGCTCGATGAGCTGTAGCCGTGCGTCGCGTAGATCCAGCCGTCCCAGCCCCAGCGCGGATTGTTGATGACCGCGTGCGTGTCCTTCGTGCCGAGGCCGGTGTAGAGCTTCTCGACTTTGTCCGCCTTGCCGTCGCCGTCGGTGTCGCGGATCCAAAGGATGTCCGGCGCTTGCGTGACGATGACGCCGTCCTGGTGGAAGACGAAGCCGGTGACGAGGTCGAGACCCTCGTAGAAAACCTGCTTTTTGTCCATCACGCCGTCGCCGTCGGTGTCGATGAGGATGCTAATTTTGTCCTGCGCCTTGCGCTCCTGTTCGCCGGGCGTCGGATCAATCCCACCGTGATCTTTCCACTCCTTGCCGCGGTAATCGGGCCGCATCCCGCGCCGACCATTCGGATACTCCGGCGTCTCCGCGACCCACAACCGGCCCGCGGGATCCCAATCGATGCACATCGGCTTCGTGATGAGCGGCTCGGCGGCGACGAGCTTCATCGTGAAGTCGGGATGCACTTCGAGATTTGCGAGCGTGTCCGCCGGCTTCTGCGGGCCACCGGGCGGATACGTTAGCGCGTCGAGTTCTTCGCGCTTCACGTATTCGTCGAGGTTCGTCCGCTTGCCCGCCCACGCGATGCCGCGCAGCAGCACCGCGCGAAACTGCGGCAGCGAGAAGTTCTTATACAGATGCCCGGGGATGTGCACGAACGCGCGGTAGCCGTCCCGCTCGTAAGTCCACATCTGCGGCTGGATGTCGTAGATATGCGCCTTCCCGCCCTCGGCCTGCTTCTTCCCTTCCTTCACGTTCGGCGTGTAGCTCGTCGCCAGAACGCGGATGTCCGGCGCGAGGTCCATGTCGTAGTAGATCTCGTCGTCCATGTGGAAGTTCGACGCGCCCTTCGTGATCGGATGCCCGCCGCCGATCTGCTGATTCTCCGTGTAGTAAAGATCCATCGGCCCCTCCTTCCACTTCGTCACCTTCGGCACCCACGCCCCGCCGATCACCGACTTCCACCAAGCCGGATCCTTCGCCACCGCCGCTGCATGGATCACCACCAGCCCGCCGCCGCGCTTCGTGAACTCCGCGAGATTCGCCTTCTGCTCCTCCGTCGCATCACCGCCCGACTGCGCGTGGACGACGATCACATCCGTCTGCTTCATCTGCTCCGCCGTCGGCCAATCCATCGCGCCATCCGCCTTCATCCCGCGCTCGGCCAGCAGCACCTTCCAGTCGCGGAGAAACTGCTCGTGCTCGTGCGCGCCCGGCCCGTGCGTCTTCTTTCCAGCGCGAATGAAAACGCGCAGCGGATCCGCGTGCGAGGCGGCGAGGAAGATGCAGAGCGAAAGGAAGAGGAAAATTCGTTTCATGGTCGGGGACGTGATGCGGGTGTCGGCGATTAAAGCCGCTCCCCCTCCGCGCACTAGCCGGAAGCGCGTTTTGGATTGGTGATGGTGGGAGTAACGCTACATCACGGTGTCATCCTGAGCGGAGCGCCGCTTCGCGAAGCGAAAGGCGCGCAGTCGAAGGACCCCGTGAAACGTCGGGCGGCTTCCGTTGCGAAAGTCGCAGGACTCAGCACGGGGTCCTTCGACTCCGCGCCCTCGCCGCCTTCGCCCGCCGAGGGCACTTCGCTCAGGATGACTTCTCTTTTATGTCCACTCACCCATCACTCCAGGAAACCCACATCGCCGGGCCCGACAGCCGCGTCTGGAAAGTCACCGCCGCCGATTGCCCCGGGCTCGCGAACCACCACATCGCCCACGTCGCCGTCGCCGACACCGCGCCGCCTTACGAAGTCGTCCGCATGGACCTCGCCGGCACCTTCCTCTTCTCCTGTCACAGCGGACGCGGCCGCATCCTGCTCGATGGCCGCTGGCAACTCATGCGCGCAGGCGACGCCTGCATCGCCCCGCCCCACGTGCTCCTCGCCTTCCACTGCGAACCGAAGCACCGCTGGGAAATCACCTGGGTCCGCTACCAGCAGCCCGCCGATCAAAAGCCGATCATCCAGTCGAGTTCACCCTCGATGGCGAAGCTCGACTCCGAGCCGATCCGCCACGCCGTGCTCGGCCTCTACCACGAGCAGCAAAGCCAGCACGCCCCCGCGACCGTGCGCCACTGGGTCGAAATCATCCACACCTACGTCGCCCGCTTCGCCAGCCCGTGGCAGACCGACGATCGCCTCGGCGCGCTGTGGGAATACGTCGCCGCCCGCCTCGGCGAACCGTGGTCGCTCGACGTGCTCGCCCGCCGTTGCCACCTCAGCACCGAACATCTCCGCCGCCTCTGCCGCCGCGAACTCGGCCGCAGCCCCATGCACCACGTCATCTACCTGCGGATGCAATACGCCGCGCGTCTACTGACCACGACCGACGACAAGATCGAGACCATCGCCCACGACTGCGGCTACGAAAACCCGTTCGTCTTCTCGACCACGTTCAAGAAATGGGTCGGCTGGCGCCCGAGCGACTATCGCGCGAGAAAGCGCTGAGCGTCAGCGCCGCGTGACGCGCACCTCCGGTCGATAGACGATGCGCACCAGCAAGTCCCCTCGCCCGCCACGCGGCTTCGGCATCCCTTCGCCGACGACGCGCACGATTTCACCACGCGCCACGCCCGATGGTATCTGCACGCGCAGCATTGACCCGGCGGGACCGACAATCGTTTCCGTCCCGCCCTGCTTCGCCCTCTGCGTGCTGATCCGAAGATCACCGCGCAGATCGGAGCCGCGAGCTTTGAACCGAAACCCCGGCAGCACGCCGACGCGGACGATGACGAAGCCGCCGGCAAACAGCGCGCCACGCGAAATCCGAAAGCGCGTCCCCGGCGCCGTGCTGGGCGGGATGGTCAACTCATAGACTTCCTGCCCATGCGGATTCGCGGGATCGTTGACCCGCACCACGATCGACACGCCGCGCAGGAAATCCTCGATCCGCAGGCGCGTGTCCTGGGCAATGTTGCGCTCGATCTTCCCGGCGCGCGCCGGAGCGGCGGTCTTCGCCGCGTTGAGCGTTCGATCGTAGGCACGGCGGCGCGCCGGATCGCTGAGAATCTCGTGCGCCGCATTGAGTTCCTGCGCGCGCGCCACCGCGTCTGCCGAGCCAGGGTTCACATCAGGATGATGCTGCTTCGCCAACAGCCGATACGCGGCGCGGATCTGCGCGAGGGTGCAGCGGCGATCGAGGCCCAGAGTGGCGTAGTGGTCGGGTTCAGTGAGCGCCATGGGTGGAGAAGTAACGTAGATCAGCGCGCGACCGCGAGGGACGAACCAAAAAGCTTTCGCAGCGCCGCGAGTCCATGTCTGACTCATGTCTTGCAGATGCAGTCACCCGATCGTCCTCAAACATTCCCGTTGCCGGCGGATTTGCTGGCGATCCTGGCGTGTCCAGCCTGCGCGGGAAGTCTGGGCGAAAACGGCGAGGCGCTCCGGTGTGCGCAGTGCGGCGTCGAGTATCAGACGACGAAGTCCGGCCAGCCCGACTTGCGCCTGCGCGCGGAAAAGCAGGCGACGATCACCTTCACGCTCGGCGAAGGATTCGGCGGCACCGAGAGCGTGGACTGGCAGCCGCTGCGCGCGAATCCGCATCCCGCCGTGGACTTCTCTGCGCTGACGGTGCCGAACCACTTCACGCCGGAGTTGCTGAGCCACTTCCCTAAAGCCCCGACGCCGGGTGCGCCGATGCTCGACCTCGGCTGCGGCACCGGGCTGCACCGCGCGGTCTGCGAGCGCGCCGGCTTTTTCTACGTGGGCCTCGATTACGACAACCCGCAGGCGCCGTTGCTCGGCGATGCGCACGCGCTGCCGTTCCGCGATGGAAGCTTCGATTTCATCATCTCGATCGCGGTGCTCGAGCACATCCGCCATCCCGCCGTGATGCTGCGCGAAGCGCATCGCGTGCTGCGGCCGGGCGGGATGCTCATCGGCAGCGTTTCGTTTCAGGAACCGTTTCACGAAATCAGCTACCAGCACCATTCGCACATGGGAGTGTGGAGCGCGCTGCGGCAGGCGGGCTTCGAGGTGCTGCACGTGGCGCCGGGCTGGGACGGACTCACAGCGCAGGCGCGGATGGCCTTGCTGCCGGGCTGGCCGGCGGCCGCGGTGCGCGTGGCGACGGCGCCGCTGTGGCTGCTGCACCGCGCGTGGTGGTGGCTGCTCGGGAAGTTGCGCCCCGGCTGGGAGGAATTGCGGCGGCGTCAGATCGCCGCGGGGGCTTTCACCTTCATCGCCAGACACCGCTCGTAGATTGCTTCGACCTGCACGGTCATCGCTTGCGCGGAATAGCGGTCGCGCACTTTGGCCTGCGCGGCGTGCGCAAACCGACTCGCGAGATCTGGCGCATCGATGAGCCGCTCGATGGCGCGGACAAAGTGATCGCGCTCCGATGGCTCGATCAGCAGCGCGTCGTCCTCGTTTTTCAAGATCTCGCCGATGCCGTCGAGCCGCGGCGCGACGATCGGCAGGCGCATCGCCATCGCTTCCAGCAGCACGATCGGCGTGCCCTCGAACTTCGAGGTCATCAGCAAGGCGTCCGCGCCGCCATAGAGCTGCGGCGTGTCCTGCACATGACCGAGGAATTGCACCCGATCGCCGATCCCGAGCGCACTCGCCTGCAACCGGAGCGCACTCTCTTCCGGCCCGGTGCCAGCGAGGCGGAACTCGACAGCATGGCCACGCCGCACCAATTCCGCAGCGATCTCGATGAAGAGCGCGAAGTTCTTCTGAGGGTTGAGCCGCCCGACCCCGAGCACCACAAATCGATCCTGCCGCGATCTGGCCTCACTTGGAGTGAATCGCGAGAGGTCGATACCATTCGTCACCAGCGAGACTTCCGCTGGTGCCAGTTGCTCGTGCTGGATGAGGAAGTCGCGCGTCGAACCCGAGACCGCACACACGTGCGAGGAGCAGCGGTTCGCAAGCGTGTCGATCCAGCGCGCCAGCGGGCGCTCGTAGCGGAGGGCGTCGTTGCAATGGTCATGCGCGATTCGCACCGGCACGCCGAGCAAGGCCGCGAGAGGCTTCGCGATCCAGTTCGAGCCGAAGAGGTGGCAATGCACGATCTGCGGACGGCGCGCGAGGATGAGGCGCGCGAGGGTGAGGACGTAGGCCGGGAAATACTTGTGCGGCGAAAGCGAATGCACCGGCATGTCCAGCCGCGCGAAGTCCTCCCAAAACACACCTCGTCCGTGCATCGCGGCGACTTCCGGCTCGAAGCGATCCCGGTCGAGCGCGTGCAGCAGATTCAGCAGCACGGTCTGCGCGCCGCCGAGGTCGAAGCTGTCGATGACGTGCAGCACGCGCACCCGCTTCCGCTCGCTCATGCGGAGCCCTCCGGAAAACTCACCAAGCCCGCACGAGCGCGGATTACCGTCCACACCTGGCGCCAGGCTTCGCCGGGGGCGAGAGCCACGGCGCGCTGCATCTCGCGCAGCGCGAACCCTCGCGCGCTGCCGATGAATTTGTAGGCCACGCGCAGTGCCTGCCGCGCACGCATCGCTCGCACCTCCGGGCAAATCTTCGCCTCCGGGTGACGCTCACAAAACTCCGCAAACAACCCCCCAAGCAACGCGGAAAGCGCCGACCACTCCTCCGCCGGAAAGCGCAGGCGGAACGAGCGCAGCAAGCGAGCTTCCTCATCGGTGAAGCGGCGACCGGGGAAGATGCGCGCCCAATTTTCGACCAGCACCGTGCTCGCCTCATCGGTCGTGCCGCCGGACTGCGTGCGAGTCATCGACGCGGGATGTTCGCGCATCGCGACGAGTCGCTCGCGGAGATTCGCAACGGGACGGCGCTCGGCCAGACGGCTCCACAAATCGAAGTCCTGGCAGATCGCGAACCGTTCATCGTAGCCACCCTCAGCCAGCGCGGCCTCACGCGAAAACATCACCGATGTGTGCAGGAAAGGATTGTCGGTCACGTTGGCCCAACGAATCGCGAGGGCGGTCGTCGGCAGGTCATTGCTGCCCGTCACGCGGCCCTGCGGATCGAGCCGCCAGCCCGCGGTGCCGAGGAGAGCGGTGCGCGGATTTTCGTGCAGGAAAGCGAGCTGCCGGGCAAGGCGCTCGGGCGCGCAGAGATCGTCCGCATCCTGCCGCGCGATCCATGTGCCGCGTGCCTCGGCGAGACCACGATTAAGACTGCGGGTCAGGCCGAGATTGCGCTCGTTGGTCAAGACACGCAGCCGCGCATCGGCGATGCCACGCAGGACCTCCGGCGTTTCGTCGGACGAGCCATCATCGACGGCGAGCAACTCGAAGTCCGCAAACGTCTGACTCAGGACACTGTCGAGGCATGGGCGCAGGAGCGCGCCGCCATTGAAGACCGGAAGAAGCACCGTCACGAGCGGCGCGCTCATGCGACTTCCGCGTCGAGTTGACGCCCGAAAAGCGCGCGCCGCAAATTCGCGCCGCGCTGGATCAGCCGCGTGCCGCAAAGCGCATCCACCAGACCGAGCGGCAGCGCGGCGAGCGGCACGGGGCTGCGCCACGGCCATGTCGAAAACGACCGCAGGAGGTAGCGGTGGCCGGTGGCGTATGCGCGCTGTTCGTAGGCCATCCCGGCGATGCTCTCGAAGTGATAGGCGATCACCCGGCGCCGGTGGTCCGCACCGAACTTCGCGAACCCCGCATCGTGCTTCGCGAGGAAGCGGTGCGATGACGGGATGAAGCGTTCGAGCGACGGCGGGGCGGTGCAGAAGACCCGCGCGTGCGTCTCGGGGGTGAAGGCGAGCGTCTCCCCTTGTTCGAAGGCGCGGAGGATCCAGTCCCAGTCCTCGTGGCGCGGCAACTCGGGATCGAAGCCACCGAGCCGCTCCGCGACATCGCGCCGAATCACGAGCGTGGTCCCGAAGCCGAAAGTGCATTCGCGATGCAGGCTGCGCTCCCACGCCGACGGATCGAATGGCTTTGGCAAAGTAATCGTGCGCCCGTCGCGGATGAACTCGAAGCGGCACGCCGACAGCGCGGCCGTCTCGCCGGAGCGGCGCAAGGCATCCAACTGCGCCTCCAGCTTGCGCGGCAGCCACTCGTCGTCGGAATCGAGCAGCGCGAAATATTCGCCCTGCGCAGCTTGCATCGCCGTGTCGCGCGCGGCACCGGCTCCGCGATTCACCTCGTGGCGGATGATGCGGATGCGAGCGTCGCGCCGGCTTTCCACGATCGAGGCGCTGTCGTCGGTCGAGGCATCGTCCACGGCCACGAGTTCCCAATCCGCGAACGTCTGCGCGAGCACGCTATCGACACACCGCGCGAGAGTCGCGGTGCGATTGTAAAATGGCAGGATGACGCTGACAGCGGGCACGGCAGTCCTTATCGTGATCCCCATCCCTGCGGGGCAAGCGCGTAGCGACTGGCGCGACCGAGCATCCGTCCGCCGCATCGTTTGAAAAAGGCCAGCGGCCAGCTCGCGCTGATCGCGCAACCCCGCTGCACCCACTGCTGGGTTTCGGCCCATCGGCCAGACAGGGCGCAGTCCACAGCGAGCGCCGCGCTTTCCCGCCGGTGCAGCGCAACCAAAGCCGCGCGGTCTTCCGCGACGGTCGCGAGATGATGCTCGCAGAGTTCCACGTGCTCGATCCACATCCGCTCGATGTTGCGAGCCGTTTCGTGGACGGTCAGCGAGCCGGCGTGGCTGCGGTAGCGATAGACCAGTTGTCGCACAATCTCACCGCGCGGGCGCAGCAACGCGGCGCGCAGCAGGAACTCGCGATCCGCAGCAATCGTGTAACGCAGATCGAAGTTTCCGATCCGCTCGATCAAGCGCCGGCGAAAGAAGCGGGCGTTCAGCGCGGGCAGTCCGAGCAGCACCTGCGGCACGGTGAACGCCAGTTCAGCTTCGGTCTGGTCGCGTCGCAGCACTAGCTCGGCGCCATCCGCGGCCCGCTCGAAGAACTCCACACCGCCGCTCACCAAATCAACGTCTTCGCGAAAAGCCCCGGCCACGGCATCGAGCGCGCCCGGCACGAACAGGTCGTCGCTGTTGAGGAAGTGGACGATCTCGCCGCGCGCGAGGGCGAGTCCTTTGTTGAAAGCGTCGTAGATGCCGCGATCCGGCTCGGAGATGACGCGCAGATCCGGGTGCTCGGCGAGCAGCTCACGTGTGCCGTCGGTCGAGGCGGCGTCGATGATAAGGTGCTCGATGTCATCGCGCCCCTGCGCGCGCACGCTCTCGATCGCTTCGCGCAGCAGCGGCGCGCGGTTGAAGGTCGCGGTGATGATCGAGAAGCGCGGCGTGCTCATGACAGCGCGGCGATTTCGAGAAAGCGCCTGCCGACCTCCGCCAGCCGGCACTCGGCCGCAGCGCGAGCGGTCTGCTCCGCGGCGAGATCGGGACCGGCGGGCCAGTGCGCCCACGCGGTGGCCATGAGTTCCGCGAGTTCCTCCGCCGACTCCGGCGCAAAGTAGCGCCCGCCGGGCGGCGCCTGCTCGCGATGCACCGGAATATCGGAGAGCAGCACCGGGCGCCCGAGTGCGCGTGCGTCTTCGACGACTGTGCTCCAGCCCTCGAAGAGGCTCGGCTGGATGATGGCCACGCAGCGGCGGAGCAGTTCGATCTGCGCGCGGCGCGGCAGCAGGCCGAGCAGGCGCACGTGCTCGGCGATCCCGTTCTCGTGCATCGCTGCGCGGATTTGATCCGGATACGCCGAGTCGCGCGCATCTTCGAGCGCGCCGGTGCAAAGAACGACCGGCCGGATGCCGCGAGCGGCCAGGAGCGCGAGCGCGCGGAAGAGGGTGAGATGATTTTTGTGCAGCCAGAACTGATTGCAGACGGCGAAGAAACGCTCGGGCAACTCCGGCGCATCGAACGGCTCATACCACTCGGCGTGCGGACACGTCGCAAAGCGCAGCACTTCCACGCGCCCGCGGTAGCCCGGGTAAAACGCGCGCAGATCGTCCGCTGCCGTGCCGCTGCTCATCACGACGGTCGGCGCTTCCGCGAGCAGCGCGGCGATGCCGCGATCCCGGAAGACGGCTTGGGCGGGTGTGAAAAATCGCGGCAGGTGGCGGTGCTGGAAATCGGGGATCCATCCCGCCCAGCGCGTGCCGCCGAGCGTGCGACGAAGCGGGAAAGTGAGCCCGATGTTTTCGCGATTTCCGTAGGTCAGCGGGTAGAGGAATTCGACGCGATGTTTGCGAAGCGCGGCGGCGAACTGGCGGTTGTTCAGCCCGAGCCGATCGACGAGCGGCGCGTGCCACATCGGCCGGACGAGCGCGAGTTCCGCGCCCGCATCGCGCCAGCGATCCTGATCGTCGCCAAAACAAAACAACGTCGCCTCGGGCGCGCCGGCCGCGGCGAGAGCGCGCAGGAGGTTGCGGATGTATTCGCTCCCGCCCATCCAGCCCGCGCCGCCCTGTGCGATGAGGCCGATGTGCCTCACGGCGCGCCGATCTCCGCACGCGCCCACGCCGCTACACCGCGCACGCCGTCTTCGAGTGAAACTCGCGGAGCAAAGCCGAGCGCGCGGATCGCGCTGTCGTCCGCCCGCCAATTCACGGGCTGGCCCGGCGTCTTTTCGCCGTCGAAGACTGGCTCCGCCTTCACGCCGAGCGCGGCGGCGGCGAGGCGCGCGAGGTCGGCGATGGTGGTCTCGCGCCCGGTGGCGAGATTGAAGACCTCGCCGCGAGCGGGCGCGCGCTCGGCGAGCAGCGCGAGCGCGGCGGCGACGTCGGCGGCGTGGATGAAGTCGCGGCTCTCCGCGCCCGTGCCGCGCAGGGCGAGGGTGCCGGTGGTGAGGAGGCGCTCACAGATATCCCACACGACCTGCCGGCGCAGGCCGGGGCCGTAGGCGGAGAAGATGCGGACGGCGAGCGCGGGCAGGCCGTGGACGCTGGCGAACTCTTCGCACAGCAACTCCGCCTGGCGCTTGTGCCAGCCGTAGGGCGAGAGCGGGGCGATGGGCGCACGCTCGCTCACGGGGAGAGCAGGATTTCCATACACCGCGGCGCTGGAGAGCAGGATGAAGCGGCACTCCGGGGCGTGGCGGCGGAGGGCATCGAGCACCTCGAAGGTGAGCGCGACGTTGTCGCGAAAGTCGCCGCCGGGATCGTTCATCGAGAGCGGCACCGAGGCGCGGCCGGCGCAGTGGATGCACGCCTGCGGTTTTTCCTCGGCGAGCATCGGCGCGAGATCGGCGGGTAGTTTGAGCCGGATGAACCGTGCGAGTGGCGGTGCGTTCTCCGCGGGCACGTCGTCGATGCCGATGACGCGCCAGGCGGCGCGGGCGAACTGCCGCGCGATGTGCCGCCCGAGAAATCCGGCCACGCCGGTGATGAGCGCGGTCTTCATGCAGGGTGGGTGGCAGCCGCGGCGATGGCGCACGCTCGTTCGTGGAGCGCGGCGGCTTTCTCGCCGAGATGCGCGAGTGTATCGGCGGCGAGTTCATCTTCACCGGTGCCGGAGCGGCCCTGGCGGAAGAAATACTCGGTCTTGTTCAGCGCGGTCTTTTCTTCGCGCGAACGGAGACGGGAAAATTCGTTGCGCTCGATGGCGCTGGCGAGAGTCGCGTCATCGACCGGCAAGCCCAGAAATGCCGCCGTGCCGCGCAACGCTTCCGCCGGGTTTTGCAGCATGGCTTCGTAGGAGAGGAAGTGAACGTCGCCAGGCTGCGCGTCGTAAAACTCGAGCGCGAGGCGCAGGTGTTCGCACCAGCCGTCGATCATCGAGCGGCAGAATTTATCCGGACCCGCGGCGACGAGTGGGCGGAGGTTGTCGTAGCGGAGGTGGAAGTGGAAGTAGGAGATGAGCGCGTCGGCGGGCTGGCGGACGATATAGACGAGGGGGCGTCCGCGGAGGCTGCTGATGTTGTGCGATTTGATGATGCGGCTCGGGAGGCCGAAGGCGGCGGGGAGCGGCGAGTCGAGCGGGTCCACATGGATGTCCGGCACGAGCTGGCTGAGCTTTTCCGGTTCAGGGAGGTCGGGCTTGCCGAGCACGATGAGGTCGCGCACGAGGTAGCGCAGCCAGGTGTTTCCGCTGCGCGGATAGGAGACGAGGAAGCGGTCCTCCGGGCGCAGGGCGGCGAGTTTTTCGGGGGTGATGAGCATGTCGGCCACGCCGGGTTTTCGCCCGGAGACGAGGCTGAGGAGTCGGTGGATGAGATTCATCGGCTGGAGAAAAAAACGCTACGGCTCGACCTCCACGAGCTTTAGCCGATCGAGCAGCGCCGTCTCCTCCGCCGGGCTGAGAAATGCGAGCTGGCCCTGCTCGTCGCGCGATTCGCGGAACTGGCACTGCCGCCAGCCTTCGGCGGCGGTGAGTTCGCGGATGCCGGCGGGGAGGAGATCGCGGCGGATGAAGAAGGCGTTGTTGGCGGCGCCGTTCGAGCCCACGAAGGCGTAGCCTTTGCGCCGGCCGAGGCTCGCGAGCGCGGCGAGCGCGGCGCCGTAGTAGATGCACGAGTGGTGCACGCGTTCGCGCGTGAAGGCGGGATCGTAGGGCACGGTGACGGCGCGCTCGGGGCCGAAGCGGGCGTTGTATTCCACGACGACGAGCGCGGGGGAGACGGCATCGATGGCTTCCCAGACCCAGCAGTCGTTGCCGTCGATATCGACGGAGAGCAGGCCGATCTGGCCGGTGAGTCCGTTCTCGCGGAGGAGATCGTTGATGTTCTCGCGGGTGACGAAGGCGCGCGCGGCTTTGAGGTTGTGCCGCCAGTAGATCGGGTCGGCGCGCACGGTGGCCATGTGCTGCTCGGAGCCGCCGAGGATGAGGCCGCTCCAGCCGTTGTTCACGAGAAGGAAGCGCGTGTTCGCCTCGGCGTAGCTCTCGACGCCGAACTCGACGAAGACGGGGCGCGGCACTTTCACTTCGCGAATGAGGTGCTGGAGGATACGGTCTTCGCCCCACTGCGAATAGACTCTGAACTCGTGGCTCGCGAGGTCGCTACCATGAGGTTGCGCGGCGGTCTGGCGCGCTTCGCGAATGGAGCCCACGCTTTCGGGCAGCCGCGCGACCTCCGCCGGCAGCGCGGCGAAGGGGCGGAGGAGATCTGCGATGCGGGAGAGTGCCATGCGAAAGGAGGTCACGTTTCGCCGCCGCCGCGCAAGCGCCGAGATGCGCGGCGGAGAAAACCGGCGGCGCGGCGCGGCAGCAGGGTGGTAAAAAAATAGGTGCGCCGGCGCTGCTCAGCTTCGGAGCAAATGGCGCGCAGTTCCCCAGGCGAACGCAGTGAGCTGATGCCCCAGTATTTCTCCACGAGTTCGAGCTGCGGCGGCGTGATTTCCGTGGGCGGCGGCGCGAAGGCGGCGGTGAATTTGTCCCCGTCGAGCCGGGTGCGGGCGGTGGATTCGCCAAGCATCTTTGCGTCGCGCGAGGTTCTGGTGACTTCGCTGCGCATGAGCTGGTGCGGTTTGCCGAGGTGGATGGAGTAGCCGAGGTGGGTGCCAACTTCGTTCGCGAGCGTGGCGTCGCACAGCTCGAGCAGCGTGCGCAGGCGCGGGAGAAAAAGCTGATCGTAGATGTGGCCGGCGGTGACGCACGGGAGGCCGAGGTCCGCGTAGCGTCGGGCGACGCCGCGCAGGGCGTCCTTCCAATAGAGGCAGACGAGCACGGTCTGGAAGCCCGCCACTTCCCGGCGCAGCCGATCCACGAAACCGGAGATGTCGTAATCCGAATCGATCCAGTGCGTGGAGTGCGCAGGGAAGACGAGCAGGGTGCGTCCGAGCGCGGCGCGTTCGCGGGCGATCTCCTCCGGCGTCCACAGCGGGCGCGCGTAGTGGATGTAGGGGCCGATGGGATGCAGCGTTAGGTCGAGTTGCGAGCGCAGCACTTCGACGCGCCACTGGCTCGGCACGAGGCCGGCGCGGTGCTCGGGGCTGAAGTCGCGCTCCCAATACGAGAGGTCGTAGCGGACGCCGTGCTGGATGTAGAGCCCGAGCGAGGAGCGCGGGGGCAGGCCGGTGCAGGCTTTGATCGTGGTGGCGTGGCCGTAGAAGTCGTTCGGCGGATGGCGCTCGGGCGTCTCCTGCTCGCGGTCGGCGGCGAGCGCGGGGAGGTCTGCGATCCACTGCGCGAGCTTCGTCACGGCGCGCGGCGGGCGAGGTGAAAGGCGAGCGTCTCTTCGACGATGCGCTCGGCGCCGTGGCCGTCGATGAGCGCCTGGCCGCGCTGGTGCATGGCGCGCAGGGTGGCGCGGTCGCGGTCGAGGCGGGTCACTTGCTCACGCAGTCCGGCGAGGGCGGCGGGGAAGTCGGCGGCGGGGCCGAGGCACGCGCCGCCGGCGACGAGTTCGTCGATGAGGAAGAAGCTGGAGCGCGACTCGAGGAGATTCACCGAGGGCAGGCCGGCGTAGGCGGCCTCGTAGGCGGTGGTGCCGGCGGCGAGGACGGCCAGCGAGCAGGTGCGGAGGATGCGCCACATGGAGTCGTTGGTCTTCGCGAGGATGATCTCGTGGGGGCTGCCTTTCATGCGCTCGACGATGTCCTGATACGAATGCGCGTAGCCTTCGCCGAGGAGCAGCCAGATGAGGAGCCGGCCCGGCGCGTCGCGCAGGTGGTCGATGACCTGGATGCTTTTGTTCGCGGCGTCGGTGCCGCCCATCGAGACGGCGATGGCGAGCGCGTCCTCGGCGAGGTGGGCGTCATACACGTCGAGCGGGATGCGCGCGCAGTGCGAGCTGACGACGCTGTAGCGCAGGCCCGCACGCACTTCCGGGCCGCCGCTTGCGAAGCTCCAGCGCGGGTCATGGCGCGCGGTGCGGTGGAAGAGGAGCGCGACTTCGCTCATCGCATCGAAGATGGGCGAGAGGCTGACGGTGGTGGCGCGACGCGCGATCTCGCGACAGCGCGCGGCGGCGATGGTAAGCAGGTCGAAGACGACGATGTCGGGCGCGAAGGCGGCGCATTGCGCGGTGGCGTCGTCCTCGGTTTCCACGAGCGCGTAATCGAGGCCTCGGCCCGCGAGGAGCGCGTCGGCGCAGCCATCGCCGACGACCACGATGCGCACGTCGGCGCGGTGGGAAAAGGCGCGCGCGACGGTGCGCGTGCGGGTGACGTGGCCGAGGCCGTCGCGGACGGAGCCGCGGCAGAGGCAAAGCACCTTCGGCACGCGGCTACTCCAGCGCGTCGAGGCTGAACGGCTCGAACTGCGCGAGACCGCGCTTGAGCCGCCGCCCGACGATGAGGCCGAGGTCGCCGGGAGCGAGCGGACCCTCGGGGCGGACGATGAGGACGTCGCGCTCGGTGATCGTTTCGCCCGCCGCGAGGTCGCGACCGGCGTGCAAGGCGCGGCGGGCACGGGCGCGGACGCCGGCTTCCTTCTCGCCGACCTTCGCGCTCGGGCGGGTCATGGCGGCGGTGGCGGCGCGGATGTCGGCGACGTAGGCGTTGAGCTGCTGCGGATCGAGCGAGTTCGCGTGGTCGAAGCCGGGCGCAGTGCGGTCCCACGTGTAGTGCTTTTCGAACCACTCCGCGCCGAGCGCCACAGCCATCGCGGCGGCGAGGCTCGCGGAGGTGTGATCGGAGAAGCCGACGGGCAGGCCGAAGGCGGCGCGCAGCGTGGCGATGTGGCCGAGGTTCACGAGGTCGAGCGGGCAGGGATAGACGCTCACGCAATGCAGCAGCACGAGGTCGCTGTTGCCGGCGTCGGTGATGGTCTTCACGGCGCGTTCGACTTCGCCGAGGCTCGCCATGCCGGTGGCGAGGATGATCTTCCGTCCACGCGCGGCGACTTCGGCGAGGAAGGGGTAGTTGTTGCAGTCGGTGGAGGCGATTTTGAGGTAAGGCGCGTCGATCTCGCAGAGCAGGTCGAGGCTTTTGCGGTCGAAGACCGAGCCGCTGAGCGGGATGCCTTTCGCGCGGGCGTGGGCGGCGAGCTCGCGGTATTCGTCGTCGGTGAGCATGGCTGCGCGGCGCTGGGCGACGACACCGTTTTCCACCCATGCGCCGCTCTCGTCGCGCACGCGGAGGAGGTAGAGGCCCTCGGGGTTGATGATCTGGAACTTCACCGAGTCCGCGCCGGATGCGGCGGCGAGATCGACGAGTTCCTTGGCCTTGGCGAGGCTGCCGTTATGGTTCGTGCAGGCTTCCGCGATGATGTGTGGTGTGCTCATGGAAAATCAGGACGCGCAGCTCGCGCGGTATTTGGTCACGTCGGCGGCGAAGCCGGTGAACGCGGCGCTCATGATACTGTGATATTTCTCCCACTCGACCATCGCGCGCTCGCGCACGGCGGGGAACTCGGCGAGGCGCGAGATGCGGTCAGCGACTTCGGCGACGGTGTCCTTGGCGGTGACCATGTCGAGGTTCCACGCGCCGAGGCCGACGGTATCCATGAGGCTGTTTGCGCGCTCGTCGTAGCCGATGTGGATGGCGGGCGTGCCGAAGCTGAAGCAGGGGAGCGCGCTGTGGAGGCGGTAGGTGATGTTCAGCGCGCACGCGCGCAGGAGGGAGAGGTAGGTGTAGATGTCGCCGGTATAGACGTATTCGAGGTCGGGGAAGGAGGCGGCGAAGGCGAGGTCGCGGTGGTCGTGGCAGAGGAGGCGGATGTCGTTGCGGCCCGTGGCGCGGAGGTGGGCGACGATGCCGCGGATGTCGTTCACGACCTGGGCCTGCTTTTGCAGCGGGATATTCATCAGGCTCGGGTGGCGGACGGAGATGAGCACTTCGCCGCGATCGTGGGCGAAGGAGGGCGGCAGGTGCTGCTCGATGCGGTGGAGAAAGAGCGTGGGGCAGCCGCCGAGTTGCGCGTTGGCACAGCCGATGGAGCGCAGGTGCTGGTGGGTGACGGCGTCGCGGGCGAGCGAGTAGTCGGCGCGCTCGTGCAGCGCCTTGAGCACGCGGTCGGGCATCACGTCGGTGCGCTCCACGAGTTCGTTGCGGCGGTTATAGACGCGGCCGCGGGAGAGGCTGAAAAGCATGAGCGGGACTTCGAGGGACTTGAGCGCGTCGAGCGTCACGTCGAGTTCGCCGTTCTCGTAGAGGTTGCCGCCGCCGACGATGACGCCGTGGCCGTATTGGTTGATCTCGTAGATCGTCTTGGCGGTGAGGCCGCCTTTCGCCTGGCTCTCGTAGCGCGAGGTCGCGGGCAGCGAGATCAGGTTCACCACCTGGCCGAAGGCCGCGTGGATGAAGTGCTGGAGGCCCATGAAGATGGCTTCGTTGCCGATGTTGAAGCCCTTGGGGCGGATGCAGAAGAGGTTGAACATGAGTGGTCGGGAAAAATATCAGGCGCGCAGTGCGAGGGCGGCGGCGGTCATCTCGGCGAGCGTCCAGTGCGGCCAGCGGTCGCCGGCACGAAGGAGGAGCTGCTCGAAGAGGCGCGCGTCTTCCTCCGTGTCCACGGTCAGGCGCACATGGTCAAGCGGCGGGTCGCACACGGGGAGGGCGGCGTGGGGGAACTCGGCGGGGTGATCGTAGAAAAATCGCGTGACATGCTCGCGGTCGGCGGCATCGCGCATCCGGGCGCAACCTTCGCGGAAGAGGGCGGTGCTGAAGAATTCGCAGGCGACGCCGTAGGGGTAGGTGCGGGGGCGCAGATTCGTGACAAAGCCCGCACCGGCGAGCGCAGCGGCCGCGCGGAGCAGTTCGGGGAGCACGCACGGGCTGTCGCCATTCATGCGGAAGAAGTGGGTGAGCCCGTGAGTCTCCGCGGCACCGAGCACACGGCCGGCGACGTCTTCCACGCTGCCGCGGAAGCAGGCGATGCCGCGCGCGGCGGCGAAGTCGGCGAGCGGATCGTCCACGGCGCGATCGGTGGTGGCGAGGATGAGCGGGCCGGCGCTGGTGCCGACGCGGGCGAGCAGCCAGTCGAGCAGCGGCTTGCCTGCGAAGGGGCGCAGTTGCTTGCCCGGCAGGCGTGTCGAGCCGAGCCGGGCGAGGATGATGCCGCCGAGCTTCATCGCTCCGCGGCGGGCTCGACGCGCCAGTCGCCGTCGGCGAGGCAGAGGCCGGCCTGCACGGAGGGGCAGTCGGACGTGCCGAAGAAGTGGCCGGCTTCCACCGGAAGATCGGCGGCGTCGGTGAGGGCGTCGAGCCGCAGGCCGCCGCGTCGGCCGAGGTTGAGCGAGTAATTGATCCGATAGAGCGACGGCGGCAGCGGCAGGCGCGGCAGGCGGCAAACGATCGAGCCGCGCGGCGGGAGGGGCGCGAGGGGCTGGTGCTTGAGGGCGTTGAGCTGCGTGAAGATGGGCACGCCGAGTTCGGAGACGACGGTGATGCGGGCGGTCAGGTCGTCGAGTTCGCCGGGCACCTGCGTCTCGTAGTGGAGCCACACTTCGATGTCCTGCCCGGAGCGGGCGCTGGCGATCACGGCCCCGCCGGCTTCGCGCAGTTCGACGGCGTTCACGCGAATCTGCCCGCTGCCTTTGCGGTCCGCGCGGCCTGCGAGGGAGGCGGTGCGCGGTTTCTGGAGCTGCGCGTATTGGGCGACGGCCTCGGTCTGCGTGCCGGCGAAGACGAGCTTCCCATCGTCGAGCACGATGCCGCGGGTGCAGAGCGATTCCACGGCGGCGGCGTTGTGGCTGACGAAAAGGATTGTGCGTCCGCCCTTGGCGACTTCGCTCATTTTGCCGAGGCACTTTTGCTGAAAGCTCGCGTCGCCGACGGCGAGCACTTCGTCGATGATGAGGATCTCGGGCTCGAGGTGCGCGGCGACGGCGAAGGCGAGCCGCACGGTCATGCCGCTGGAGTAGCGCTTCACCGGCGTGTCGAGGAATTGCTCGATGCCGGAGAAGGCCGCGATCTCGTCGAATTTCCCCGCGATGTCGCGCCGCGTCATGCCGAGGATGGCGCCGTTGAGGAAGACGTTATCCCGCCCCGTCAGCTCGGGATGAAAGCCGGTGCCGACCTCGAGCAGGCTCGCCACGCGCCCCTTGATGAGCACGCGGCCTTCGGTCGGCGAGGTGATCTGCGAGAGGATTTTCAGCAGCGTGGATTTGCCCGCGCCGTTGCGCCCGAGGATGCCGACGACGTCGCCTTCCTGCACATCGAAGGACACGTCGCGCAGCGCCCAGAAGGTGCCGTCTTTCTCCGTGCGGACCGGGTGGCCGATCAGCGTGTGGGGATCCTCCTTGCCGCGCCAGCGCGCCCAGCGGCTCTGGATTTCCTGGTAGAGCATCCGGCGATTGATGACGCCGAGCCGGTATTGCTTGGAGAGTTGTTCGGTGCGGAGGACGACGGACATCAGACGGTGTCCATGAAGTCGCGCTCGACGCGCGAGAAGAGCGTCATCCCAAAGACGAAGATCACGATGGTGACGGCGAGGCTGACCATGAGTTGCCAGATTTCCACCACACCGCGGCCGAGGAAGGCGAAGCGGAACGTCTCGATGATCGGCACCATCGGGTTGAGGACGAAGATCCAGCGCCACTTCTCCGGGATGACCGAGAGCGGCAGCACGACGCTGCTCGCATACATCCAGAGCTGCGTGCCGAAGCCGACGAGCATCGAGAGATCGCGCCATTTCGTGGTGAGCGAGGAGACGATCGCGCCCATGCCCAGCCCGAGCAGCGCCATCTGCACGACGAGCAGCGGCAGGATGATGACGCGGTAGTTTGGGAAGACGGGCGCGCCTTTCGCCCAGTAATACCCGAGCAGCAGCAGGAAGAGCCCGAACTGCACGACGAAGGTGATCATATTCGTGATCACGATGCTCAGCGGCACGGTGAGGCGCGGGAAATACACTTTGCCGAAGATGCCCGCGTTGCCCGTGAAGGTGTTCGCCGTCTTGGTCAGGCAGTCGGCGAAGTAATTCCACGACACGACCCCCGACATGAAGAAGAGCAACCGCGGAAGGCCGTCGGTCTGCGTCTTCGCCAGCACCCCGAAGACGAACGCGAGCATGAGCGTGGTAAAGAGCGGCTGGAGCAGATACCACAACGGGCCGAGGAAGGTCTGCTTGTAGGTGGCCGTGAAGTCGCGCTTCACAAAGAGCAGCACGAGGTCGCGGTATTCCCAGATCTCGCGCCACGGGATGTGCCACCACGGGCGGTCAGGAGTGAGCACCTTGCTCCAGCCACGGAGATCTTCACTCGCGGGCTCAACCATGTGCGGGACAGGGCGCGCATTCGGTCGGCGAGAAACCCCAAAGCGTTGGTGAAACTGGAACGTCGATCATACTTTCATGAAAACCACCCCGCCCGGGAGCACAGCGCCGGCGGGGCGGGCTTCTTAGGTGTGCGGGCCACTCGGGCGCAAGGAGCAATTCGCCGCGAGCGGGAAGGCGGGCGCAGGGAACGCCGACAGGACGAGGCGGGACGCTGAGCGTTCTCCGACTCACTCCACGCCGATACTCGGCACCTCTCGTCGCTGGCGCCTGAGCGGTGAATGCCCTACACCTGTCGCCGAACTTATAAAACAATCGTCAGGCTGACTCGATGCACCAACTGATCCTCCACATCGGCACGCACAAGACGGGCTCCACAGCGCTCCAACAGACCCTTGCCTTGCCCGCCGTGGCGCGTGCTCTGGCTGCGAATGGGACTTTTTATGACCCGAGTTGCTGGCCCAGGACTCAGTTTCTCGCTGCTGCGCGCAGTGGCACTGAGCCGCATGATGGGCAGGCGAGTTGGGCGGAACTCGAGGCCGGGGTCGAAAAGGTCCGGCGACAACTTCAGACGCACGATGTGCTGATCTCCGACGAAGGCTTCAGCGGCACTCTATTTGCCGGCTACGCCGATACCGGAGTGCATGCCCGGTTGCTGAACGCGATCACAGCGGGACTCGATGTGCGGCTGATCGTTTACCTCCGCCGGCAGGATTCGTTCATCGAATCCGCCTACGCTCAGTCGATCCACACCGGTAAGACGTGGTCCTTTGACGAATTTCTGGCCGCCACTCCAGCGGACGGATTTGATTGGGTCGCGTGGCTCGCCCACTACGAGCGATACTGGCCAGTGGAGAAGATTTCAGTGTTCGCCTACGAGGCACAGGCGGCCTGTGGGGGGATCGTCGATCATTTCCTGCCCGCAGCGGACCTGGCGACGCCCGGGCTGCTGAGCGAAATCGAACGCGCGTCCACAGAATCATCGCTCCCGACCAACCAGGGCTACTCACAGGAGATCATCGAGTCGGCGCGGCAGGCGAACTTGAGCTTGGACGCCCACGGCCAGCGGGTGCTCCGTCAGTTGTTACAGCAGACGCTCCGACTCACGAAGTCGCCATTTTCCGCCTATCAGCATTTCATCCCGGAGCGCCGCCGGGAATTCCTCACACGCTTTGCAGCGAGCAATGCGACACTGCGCGAGCGATTTCCAGATGCCGGATTCGATCTATGGGAACGCCCGGCACCCGACCTTGCCCCGCACTCGGATGGGAAGACGCAACTTGTAGCGCTGCTGTGTCTCCTCGCGAAGCAACGAATGGAGATCGACGCGCTCGCAGCCCGACCGTTGCTCAGCCACCTGCGTCGAACATTCGGGTGGGCGCGGAAGATCGGCAGCCGTTTTCGCAGGCCCGGCGGCTGAAAAAACTCCTTCCGGACTTAGTCCGAGAACCTACTCGGACTTGTGCCCGTTCGCGTTCTCCGTGACCGACTTCGACTCGTCGCGCGAGGGCAACGCCACGCTCGCGCCACCGCCGAAGAGCCGTGAGAACAGCCGCTTCGGCGCGCTCCGGCCCGCTTCTTCCTCGGCGAGTTCGTTGTGCGCCGTGGTCTTCGCCGTCTCCCACGCGGGAGCGAAACCCGGCACCTGAATGAGCATCTGCTTCTCGGCGCGCGCGTAGATTTCGAGGTCGCGCCCGAGCTTGCGCTCCGGTTGGTCGTTGAGCGCGTTCACTTTCACGCGCAGGCTCTCGTTCTCCTTCTTCAAGGTATCGATCTCCGTCTTCATCTTCCGCATCGCATCGGCCTCGATCTCCAGCCGATCGCTGAGGTGCCGGCGAAAGCGCGAGAGTTCGCCACGCGCGCCGATGAGGTGGTAAATGGCGATGACCATGAAGATGCTCGCGAGGTAAAAACCGAGCATGAACTGGCCGAGGAAGAAGCTGCTGTCGAATTTCACGGGATCAGGGTTGATTCGGCACCTTGGCGGCGCTGGCCGGAAAAGCAAGGGTCCGAAAGGATTCACTCACTCCTCAAGTTCACGTTGGCCGGATGACGCTATCGCGTTTCGATGACCCGGTAGAAACGCCTCGGCTCGACCGCGGCGGGCAGGTCGAGAGCCGTCGTCGCCTCAGCGCCTTCGCGCGGCAGATACGGGATGAAGCACGCGTCGTTCGGCGCCGTCCAAAGCCACGTCAGGCTGTGGTCCGCGTTGCGGCGATAGACGTGGTAATAGCGGAGCGCGCTGGGCGAGTGCGCCCACCCCTCCTAGCGAGGCACGGCAGGAGCCCGCACGCGCTCAAGCCGCGCGCGGCGGCAGAGTGTAGCGGCGCCCTTTCCACTGCACACCCCCGGCGCTCGATCGCAGGCCGGAGTTCACGCCGATCGCCAGCATCAGCGCGAGGCCGAGCGGATGCAGCACGGCTCCGAGCCACGACGTGCGCAGCCGCACCGCGATGATGAAACGGATCACGTAGATCACTCCGATCTCCGCCAGCACCAGCCCGTGCGGCGACCACGGCGCGAAGATCGCGGCGAACGGCAAAAGGAAGAGCACGAACTGCACGCCGCCCATCGCGAGATACGCGGCCCCGTTGTCCTCGAACACCGCGCGCGCGTTCTTCGTGAAGCCCGACCACGTCTCCGCGAGCGAGTGATACATCCGGCACGTCGAGAAGCGCAGCGCTTCGCAGTTCACGACACGCATCCCCTCGCCCATCCGCTCCGCCACCGCGCGACCGAAGGCCACGTCTTCCACGAGATGATCGCGCAGCGCCGCGTGCCCGCCGATCCGCTCGTAGGCGCCGCGGCGAAAGAACAGGAACTGCCCATTCGCCGCGCCGAGAAGGCGGAGCGCCCGCCTCGGAAAACGCGCCGCGACCAGCGGATGACGCTGGAGCCACGTCACCAGCGCGTGCGGGTAGAAGACCATGCCGAAGAAGAGGATCACCGGGATGACGAGCTTCTCGCCGAGCGTCACCGTCACGAGCCGCGGCCACGCGGAAAGCAGATCGGCACCGGTCTGCTGCGCGTGGGCGAAGGCCGCGCTGACCGTGCCAGGCGCGTGGCCGGTGTCCGCGTCGGTGAAGAGCAGCCACTCGCCGCCCGCCGCTTGCGCGAGCTGATGACACGCCCAGTTCTTCCCCACCCAGCCTTCCGGCAGCTCCGCGCCACCGATCACGCGCAGCCGCGGGTCGTCGATCGCGCGCAGGATGTCGCCGGTGCCGTCGTCGGAGCAGTCATCGACCACGATCACCTCCAGCCGGGGCCAGTCCTGCGCAAGCAGCGAGCGCACGCAGCGCTCGATGCCGCGCGCCTCATTGCGCGCCGGCACGAGCACCGAGATCAGCGGCGCATCGGCCGGCGGCTCCGCGGGCGCGAGACTTCGAAAGAACGCGACATTCACGAGCGCGCTCGCCAGCGCGAGCAGCAGCGCGATGAGAATGAGGAGGTGAAAGGCCAGCACGACGAGGTTGAACTACGGTTAAACGCAGAGGCGCAGAGAGCGCAGAGATTCGCAGAGAAAACAAAGAAACTCTGCGTTCCTCTGCGCTCTCTGCGCCTCTGCGTTTAAACTGCGTCAGCAACTTGGCTCCGCCCCAATTCGCGCTTAGTTGCACGCCCGTGAATCTGCCCGACTTCACACAACCCGATCTCCGCTCGCCCGCGCTGCGCCGCTTCGCTGCGCTGCTCGATCCGCTTGACGACGCGCGCCTCTCCGCGCTCGCCGCCGACTCCGCCGCGCTCACGCGCAAACATTTCGGCCGCGCCATCCGCCTCTTCGCGCCGCTCTACGTCTCGAACGAGTGCATCAACAACTGCGCCTACTGCGGCTTCTCGCGCGACAATGCCATCCTGCGCGTGACGCTCGACGTGGCCGAAGTCGTGCGCGAAGCGCGGCATCTCGTCGCGGAAGGTTTTCGCAACATCCTGCTCGTCGCCGGCGAACACCCGAAGTTCGTCAGCAATGGCTACCTCGAAGCGTGCGTCCGCGCCCTCGCGGCAGAAGTGCCAAGCGTCGCGCTCGAGGTCGCACCGATGGAAACCGACGAATACGTCACACTCGTGCGCGCCGGAGCCGAGGGGCTCGTCGTGTATCAGGAAACATACGATCGCGAGACCTACGCGCGCCTTCACACCGCCGGTCCGAAGCGCGACTACGATTGGCGGCTCGCCTGCCCGGAGCGCGCCTATGCGGGCGGCTTCCGGCGCATCGGTATCGGCGCGCTGCTCGGACTCACCGACTGGCGCCGCGAGGCGCTCGCCCTCGCCGCGCATCTCGATCACCTGCTGCGCCGCTGCTGGAAAGCGCAGCTCACCGTGAGTCTCCCGCGGCTGCGCCCGTGCGCCGGCAGCTTCGCGCCCACGCATCCCGTCGCCGATCGCGATTTCATCCAGCTCCTCTGCGCCTTCCGCGTCTGCTTTCCGCAAGTCGGCCTCGTGCTCAGCACGCGCGAACCCGCCCCGCTCCGCGACGCGCTGCTGCCGCTCGGCATCACCATGATGAGCGCCGGCAGCCACACCGAGCCCGGCGGCTACACCGGCCAGGGCAAGGCCGACCTGCACCTCACCGTCCGCGGCCGCATGGTCGAGCCGGAGTTCGCCGCCGAGCACGCCACGGGACAGTTCGAGATTTCCGACGACCGCTCCCCCGCCGAGATCGCCGCGCTCCTGCGCGCACACGGTTTCGATCCCGTGTGGAAGGACTGGGACGCCGCGATCCTCACGCCGTGAAGATCACGCTGAACGGCGATCCGCACGACTCCGCAGCAAGCACGATCGCCGAGTTGGTCGATACGCTCGGACTTCCCGCGCCGACGCTGCTCATCGAGCACAACGGCACCGCGCTCCGCCGCGACGAGTGGCCCGCAACCGCGGTGAGTGAAGGCGACCGCGTCGAGGTGCTGCGCATCGCTGCGGGCGGCTAGTGATCGCGCTGCGGCGGCGCGCGAAAGGACGCGAGCACTTCCTCGAAATCCTCCAGCTCAGGCACGCGATTGAAGGCGATCTTCGTGCCGGTGAAGCTGCTGCCTTCGCCGGGGACGATGCCCGTCGTGACCGCGTCGCGCCCGTAGCGACTCGTGATTTGATCGATGGCCGCCGAGAGCCGCGCCCGCTTCGCCTTCATCTCCGCCGCGGCTTGCGGATCGACACGCGGACGGTCGAGCAAGCTGAGTTGCTCGGCGTTCGACGCAGGCGTGAGGCGATGCAGCGTGACGCTGACCTTTTTCACCGCGGCGTGAGCAGTCTGCTCCATCAGTTCCGTCCAGAGCCGCGTGAAGACCTCCTGCATCGTCGTGCTGTCGCTCACGTCGGCGAGGCGCGCTTCGAGCGAATGGCGCGGCCCGCTCGCGAGCCGCACGCTGAGGCTGACCGCGCCGGCGACGTAATCCATCCGCCGCAAGCGACTCGCCGCCTTCAACAGCAACCGCCGCCCCACCGCTTCGGCGAACTGCGCAGGCCGCTGCTCCGGCGCGAGCACATGACTGTGCCCCACGCTGCCGCGCTGCGTCGGCTCGTCCGGGATTTCCACGCCGCGCAGCGCATACCACAGCCGCTCGCCTTGCACGCTGCCCCACAGGCCGCGCATCTGCTTCGGCGCGCACTGCCACAGCTCCTCGAAGGTGAGGATGCCCGCCTCGCGCAGCCGCCGCTCCATGTTCGGCCCGATGCCCGGCACATCGCGCGGGACGATGTGCATGAGCGCGCCGGGCAAGTCGCGCGGATGCAACGCCACGAGGCCGTCGGGCTTTTGCAAATCCGTCGCGATCTTGGCGAGGAAGCGATTCGTCGAGAGGCCGATCGAGCAGGTGAGGCACACACCGACATTCCGCGCGAGGCCGGCTTTGATCTGCCTCGCGAGCGCGAGCGCGTTTTCCGGCTCGCGCCATTTTCCGGTGAGTTGGCAGGAGAGTTCGTCGATCGACGCCGTCTTAAAAATCGGCAGGTGATGATCGACCTCCTCCAGCACCCGATGGTGGTAGCGCACATATACGTCGTGCCGTGCGAGCACGATCCGCAACTGCGGGCAGCGTGAGCGCGCCTCCTTGATCATCGTGCCCGTCTTGATCCCAAACGCCTTCGCCTCGTAGCTCGCCGCGATGGCGCAGGTGTAGTCCGTCTCGACCGGCACCACCGCCACCGGCAGACCGCGCAGTTCAGGCCGCTCCTGCTGCTCGACGCTCGCGAAGTAGCTGTTCAAGTCGAGGAAGAGCCAGTCGAACGCGACCGGCCCCGTGCCGAGCAGCGCCGCGCCGCGCACGGCTTGCGCGAGGAGCGTATCGCGATGGGTTTCGAGCGGTTTCACAACCGCGAGGATAAGCCCGCGTCCCAGCCCCGCCAGCTACTCGGCGAGGAGTTTTTCGAGCACCTGGCTGACGACGACCGGGTTGGCTTTGCCTTGGGAAAGTTTCATCACTTGGCCTTTGACGGAGTTGATCGCCTGGAGTTTGCCGGCTTTGTATTCGGCGACGGCTTTGGGGCTGTTGGCGATGGCCTGCTGGCAGAGCGCCTCGATCGCGCCGCTGTCGCTCTCCTGCTTGAGCCCACGCTCCTCGACGATCTGCGCAGCGGGCGCGCCGGTGGCAAACATGGCGGCGAAGACTTCCTTGCCTTGCGACGAGCTGATCGTGCCGGCGTCGATGAGGTTCACGAGTTCGTCGAGCGCGTGCGCGCTGATGGGGCAATCGACGATCGTCTTCTCCGCGGTGGTCAGCGCGCTGAGCAGATCGTTGATGATCCAGTTCGCGACGTTCTTCGGCTTCCGCGCGCTCTTCGCGGCGGCGTCGAAGTAATCGGCGAGTGCCTTCTCGCTGGCGAGCACGCTGGCGTCGTAGGGCGTCACGCCGAAGTCGCGCACGAAGCGGTCGCGTTTCTCGTGCGGCAGCTCGGGGCGGCGCGTGCGGACTTCATCCATGAAGACGCTCGTATCGACCGGCAGCAGATCGGGATCGGGGAAGTAGCGGTAATCGTGCGCGCTTTCCTTGCTGCGCATCTCGAAGGTCTGCGCGGAGTCGTCGTCCCAGCGGCGCGTGGACTGCACGAGGCGCTCGCCTTTCTGCACGGCGGCGATCTGGCGCTCGATCTCGTAGGCGACCGCGCGGCGCACGGCGCTGATCGAGTTCATGTTCTTGATCTCGATCTTCACGCCGAGCGGCGCGCCGGGCTCGGCGACGGACACATTGCAGTCGCAGCGGAGCTGGCCTTTCTCCATGTCCGCATCGCTCACGCCGCCGTAGATGAGGATCTGCTGGAGCGCGATGAGGTAGGCGAAGGCTTCCTCCGGGCTCGCGATGTCGGGCTCGCTCACGATCTCCATGAGCGGCGTGCCGGCGCGGTTGAAATCGATGCCGGTGCTGGACTCGAAGTGCTGCGACTTCGCCACGTCTTCCTCGAGATGGATGCGCGTGAGCCGCACCGTCTTGCCGGGGTTCACGATGCTCTTCTGCGCGTCCTTCGGATACGCGAACTCATTCAGCGGCACGCCGCCGCCGACGCAGAGCGGCTGGTCGTATTGCGTGATCTGGTAGTTCTTCGGCATGTCCGGGTAGAAGTAATTCTTCCGGTCGAATTTGCAGACCTCGGGCACCGCGCAGCCGAGCATGAGGCCGGTGAGCGCGGTCATCTCCAGCGCCGCGCGGTTCATCACCGGCAGCGCGCCGGGGTAGCCGAGGCAAACGGGGCAGACACGCGTATTCGGCTCGGCGCCGAATTCGACCGCGCAGCCGCAAAACATTTTGCTGCGCGTCTTGAGCTGGACGTGGACTTCGAGGCCGATGGTCGGGATGAGAGGCATGAGGCGACGGACGAAATCGGCAACAATCGCCGAAAGCTCAAGGCTGGATTCGGACCGAAGTCCCGCGCCAGATCGGGAACGACAAGCCGCCGACCGACGCCTCCGCTTCGGCAAACTGCGCTTGCAGCGATGCAGGCAGACGGTCCCGCACCGTCGTCGTGAGCAGGATTTCGTCCGCGACCGCGAGATCCTCGCCGAGCTTGAACGCCACGTTGACCGCATCGCCGAAGCAATCCCGGCCCGCGACGAGGAGGATGCGCCCGAAATCGATCCCGATGCTCGCCGCGAGCGGGATCGGACCAGGGTTGGCCACGCGCTCGGCCATGAGCGCCGCGTTGATGGCCTGCGCGGCCTGCAACGCATCCGAAGGCTCGACGAAAAGCGCGACCAGATCGTCCGCCTGCGCTTTCACGACCTCTCCGCGATGCGCTTCCACGATAGGCACGCTCAAGCGCAACATCCGCCGCACCTGCCCGAGATAGGACACGATCCCGCTGCGCCGCACGTTCAGGGAGAAGCCGCTCATATCGAGCGCCAGCACCGCCCGCTCGACTCCAAATGCGCCCCAGATCTCCGCCTCGATCGCGGGACGTTCCTCGGGCGGGACGGCGACGAACTTGTCCAGCAAGGCGAGAAATTTCTGCATCGGCTATCGGGAGTTGGGGACGGTTCGATGACGGCCATCCACGAGCGCGGAGTCGAGCGCTTTCCGGAGATCGAGGCCGCCGAGCAGCCGCGCTACTTCGGGGTCGTTCGCGGCTTCGACGAGCTTCGGGTTCCGCAGGAGGGAAAGGTAATCGCCATCGCGCAGCGCGCGCCACACCTCGGCGTCGTCACGCAGGGCGAGGATCTTTGGGTGCGCGGAGACACGGCGCACGTCGCGGTCGCTGCTGAAGCGCTCGATCCCGGCGGGGCTGGACGCGAGGCGGCCGACTTTCCCGAGCGTCTCATAGACCGGCTCCGGCACGGGATCGACCGCGCGCATCGCTACGCCGGCCGGGCCTTTCTCGAGCGAGCGCTTCACCGCGGAGAGTTCGTGCGTGCCGCCATCGATCGAGCCGAGCACGCGGATCGCCACCGCACACACGAGCACGAGGAAGGCGCCGAACCCCGCGCCGAGCACCGCCCCCGCGAGGCCGAAGCCCCAGCGCACCAGCCCCACGCTCTGCTGCGCCGTGCGCTTGAAAAGCACGCCGCAGACGATGGCGAACGCCACATACACCACGAGCCCGATCACCCCGCCGCCGATGAGCGTGAGGACGCTATCCGGGAAGCCCAGCGGACGCAGCACCGGGATGAGGAAGCCGCCGAGCAGCCACCCCGCGGCATACGCCACCACGAGCGCCACGATGCTCAGCACCTGCCGCACGATCCCCAGCCGCCAGCCGCGCCACGCGCTGAACAGCACGAGCGCCACGGCGCCGAGAACGAGAATCGCCTGCCAGTGATCGGGGGCGGTCTGAGACATGAAGCGCGCAGCTTTTCACGCAGCCCCCCGCAGCGCAACGGGCGTCTGGCTGCGCGCGCACGAGCATTGGCACTGCTCACCGGCAGCTGCACGCCTTCAAAGGCACCCTCTATCAGCACACCACGAGCGGCATTGGCCTCTTCCTCGGCGATGGGACGGGCCGCGTGGAATTCCTCGCCGCGCCGTGATGGAGCACCAGCGTCCCGCTGGCCACTTACAGATGCGCGCAGCGCCATTTTTAAAAGTTGGCGGCTTCGCCGGGTTTCTCCGTGGCCGGCGGGACGCCGGCGCTCCATGCGCCTACCCCATCTGCGCCCGCTGCCGCAGCGCGTGATCGCATAGCACCAGCGCCGTCATTGCCTCGACCATCGGCACGGCGCGCGGGAGCACGCACGGGTCGTGACGCCCGCGCGCTTGCAACTCGGTGTCCTCGCCGGTCGTCGTCACCGTCTGCTGCGGCTTGAAGATGGTCGCGGTCGGCTTGAAGGCGACGCGGAAGAAGATCGGCTCGCCGTTGCTGATGCCGCCCTGGATGCCGCCGCTGCGATTCGTCGTCGTGCGCACGCGCTCGCCTTCCATGCGGAAGGCGTCGTTGTGCTCGCTGCCGCGCATCCGCGTGCCCGCGAAACCGCTGCCGATCTCGAAACCTTTCGTCGCCGGGAGCGAGAGCATCGCCTTCGCCAGCTCGGCCTCCAGCTTGTCGAAGACCGGCTCGCCGAGCCCCGCCGGCACGCCGCGCACCACACACTCGATCACGCCGCCGACGGAGTCGCCGTCGCTGCGCACCTGCTTGATGAACTCGATCATCCGCTCCGCCATCGCCGCGTCCGGACAGCGCACGATGTTCGCCTCGACCTGCTCGAACTTCACGCGCTCCACGTCCACGTCCGCGACGAGTTCGTGGATCGTCTTCACATACGCGACGATCTCCAGCGCGGGCGAAAACTGCGCGAGCACCTTCTTCGCGACCACCGCCGCGGCGACGCGCCCGATCGTCTCGCGGGCCGACGCACGTCCCCCGCCCTGCCAGTTCCGGATGCCGTATTTCGCCTCGTAGGTGAAGTCGGCGTGCGACGGGCGAAAGGCCGTCTCCATCTCGCGATACGACTCGGGCCGCGCGTCCTTGTTCGTCACCGCGATGCAGATCGGCGTGCCGAGCGTCTTGCCCTCGAAGACCCCGCTCAGGATGCGCCCCTCGTCCTTCTCATCGCGCGGCGTCACGATCTCGCTCTGCCCCGGCCGGCGCCGGTCGAGGTCGCGCTGGATGTCCGCTTCGCTCAACTCGATCCGCGGCGGGCAGCCATCGATCACCACGCCCACGCCGCCGCCGTGGGATTCACCCCACGTCGAGATGCGGAAAAGCTGGCCGAGTTGGCTGGACATAAAAGGCCGCGCAAACTGCGGAGCGCGCTCCGGGCTGGCAAGCGCAAAGGCGCTCCCCACGGCATTGCCTTCGCGCGAAAGCAGTCCACTCTCGCGCGCCATGCGCACACGGTCCCTCCTCCCGCTCCTCCTCTTCACCATCCTCGCTCGCGCTGATGTCCTCCCGCCGGCGCAGGACACCTCCTCGCTCAAGGGCAAGCTCACCGCCATCACCGGCAAAGCCACCACGCTCCCCGTCAGCGCCACGCGCAAGGGGTTCGTGCTTTTCAATCTCGGGAGCCTACCCGCCGATGTGCAGCCTGCGGACATCGTCAACGCGCGACTGCGCGTCTATTTCCCGTCCGCGAAAAGGCCCGGCGACATCGCCATCCACACCGTCACGGCCGCGTGGGATGAGACGAGCGCTGCGACCGAGCCAGGCATCTCAGCTTCGCCCGTCGCCATGTTCCCAGTGGAGACGGTCGTGGCGAAAAAGTTCGTCGAGGTCGATGTCACTGCCACCGTGCAGGCGTGGCGCGTGGGCACTATGGCGAACAGCGGCTTCGCCTTCGTCGCCAGCGGTATTACGAACGTCCGCCTCGGCGCGAAAGAAGGCTCTGGCAGCGGCTACCCTTGCGAGCTGGACGTGGAGATTGAGCGGGCGATCCCGGACGGCACCATCGGCACGACCCAAATTGCGGATGGCGCGGTGACGAATATGAAGCTCGTCACTCCCTCGCTCACCGTCACCGCCGGCACCGGACTGAGCGGCGGCGGCACCGTGGCGCTCGGGGGGAATGTGACCGTCTCCATCGGGTCGAACCTCGCCCTCGGCGGCACCACCACGGGCACCTTCAGCGGGGATGGAAGCGAACTTACGAATCTGAATGTCTCGATCGCCGTCGCGGATGCGTCGATCGCAAATGCGAAGCTCGCAAACGCCGCGCTCACCGTCACCGCCGGCACTGGATTAACCGGCGGCGGCACCGTCGCGCTCGGCGGCACGACGACGGTTTCTCTCGGCTCGGATCTGACGCTCGGGGGCACGACCACGGGCACCTTCATCGGCACCATGCTTCTGCTTTCGGGCACCGAGAATCTCGCGCCGCTGCGGCTGCAGGCTGGCACAAATCTCATCACCCCCGTCTTCGGCGCGGTCGAGTTCGATGGCACGAACCTCTTCCTGACCAACAACAACGCGAGCCCCACGCGCAAGACCATCGCCTTCACCGACTCGACCGTCACAAGCGCGCAGATCGCTCCCGGCGCGGTGGGCAATTCGCAGTTGGCCCTCGACCTCACTCTCGGCGGCACCACCGCGGGCACCTTTAGCGGACCACTCACGGGCAATGTCACCGGCAATGTGTCGGGCAGTGCCGCGAGCTTCACCGGCTCGCTCACAGGCGATGTCACCGGCACGCAAGGAGCCACCGCGATTTCCGATGGCACGGTCACCAGCAAGCTGCTGACCGGCTTCGCCTCGGGAGCTGGCACCGTCGCGGCCAGCGATTCCATTCTCAGTGCCATCGGCAAACTCGATGGCAACGATGCGCTCAAGGCGCCGCTCGCCTCACCAACTTTCACCGGGACGGTCCTCCTGCCTACTGGGAGTGCGACCGCGCCGTCGTTGCGTTTGCAAAGCGGAGTGAACCTCGCCACGCCGAGCTTCGGCGCGATCGAGTTCGACGGCACGAACCTTTTCGTAACGAACAACAGCGCCAGCCCCACGCGCAAGACGCTCGCCTTCACGGATTCGACGATCACGGCTGCGCAGATTGCCACCGGCACAGTGACCAGTTCCCACCTCGTTTCCGACCTCGCATTGGGCGGCACGACGACGGGCAGCTTTAGCGGGTCGCTGACGGGCAACGTCACTGGAAATGTGTCGGGCAGCGCGGCGAGCTTTACAGGCTCGCTCGCCGGAGACGTCACGGGCACGCAGGCGGAGACGGTCGTCAGCACGGTCGGCGGGGTCACCGCAGTAAATGTCGCTGCCGGGGTCAGCCTCGCCAATGCCGCAACCAGCGCCAACACCGCGAACACGCTCGTGCGGCGCGACCCCAGCGGCAATTTCTCTGCGGGCGCCATCACGATCGCCGGGAATCTGAACCTACCCGCGACTACCAGCAACACGGCGGGAGTCATCACGCAGAATGGGAACCGCCTGATTCATAGCTTCGGCACGGGTAACTTTTTTGCGGGGAATAATGCGGGTAATTTTCTCGTCACGGGCAGTGCCAACACAGCGGTTGGCACCTTTGCGCTTAGTTCAAACACGACCGGATTCAGCAATACGGCCATCGGCTCCAACACCCTCGCAACCAACACCGCGGGCACCAACAACACCGCCATCGGCACCAGCGCGCTTCGCTTCAACACAGGTGACAGTAATACCGCCACTGGTTCCGCCGCACTGCGCGCAAACACGACGGGCACTTTCAATACGGCGAATGGCACCAGCGCGCTGATCGCGAACACCACAGGCAGCAGCAATACCGCGGTCGGAGGCAATGCGCTCAGCGCCGCCACCACCGGTAGTTTCAACACGGCCGCCGGAGCCAGCACGTTGGAGAACAACACGACTGCGGGACGGAACGTAGCGATCGGCTACCGCGCTCTCACCACGCAGTCTTTCAGCGACTTGGATACTCCATGGAACAGCAACAATGTTGCGGTGGGTTACGAGGCCCTGAGAGACAATCAGCCGACTTCTACCACCAACGGAAATGCAAACACGGCAATCGGCACCGGTGCGCTTCAAGCCAACACGACGGGCAGTCGCAACACCGCCGCCGGCTACCAGGCGCTCTCTTCCAACACGACGGCTATTGAGAACACGGCCACAGGCTACCAAGCACTCCAGGCCAACACGACGGGCACTTTCAATACGGCCAGCGGCTACCAAGCGCTTCAGTTCAACACAACGGCCGGCAGCAACACAGCCGTCGGTTGGAGCGCGCTCTTGCAGAATACGACGGGCGGCAACAATACGGCGAATGGTCGTAGTGCGCTTCAGAACAACACGACCGCTGGGAACAACGTGGCGATCGGCAGGGATGCGTTGCTAACCCAATCGTTCAGCAACTCGAACACCGCGTGGATCAGCAACAATGTGGCTGTGGGCTGGCAGGCGCTGAGGACCAATGCGCCGACGGCGATCACCAACGGGATCAACAACACCGCGCTGGGAACGAGTGCACTGCAAGCGAACACGACAGGCAACGTCAACACGGCCTGTGGCGGATCGGCGCTTTTTTCCAATACGACCGGCGGTGCGAATACGGCCTGTGGCTATAATTCGCTTACCCAGAACACGACGGGGAGCAGTAACACAGCCATTGGCTTGCAGGCGCTTTTCTTAAACACCACGGGTAGCAACAACACGGTCCTCGGTTCCAATGCCATGACGAGCCAGTCGTTCAACGCGGGAGGTCCGACCAACAATGTCGCGGTGGGCTTTCAGGCGCTTAGGCTCAACCAGCCGACCGCGACGACCAACGGAATCAACAACACGGCGGTGGGGACCAACGCGCTCGCAGCCAACACGACGGGCGCCAACAATATCGCAGTCGGGAACAACGCGGGGAACCTCCTCACCACCGGCAACAACAATATCGATATCGGGCACGTCGGCGTGGCGGCGGAGAGCGGTGTCATCCGCATCGGCACACAAGGCACTCAAAGCACCGCCTTCGTCGCCGGAATCCGCGGAGCCGCCACCGGAGTGAACGACGCCGTCCCCGTCGTGATCGACAGCAACGGACAACTCGGCACCGCCTCCTCCTCGCAGCGCTACAAGGAAAACATCGCCGACATGGGCGACGCGAGCGCTCGGCTGGAGGCGCTGCGGCCCGTCACCTTCCGCTACCGGCAGGCCTATGCCGATGGGCGGAAGCCGGTGCAGTTCGGCCTCATCGCTGAGGAAGTCGCCAAGGTCTTCCCCGAGCTCGCCGTCTTCAACGCCGAGGGCCAGCCCGAAACCGTGAAGTATCAGGATCTCACCCCGCTGCTGCTCAATGAATTCCTCAAGGACCACCACCGCGCCGAGGCGATGGAGAAGGCAATCGCAGAGCTGAAGCACAAGGACGCGGAGATCGCGGAGCTGAAGCAGCGGCTCGACCGGATCGAGGCGCTGCTCGGAAAGTAGCCCCGTGGCTGCGTCCCGTGGCTTGCGCCGCCCCCCCAGCGTGATCGTTCACACCGGCGCCGCCGGAAAGCGCGTCTTTGAGATTGGACCGCGGACGCGCGCCGCCCACGCTGCGCGGATGATTCGCGCGCTCCTCCTCGTCTGTCTTATCGCCACGTCTCTCCACGCTGCGCCATCGTTCGCCCGCGGGACCAAGGGCGCAGTCGCATCCGTGCATTCCCTCGCCTCGCACGCGGGCCTCGTGGCGATGCAGAGCGGCGGGAATGCGATCGATGCGGCGGTTGCGATCGGGCTGACGCTCGGCGTCGTGGATGGGCACAACTCTGGCATCGGCGGTGGGTGCTTCCTGCTCATCCGCACGGCGAAGGGCGAGTTTTTTGCGATCGACGGGCGCGAGATGGCGGGCGCGGCGGCGACGCGGGAGATGTTCATGCGCGGTGGCAAAGGCGACACGTCGCTGAGCCAGACGGGGGCGCTCGCGAGCGGGGTGCCGGGCTCGGTCGCGGCTTACAGCTACGTGCTGGAGAAGCTCGGACGGAAGACGCTCGCGGACCTCGCCGAACCGGCGGCGCGGATCGCGGACGAAGGCTTCGCGATCGACGAAGTGTATGCGCGCAAGCTCAAGGGCGTGGTGGATGACATCCGGAAGTTCGACGCGTCGCGCGCGCAATTTCTCAAGTCCGACGGCGCGCCTTACACCGACGGCGATACACTAAAGCTGCCCGACCTCGCGGCGAGCTACCGCGCGATCGGGAAGGATGGCGCGGACTGGTTTTACCGCGGCGCTTTCGCACAGAAAGTCGGCGAATGGATGAAGGCGAATGCCGGCATCCTCACGACGGAGGACTTCGCGAACTACACGATCAAGCTGCGCGAGCCGGTGCGCGGGACGTATCGCGGCTGCGAGATCGTGAGCTTCCCTCCGCCGAGTTCGGGCGGCGTTCACGTGCTGCAAATCCTCAACATCATGGAGGACTTCGACTTCAAGCCAATGGACGACGCGACGCGCGTGCATGTGATCGCCGAGGCGATGAAGCTCGCCTTCGCCGACCGCGCGCACTGGCTCGGCGATCCCGACTTCGTGCCCGTGCCGCGCGGGTTGCTGAGCAAGGGCTACGCGAAGACGCTCGCGGCGGACATCGCGCTCGATCGCGTGCTCGAGGTGCCCACGCACGGCGATCCGCCGGATGCGGTGAGCGATGTCTTCGGCAAACACACGACTCATTTCTCCACCGTCGATGCGGAGGGGAACTGGGTCGCCTGCACGCAGACGGTGAACACGGCGTTCGGCTCGAAGGTCGTCATCCCCGGCACCGGCATCCTGCTCAACAACCAGATGGACGACTTCTCGGTCGAGCCCGGCGTGCCGAACGCCTTCAAGCTCGTCGGCTCGGAAGCCAACGCGGTCGCGCCGGGCAAGCGGCCGCTCTCGAGCATGTCGCCCACGATCGTGCTGCGCGAAGGCCAGCCGATCCTCGCGCTCGGTGCCGCGGGCGGGCCGACGATCATCACGCAGACGGTGCTGAATCTTCACGCGATCCTCGACCGTGGCCTGTCGCTCGACGCCGCACTCGCAGCGCCGCGGTTTCATCACCAGTGGATGCCGGACGAGCTGCGCATCGAGAAGGCGTGGCCCGCCGAGGTGATGGATGCGCTCAAGACCCTCGGCCACACGCTCACGCCCGTGACGTTCGCCGGCGCGAGCAACGGCGTCGGCTTTTTCGATGGGCAATTCATCGGCGCGAGCGAGCCGCGAGTGCCCGGCGAGGCTTTAGCCTGGTAGGGCGAGGCTACGGGCAGGACGCGTTATCAGTTTCGACTCGCGGCTGCCTCGCGGCGTCCGGTCCGGGTTTGACCGCAGGCGTCTGCCCCAGTCACCTCGGCCAGCACGGCGATGAGGTCGTCGGTCTCCAGCGGTTTGTGGAGAACCCTACCGCCCACCACCGCGAAGAAGCGCGCCACGGCGGGATCATCGGCGTGCGCCGTGAGAAAGATAAAGCGCGTGCAGAGGTGCGGTTTGAGCCGCTGCACGGCCACGTAAAACATCTCACCGGAGATGCCGGGCATGACCATGTCGCAAATGATCGCGTCGAAATCGTGCGCCTGAATCTCGCGCACGGCATCGACGCCCCGGTGAGCCACGGTGAGGTGGTAATGGCCATGCCACTCGATGGCGGCTTGCAGCACGTCGCAGTAATCAACGTCATCGTCGAGAAGCAGGACGCGCTTTGTGGAAAGGAACGCCGTCGGACATTCAGGAAGTGTCGTAGTCATGCCGCAGCATTCGCGCGATCGCGGCCCGTGGCTCCACTCCGGTTGGCAGAGGTGAACTCTCCATTGGCGCTGCGAACCGGCCCGACGGACGCATCACGCCAGAGGACACACAGAGAGTCACAAGGGAGGGGTAGCCAATGAATCCTCCCGGCGACTAGGTTCAGCCACCGGGAGGAACCAAAGATGAAAGCGAGATCAACAAGCACTTGGTCGAGCGGATCGCAGCGGAGTGAAAATGCAGCGGTCCGGAGCAGCGACATGACGCTCCGAGCGCCTCGGCGCGGGCGTCGCGACGCTGGAATCAGCACCGTCGAAGCGCTCATCGCGCTGGTGATCTGCACGATCGCCGTGGCCGGCGGCTTTCTGGTCAACTCGCACGAGCTGGCGATCATCAAATCGACCCGCGAATCCGGCGGGGCATCCGGTGTTTTGGAGGAACGCGTCGAACAACTTCGCGCGGCAACTTGGAAACAAATCACCGATGCGAACTACCTCGCGGACACGTATTTCGCAGTGCAGCCGAAGTCGCTCGCGGCCCTCCCGAACCACTGGGAGCAGATCAAGGTGAGCACCTGGCCCGCGGTGAGTCCGAGCATGCCTTTGCTCGTCGAAAAGAAGCCGAAAGCCGCGGCGACGGTGCTCAAGCCAGGGACCGGCCTGCCCGACCAGCGGATGGCGAAAGTCGATGTGCGCGTTTTCTGGATCGGGAAGAACGCACGCACCCGCATGCGTGACGTGACGACGATCATTTCCAACGGCGGAATCAGCCGCATGAATCTGCCGGGCTTGGGCGGCGGGACGGGCACTCCCGGCGCCACCGCGCGCCCATCTCCGACTCCCGCCGCGACGCCGGCAGCCACGCCCGACAACAACGGCAATGGGAACGGCGGAGGCGGAGGCCAGGGCCGCGGCAACGTCGCGGGCAAACCGGGGAAGCACTGATGAAAACTCCAACCTTTCTCCAACGCATCTGCAGGCTCGCCGGCTTCTCGCTGCCCGATGTCTTGGTGGCCACGGCGGTGATGGCCCTGATGGCAGCCGGGATGTTGACCGCAGTCTCCGCGCTCCAGAAATCGACAACGGCTTCGCAGCACCACGCGACCAGTCAGGTGCAGCAGTCTCGCATCCTCGATTACATCGCGCGCGACCTGCGCCGCGCTCTCACCGTGGTCGTGGATACCACGGAAGGTGGCGAGCGGCTGACCGTCACGATTCCCGATTACTACGACGCTGCCGGCAAGCCTCGCGACCCGGCTATTGTCGCGGGCGGTATCAGCTACGGAGCAGCGGGCGCGTCCGTGGAGATCAGCTATTACCGGCGGGCCGGGATCTTCTACCGCAGCGTCCGCGGCACCGAGACGCTTCTGGCTTCCGACGTGGCCGCGTTCGAACCCGACTTCACCGACAGTGGCGAACAGGTCGTGAGCGTCACCGTCACGTTTCTCCCGCGCTACCGCTTCAGCGTCAACGACGTGAGTTCGCTACGGATCGGCACCGCGGCGAGCGCCACGACCTTGCTCCGCAACCAACGCCAATAACGCCATGATCGCATCCTTCCTAAATCCAAAACGGATGGCCTCCGCGCTGATCACGGCATTGATCTGCGCCGCCATCATCGCGGCCATCAGCGCCGCAGCCCTCGTCATCGTGCAGTCCAAATATCTTGCCGTGCATCGGACCGCCGCGTGGAAGGAATCGCTGCTCGCTTCCGAAGCCGGCGTGGAGTTGGCCACGAACGAAATCCGCAAGAGCCTCTTCGATCCGGCGCACGCGTGGGAAGATTGGCGCCTCGGCGCAGACGCAGCGCTGTTTCCGACCTCCGATGAATCCGCGGGCTCGCCCTCGGCGGGGGCGCATTCGCTGACTTCCCAAGTCCTCCTGCGCGAAGGCGAAAGCGGCCTGCGCTCGTGGGCGAACGTGACGGTCGATGCACCCGGCTGCCTGGTTGATCGCACCGGCGAGCAATGGTTCCGCATCCGCTCGCTCGGCGTGACCGAGTTACCCGGAGGCGGCGCAGTGACCGCGGATCCGGGAGATATCGCGCTGCGGAAGTTCGACCTGAAGATCGACCGGCGCACCGGCCAACCGGTGAGCGCGCCGCGAGCCGCGCGACTGGTCGAGGCCATCGTGAAACCCGTCGGCGCCTTCCGGCTCCCGCTGCTCGGTATCATCTCCGTGGACATGACCGATCACAACATCGTGGTGGATAGTTTCGATTCACGGGACAGCGCGAAATCGACGAACGGCCGCTACGATCCCGCCAAGCGGCAGACCAACGGCGACGTAGCCACCAACGGCCCGCTCATCGACGCCGGCAACGCGCAGATCTACGGCGACGCGCTCACCAACGGCGGCACGGTGCTCGATACCGACAACGTGCATGGGGAAATCCGCAACGACTTCTACCAGGAGGTCTTCACCGTCACGCGGCCCACGGTCACGCCCGAGCCGGGTTCACCGTTCTTCGTGAGCGGCGACGCGACGCTCGCTGCGCGGGCCGGGGATCCCGCCGACTACGTGCTCTCCGGCATTGCCCTCGCGGGTGACGAGGTGCTGCGAATCGAGGGCGCCGAAGATGGTTCGGCGACCTATGCGCAAATCATCGTCACCGGAAACATGAGCCTGAGCGGACAGTCTCAAATCGCGCTCGATCCCAGCGTTTACGTCCGCTTCTTCATCGAAGGCGACGCGAACATCCAGGGACAGGGAATCCTCAATCCCAGCTCGCCCGTGCATCTCCAGATCTACGGCGTGGACCGGCCCGCGAATTCCGACGGCACCCCCGCGAGCACCGGCTCGATCAAAATCGCGGGTAGCGGCGAATTCTCCGGCGCGGTTTACGCACCGAACTACGACGTGCAACTAGTAGGCGGCGGCAACACCGGCGCGAGCTACGGCGCCTTCGTGGGCTCCACGGTCCGGATCACCGGGGTCCAAAGCATCCACTACGACGAAGCGCTCGCCGACAGCGGACTGATCAGCGACTACAAGATCGTGAGCTGGTTTGAAGACGAGCACTGAGCCCGAAGCGGCGCTGGCGGCTTGCATTTCAGCATCATCCCGAATCTCTCAGCTCCATGCCCGACCAGCCCGAACCCGCGATTGAACTTTCCACCGGCGAACCGTGGCGCGGCTTGAAGCCCGGGATGCCGCGCGCAGACACGCTGCGCGTGCTCGAAGCTGCGGGCGCGAAGACCGAAGACGACGACACCGATCCCGGCTGGGTGCTGGCCACGGCGGAGGAGTGGGGAATGGAGATGCGCTTCACCGAGGATGGCGTGCAGGCGCTGCGGCAAATCGTGCTCGACGACTGGGAGTGCGTGTGGGCCGGGCAGGAAATCGCGAACCGCCCGCTGCATGAAGCGCTCGCGGTGCTCGGCGATGCCGCGAGCGGAGCGAGCTGGCGGGAGGAGGACGCGGTGAATATGCCGTTCGATGATCTCGAGCCGGCGGGTGAGGGTCCGTTCACCGATGTGGATCTGCTGCGTGAGGGAACGCTGTGGCTTCCTCAGCGCGGGCTCGGACTCGTGATGTGCGACGGCGCGGTGAATGAAATCGTCTGGCGACGCCCGGAGGACGTGCCGACGCAATTCGTCGGCACGGTGACGGAGGAGCAGAAGCAAATCACGAAGCGCCCGGATCTTGCGGAACACCTGCGCAAGCAATGGCTCCAGCACCGCAAGAGCGTGCAGACCGCGTCCGCAAATCCGATCCAACGCATCCTCACCCTGCTGCTCGTGGTGGCGCTCGGCACTATCGCCTGGCGCGGCTGGAAGGAGACGCAGCTCTGGCAGGCCGCACGGGTGCTGCCGGGCAACCTCGTATCGGTCGAGAAGGCGACCAAGAAGCCGTGGCGCGACCGCTTCGTGATCAAATACAGCGACCCGACCGGCAGGCCCCAGACGGCGACGCTGCAATCGGGCGACTTTTACGTCTCGCCGCGCGAGATCGGCGAGGAGGTGCAACTGCGCTACGCGGCGGGCGATCCGCCGCGCGTGGCCGGACCCAGAGAGGCGAGCGACATGGCCTTCGTCCGCTTTGTGCCGTGGGGCATCGGCGCGGGCGCGATCTACCTCGTGCTCTGGAGCGCGGCGGGTTTCGCCTGGCGGCTGAAGTGCGCGGCTGCGCGATCCAAGCCCCCGGCACCGCCCGCGAAACCGGCGAGCCCATCGCCGTTCACACCGGATCGCGGAAGGTAGGGACGGCTGTCCTCAGCCGTCCGCCGTGTGCGGTATCGACGCTCTGCGGACCGCCGGGGACAGCGGTCCCTACCTCACACGCCTTCCGGATGCCGGATCACTGCGCCGGGCGCGGGCCGGCTGCGCGTGGTCCAGCGCGGGCCTTCGCCTTCGCCATTGTAGCCGGTGTCGAGCCGCAACCCGGCGACGACGAGGAAGACGTGGCCCTTGCGCGCATAGACGCTGATCCAGTCGCCCGGCCCCGAATTGCCGTAACGCCGGAAACCGCGCGAGGGCATCGGGCTGTCGAGCAGTCCGGCGGCGCAGAGGACGTGCGACGTGGTGCCCGAGCAATCGAAGCCACGCGAACCGCCGCGCCCGTGTCCGCCACCATACTCGTAAGGCGCACCGACGATCCGATTGGCTGCCGCGATCGCGACCTTCACCCGCTCGGGCGCATGCTCCGGCGCGACCGCGTATCCCCCGGCGAGCGTCGCCGTCTTCCCCGGCACGTAGCGATACGTGTAGCTCGCACTGGAGCAGCCGGAGAGAAACGCAGCGCACACGAGCGAGAGGACGATGAGGATTCGGCGGAAGGTCATGCGCGCTTCTCCGCAAAAAAGATGCCGCCGCCAAGTCGGCAGTGCGGCTCCGGCCAGCGACGTCGCTGCGCCAGCGCCGCACCTCAGTCGTTATTTCGACGACAGGCCGTGATCGAGCGCATACGCGGCGCTGATCAGCCCGATGTGGGTGAAGGCTTGCGGGAAATTGCCAAGGTGTTCGCCGGCGGGACCGAGTTGCTCGGCGGTTAGGCGCAAGCCCGGCGGCGCTCCTTCCCGCGCCCTCCGGGTGGACAAGCTAAAGGGCGGCGCGCCGAGACTGGTCGCGAGAAAGAGCGCAAGCGCCGCCGCGAAGCAGATGAAAGGCGTGAGAGAATGGGCCAAGGGCTCTAAGCCCATTCCGTGCACAACAACTCCGCCTGCGCGAGCACCGTCTCCATCGCCTCCTGAAAGTCCGGCGGGTAGCCGGTCACGCTTGAGTGGTGAGTTCGGCGATGAGGGCGGAGAGGAGGTTCGCGGCGGTGGCGCGGGAGGCGGCGAGCTGCGTTTCCAACTCGTCCACCAAGGCCATCAGTCGCTCCACTTTGGCCGCGATCCGGGGTTGTTCGGCGTGGGTCATGGTTCGCCGAGTTCGTCCTCCAGTCGCCCAACCACATCGGCGATGAAATCGTGAAAGCCCCAGCCGATGCCGTCGGTCATCTGCTCCACTTTCGCCAGCCGTTCGCGGAACTGCGGATACAGGCCGCGCGCTTCGCCGCGCAACAGGGCGGCCAGTTCGTCCAGCGCCGATTCCACGCTGCTGTAAAACCGCTCGTCGATGTCTCCATACTCGTGGGTGAAGCGCGCACCGTTCTCGACATAGCTCATCAATAGCTCCGCCGTGCCGGGGATGTTGCCCGTGGCCTTGCGATAATCGCGAATGGCCTTGCGTGCCTCTGCCAGCTTGAGCTTGCCGAAACCTCGCTTGGGAAAGAACTGCTCCACGATCTTGCTCCGATAAGTTTCCAGCACCTCACCGCCGCCGTCCTCGGCCTGACAGCGGGCGTGGATGAAATCCCGGTTCCCGGCGGCCGCGTCGTAAAGGTCTTTCACGAGGGCGAGCAGCGCGGGCTTGTCCAAAGTGGCGAGATGTTTGCGGGCGGTGCTCCAGCCGCCGGGCTTTTGGGTAGGTTTGTTGGTTTCGTCAGGCATGGGTGGATAAGGTTAGCGTTAGATGCGTTTCAAGGGTGGCAAGGATTCCGGCGGAACGATCACGGTGATGCTGCGCGCCTGGCCCGGCACGCGCCGGATGAAACCCCGCCGCTCCAGGGTGAGCACCATGGAATGCACGCTCGGCGGCGTGATTTGGAAATACCGCTGCATGTCCGCCTCCGCAGGCGCGCAACCGTTGATGATGCCGTATTGGTGGATGTAGGCGAGGAACTGGCCCTGGCGCGCGGTGGGAGCGGTGTTCATGAATTTGCGGGCAGGCATGGGGCGGTGCCGGTGAGTTTGGCGACGAGGGCGAAGAGGAGGTTCGCGGCGGTGGCGCGGGAGGCGGCGAGCTGCGTTTCCAACGCGTCCACCAAGGCCATCAGTTGATCCACTTTGGCCACGATCCGGCGTTGTTCGGCGAGGGGTGGGAGCGCGATGGGTAAATTGCACATGACCTCTCTGCCTATGTTCTTCATCGAGCTGCTCGTGCCTGAGGCGTTGCGCATGTAATACTCGCGGGATGGGTCCGATAGATTGGCGAGATTGATGAACACTTTCTCGATCTCGTCGGGAAAGGTGAATCGAACAATCTTATCGCTCATCATCAGACGTGGAGGCGTTTGCTCGACCACCACGCTACGAGCGACGAGTTCTTCGGTGTTGGCGCGCGATAAAAGGAAATCTCCAGGGCGGACTTCGCATTCGGGGCGAGGCTCCATTCCTGATGGTAACGCCTTGTTGGCTTCGGGATCGAAACCTCCCCATGAAACGGCACTAACTTTCAGGACACCCCATTCGTTGCCGGAGCGGCTTTCTGAACCGCATTGAGGACTCCATCCCGAATCACTGGAGAGAGACAGATTACCCAGCCGCACCCACGACCATGAATACGGGGCTCCGAAAGGAACTACGTCGGAATCAACGGGCGAATAATCCTTCGCTTTCTCGGCGCGGCGTTGTTTGGCGATGCGGGCGATTAGTTCCTCCGCCGGTTCGTCGTTGGGGTCTTGGGGGACAAGTTTGCCTTGGACGGCGAGGGTGAGGATGGATTTGCGGAGGTCGGCGGGGGGGATGGCGTAGGACGGGTGGAAGAGGAACGGGAGGTTGGCCGGGGTGGGCGCGTCGGCAAAGCGGGCCAGCGACGCGCGGGCGAGCGCGGCGTGCCGCGTCTCCCGTTCCTGCTGCTGCGACTCCAGCCGATCACACAACGACATCAACTCATCCACCTTCGCCACGATCCGCTTCTGCTCGGAGAGCGGTGGGAGGGGCACGGGAATGGAAAGCCACTTTCCCTTATTAAGAATCGCAATCGTCGTGCTGCTCGATTTCTTCCACGCGGCATCTTGGAAGGAGTTAGACCGGGCGGCTATCAGTAGGTAGCTCGAATCAACAGCATCAACGGGCGTGAGTGAATTGATCTGCTGATTGAACGCGCACTCTCGCTCGATCAGATTGCATTTCCCAATCGTTCCGATGCAGACCATGAGAAGGCTGCCGCGCGGTGCGAGGCGACTACCAATTTCTGCACCGTGCCGAGTCAGACTCTCGTTTGAGTAGTCGATCGAGTTGGGAAGGATGTCGGCAGGCTTGATGAAGGGAACGTCGCCGTTGAAAGCATCGTGGTCGGCTTTGCTCGGGGTTGTCCCCGTTTGCGCCGCGCCGATGTCGGCGAGTGCCATCCATCGCCAATGGGATGGAACGTCGAAGGGTGGTTCCGCTTCTTCGACCGACTCTTTTGGCGAGCGCAAACCAAGAAAGTTCGCGAGGGCTGCGGCACTTTCACGGAACTCGATTACGGAAGGGACTGCGCCATCGCGCGGAAGCGCAGATGTGAGTCTTCCTTGAACCGCAAGTTCCAGCACCAGCTCGCGCATCTTCGCCACCGCGTTGGGCGCGTCGGCGAACTGGTCGAACTTTTCAAAGAAGGTTTCCAGCTTCATGCAGCGGTTCTCCCAGCCGCAACGCGGCGGCCCATACCAGCCCAGGGCAACGCCCTGGGTATGGCGTCAACAAACGAACAAAGCCCTGAAGGGGCGATCCATCCGCCGTGATGCAATATCCAAACCGCACCCAATGACGACGAATTGGGCCGCCCCTTCAGGGCTTGAAATGAATGGGGGGCGGTTTTCCTGGGGCGTTGCCCCAGGCTGGTATGGGGCGCGCCGTTGGCGCTGGGGACTTCGGCATGGGCGACCCTCATCGTGACAACGCCTCCATCAACTGTGCCTTCAACTGCCCGCGCGTCTCGGCGATCTGGGCGAGGAGCTTTTCGTATTCGGGCAGGAGGTGGTCCACGTCGCCGGGGCCGGTGTCGGGGTTGTGCGGGTTCTTGAGGTCGAGGTTGAAGTTGCCGGC
>VFJQ01000151.1 GCA_009885995.1 Verrucomicrobiota bacterium
AGCCAGACAATCCGGCAACGTTCCGCAAGGTGCCGTGGCGTCAGCGCACTCTGGAGTGTTGTCTGCAGCCACGCTCGATCAACGTCAGTCAGTGAGATAGACTGGGCCTTGCGCATGTCCCAAGGCTAACACCTTCCTAACAGCGATCCAGTATGTTCCACACCAATTATGACGGACTCCACTAGCGCGGCGGTCGCGACTGGAGTGTCACTTTGCGTGGACGAGAATGCCCCCGTGCAGGTCTGGACGATCGACGTGGGCGGGCGACAGATACAGATCACGGGCGAGGCATTGCTGAACAGTGGGGGGGTGCTGACCGTGCAGTTCGGTGCTCCGCTGGACCTGCTGGTGGGGATGTTCTTCGATGACTCCAGCGGCACTTGGGGCTTTCACTCCATGGCGGTAGTGCAGGGCGGTGGGGTGCTCACGCCGGTGTCGGTGGGTGAGCAGATCAGCGGCACGACGAGGGAGGAGGCGAGCTATACCTGGTGGCGGGCATCGGCCAGTTACGATCCGGCGCAGCCTTTCTATGTGGTGGATTTGACGACCGGCCAGCGGGCGCCGGATGGGGTGACGCATCTGGGTCATGCGTCGTGGACGCCGGATACCACCGTCTATCCGCTCGTCCCCGTCACCCTCTATTTCGAGCCGGCGAACTGGGGCTACCGTTTCACTCTGCACTACCGGATTCCGGGCCAGCCCGAGATGGTGCAGTCCCAAATCGCCTCGCCCTCCGGCGCGACGGGCTGGCAGACGATGGGGTGGTGGGGCTCCGTCGATGTCACCGGTCTCGTGAGCATCACCGGCAGTGTGCCGCTCGGGGCCGAGTATTGGTTCACGCGCGATACCGATGCGTATGGCGCGCCCGGCACCGCCGGTGATTCCGTCTATTTCCTGCACCACACCGCTGCGCGCCCCGATCCGCTCCAGTGGAATTTCATCCTGCCGCCGCCGCAGGATACGCAGAGTCTCGTAGAGAAGGAGTTCTATATGCCTGCGGGGATGACGGGCGGTTACGTGCATCAGCATGCGGCTGAGCGAGAGCGAATTCGTGGCCTACAGCCAGAGCTGCACGCACCTGATGTGTCCGGTGCATTACCAGCATGAGCAGCGGAAATTCTACTGCCCGTGCCACGAGGGATTTTTCAGCGCGGAAGACGGGCGTGTGCTCGCGGGTCCGCCACCGCAACCGCTCCCGCGTTATCCACTGGAAGTGCGCGGCGGAGAGATTTGGGTCAACCCAGCGTAACGTCACACCCGCTTCAACATGCAGGTAGCCCCGGCTTTCAGCGCCGATCGGCGCTCATGGAGCGCACGCCGCACCGCCGCGGCCCCATCTCACTCCGGTCACGGCTTGCTCACCTGCACCCGGTAGAAGCGCCCGGTGCCGCTCGCTGTCATATCCGTCACCGTCCGCGTATTCCCATTGTCGCTCTGGCTCGTGCCCGAGAGCGGCTGCCACGTGCCCCCCGTGAGCGAGTCGCGATACAGCACCACGTAGCTGCGTCCGGCCGTCAGCGGCGTGAAGATCAGCTCCTTCTGCGTCGGCTGCCCCACCACGGGCGCGATGGTCAGCGTGAAGCGCGACTGCGGGTCGGTTGGGATCACTCCGGCGGTGAACTCGAATAGGTTCGTCCCCCCATCGCCATCGGGATCGGCACCGGGTGCGGCGTTCGCGTTGTTCAGGCCGAAGTATTGATTCTGCCACGCATCGTCGAGGCCATCCCCGGCGTAGCCCAAGTTCGACAGTTGACCCAGCCTTTCGGGTATTATGAGGGTGGTTAAAAGGAATGCTTCTCTTGGAACGGTGTGAGGTGGAGTGCGTTTGGCGTTGTAGTGGAG
>VFJQ01000107.1 GCA_009885995.1 Verrucomicrobiota bacterium
CCGTTTATATGGACAGCCAAAGCCAACGACATCCTCGCCAAAGTGGCCCGCGCCCGGAAAAAGCTCCCACGCAAACAAACGTCACGCTAATTGCGAAGCACTACACTAGTTGAGGAAGGTTTCCTCGTCTCACGCGGGGCCACCCGAGCGACGGTATATCACTTCAGCGATCAGGCTCTGACGCTTCAGGCGTCGATCTTCGACATTTTCAACGAAGGTGACTCCCAACAGAAGGCGGCCAACTCCCATCAGATGGAGGGAAGCTCCCAACATTTGAACCCTAGCTCCCCTCAAACCGAGGACGATGCCGCACTTCTCCAAATTGCGGCACCGGTGCGCTCCAATCGGAAAAGCACGCGCGATCGGGTCATCGCTACGATCCTTGCGCTTTGCACGGGGCGTTATTTGTCAGCGCAGAAGCTCGCGTTCCTACTTAATCGTCAAATGCTTTCACTCCAGAATCACTACCTCCGCGCCCTCGTCGAAAAAGGCGCGTTGACCTTGCGGTTTGCGGAGCGCACGCATCCTCAACAAGCATACACCGCAGCAGAGCCGCGAACCGAAAGCGCAACATGATCGTTTGGCATCACACCGAACCACTGTGCTACGCTCCCCGCTCCTTGCCCGCCACATGAAAACCGACGAATGCCTGCCAGCTCTCCGTGCGCTCGCCGACCCGACGCGGTTGAAGATCGTGGAGTTGCTGCTGGCCGGCGACCACAACGTGAACGAACTCGCCGAACATCTCGGCACGCCGCAATACAACGTGTCGAAGCATCTGCGAATCCTGCGCGAGGCGGGCATCGTCACCACGACACGGCAGGGAAAGGAGACGCGTTGTGAAGTCGCGAGCGAGTTCCGGTCGCGGCTAAAGGCGGGCGGCTGGGTGGTCGATTTGGGCTGCTGCACGTTTCGGTTCGAGAAGCCGGCGGGCGGCTAAAAGTTTTTTTGCGGTCGCGGCTTGGCGGGCGGGATTTTGTATGCACATATGCGCATACGTCCAGATCTTCCGTGCTCATCCTCCTCTTCCTCGCCGCCTGCTTCCTCGCCTGCACGAACGGCGCGAACGACAACTTCAAGGGAGTCGCCTCGCTCTATGGCAGTGACACCACGAGCTTCCGCACTGCGCTCGGCTGGGGCACGGCGACGACGCTCGCCGGTTCGATCACGGCGATCTTCCTCGCGGGAGAGTTGATGAAGAAGTTCAGCGGCAAGGGGCTCGTGCTCGATGCGCTCACGCAGTCGCAGCACTTCCTCCTCGCGGTCGCGCTCGGCGCAGGGCTCACGGTGCTGCTGGCCACGCGGTTCGGTTTTCCGATCTCAACGACGCACGGCCTCACCGGTGCGCTTGTCGGGGCCGGGCTCGCGGGCGGCGATCACACGGTGAACTTTGGCGCGCTTGGGAAGAGCTTCGTGCAGCCGCTGCTGCTCAGCCCGGTGCTCGCCGTCGGAGCGGGGGCGCTCGTGTATCTCGTGCTCAAAGCCGCGCGATTGGCACCTGATCACCGCACGCGGACGCTCGACACGTTCCACCTTCTCAGCGGTGGCGCCGTCGGTTTCGCACGCGGCTTGAACGACACGCCGAAAATTGCCGCGATGTTGCTGGTCGCGCAAGCGCTCGACATCCGCTGGGGCCTCATCGCCGTCGCGGTGACGATGGCCATCGGTGGACTGCTAAACGCGCGTCGCGTCGCTGAGACGATGGCGCACAAGATCACCGGCATGAACCCGGGCCAGGGCTTCGCTGCGAACGTGGCGACCGCTGTGCTTGTGATCACCGCGAGCTGGAACGCATTGCCGGTCAGCACGACGCACGTCAGCGTCGGCGCGCTGGTCGGCATCGGCATCACCACACGACAGGCGCACTGGAAAGCGGTCGGGCAAATCGTGCTCTCGTGGATCATCACGCTGCCGTGTGCCGCCGCATTGGCTGCCCTCGCGGCGCTCGCACTCAGCTTTCTCTAGGCGAGCAACCGGCGCGCGGCAGACTGGCATTCATGGAAGGCGTAGCCGAGCCCCGCGCCGAAACCGATGCCGTAGCAGACACCCCAAAGCAGCTTGCCGGCGACGCCGGGCACGTTCGCTTCCGCCACGCCGCCGATGAAATAGCCGACGGCATTCGCGAGGAAGAGCGCGGTGATGAGCTTGAGCAGCGACGACCACGCGTCGAATGCTGCGGCGAGGATCACGCCCATCACGGCGGTGCCGGCGAAGAGGCCCGCGAGGCTGCCCGGATGTCCGCGCAGCGACATCCAGCCAGCGATCCACGCGATCGAGTAGGCCGTGAAGGCGATGGCGAAGACCTTGTAGAAGCGCCCGAGCGAACCGGGGCCGAGCAGGAGGCGGTGCAGCAGCGGGCCGCTGAGCGCGAGGAAGACGAGCGCACACACGGCATACATTCCCGCTTCGCCTATCGCCCGGTAGAGCGTGCGACCGGTGACCGCCCACGGCACGAAGCCGGCGACGCTGAGCAGCGTGAAGCCGATCGCGCCGCGTGTAATGGATGCGGCGAAACTCGGGAGCGGCGCCGCGGTGGAACGAGTGCGCTGGGCGATGCTTGCAGGGTCGAGTTGGAACCAGCTCATGCAGCGGAAGTCTGGGACGGCGAGGTGCGGTGTCGAGCGCGGAGAGCGCTCGCTTTTCAACGCGCCGATCGTGCAGAGAGTGAGGCGTGCGCTACTTCGATCACAACGCGACCCATCCGCTTTCCGCCACCGCGCGCGAGGCGTGGCTGGATGCGACGGAGCGGTTCATCGGCAATCCTTCGAGCCCGCACCGACTCGGCGATCGGGCGGATCGGGCGCTGAACGAAGCGCGGGAGCGGTTGGCCGGCTGGCTCGGGTGCGCGGCGCACGAGATCGTGTGGACGAGCGGGGCGACGGAATCGAACAACATGGCGCTGGCGCATCTCGCGGCGCGGACGGGCGAGGTGCTCGTGTCGGCGGTGGAGCATCCGTGTGTGATGGAGAGCGCGCGGCGGCACTTCGCGGGGCGGGTGCGCACGATCCCGGTGTGCCACGCGGGCGTGATCGAGTTCGACGCTTTGCCGGCCGGTGAAATCGCCGCGGTGGTCGCGATGGCCGCGAATAACGAGACGGGCGTGCTCCAGCCGTGGCGCGAGGTGCTCGCGTGGTGCCGCGAGCGCGGGGTTCCGATGCTGTGCGACGCGGCGCAGTGGATCGGGAAGCTGCCGTCGGCGGGACTCGGCGCGTGCGATTTCGTGAGCGGCTGCGCGCACAAGTTCGGCGGGCCACCGGGCGTGGGATTTCTCAAGTGCCCGGCGGAAACGCAGGCGCTGATCGTCGGCGGGCCGCAGGAGGACGGTCGCCGCGCGGGGACGGAGAATGTGCCGGGCGTGCTCGCGATGATCGCGGAGCTGGCGGAGCGGGAATCGATGTGCGCGGTTGAAAGTCTGCGCGATCACTTTCTCGCGCGGCTGCGCGAGCGGCTGCCGGCGCTGCGCGTGGTCGGCGAGGGTGCGACGCGGCTTTGGAACACGGTGTCGGTGATCATGCCGGAGGCGCGCGATTGCCGGCAGCGCTGGGTCGTGAAGCTCGACAAGCTCGGCTTCGCCGTCTCCACGGGCTCGGCGTGCGCGAGTGGAAAGGAGCAGCCGTCGCATGTGCTGAGCGCGATGGGTTTCACGCCGGAGGAGGCGGGGCGCGCGCTGCGGTTCAGCAGCGGGTGGGAGACGACGCGGGAAGATTGGGACGCGCTGCTCGATGCGCTCGTGCAGGCGGTGCGGGAGCTAGCGGCGTAACGCGACGACTTCGGCGTGCAGCTCGCGGGCGATGGCCTTGCGGTCGCCGGTGCGCACGCGAGCCGGGCCGAAGGCGATACGGATGCCGAGGCCGGTCTTGCTGAGGAGGTTCAGCAGGTGCGGGGCGAAAGTGTGGTCGCGCCAGTAGCAGACTTCGTCGGGCACGGAGCCGCCGAGGAGCGTGTAGTCGATGGCGCACGCGGCGACGGGGCCGCCGAGCTCGGCGACGGGGGCGAAGAGGGAGGGCTGGAATGGGAGCACGCTGTCGCCGCCGCTGCTGGTGCCTTCGGGGAAGAGGACGAGCGGGACGCCGGCGGCGAGGACGACGCGCATTTTCTCCGCAACCTCGGCGACGGCACCGCGCCGCTCGCGCTCGACGAAGATGCTGCCGCTGTATCGCGCGCAGCGGCCGAAGAAGGGCCACGCAGCGACTTCGCTTTTCGCGACGAAGGCCGGGCGGGCGATGGCGCTGAGCAGGATGATGTCGAGGTAGCTGAGGTGATTCGCCACGACGAGTCCGCTCGCGGGGAGAGCGCCGATGACTTCGACGCGGATGCCGGTGACTTTCGCGACCTTGAAGCAGAGCCGGTGCAGCCACTCGGCGCGGGCGCGGCGGCTGCGGCGATCGACGAAGAGCCAGTAGCCGACCCACGCGAGCGTGATGAGCGCGAGGATCAGCACGAGGCGGAGCACGGCGCGCAGTGCGGCGGCGGGGCGCAGGATGAGCGGGAGCGGTGGGAGTTCGTCCACGACGTGCACGAGAGACACGAAACCGCGCGGCGCTGACAGCTTGTTTAATCGAGGAAGTGATTCCGCACCGTCTCGGGCAGCGCGCCGAGGTCGAGGAAGGTGAGGAAATCGATGGTCTTGAACTCGCGGTCGATCGCGGGCGGGCCGCAGATTTTCGCGCCGATGGAGAGGTAGGCGCGGAGCAGGCGCGGCGGGGGTTCGCATCCGCCAGCGGGGAGGGCGACGGGCAGCGCGTAGGCGGGCACGGGGTGCGTGCGAAAACGTTCCTCGACGAGGTGCGCGTCGCGGAGTTGCTCGAACATGGACTGGCCGAGCGCGGCGTCCTGCGAGGTGAGCGAGCTGCATCCGATGAGGTAGCGGGCGCCGCGGGTGGCGGCGTAGCGGGTGATGCCGCGCCAGAGGAGGTTGAGCACGGCGAGCTTGCGGTGGTCGCGGTGGACGCAGGCGCGACCGAGTTCGACGAGTTCGCAGCGGATGGGCTCGAAGGGGGCGAAGTCGAACTCCTGCGCGCTGTAGTAGCCGTGGTGCGCGGCCGCGAACTGGCCGGTCTGAAGCCGGTAGGTGCCGACGATTTCGCCCGTGCGCGCGTGCTCGACGATGAGGTGGTCGCACGCGTCGTCGAAGCGGTCGCGGTCGAGGCCGCTGAGGTAGGCGCTGTCGAGGCCTTCGTTGAGTTCGAGGTTGAAGACGTCAAAGCGCAGCCGCTGGGCGGCGAGCAGTTCGGTGTCGGTGGTGGCGAGGCGCAGTTCGTAACTGCCGGCCAGGATGTGCGGAGGCCGCGAAAGCGCGGCGTGCGATTTCATTTCAAACGAAGGCGGATTTTTGTCCCACAACATCCGGCGCGCAAGGTGACAATCCGGCGACGAAATGCGGCTACTCGAGATCCGGTCCGGAGCTGGGCATGCCGCGCGTGGGCTTGCTCGCGCCGAGGGCCGCGCGCTTGCGCTGCTCGGCGAGGTAGCGGCCGTATTCCTCGTCGGGGATCGAGCCCCAGCCGGTCATGGGTTTGTCGAGCAGGGCCTGGAGCTCAGCGGCTTCCTTTTTCGTGACTTCGTGGAGCGCCTTGTAGGCGGCGGCTTCTTCGTTGAAGGCGGCGAGTTGCTCGGGAGTGGCTGCGGTGAGCGATGCGCGGCGCTGGGACATCGAGGAATACCAGGCGCCCATGTGCTCGTTCAGGCGCCGGAGCTTCTGCTGTTTGGCGGCCACACGGGCGTCGTGCTCGACTTTGAGCTCCACGAAGATGTCGTCCCGCTGGTCGCCAAGGAGCCGCTTGCCCTCGGCGGCGAAATCGACGGGGTCGGGGTGCGTGTTGTCCCAGAGGGTCTTCGCGCCGAGCGGGAGCAGGAGCATGAGGCCGGCGAGCGAGGTGATGGCGCCGCCTTTCGCCGAATCCCAAAAGCGCGCGAGGAACATGATGTCGGCCAGCGGCAGGAGGCGCACGGCCCAGACCCAACCGCCGCTGATCGAGGCGGCTTCCATGATGATCATGCGCCGGCCGAGGATGCTGAGGATGAGCCCGATGAGCGCGAGGAGGTAGCAGAGCGGCTCGACGAATTTCATACGCGATAGGAACTGGGCGAGACTTCCTCGACCGACGACATGCCCTCGCCGAGCTGCCAGTAAAACATGTAGCCGACCATGATCATGCCGAAGCCGGTGACGGCGAGCGTGGCGAGCGCGGGGAGCAGGCCGATCTCGCGGGAGGCGAGGATGATGACAGTGCCGGTGAGCACCGAGATGCCGAGGACGAAGGTGGCGGCGATGCAGAACTGATCCGTGGAGGTGTCGCGCAGCGAGCGCAGTGTGCGGAAGAAGAAGAGCGAGGTGAGCATGAAAATCACCATGCTTCCAAGGACGAGCAGCGGCATGCCGGGCACGGACGCGAGCGCATCGTAGAGGCCGTGCGCGGCGCTGGTGGCGAGGAGCGTGCCGGCGAATCGCGGGAAGCCGCGCAGCGGGTTGGAAATGAGGTCGAAGAGCGCGAGGCCGTTCAGACCGGTGAGCGCGAGGTGGAAGAAATTCGCGGTAAGGAAGCGCGGGAACGCAGCGGCGGCGCCGTAGCCGGCGAAGTATTGGAAGATTCTCCCAGATCGCGAAGCCGAGCCCGACGCAGCCCGCGCACACGAGCATTTCGAGGCGGCTTTTGCGCACCATGCAGATGGGGATGAATGGGAGCACGAGCGCGAGTTTGCAGACCTCTTCGCGCGGGCCGACGCTGAGCATGAAAAAGAGGAAGTCGCCGACCATCTCGCCGCTGTGGCGCAGGCCGAAGGTCTCCTCCATCCACAGCCCGCTCACGAGCGTGGGCAGGATGCTCACCGTCCCCAGGACGATCGCGGCGAGCGGTGCAAACACGCGAAACGAAAAGAGCGACGGCGGCTGGATGCCCTGGAGCGCGACGAGGAACCACGCCAGCCCCGCGACCGCGGCCATGAGCGCGGGCACGGGCTGCATCAAGCGCACCTGCAAGTCGCGCAGCGGCAGCCACAGATCGCCCCAGCGATGCTCGACTGCGGCGACGTAGAGCCGGTGCTCGGGCTTGAAGTCGCTCGCGAATACCGGGTCGCTGCCGAGTTCGCGGAGTTGTGCGCGGTCGCGCTTTTCGATCGCGAGCCCGAGCAGCTTCTCGCGCGCGGTCTTCGCGTCGGGAAACTTCGCCTCGCGCCGGTAGTAACTCGCCGCCTGGTCGAGCTGATCGCGCTCGGCGTAGTGGTCGCCGATGAGTTCATTCGCATGGCGCAGCGGCTTCACGTAGTGTGCGTAGTAGAGCAAGTCGGCGCTGGGCTCGAAGCCGTGCCACTCGTGCAGGCTGGCCCAGTAAGCCTGCGCGACCAGCTTCTCCGGCTGGCTAAGCTGCGCCTGCGCGATCCACTGATCCGCGGGCACCTCGCCGGACCATGAACCCGCGGCATTCTCCAGCAGCGGCAGCACTGCGTCCATCTGCGGCTTCGGCTTCGCCAGCTCGGCCTGGAGGGCCTTTCCATCGCCGTCGTCGAGACCGAGCACTTCCATGAACGGCTTCTGCACGAACCACGCGACGCCGAGCGAAAGCCCCACGATCAGCACCGCTACGGCGAGCAGCACCCACGGGTGGCGGCTGAGGAAATAGAGCCGCACGTTCCAGTCATCGATTTTCTGGCTGCGGTCGATCTGTTGGAGTTGTTCGAGTTTGTCCACGGGCGGGCTTGGGAAAGCAACGTCTTTGCCAGCGAAGGGGACCGAAATAACTTTTGCCGCCGCGCCCGCCGGCTCCTACTCTGCGGCTCCACTCAAACAGACCAAAGACCATGAGCACCATCGCCGCCGAACCCGCCACTGCCACTGCCTTCTCGCAGCTCGAGCAGCTCAAGAAACTCACCGTCGTCGTCGCCGATACTGGCGACTTCGAGTCCATGCGCGAATACAAGCCGCGCGATGCGACCACCAATCCCTCGCTGATCCTCGCTGCGGCGACCAAGCCCGAATACGCCGGCCTCGTGGACAAAGCCGTCACCGATCGCAAGGGCTCCGGCCTCAGCGGTGCGAAGCAGGTCGATGACGTGATCGATCACGTGCTCGTCAACTTCGGCCTCGAAATCCTCAAGATCGTCCCCGGTCGCGTCTCGACCGAGACGGATGCACGCCTCTCGTTCGACGTGGACGGCAGCATCGCCAAGGGCCGCCAGCTCATCGCGCTTTACGAAAAGAACGGCATCGGACGTGAGCGCGTGCTGATCAAGATCGCGAGCACCTGGGAGGGCATCCAGGCCGCGACCGTGCTCGAAAAGGAAGGCATCCATTGCAACCTCACGCTGCTCTTCTCGCTCGCACAGGCCGTCGCGTGCGCCGAGGGCGGCATCACGCTCATCAGCCCGTTCGTCGGCCGCATCCTTGATTGGTTCAAGGCCGCGACGAAGAAGGACTACGCGCCGGCGGAAGACCCAGGCGTCGTTTCGGTGGCGCAGATTTACACCTACTACAAGAAGTTCGGCCACGCGACCGAGGTCATGGGCGCGAGCTTCCGCAATAAGGGCGAGATCCTCGAACTGGCCGGCTGTGACTTGCTCACCATCAGCCCGGCGCTGCTTGGCGAACTCGCGGCGAGCAACGAGCCGGTCGTGAAGAAGCTCGACGCCGCCGCGGCGAAGTCCGATCCGATCGAGAAGCTGCCGCTGGACGAGAAGACGTTCCGCTACCTCGTGAACGACGACCAGATGGCGACCGAGAAGACGAGCGACGGCATCCGCAAATTCTCCGCCGACATCGTGAAGCTGGAGAAGCTGGTCGCGTCGAAGCTGTAAGGCATTCAACGACCCGCACGAATCAAACGAAAGGGCGCCCGCTAGCCGGGCGCCTTTTCATTTCGGGGCGGAAGCGCGGGCGATCATCCGCTGGAGATCGTCGGCGAGCGAGTGGGCGAGGGCGATCATCTCATCGGCCTCGCGCGGCTGGAGCAGGTCGCGGCAATTCTGCTCCCACACGCGCAACCATGTGACGAAGTGCTCCGGGCCGATGCCGATCCGGAAGTGCCGCCCCATCCCGCCCGCGTAGTTGCTCGGACCGCCGACCATGCCGCACCAGAAGTCGATGATGCGCTCGAGGTGATCCTTCCAGACCGGAATGTGCTCGTTGAAGATCGGCTCGAGGTCCGGCTCGAAACGCACGCGGGCGTAGAACCACTTCACCAGCCGCGAGACGCCCGGCTGCCCGCCGAGCCGGTCGAAAAGCGTGACGGCGCCCGGCGGCGGCGGCGGGTTCGGTGCCGGCGCGGGGAATTCGTGGCCGTGCGGATGTTTGATAGTCGCGCTCATCGGAGTTGGTCGCTGATCACCTCACGCCGACAGCGCACCGCGACAAACTCTGTGTCTGGCAGGATGTATTTTCGCACCTCTACGTCCACCGCCGAGATCGCAAACCGCGTCAGAAGCATTCCCGCAATATCCTCCGCGAGGGTTTCGATAAGCATTCGTGACCGCTCAGCCGCAAGCACCTGCACCGCGAGGGTGACAGTGTGATAATCCACAGCGTTCGCGATGTCGTCACCGAGGTCTGAAAAGTCGCGCTCGGGCGTGAGCGTGAGACCCACTGTGAGCCGCTGCGGCTCGGCGCGCTCTTCGTCGGGCACGCCGATGTGCGCGGTCAGTTCGAGCTGGGCGATGTGGATGGTGTCGGGCATCGGAGCGGTGAGTTAATCGCAAAGGCGCAAAGGGCGCGAAGGAACGCAAAGGTTTTGTCTTTCCGTTTCGCCTTTGCGCTGCTCTGCGCCCTTTGCGCCTTTGCGTTTCACAGCGGCCACCGGGTTCGTCTCAACCGATCCGAAACTTGATGTCGCGCACCATCCGCCCTCCGAAGCGGGCGCGGAGCTTCGCCACGATCTGCGGCTTCAAGTTGCGGTCGAACTCGTAGAGCAGCGTGGGCTGGAGCACGCGGACGATCAGCACGCCGTCGCGCACCGCTGAGGGCGTCGAGTGGGCGGCGAGGAAGTCGCCCACGACCTCCTTCCACACGCGCATCACTTCGTCTTCGCGCAAGCGGTCGCCGAGGCCGAGCGCGGACATGACTTTCATCAGCGCATCGCCCACCGGGCGCGCGGTGTCGCGCAGGGCCGGCGTCTCGGCCAGGCCACGCCATTCGGCGATCGCGCGGGCTCGGAGCTTCGGATTCATGCGCTCACAAAAGCAAAACCCCCGCCCGTGGCGAGCGAGGGTTTTGCGAAAATCATCTCGAACCGCGGGCTACGCGCCGTCGGGCCCGATCGCCTCGACCGGGCAGCCTTCCATCGCTTCCTTGCAGAGCTTCTCCTCTTCCTCGTTCTCGGGCTGCTTGTGGACGTAGCTGTGTCCGCCGTCGTCGTTGCGGGTGAAGTTGGCCGGGGCGGTCTCGCGACACAGGTCGCAGTCGATGCACTGGTCATCGACGTAATATTTTCCGGTAACGTTTTCGGGATATTTGTGAGCTGCGTCGGCCATAGTTTTCGGTAAGAGGGCGCGGAAAGTAGCGGGCAGCGCCGCCCTCGCAAGGGTCTAATGCGCGGACGCACTAATGGGTTGGCAAGTGCCGCCAACACCGCACTCTTGCCCCATGTCCGACTCCACACTTCCACCACTCCTCGCCGCCGAAGGCTGGCACGTGCTGCACCTTTATTACCGCATCGACCACGCCACCTGGTCGCTGCTCTCCCCCGAGGAGCAGATCGAGGCGAAGACGCGGCTGAGCGAGCTCGTGCAGGAGATCCGCGCGACCGAAGGCTGCCAGCTCCTCATCTTCGCGATGGTGGGCCCGAAGGCCGACCTCGGCTTCATGCTGCTCGCCGCCGATCTGCACAAGCTGAACGCCTTCGAGAAGCAGCTCACACAGGCGCTCGGCGCGGACATCCTCCAGCCGACTTACAGCTACCTCTCGATGACCGAGCGCAGCGAATACACCACGAGCGACGAGCAATACGCCGCCGATCTCGCCGCGGAAGGCCACGCGCCCGGCACGCCCGAGCACGAGCAGAAGCTGGCGGAGTTCAAGGTGCGCATGACGAAGTATCTCAAGGACCGCCTCTACCCGGTGCTGCCGCCGTGGGAAGTGATGTGCTTTTACCCGATGAACAAGCGCCGCGGTGAGGTGAAGAACTGGTATGCGCTCTCCTTCGAGGAGCGGAAGAAACTCATGGGCGGCCACGCTCGCGTCGGGCGCATGTGGGCGGGAAAAATCCTCCAGCTCATCACCGGCTCGACCGGGCTTGATGACTGGGAGTGGGGCGTGACGCTGTTCGCGCACGATCCGGCGGACATCAAAGGCATCATCTACGAGATGCGCTTCGACCCAGTCAGCGCGGACTATGCGGAGTTCGGCGAGTTTTACATCGGCCTGCAAGTGCCGCTCGACGAGCTGTTCCGGCGGGTGCAGGTGTAACGTGTCGTGAGCACCGAGAAACTCGACCACCTCCGCGAAATCCTGCGCGAGCACGCGCCGCTGGTGATCGGCTACAGCGGCGGCGTGGATAGCACCTACCTGCTCGCCGAAGCCACGCGCACGATCGGCGCCGCGGAGGTGCTCGGCGTGATCGCGGATTCGCCGAGCCTGCCACGCGCGGCGCTCGACGAGGCGCTCGCTGTCGCGGAGCAGATCGGCGCGCGCGTCGAGGTGGTGAAGACAGGCGAACTCGACAATCCGGCCTACGCGTCCAATCCACCGAACCGCTGCTATTTTTGCAAAGCCGAGCTTTTCACCCAGCTCGATGGACTCGCGACGACGCGCGGCTTTCGCGCCATCGCCTACGGCGAAAATGCCGACGACATGGCGCAGGAGCGGCCCGGGCGGAAGGCGGCGGCGGAGTTCGCCGTAATCGCACCGCTGCGCGACGCCGGGCTCACGAAGGCGGAGATCCGCGCCCTCTCGCGCGAGCTCGGCCTGCCCACCGCCGACGCGCCGGCGCAGCCGTGCCTCAGCTCGCGCATCCCGTGGGGCACACCCGTCACGGTCGATGCACTCGCGATGGTCGAGCGCGCCGAAGCGCACCTGCATGCGCTCGGCTTCCACGTCTTCCGCGTGCGGCACCTCGTCGAGCGTGGCATCGCCCGAGCCCGGGTCCTGGTCGCGCCGGAGGAAATGCCTCGCCTCGCGGGGACGCAGCCGGAGATCGAGCGCGGTCTGCGCGAGGCCGGCTACGCGTCGGTCGAAATCGATCCGCAGGGCTACCGCTCACCGGCCGCCGTCGCGTGAACGAGCGGCTGCGCGAGGCGCTCCGCCGGAAGATCGCCGCGCACAACCGCCTCGTCGTCCTCACCAGCATCTGCGGCGTCCTCGCTGTGGCAGTCATGTGGGCGGGCCTCTACCTCGTCTCACGCTGGTGCGTCGTGATGAGCGCCACCTTGGTCGATGGCGTCGAGGCGACCATGCCCCCACGGTTCGACCGCGCCTTCGCCGTCGGAGTGCTCGTCCTGCTCGTCGCCGGCTGGATCGCGCGGCGCTTCGGGCTCTACCAGCGCCTGCGGGAGGAGAAAGGCGTGGGCTTCACCCTCATCGAGGTGTGCCTGATCCCCGCCCGCGCGACCTTCGGCACGATCAGCAATCTCCAAAACTACCTCCGCCTCGGCGAAGACGACCTCCGCGCCGCGACGGACTTCCTCGTCCGCGTCGCACGCGCCGGCAAACTCGCCGCCACGGCCGTGCCCGTGGAACTCCCCGATGAATCCACCCGGGACCGCGTGCTCTACGCACTGCAACTCCTCGACCTCATCTACCTCCGCCGCGGCAACCCGGACCCAGTTTACGCCGTGCTGGACCCCCAGCGCCTGCTCCCGTTTCTGACCAATTCCGTCCCGACCCGCCCGGCGGCTTGACCCCTCCGACCGGCGCGGGGAAATCTTTTGGACAAAGCCCTCGTCGCACATAGCCTCCGGCCCCCGTTTTCCGGGCATCCTTTTCCAACCAATCCGCATGATCGCCAACCTCTCCATCGTCCTAGCGCAAACAGCCCCGCCACCGAAGCCACCCGGTTCCGGTCTGGAGATGCTCATGCCGATGCTCTTCGTCTTCGCGATCATGTATTTCCTCATGATCCGCCCACAGCGGAAGAAACAGCAGGATCTTGAGAAGCAGATCAAGTCCCTCAAAACCGGCGACCGCGTCGTCACCAGCGGCGGCATCCACGGCGTCGTCGCGAACGTGAAAGGCGACACCTCGACAGTGCTCAGCTTGAAGATCGCCGACAACGTGAAGATCGAGATCGAGAAGAGCGCCGTCGCCACCGTCTTGCGAGACGAAGTCGTCTCCACCAAAGCCTGAACCCACCCCTTTCGACATGGATTCCAACGTCTTCCTCTTTCTCTTCGGCCTCGGCCTGCTCGTCCTCTTCGGCTGGTATATCTTCAGCGAAAGCGAGCGCGTCCGGCGCATCCTCGGCAGCCTGCTCACCGTAGCGCTCACCGCGCTCTGCGTGTGGACCGTGAATCCGCCGAAGGAAAAAGTGCAGCTCGGTCTCGACCTCAAGGGCGGCAGCAGCTTCCTCATCCGGCTCGTCGCCGAAGACGTCGAAGTCACCGGCGCCGATGGCAAGACGACCGTCGAGAAGCGGATCATCACCCCGTCGATGGTGGACCAGGCGGTCGAAGTCATCCGCAAGCGCGTGGACAGCCTCGGCACGAGCGAGCCGGTCATCGCGCCCGCCGGGCCGGACCGCATCCTCGTCCAAATCCCCGGCCTCGATCCGGAGAAGCTCCAGGACACCCGCCAGCAACTCCAGAAAGTCGCCAAGCTCGAGTTCCGCAAAGTCCACCCGCAGAGCAGCGGAATCCTCAACGGCAGCGTGCCGCCCGATCCCGGCTACATCCGCATGCCGCACGTCGAAACCGAGGAAGGCGAGGAAGTCCAGCGCGGTGAGATCATCGTGCGCAAGACGGTCGATCTCGAGGGCCAGCACGTCGCCCGCGCCGGCGCCGGTTTCGAAGCCAAGGGCTGGCTCGTCCACATCATCTTCGACTCCGAGGGCGGCACCACCTTCGGCAAGCTCACCACCGAGGTCTTCAACGACCGCTCCCAACTCGCCATCATCCTCGACGGCAAAGTCATCTCCGCCCCCGGCGTGAACGACGGCCCCATCCTCGGCGGCCGTTGCGAGATCAGCGGGCACTTCGACGAGAAAGGCGCGCGCAACCTCGCCAGCGCGCTCGAGAACCCGCTGAAGACCCCCGTCGTCATCGAGGAAGAGCGCAGCACCTCGCCCTCGCTCGGCGCCGATTCGATCAACAGCGGCATGACCTCCGGCATCTACGGCGTCATCGCCACGCTCGTGACCGTGCTGCTCTACTACCGCCTCCCCGGCCTCGTCGCGAACATCGCGCTCGCCATCAACATGGTCGTGCTCCTCGGCTCCATGGCCATGTTCGGCTCCGTGCTCACCCTGCCGGGCATCGCCGGCATCATCCTCACCCTCGGCATGGCCATCGACGCCAACGTGCTCATCTACGAGCGCCTGCGCGAGGAAATGGCCACCGGCAAAACGCTCAAGGCCTCGATCTCCGCCGCCTACGACAAGGCTTTCAGCGCCATCTTCGACTCGAACGTCACCACGCTCATCACCGCCGCGCTGCTCTTCTGGAAAGCCACGGGCCCCGTGAAGGGCTTCGCCGTCACGCTCACCCTCGGCATCATCGCCTCGCTCTTCACCGCGCTGGTCGTCACGCGCAATCTCTTCGAGTGGGCCATGCACCTCGGCTGGCTCAAGAAGATCACGATGAGCAACCTCATCAAGCCGACCAAGATCGACTTCCTCGGCCAGCGCCGCGTCGCCATCACCGGCTCGCTCACCATCATCGCGATCGCGATCGGCATCTTCGCCTTCCGCGGGGCGAAAAACTTCGGCGTCGATTTCAAGGGTGGCGACCGCCTCGTGCTCGTCGCCGCGAAGAAGCCGGAAGACAGTGTCGTGCGCAAAGCGATCGAGCCGCTCAAGATCGGCGACGTCGTCGTGCAAACCGAGAAGAGCGCCGCGAGCGAGTTCATCGTCGTCCGCAGCCCGAAAGGCACCGGCGTCCAGATCGCCGAGCACCTCTCGAAGACGATGCCCGAAGCCGGCTTCAAACGCGAACAGCTCGAAAGCGTCGGCGGCCTCGTCGGCAAGGAACTCGCCACCAACTCCCTCGTCGCCCTCGGCCTCGGGATGCTCGGCATTCTCATCTACGTCAGCATCCGCTTCGAGTTCAGCTTCGCCATCGGCGCGCTCGTCGCGCTGCTGCACGACGTCATCATCACTGTCGGCATCTTCAGCCTCATGGGCCGCGAGCTTTCGCTCGTCATCGTCGGCGCCATCCTCACCGTCGCCGGTTACTCGGTGAACGACACCATCGTCGTCTTCGACCGCATCCGCGAAAACATCAAAGCCCGCCGCCGCGGCTCGATCGCCGAGATCATGAACGTCGCCGTCAACGAAACGCTCTCGCGCACCGTGCTCACCGGCGGCGTCACGCTGATGACCACGCTCATCCTCTTCCTCTTCGGTGGCCCCGTGCTCGCCGACTTCGCGCTCACCATCATCCTGGGCGTCCTCATCGGCACCTACTCGTCCATCTACATCGCCGCGCCCATCGTGCTGTGGTGGAGCGGCAAGAGCGGCGCCGATCTCGCCGAGGAAATCCGCCGCAGCGAAGCGCAGGACGAAGTCGTCGCGTAACCCGGCCCGGTGGCAATGCCGCCGGCATGAGCTAAGGTGGAGCGGGAGTTCGTCATGCATGTCCCGCAGCGCAAAACCGTCCGGGTGCTCTTCGACGAATGGCACAGCGAGAGCTGGAGCCCTTCGCTCGATTACGCGCGCGAATTCCAGCCCGAGAATCCCGCCGGCGCCAGCTACCAACGGGCCGCGGATGCGCTCGCCGCTCGCGACTTCATCATCGCGCGAAACGTCGCCGCCCCGCTGACGCCCGCCGCACTCGAAGGCATCGGCGTCCTCGTGCTCCCCCACCCGTGCGACCCGCGCTGGGAGCGCACCACTTCGCGAAACCCGCCCGCCTTCTCATCTGCCGAGATCGACACGATCCACGCCTGGGTGCGCGCCGGCGGCGGCCTGCTCGTCGTCACCGAATACGAGCACGACAAATACGGCGACAACCTCAACGACCTCCTCACGCCCGCCGGACTGCACATCGAAAATGGCAAGGTCTTCGACCGCACCGCCTGCTCGCACGAAAACCCCGAGTGGTTCCTCGCCGCGCCCGATGCTGACTCACCGCTTGGGCACCAAGCGTCGCGTGCCTGCTTCTACCGCGCCGGTTGGGTGCGCGGCGGCGACATCGGGTGGAAGGCGTCGCCCGAAGCGTTCCCGCCCGGCGCCTCCGTCATCGCCACCGCCGTGCTCGGCACGGGTCGCATCGCCGTCGTCACCGACTCCGTGCTCTTCGGCGATGAGCGCTTCGGAGAACACGACCACGCGCAGCTCTGGTTGAACCTCGTGTATTGGCTCGCCGCGAAAGGTAGGGACGGCTGTCCCCAGCCGTCCGTCTTTGCTGCGGCCAACGACTCAGCGGACGGCTGGGGACAGCCATCCCTACCTCCCGCCTGGCCCGCGCTCAAAGCCGCGATCAACGCCCTCCGACAGCTCCAGCAACCCGACGGCAGCGTGCCGCCGGAACACCGTGCGCGCGCCGATGCGCTCGTCGTCGCGACGCTCGGCCATCTCCTCGCGCTCGCGCCCATATTTTCTCACGAAGCCGAATACTTCGCCGCGCTCGAACGCGACTTCGCCGCGTGGATCGCGAGCGGTTTCGCCCGGCCGGACTTCGCCGCGTCGCTTGCCGCATTCACTCCACAGCATCATCGGCACGACGGCATCGAGACGCTCGCCCTCTTCCCGCAATACACGCCGAACGCATCGAGCGATGTCCGTTTCGAGGCGATCCTCTTCCGCACGCCATGGCCCGGCTGGCTCGCGCAGCTCGATCGCACCCGCTTCCACAACACGAAGTTCGTCCCCGGCCACCTCATCGATTTCACCGACGGCTACGAGAGCCACTGCGCCGTGCTCTTCCCCGAGACGGTCTCCGTCGCCACACGTCCGACGAACCAGTTCGCTACGATCTTCTGCGACCGCGAGGCCGCGCGCTTGCAGCGGACCGCGCTCGGCTGCGCTGAGATCGTGAAGCTCGCGCTGCACCCGGAGCTGGAGTTTTGGCTGCGCTCACCAGGCCTCATCGAAGACACACTCGCACTGTGGGATCTGATCCACGACACCTCGCACAGCGTAGGCGAGCTGCCGTTCGATCCCTTCATGATCCGCCAGCGCGCACCGTTCTGGATGTATGGGATCGAGGAGTTGCGCGTCGATCTGCGCAGCTACGGCGAAGCGATGCGGCTCGCGCGCGAAGGCTTCCCATTCGCGCGCTACGTCGGCTACGCGATCCTGCTCGACCGCGTCTTCCGCTTCCCGCTCACCGGTTCCCGCGTGCGCAACTACGATGCCCTCGGCGGCCAGCTCCTCTTCGCCTTCCTCCACCAGCGCGACGTGCTCGTGTGGAGCGACGGCCGGCTCACGATCCGCTGGGAGCAGCTCGAAGACGCCATCGCCGCGCTCCGCGAGGATCTGCGTGGGCTCTACAAATTCGGCAGCGACTGCTCGAAGATGACCTTCTGGCTCGCCGCGCACGATCTCATCTCGCGCCACGTGCCGCCGAACGTCGCATCGAAATGGCGCGCCGACTCACGCGCCATCGCCGACGAAGCGGACGTGAAACGCTGGCCCAAGTTCGACAGTTGACCCAGCCTTTCGGGTATTATGAGGGTGGTTAAAAGGAATGCTTCTCTTGGAACGGTGTGAGGTGGAGTGCGTTTGGCGTTGTAGTGGAGAC
>VFJQ01000154.1 GCA_009885995.1 Verrucomicrobiota bacterium
CGGTGATCCGCGTCTCGGTCTGCCCCGCGAAGAGCGGCGAGAGCACCGTGAGTGTCACCTGCACATTCGGCGCAAGCGCATTGCCCGCATCGCGCACCTGGCCCTGCACCGTGCCGACGCCCGCGAACTGGAGCGTCACCTCGACCGCCGCGCCTGCCGCGGCGAGCGTCGCGGTGCCCGTCACGCCGCTGCGCGACTCGGCGAGCACGAGCGACGTCGCCTTCACCTGATACGCGCCCAGCGCGAGGTTCGAGAAGACCGCGCGACCGTTCGCATCCGTGTCGGCATTGATCCCGCCGGAGAGCTGCACACTCGCGCTCGCCGGCGAGCCATCGGGCCGTTGCACGATGACCGTGAGGCTCGCGAGCGGCTGAAGTTGCACGTTCACGCTGAAGGTCGCCGCGTTCTCCGGCAGCACCGACGACGCCGAGCCGCGCAGGCCGGTGACCGGATCGGTCGCGCTGAGCGTGAACGCGCCCGCGGGCGTGCCGGGAAAGCGGAACGCGCCGTCAGCGCCGGTCGTCACCGTGCGCCGCGGCGCGATGCCGCCGGCGATGTCGAGTTCGACCGTCGCACCGGGCACGTTGCCGGTGCCGAAGCTGTTGATGACGACTCCGGTGATCTCACCGCGCGCGGCTTCGACGAGCTGCACCTCGCGGATTTCGCCGTTCACCGAAAGCGTCACGTTCAGCGTCGCCACGCGCCCGCTCACGGGATCCTGACTCAACAGCCGGTAAGTGCCGAGCGGCACGCCGCCGATCTCGAAGCGCCCGTCCGCGCCCGTCGTCGCGAAGCCGATCGTGCCGACTGAAATCTGCGCGAAGCCGATCGGCGTCGTGAAATCACGCGCGAGGAACACGCCGCGGATCGTCGCCGTCGCGCCGAGCGTCACGGTCGCGCTCGCCGTTTGCCCCGCGCTGACGTTCGCCGCCGCGCGGCCGAAGATCGTCGTCGTCGCCGTGGTGAACTGACTGCACACCGCATACGGCCCCTCGAAAAGATTCGCGAACGAGATGCGCCCATCCGGTCCCGCATTGCCGGCGAACGTCTCGAACGGAAAACCGCCACCGCGAATCTCGACCGGCGCGCCCGCCGCCGGTGCGCCACCCGCCTGCTGCACGAGCACGTCGAGCACACCGCGTCCGAGCAGCCGCACCGTCACATTGCCCGGCACGCCGGGGAAAAGCACGACCGTCGCAGTGCCGCGCTGACCGCTCACCGAATCGTCCGCTTCGACCGTGTAGCCGAGGCCGGGCCGGCCATCGCTGCTGAGCGCCGGCAGCGCGATCTGCGTATCGAAGCGGCCATTCGCGTCAGTGCGGATGATGAAGTCGTTTCCGAACGAAATCTTCACATCTACATCCGCGCCCGCAGGCGTGCCGTCGGGCTTCAGCACGGTGCCGGTGAGCCGTGCGTTGATTTGCTGCGTCGCGGGAAATTGCAGCACGATGCCGAGCGCGTTCGGATCGGTGCTCGTCGTCCGGCCGCTCGTCGAGATGACCTGCGGGAAGAACGGCGAGGCCGCCTGCAAACCGAAGTCGCCCGCGAGCAACTGCCCGGCGAACGCGAACGTGCCAAGCGCCGGGTCGCTGTCGCGCTCACCGCGGATGGTGAAACTCACGTCGCCATTTCGCGCCGGGCCGATGCCCGTGAGCCGCACGCGCGCGCCGATCGGCACGCCCTGACCGTTCTTCACCGTGCCCGCGACGGTGCCCTCGCGCAGGAAGCGGATGTCGGCCACGGCGGTCTGCCCGTCGAACGTGAGCCGCGTGCGAGTGAAGCCCCACGTGAGCGGGTTGAAGGTCAGGCCTTCGCCGTTGAGCAGCGGATCGTTGACGCCGGTGAAGGTCGCGAACGCCTCGCCGATCGCCGCGAGAATCTGATCCTGCTCGCCCGAGGCGATCTTCGCCGCGAGCGCGTCGCTGTTGTCGCCCGGCCCGGTGGCTGGCGCGGGCGAGCTCACGGTGTATTCGCCGTCCTTGATCGCCAGCGGGACGAACTCGTAGTTCCCGTTCGCGTCCGCTTTCACGTAGGAAAATCCGCCTGGCTCCGGCAGCGCGACCATCGCATTCGGCACGGGATTGCCCGCCGCGTCGAGCACGCGACCGATGATGCGGCCCGCGGGATTCAGCCGCACGACGACGAAGTTGTTCACGCCCGGCAGCACGTTGAGCGACGCGCTGCCGAGCCGCGGAAAGTTGAAGCCCGCAGCCGGGTTGCGCTCGACGCCGACCTCGATCGTGCGCGCGCCAGTCGGCACACCCGAGAGGATGAAGCCGCCTCCGGCATCCGTGCGCACGAGCGCCTCGCCACCGGCGACGAACGCATCCGGCACGGGCACGCCGGTGCTCGTCTCGACGCGACCCGTGACGACGCCGAAGCCTTGCAGCGCGAGGTTCACCGTGTTCACCGAACCGCTCACCGCCGCCACGTCGAGCCGCGTGGCCTTGCGCCGGCCGTCGGATGAAATCGCGAGCACGTCCCATGTGCCGACGGGGATCTTGTCTGCGCTCCAGAATCCGTTTTCGTCCGTCGTCACCGCCGCGACCACGCTCTGCAAGCCGGGCTGGCTATCGAGGAACAGCCCGACAAACACCTGCGCGTTCGCGTGCGGCGTGAGGTTATCATTCTCCGTCACGAAGCCGCGCAGCCCCGTGCGCTCTACGACGGTGCTCGCGAGCGTGATTACGATGTCCTTCGTCTCGCCGGGCGCATCGAGTGTCTCGACCACACTGCGGAAAAGCCCCGTGCCCGTCTCGACCTTCACCGAGAAAATGCCGAGCGGCACGCCACTGAAAAGGAAGCGGCCCGCGCTGTCGGCGAACATCCCGCGGCCCAGCTCGCGCGAGTCGGGATCGGGGAAAAGATTCACCGCTGCGCCGGGCTGCGGCGTCGTGCCATCGGCTGCGAAGACTGTGCCCGTCACGGTTCCGCGCCCGCGGAAGCGCAGCGCCACCGGCACCTCGGTGCCGACGCGCGGCGAATCGGTCGTCACGAAATCGCGGAGCACCGCGCGGTCGAGTCCCTCGGCCTTCACGATCGCCTCGGTCAGCGCACCGACGGCGAACGCGGCGAGCAGCGTGTTTTGCACGCTGGGCGAATTGGCGAGTTCGAGCAGCTTCGAGCGCGAGAGCGCGTCGCCCGCGCCGGCGTCGAGCAGCACCTGGATCGTCTCCGGCGAAAGGCCCGCCGTGTCCGTGGCGGAAATCGAATACGGCAGACCGGCGAGCACGAAGTCGAACTCGAAGCTGCCGTCGGCGCGCGTGTAAACCTGCGACACGCGAACCGTGAACGGCAGGCACCCGAACAAGCCGCTGTCCTCCTCATCGAAGATCGTGAGCGTCACCGGCACGCCCACCGCGAGCGTGCCGTCCGCGCGCACGACCTTGCCGTGGATCGCGATGCCTTCGTCGAGCGTCGTGCTGACGGCGCGCGCCGTGTTCGCGATCGGGTTCCCGCGCGGGTCGCTGATGCCGGTGATCGTCATCGTGCGCGGGACCAGTGCGCCGACCGGCGCGCGCATATTCAGCAGCGCCACGCGGCCGCCGGATTGAATCTGCACCGAGCCAGCGACGTTGCCGTTTTCGAGCGCGTAGGCGGTGGGGACGTTCACCGTCGCCTGCGACATCGGCTTTGAGAAAAGGACGGCGAGCACCGTGCCGTAGTTTTGGAACTCGGGCAGATCGCACATCTTCCGCGGGCGACCCGCGAGCACGCTCACGTCTTGAAACACCGCGAGCATCTCCGGCGGCAGTTCGGTAAATGGCGTGCTCGTCGCGGGGAGCGTGCTGTCGATCGTGCCGTCGCAGTTCGTGTCGATCATCAGCAGCCCATCGCCCGCGCCGGGTCGGACCATGAAGCACGCGCCCGCGACGACATCGGCGAGTTGCCAGACGTGGCGCGTCGCCGTGCCGTTGGCGAAAGTTTCGAGCACGCTCAACTGCACGGCCGGGAGCGCCGCTGTCGCGTCCCAGCGGAACACGACGTCGTCCGCCCGCGGCGCGACGGCGAACTGTCCGCGCGCGCCGGGATACGTCGCGCCACGCGGGCCCTGCGCTTTCACGGTCATCGACGAATCGCTCGCCGCGCCGAGCAGCCACGCCTCGCCGCGACCGGCGAGATCGCGTGCGCGCTCGGCGAGGCGCGCGGAGGCATCGAGCGCGTCGGTATTCTCGATCGCAGCCATCACTGCCCCGCGGAACTCCGCGCCCGCATCCGTCTCGCGAATGATCTGATCGAAGCCCGCGCTGAAAAGGCGCGCGCCCTGCCAGTCGAGGAGCAGGTCGAGCAGCACGCGCTTGAGCGGATCGCCGTAGCGCACGCGCTGGCCGGCCTCGGCGAGCTCGATCACTTTGTTCTTCACGAATCCCTTCGACACCGGCTTCACGTTCGGCGGGAGCTGGCCGGCGGTCGCGACGCTGAGCGCCTGGCCGAGCACGCGGTTCGCGGCGTCCACGACTGCCGGCGGCAGGTCGTTCACGAAATCCGGCGCGATCAACGTGTCGGGCGAGAGCGCTACGCCGCGTTCGTCGATGCCCACGCGCAGTCGGAAGCGACCGACCAGCGAGTCGTCGCTCGTGGTGAGATTTGAAAAGCTGATGCTGCCCGTGCGCTGCGCGCGGACGCGGTATTTCGCCGTCGCGGTCTGGCCGGGCAGGATCGTGCCGAGCTCGACCGTCTCGGGACTTTCGAGCACGCCGCCGCTGATGCTCGACTCGCGCAGCGTCACGTTCACGAGGTTCGCGGGCGCCTGCGAGGTGTTCAGGATCGTGACGTAGGCCTCGTAAGGCTCGCCCGCGCGGACCGTGCGCGGGTGCGAGAAGGCGAGTGAGAACTTCGGATTGCGCACGAGCACCGAACCGGCAGCGCGGCCCTGGATACCGACTGGCCCCGCAGCGAGACCTTCGAGCGTCGCGGTGAGCTTGAGGTCCATGACGTGCAGACCTTCCTGCAAGCCCTCGACGAGGAACTCCGCCTGCCCGGTCTCACCCGACGCAAGGCGCGTGTTGTCGTCCGGCGTGCCGGGAATGCCGTCCGCACCGGCCTGCGCGATGGGCAGCACGGTATTGATCACCGCGCCGCTGCCGACGCGCGCCATGCGCAGCGGATCGTCGCCCGGCTGATCGTAAGTGCCCGCGACGCGATCGCTGCCGAGCGGCAGGATCATCTGCGCCTGGATGTTTGTCGCGACGAGTCCCGAGCCGGCGGGCGCGGCGTTCTCGGTGAAGATCAACACGCTGAAGAATTGGTTGAGGAAGCCGACATTGCCCGGGATGACCACGAGCGCGGGGATGGGCGGAATGGTGAGCGCGAGGTCCGCCGATTCGCTCGGATCGACGAACTGGAACGCGATGCCCTGCACCGAGAAATTCAGCCGCGCCGCTTCCAACTCCGGCGGCAGTGCGGCCGCGCCGAGCCCGTCATTGATCGCCTGCGCCATCGCCAGCTTCGCCTCCAGCTCCGCCGCCGGGATGATCTCGGTCGATTGCGCGAAGGTCGGCGCGACGACCGGGAACCTCACCGGGATCGTCTTCCCATCGAGCACGAACCCCACTTCGAACTCGACCACGCGGAAGTTCGATTCGTCGATCACGATCCCGCGTTCCTGAATCTCATCGAGCGTGAGCGGCCGCGAAGTGACGCGAGAGATGAGCACTTCGTCGAAGACCTGCACGGTCACATTCGCCGGCACGCCTTCGAGCCGCGTCGCGCCCGTCGCCTGATCGACGAGCCGGATCCCATCGAGCTGATAATCGCCCACGAGCGAAAGCGGTGGCAGCAGCAGCGGCGACCCCGCCGGCCCGACCAGCCGCCGCGCCGGAAACGACGGCCCGCGCAACGTCGCCTCGACAAACGCCCCGCTCGCAAGCTGCGCCGCCAGCTCCACATTCCCGCTCGTCTCGATGGTCGCGGCGATCGAGCCCGCGATGTTCTTCGGCACCGAGAGCACCGCCGGCGCGACCTTGAGCTGCGCGCCGGTGATCTTGTATTCGAGCGTCGCGAGCGGCGGGGCGGCTTTCGTTGGAGAAAAAGTCCCAAGCCCGAGCACGGCTGCGAGAAGGATGCGAAGCGCGCTCATGGCTGATCAAGGCCGCGGAGATACAGTTCGACGGTCGGATTGTTGCGGGATTTCTCGATGAACTCACCGAGCGAAAAATCACTGAGATCATTGAGCTTGAAAGCTGTTTCGTCCGAGAGCACGCCCGCGGAGAGCATGATGCCGCCGACGGTTCGAAAGCCAAGGTAGCCGCCGTCCTGCTCGAACATCTGCACGGTTTGCAGATACTCCTGTGCCGCGCCGGGATCGGCGAGCCCGTAGAGCGCGGTCAGCGCGCCTTTGCCAAAGCCGTAGCTGAGCGTGTAAGCCCCGTAGGCGGCATTGGCGCGCGCGAAGAACGACGAGTGCCCGACGTCGAGGAACCCGCCGCCGATGGAGAACCGCCGCACGATGCCGCTCTGGAGCGCCGGGCTCCCGGCACTCAAGCGAAGGAGAGTTGTGGTGATGATCTGGCCCTGGAAGTCGGTGGCGAAATCGAGCGCGGCATCGGCCATTTCGATGCCGCCGGCGAGGGCGTAATTGAGCCGGCTCGGGTGTTGCTCGAGGTGCAGCGCGTCGATGAAGATCGACTTGGCGAAACCGACGCCGGCCTTCGGCAGGCCGATCAGGTTCCCGATTCGATCACCGCGGGCAAAGAGGAAGCCCTCGCGAGCCTTGCGAATGGCCTTGAGCTTTTTCGGGTCGGTGATGTTCGCGGGCAGAACGCCCAGCGCCTTGATGTTCGTGAGGGCCCGCCGGCCGACAGGCCCCTCGGCTCGGAGCACACTCTTCGTCGCCTTGAGCAGATCGGTTTTGGTCTTCGAGAAGTCCTGGAACTCCTCGACCGTCTTGAACGTGTGCTTGGCGAGATCGAGGACGACCGCAAAGGCTTTCAAGGCTTCCTGCTCTCGCTCTCCCGGAAAAAGACCCGCGGCGCCCTCGACGAGTTTCGAGGAAAAGCCGAACGCCTTGGAATTTTTGGAGACGAAGAACTTATCTCCGCGACTGTTGAGAATCTCGAGTCCGCCACCCTCATCGGCGACGTGCCCATTGGCCATCTCATCGAGGAGGAGACTCACGCGCGAGGCTCGCGTGCCCGTCGGCTCGCGCGTGGCGGTGCCGGCGCTGTCCACGAAGCTGGCGGGATCGCCGTTGAAGGCAGTGTAGAAGGCGCGGCTGTCGGCGTAATAATCCGAATCGCGCTCGAGGAACCGGCCGAAGACCGGGTGCAAGGTGCGCGAGCCCATCGTGTAGAGCCCGGTCTCTTCGTCGAAGAACGCGCCGTGGAATTGCAGCGTGCCGGAGATGCCCGAGCGGGCGGACAGCGCACCGCTCACGAGGCCGACATGCTCCGGCAGGCCGAACAGCCCGAACCGGGTGAACTCGACGATCGCGCCCGTGGCATCGAGGAATCCGCCGACCGAGCCGGTGAGCCCCGTGAGCGGGATGAAGGATTGCACCCCCGCGCCGAGGTCGCGCTGCACGAGGATCAAGTTGTCGCCGAGATAAACGTAACGGCAGCGCAGCGTCGGCGGTCCGGCCGGCGGCACGTCGTATTCCTCGAGGAGTTGGTCGTCCTTCCACGCATAGGCGCGCTCGCCCGGGACACACTTGTCGATCGGACCGGTGACGTTCCTGCGAACGATGCGGCCGCGGCCGTCGCGCGTGTATTCCACCGTCACGGTCACATCGCCGGCTTCGATCCGCTCGACTTTCCGCAGGTAGCCGAAGCCGTCGTAGTAAAACTTCGCCGGAAACTTCTGCGGGAAGCCCGCGAGGTTCACCCAGATCGGGCCTTCGTCGGCACTGCCGTGGTCGTTGAAAACGAACGCGTCAGCCGGATCGGGCGTGATGGTGCGCGTCGCGACGCCGTTCCTGATGATCGCAGACCAGTCGATCTCGCTGTCGCCGTCAAAGGCGATGCCGGAGATCGAGACGGGCGACGTCGTGGCCTGCGGGCTGGCCGCGGAAAAGAGCACGCCATTGACCCGCATCCCCATCGCCGGGGCATTATGGGTGAAGACGTCGCTTGCGGCCTCGTGCATGCGGGTTTCCGAGAGGACGCGGCCGCCGGGAGTGAGCGCATAGTCGAAGCCCGCGACGATGTCGCCGCTGGCGTTGCGGTATCGCAGGCCGGTGACGCGCGACGCGGCGTCGAAGGTCCACGCGATCTCGACACCGCCCGCGAATTTCACCCGCTTGGGCAGATCGAGATCGCGCCATTCGATTTGCTGGATGCCCACTTGCGCGCTCGCCGTCGGCAGGCCAGTCGCGTCGGGATTCCACGAGAAGCTCGCGCCCGAGGGATACGTCTCGGTGGAAATGCGGCCGAGCGGATCGGCCGTCACCGACCAAGCACCGAGCGAGCTTTCCTCGGAGAGCACGCCGGTGACGTTCGAGTAGGCGTAGCGCACGAACTGCGCGCCGCGGGTGATCTCGCGCGCACGGCCGAGCGCATCGTGCGTGAAGGTCATCGAGTCCGCGCCGGCCGACATCGAACTGAGGCGGCCGTCGGTATAGCCGAGCGACTGGGTCAAGCTGCCGAGCTTCGTCTGCTGCGGCAGCATCAGCGCGTTGCGGTTGAGGTATTCGTCTCGTGTGCCGTCGGCGTATTCGATGCGCGACGGCATCAACTCGGCATCGTAGCTGAAGGTCACGCCGCCCTTCGTGTGGATCGTGAGGTCGTTGTTGTAAGTGTAGCTGACGGTCGTGCCGTCGCCGAAGGTCCGCGAGAGCGGCAGCCCGGTCGGGGTGAAGGTCGCCTGGACCGAGACGCCGTCGGCATCGGTATCCTTTTTCGGGCGGCCGAAATCGTCGTAGTCGATGCTGCGCGTCACGCCGTTCGGCTCGGTGATGGTCTTCAACCGCCCGACGGAGTCGTAGCTGTTGATCCGTGAAAGCGTGGTGCCATCGAGCAGCTTGCGCGTGATCTGCATCGGGCGGGCGCTGGTCGGGTCGAAATTGGTGAAGCTGGTCTCGAGGGCGCCGCCGAGGAAAGTCACCTTCGTAGTCAGCCCCGCGGCGTTCTTTTCGAACTCGTGTCGCATCGCACCGTTGACCGAGGTCTTCCGCGGTGAGTCGTCCGGGAAATAGTCGAAGCTGTAAGTGGCGCCATCGACGGCGACCGTCGCGATGCGGCCGACCGTGTCGTAGGTGAACGATTCGCTGAGGGCCGTGCCGCCTTGCGGATCGGTGACGGTGTGGGTGGAGAGCTGATTGCCCATGCCGTAGCTGTAGGTGTGCGTCGCGCCCTGAGCCGCGGCCGTGCTGAGACGCCCGTCGCCGTTGTAAGTCATCGTGCTCGTGATGCCCTGCTCGGTCACGGTCTTCGGCCGGCCTTCGCCATCGAAGGTCACGCTGCGGGAGGTGCCCGGCTCACGGAAAGTGCTCGCGCGCGTTCCGCTGTAAGTGAGCTGCGTCGCGACGCCATTGCGCGTGCTGCTCGCGACCTGGCCACTCCCATCGTAGCCGAAGTCGACGTTCTGGGCTGGCACGCCCGTTTCGCTGACCGCAACGCTGGCAAGCCGGCCCGGTGTCCCGCCCGCATACGACAGCGTATGCTCATAAGAGCCGGTGCCCGCGGAGACGCCGGCCGTATTGATGAAGCCACTCGCATCGTGCCCGAGCGTGAACGACGCGCCACCGGCCCCGGTGCCCATGAACTGGCCTTCGGGGCTGAAGCTGGGCGAAAAGCCGAGCGTGCCAAGCTGAACGGAATTCACCCCGTTGTTTGCGCCACGTCCGAAGCTCCAGGTGATGTCGCTGCCCAGCTTCATCGCGTTGGGCCGACCGTCGGCATCGAAGAGCACCGTGCGGGTGAAGCTCGTGCCGCCTTCGCCGACCGATTCGTTCGTGAGCGTGCCGAACGTATTGAAGTTCGCGGTGCGCGCGCGTGTGCCGGTGGTCTCGACGATGGTGCCGCCGGGCACTCCTCCGTGGGTGTAGGTCGTCTTGATCCCCTCGGCGTTTTCGCGCTCGAGCAGCCGGTTCCACGCGCTGCCATCGTAGGTGTCCTTGATGCGCGAAGTGCCCTGCTTGACCTGGAGGACGTTGCCGCGAAAACGGAACGCCAGATTGGCGGCGTCATAGACCACCTCGAAGCCATCAGCCGGATCGCCGAGGCTCATGAGCTGCCCTTGGTCGTTGAAAGTGACCTGCTTGCCCGCGATCTTTTTCCCCTGTCCGAACTTATCCACCTCGAACGACGTGCCGCCTCCGCCTCCGGCCGGCATCACCGTCGCCGAGCCGTTGGGCTGCGCGAAGCGAGCCGCCGCGGTCTTCGCCGAGCCGCCAAACGCCGTCGTGACGCCATCGACCTCCACGCTGGTGACGACTCCATCGGTGTAATGGATTTTCTGGCCGGGCGGTTTGCCGCCGTTGTCGCGCCCGATGGAAGTGAGCTGATGCGGCGGGTTCGGATCGTAACCGTAGATCGCATCGGCAATAAGGCCCTCGACCTTCGTGAGATTCCCACTCGCGTCGTAGGTGTATTTCACCTCGTCGGCGCCGGAGATCACGCGTGCGATCAGGCCCGCATGCGCGTTGTCGCTCAGCGGCAGATCCTGCCCGAGGACAAAGGCGGATGAGGCGACGAAATCGAAGTAGCCGAACCTGATCGTTGTGCCGCCGTCGCCGGTCACCTTGTCGAGCCGGCCATCCGCGCGATAGCTGAGCACGGTGCGGCTGGCGGCATACGGATATTGGATTCTCTCCAGCCGCCCATCGGGCCGGAAAAACGTCTGCGTGCCGATCCCATCGACGAGCACGAAGACGCCATCGACCAGCTTCAGCAGCATGTCGAACGAGCCCGGCGGCGGTTGGTAAAACGAGACGATCTTGCCGGTGAATCCGAACTGCGCGATCGCCGGGTCCGCCTCGAAGAGCGGTCGCAGCGCCAGGTTGTTTCGCAGCGGGCTGATGAGCCGGAACAGCCGCAAGTCGCCCGAACCCGTGTGCATCAAGAGATCACCGGCCGTGGCGACCTCGTCGCGGGCGGGATCGCCGTAGATCGTCAGCGGCAGCGTGTAGCCGACGGCCGTCCCTGGGATTTCGCAGAGGCGCATGCCGAAGTTAAAATCCCAGCCGCGGCCGAAGATGCCCGCCGAGTGTGTGCCGCTCTCGTAGGTGCGCTGCAGCGTGATCGGTTGGGCCGGCGTCTCGACCAAGAGGTCGGCCGTGCCGTATCGAAACTCGCCCGATTGCAGCGAGACGCCATGCACGGCGGGGCTGGCGTCAGTCGCGCCGGGATTCGGCGAGTCGAGAAAATCGCCGCAGAACGAAGGGAAGCTGCGGCTCACGCCCGTGGGCGATACATTGGCCAGCCTGGGGGAGGGCGTCAGCAGCGGCCCGAGCACGGCCGGGTTGTCCGCCGTCTCGATGGCCACGCGCAGATACTCGCC
>VFJQ01000117.1 GCA_009885995.1 Verrucomicrobiota bacterium
CGGCGGCGTGTAGAACCCACCCGTCGCGTCGTAATCCTGCTCCACCCCGCCCGCCAGGCGCAGCGTCCCGGCAGGCACGCTCCAGCGCAGCGTGCCGGTCACGTGTTGCGCCGCGGTGGGGTCGAGGACGAGGTCGCCGCACATGCGTTGCAGCGTCGCTCCGTTGCCCGTGCTCACGTAGAAGGGCAGCTTCCCGCCGTTGAGCAGCCGTCCGCCGAGGGTCACGCTCACGTCATTGCCGAGCCGGCCCACGAACGTGATCAAGCCATCCGCGCCGATCTTGCAGCCCATCGCCGCGCCCGTCTGCGGGCCGGTGCCGCCGCCGGGCAGCTCGGCCACGATCGTGTAACGGCCCGCCTGCGGTGCCGGATTGCCGATGCTAAAGGGCGAGCGCTCCGCGGTGCTCCCGAGCCACGCACCGGGCACCGTGTCGGGCAAGCGCACCACCAGCGTCCGCTGGCCGAGCGCATCGAGCGGCCCGGGCGTCGCCGTCATCGGACGCGGCGCGGCCGCATTCGACACCGCAAATCCCAAGCCCCCTTCCCCAACGATGCTCCCCTTGAAGACGAAGTTCGCCCCCTCCCGCCGCACCGTGCCCGTCGCCTGGCCGGTGGCGGTCACCGCCAGCGTCACGCGGCCGCGGATCGACGAATCCGCCCGGCGCAGCAGCCCCACGAAGTTCCCCGCCACCCCCGTCCGCGGCAGCACCGTCACCGTCGCCGTCGCGCTGCTCGATCCATCGCCCGCCGTGTAGGTGAAGGTGATCGGCGCAGTCACGAGCGCGCTCGGGGTGAAGCGCACCTTCCCCGCCACGATCGTCGCCACGCCGCCGCTCGCCGGCTGCGTCACGCTCTCGATCGTCAGCGTCCCGCCCGGCGTCGTGTCGTTGACCAGCACGTTGATGGTGACCGCCGCGCTGCCCGCATAGGCCGCATCGTCCGCAGCCGTCACCCCGACGCTCACCACGATCGTCCGGTCCACCTCCGGCGCCGCGAGATAATTCCCCCCCCCGCGGCCTGCGACGCCCGCACCACCACATCGCCGGGGCCGGTGAAGCTGAGCACATCCCCCGCGCCGATCGTCCCCGGCCCGCTCATCACGCTGAAGGTCACCGCATTCCCGCTCGCGCCGCCCGTCGCGCTCAGCGCGATCGTATCGCTCGTGAACGCCGTCCCCGGCGGGTTGAAGCTGATCGTCTGCGTGCCCACGATCGCCACCGGCAGCGGGCCTTCCGTGCGCGTATTGCCGAGCTGATCGGAGATCGCCACGCTCACCGTGTAGTTCCCCACCGGCAGCGGCGAGATCGTCCGCGAGTTCGTGGCGCTGGGCGAGCCGAGCGGCGTCGAGCCGAGGTAGAAAAGATAGTTCACCGGCCCGTGCGGATCGCTCCAGCCGGGCGCCTCGAGCATCACACCGGTGCCAAAGGGTAGCGGGCTGGCCGGGCTGAAGCTGAACGTCCCGCCCGTCGGCGGCTGCAGATCGGGGAGCCCCATCCCCGTCAGCACGATCTCATACGGATTCTCCGCCCCGGTCACGTTGCTGGCGATTTGGAGCGTGGCGGTTCTCGGGCCGGGGGCGCTGGGGGTGAAGGTGACCGTGAACGTCACATTGCCACTGCCCACGGGCACGCTCGTCCCGCTCAGCGCGCTCACGCTGAACTCGCCCGTCCCGCCCGTCACGGCGAGCGCTGTCAGGTCGGCGGTGCCGGGGTTGGTGAGGGTGAAGGTGAGCGGCGTGCCGCTGGTGTTCACCGCCACCGTGCCGAAATCGACCTGACCGCCATCGGCCACGGAGCTGGCTTGCGCCACGGCGATGTCGGGCGCGAGCGTGGTGAAGGTTGCCGCGCTCGTGTGGCTGGTGCCCACACCATTGATCGCATACGCCTTGAAGCTGTAACCTGAGCCCTGGCTCAGCCCGCTCACTCCCACGGTGAAGCTCCCCGTCGTCCCGCTCGCCGTCACCTTCACCACCCCGCCGCCGCCGATCAGCGGGTTCGCATTCACCGAGGTCAGAGAATACACCACGCCCCGCTCGCTGATCGTCGCCCCGCCGTCGCTCGTCACATTCCCGCCCAGCGTCGCCGTGCTGGCCGTCACGCTGGCGCTCGTGGGCGCGGTCACCGTCGGTGCTGCCGCGCTGAGAGCGATGGCTGCGGTGCTCGGGATGCCGCCGGCAAACACAGTCACCAGTGCATGGCCCAGCCGGGAGGCCGCGCCCGCAGTCGAGGTGAAGGCCGTGGCCGAGAAGCCGCTGGCGGGGTCGGGGCGCAGGAAGCTGCTCTGCTCATTGTCCAGCCAGCGCAGTTGCACCACGGGATAGTTAGTCGGCGAATCCTGATTGCTGCCGCCGGAGCCACCGGAGATGCCCTTGAAGGCGGTCCCGCTCAGCACGAGCTGGCCGGTCGCATTGAAGGAGGCGGAGGTGATCTGCGGCTGCCAGCTCGGCGAGAAGCCCAAGCCGACATCGTAGAGCTCCGCGCTCGCGAGAGCGCTGCCATTATTTCCCCCGGCGACGAGCACCTTGCCGTTGGGCAGCAGCGTCGCCGTGTGATAGTAGCGTGCTGCGGCGAGGCTGCCGGTTGCCGTCCACGTCCCGCTGGCGGGATCGTAGAACTCCGCGCTCGCGAGATAGCCGGTCGTGCTGGCGCGTCCCCCGGCGACGAGCACCTTGCCGTTGGGCAGCAGCGTCGCCGTGTGCTCGAGGCGCGCCATGGCGAGGCTGCCGGTTGTCGTCCACGTCCCGCTGGCGGGATCGTAGAGCTCCGCGCTCATGAGATAGATGGTTCCGGTTCCAGCTCCCCCGGCGACGAGCACCTTGCCGTCGGGCAGCAGCGTCGCCGTATGAAAGAATCGCGCCGTGGCGAGGCTGCCGGTCGACGTCCACGTCCCGCTGGCCGGATCGTAGAGCTCCGCGCTCGCGAGATAGGTGCCGTTCCGCAATCCCCCGGCGACGAGCACCTTGCCGCTGGGCAGCAGCCTCGCCGTGTGATCGTAGCGTGCGGTGGTGAGGCTGCCGGTCGCCGTCCATGTGCCGCTCGCCGGATCGTAGATCTCCGCGCTCGCGACACTGCCGATGGTGGAATTGTATCCCGCGGCGACGAGCACCTTGCCGTTGGGCAGCAGCGTCGCCGTGTGCTCTTGGCGCGCCGTGGCGAGGCTACCGGTGGTCGTCCACGTCCCGCTCGCCGGATCGTAGATCTCCGCGCTCCCGAGAACGCTGAAGCCGATCCCAAATCCCCCTGCGGCGAGCACCTTGCCATTGGGCAGCAGCGTCGCCGTGTGATACTGGCGTGCCGCGGCGAGGCTGCCGGTGGCTGTCCACGTCCCACTGGCCGGGTCGTAGATCTCCGCGCTCGTGAGACGGCCGCTACTAGCATTGTAGCCCCCAACGACGAGCATCTTCCCGTTGGGCAGCAGCGTCGCCGTGTGACCGTAGCGTGCCGCGGCGAGGCTTCCGCTTCCCGCCCACGTCCCGCTCGCCGGCTCGTAGAGCTCCACGCTCGCGAGAGCGCTGCTGCCATATCCCCCGGCGACGAGCACCTTTCCGTTGGGCAGCAGCGTCGCCGTGTGAATGCGGCGCGCCGTGCCGAGGCTGCCGGTCGCCGTCCACGTCCCGCTCGCAGGATCGTAAAGCTCCGCGCTCGCGAGATCGCCGCTCCCAACTCCCGCGGTGACGAGCACCTTGCCGTTGGGCAGCAGCGTCGCCGTGTGACTCCGGCGTGCCGTGGCGAGGCTGCCGGTCGCCGTCCACGCCCCGGTGGCCGGATCGTAGAGTTGCGCGGTCGCGATGATGCCGCTGTTCGCCTCTCCCCCGGCGACGAGCACCTTGCCATTGGGCAGCAGCGTCGCCGTGTGCTCGGTGCGTCCCGGGATGAAGTTGCCGGTCGCCGTCCACGTCCCGGTGGCTGGGTCGTAAAGCTCCGTGGTGAAGCTATAGCTACCGCTGATTCCCCCAGCTGCGAGCACCTTGCCATTGGGCAGCAGCGTCGCCGTGTGCTCCCAGCGTGCCGTGACGAGGCTGCCGGTGGCCGTCCACGTCCCGGTGGCCGGATCGTAAAGCTCCGCGCTCGCGAGAGGGAGGGGATTGTTTCCCCCGGCGAGGAGCACCTTGCCGTTGGGCAGTAGCGTCGCCGTGGGACTCTGGCGTCCCGTGGCGAGGCTGCCGGTCGCCGTCCACGTCCCGGTGGCCGGATCGTAGAGGTATGCGCTTGTGGGATTGCTGCCGCTCGCACTTCCGCCGGCCACCAAGACCTTGCCATTGGGCAGCAGCGTCGCCGTGTGAAGGTAACGTCCCGCGGGGAGGCTGCCCGTCGTCGTCCACGCCCCGGTGGCCGGATCGTAGAGCTGCGCGCTCGCGAGAAGGCTGCCATTAAATCCCCCAACGACGAGCACCTTGCCGGTCTGCAGCAGCGTCGCCGTTTGATACCCGCGTGCCGTGGCGAGGCTGCCGGTATTGGCGAAAGTATTTGGAAGTTGCGCGGCTGCCGGCAGCGCCGCGGCGATCAGGGCGACGATGAGATGCCGGATGAGTTTCATGGTTTGGAGGGAAAGGGTCTTCCACTTACAGAAGGACGACAGGGTGACACGCAAGGGCTGCGGGAATTCTGGGAACGGCTCCCCAAGCGCGGGCAATGGGTGCGCGCTCGTATAGGAACGGCTGCCACATCGTCAAGCACCGCTTCGCTGCCTTTCGGGCACCCGCGGGGTGCGACAGGAGGAACCCGGGTGGCCGGGGGCACGCCCGCCGCCGCGGAGCAAGCTCCGCCGACCCAAAGCTCCAGCAAGCTGGAGCAGTCCACGGCGCTGCGCGCTACCGCTTCAGCTTCTCGCGGTTGCGGTAGTCGGTGGGGGTGACGCCGACGAGCGCCTTGAAGTCGCGGGAGAAGTAGAACTGGTCGTTGTAGCCGACCTGCCGGGCGATCTGCTTCATCGAGTCGTCGGTCTCGGCGAGGCGGCGCTGGGCGTGGTTGATGCGCTCGTGGCGCACCCAGTCGATGGGGCTCTTGCCCATCACCTTCTTGAAGGTGCGGATGAAGTGGCTCGGGCTCATCCCCACGAGCGCGCTCAGCTCGGAGATGCGCAGCGGGAGGTGGTGGTAGATGCGCATCCGCTCCACGGCGCGGCGCAGCGTCTCGGGGATGTGCTTGGGGTCTTCGTTCGGCTCGGCCGATTTCAGCGGGAAGAAGAGCAGGGCGATCAGCCGCGCCATCTCGGCGTGGACGTGCAGGGCGAGGCTGGGCTGGGGGTCTTCCAGGAGGGCGAAGATGTGCTCGAAGATGAGCTTCTTCTGCGTCGCATCGCAGCCATGCACGACGGGCCCGCCGCCCTCCATGAACATCTTCCACACGTCCTCCAGGCGCGGGCCTTCAAAGAGCAGCCAATACACCTCCCACGGGTCGGTCGCGTCGGCCCAGTAGGCGTGCGGGTGGTGGCCGTTCACCCAGATCGCGGCGCCCGGCTTCACGTCGTAGTTGCGCCCGTTGATCCGCGCGTGCCCCGCCCCGGCGAGGCAGAGGATGATCTCGTGGCCGGGGTGGTTGTCGCGCTCGAAGTGGTGATCCGGCCCGGCCTGCACATGGCCCGCGCGCATGACGGAGTAGAACGCCTGGAGGCAATGATCGCTCGGGGCGTAGGTCAGCGATTTGATGTGTTTGGTCTGGGTTCGGACGCGAGGCACAGGGGCGTAGAATACGGAACCGAGCACCGTCATGTCGATAGAGAATGCGCTTATTGGCGATGACGATTAACAGCGCTCGATTGAGGCTTGGCAAGCCGAGTGGAGAGCGGAGGCGCCGTCAGCTTCTTCCAATTCGATGCCGTCGGAAATACGGCCGCGATCCTCGGTGCGAACGGCATCGTCTTGAGCAGCTTTTCCTACGCGCCGTTCGGCGAGCAATTGAGAGCGCCGGGCGGCACCGCCAGTGCATTTCAGTTCGGCGGCGGTCTCGGCGTGATCAAGACCGGAAGCGACCTATACTTCATGAGGGCACGCTCCTACGACGCCGATCTCGGGCGCTTCGTCGAAGCCGATCCGCTCGGAACGGCCGGCGATTTCAACCTGTATCGCTACGCGCACAATAACCCGGTGAATCACTCGGACCCCTCCGGCCTGGCCGATCCGGCGACCGTTTCAACGATCTTTGGTCTCTACCAAACTGCCGTCAATCTCGGGCTCTGCGCTCAAGCAAATGCGATCTGCAATGGAGCATTTCAAGCGGTGGATGGAGGAGGTGAATACCTCGGTGCCGCCGAGTATAACGTCCCGCAACTTCTCAATGGTCTGAGGTCGCTGGTTGCACGCGGCGGCTCTCTTGGGGTAAGCGTGGGAGCAGGCGTCGCATCGGGAGGTGCGTCTGCTGGCGCAACCGTCGGCGCCGGCGCAGCCGGAGCAACGGTCGCCGCGCCGGCCGCGACTGCCGCCGCCCCGGCTGCAACGGTTGCGGTGCCCGGAGCGACCGTGGCGGCGCCAGCTGCAGCCGGAGCTGGCACTGCGGCGGAAATTACCATCGGCACAGAAGTCGTCGAAGTGGCGGCAGCAGAAGGTCTCGGTGCCTCAGGCGTCGCCGCCGCCGGCGGGTTGCTGGTCGCTGCGGGCATCGGAGGCGCGATCGTCGGGACGGTCATCGATGAGGCCGTCCTCGATGACGACACCAAGGAGATCATCGGCGACACGCTGGTGAACATCGCGGATTCCGGCGGACGGCTCATCGACTTCATCAAGAATGGCTTTCAACACCCCTCGAAAAACGTCGCCTCTCGCGATCCGAATCAAAAGATCGGACCGGTCGGTTTTGGCTCATCGTCGTTCGTCACCCTCGACCAGGCGTTCCCCTATCGCATCGACTTCGAGAACGACAAAGACGCCACCGCTCCGGCGCAGCGGGTCACGATTTCCGACCACCTCAACAGCAACCTCGATCTGACGACCTTCGAACTCAGCGACATCGGGTTCGGAGATACGTTCATCACGATTCCTAAAGGCAGTCAGCACTTCGCGACGACGATCGAAATGATGCAAAACGGGAAGACCTTTGCGGTTGAGATCGAAGTGGGTCTCCGCTCAGCGACAGGCGAGGTTTTCGCCACGTTCCAGTCGCTCGATCCGTTGACTCAATTGCCGCCTGACGTCCTCACCGGCTTCCTGCCGCCCGAGGATGGAGAGGGCCACGGGCAGGAACACGTCAGCTACTCGATCAGGCCGAAGGCGAACCTGACCACCGGCACCGAGATTCGCAACGTCGCCATCATCACCTTCGACTCGAATCCTTCGATCGCGACCGATCAGGTCGATCCACACGACCCGAGCCAGGGCATCGATCTCGCAAAGCAGGCGCTCAATACCATCGACGTCTCCTCACCGACCAGCACCGTTGTCGCGCTCCCAACGAGCACTCTGAATACGACATTCAACGTGACTTGGAACGGAAGCGACCAAGGTGCAGGCATCGCCGCCTACGACCTGTTCGTCTCCGATAACGACGGACCGTTCACCGCGCTGCTCACGAATACCACGACGACATCGATGATGTTCACCGGGACGCGACTTCACACTTACGCCTTCTACACGGTGGCACGGGACAACGTAGGCCTCGCCGAAGCTGCGCCCGCCACCGCGGACACGACGATCGAAATCCTCCCTGTTCCGTTCGTCACCGCGCCGGGTAACCGGGTCGTGCTCACCGACACGGATGGCGACATCTACACCGTGAAGCTCACCGGGCCGGCGACTGCCGTGCTCAAGTATTACACGATCGATCCCGACGGCGCCGGGCCTCTCAACGGCCCGCTCGATTCCCTCCTCGTCGAGAATGCGACGACGACGAACAAACTCACGGTGACCGTGAAGCGCAAAGGCGACGGTCCCCCTGCCCGATGGCGACGGCATCGTGACGATCGGCACGGTCACGGTCATGGGGTCGCTCGGCACATTTAGCGCGGCGAAGAGCGATCTCTTGGTCGATGGTTTCTCCGCCACGGGCACGGTGAAATCGATCGCCATCCGCGATCTCGCGCCGGCAGCGACGACCACGCTCGGCGGCACGAATGTGGACACCACCATACTCAAGGCGCGCACGATCGCCGACGGATTCACGCTCACCACGCCGGGAATCCTTAAATCGGTCACGTCTGCGGATATCGGCGACGGGACTATCACCGCCGCTGCGCTCGGCAAGCTTACAACGACCGTCGGCGCGATGGATGCCGATCTCACAATCACCGGCGCTGTGGGGCCCATCGCGGTGAAGACCGGCGCCAATCCGGGCAACTGGGCGGGCGCGAGCTTCGGTGCAATCACGATCAAGGGCGGTGCACTCGATGCCGACGTTGATACAACCGGCGCGATCGCGAAGATCACCGTCACAGGCGGCGATCTCACGGGTCAAATCGCTGCGCTGGGCAACGTCGGCAACGTCACCGTCAAGGCGAATGCCCTCGGCACCGGCGGCGCGTTCTCGGGCCTCCTGTCGGCCGCGCGCTTCGGCAAGATCACTCTCACCGGCGGCGACTTCGCCGGCGAACTCACGTCGCTCACACCGCTCGCGACGCTCGGGACCAAGCCAGCACTCGCCAAGCTCTCGATCGTCGGCGGCGATCTCACCGGCGACGTGCGACTGCTCGGCCCGCTGGGCGCATTCAGCGTGAAGCCCGACAAGGCCAGCGTGGGCGGCAACGTGACTGACGCAACCGTCGGCACGATCAAGATCGCGTCGGTGTTCGTGGCGAAGAACCTCACCAACTCGATCCTCCTCGCAGGCGGCGATCTCGGCGCGGATCACGCGTTCGGTGGCGGCGACGATACGTTCGCAGCCGGCTCGATCGGGGCGGTGACGATCAAAGGCAGCGTCGCGGGCAGCATGATCGGCGCGGGCTTTTTCACCGACGACGCGACACTCAAGGACGAGGACGACACGGTCCTCGGCGGCACCGCGAGCAGCATCGCGAGCCTGACGATCACCGTCCAACCCGACCCGGCGAGCTACTTCGCAGCGGGCTTGTTCAAGAAGGCGCCGAAGATCGCGGGCGTCACCGTGGATCTCACGGCCGACGACGCGCGCTTCCTCGTGGGATAAGCGCGCGGAAATTGCAAACGCCGCGCCGCTTTCGTCGATGGACGTGCGGGTCTTCCTCCATGACCATTTGCCCGTTCCCAAACGCATGATTTTCCGCGCCCTCATCTTCCTCGCCGTCCCGCTGGCGGCGATCGCTGACATCGACCTCGGCAAGCTGCCGCCTGCGGCGAAGGCCTTCGACTTCGACCGCGACATCCGTCCGATCTTCGAGCAGCGCTGCATCGAGTGTCACGGCGCGGAGAAGCAGAAGGGGAAGTTCCGGCTCGATGCGCGCGACTACCTGCTCGCCGGTGGCGAGAACGGTGAACCAGTGAAGGTCGGCAAGAGCGCGGAGAGCCCGCTGATTCATTTCGTCGCGCGACTCGATGAGGACAGCGCGATGCCGCCGAAAAAAGACAAGGCGCTCACGCCCGAGCAGGTCGGCAAGCTGCGCGCGTGGATCGATGCGGGCGCGCGCTACCCGGAGGGCTTCGTGATCCGCAATACGGCGGTGGACAGCTTCAAGCTCGACTCGAAGGACATCGCGAAAATGCCGCCGCCCGCGCATCGGCTCGTGGATTTCGTGAAGGAGATTCAGCCGATCTTCGTGGAGCACTGCTATCAATGCCACGGGGCGAAGCGACAAGAGGCGGGCTTCCGGCTCGACCACAAAGCAACCGTGCTGGCCGGCGGTGAACTCGGCAAAGCGATCGTGCCGGGCAAGAGCGACGAGTCGCTGCTCATCCACTTCGTCGCCGGACTGCGGCCCGAGGGCAAGATGCCGCGCAAGGGCGACGCGCTCAGCGCCGAGCAGATCGGCCTGCTGCGCGCGTGGATCGACCAAGGCGCGGCCTTCCCCGACAGTGCGAGCGTCGTGCTCGTGGACAAGCGAGCTCACTGGGCTTTCAAACCGCCGGTGAAGCCGACGACGGGCAACTCGATCGACGCATTCGTCGCCGCTCGACTGGAAAAGGATGGGCTGAAATTTTCGCCCGAAGCTGACAAGGCCACGCTGCTCCGCCGCGTGCATCTCGATCTCACGGGCCTGCCGCCGACGATCGCAGAGCTCGACGCTTTCCTCGCCGACGCCGCGCCGGGAGCTTACGAGCGCGTGGTCGAGGGACTGCTCGCGTCGCCGCACTACGGCGAACGCTGGGCGCGGCACTGGCTCGACGCGGCGCGTTACGCCGACAGCGACGGTTACGAAAAGGACAAGCCGCGCATCGCGCACTTCTATCGCGACTGGGTCGTGGGCGCGCTGAACCGCGACCTGCCCTACGACCAGTTCATCGTCGAGCAACTGGCCGGGGATGAGCTACCGAGCGCGACGCAGGATCAGATCGTGGCGACCGGCTTCCTGCGGAACTCGATGCTCAACGAGGAAGGCGGCGTCGATCCCGAGCAGTTCCGCATGGAGGCGATGTTCGACCGCATGGATGCGATTGGCCGCTCGATGCTCGGCCTCACGATCGCCTGCGCGCAGTGCCACACGCACAAATACGATCCGATCACGCACGACGAGTATTACAAACTCTTCGCCTTCCTGAACAACGACCACGAAGCGCAACCGCGCGTGTATGCGAGCGATGAACTCAAACGCCGCGCTGACGTGCTGCGGCAGATCGGCGAGATCGAGGCGAAGCTGCGGCACGCGGTGCCCGAGTGGGAGCAGCGCATGACGAAGTGGGAAGACGAATGGCACGCGAAGCCGAAGCCCGAATGGGCGCAGGTCACGCCTGAGATAGACAAGAACGCGACTGGCGGGCAGCGCTACCTCACGATGCCGGACGGCTCGATCATGGCCGCGGGATTCCAGCCGGTGAAGAGCACCGCGGTGCTGCACCTCAAGCATGACCTCAAGGCGATCACGGGCTTCCGCATCGAAATGCTGCACGATCCGAATCTTCCCGCGCAGGGACCGGGCCGCTCGCACCTCGGGACGTTTGCGCTTTCGGAGTTCCAAGTCGAGGCGCCCGGTGCGGAGGGGAAGAAGGCGGGTGTGAAATTCGCAAAGGCCAGCGCCGATCTCAGCGCCGCACCGGACACGCCGGTCGATCCCGCCTTCAACGAGAAAGAGCCGAAGAAGCGAGTGATCGGCCCGGCGAGCTACGCGATCGATGGTAACAACGATAGCGGCTGGTCGAGCGATCTCGGCCCAGGCCGGCGCAACTTCGAGAGCAGCGCCGTCTTCACGCTCGAGAAGCCGCTCACCGCCACCGACATCACGATCAAGCTCGTGCAGACCATCGGCGGGTGGAATGCGGACGACTTGCACGCGTGCCAGATGGGGCGCTTCCGCGTGAGCATCACCACGTCGCCAAGCCCCGAGGCCGATCCCGTGCCGCCTCTCGTGCGCGCCGCGCTCGACGTGTCGCGCGCTCAACGCACGCCCGCGCAGATCGCGACGATCTTCAGCCACTGGCGCACGACGGTGCCGGAGTGGAAGGACGCGAACGCGCAGATCGAGAAGCTGTGGGCGCAGCATCCCGAGGGCACGACGCAGTTCACGCTTGCCGCGCGCGACGAGATGCGGCCGACCTTCCTGCTCAAGCGCGGTGACTGGCTCAAGCCCGGCCACGGCGTCAGTCCGGGCGTGCCCGCCGCGCTCAATCCCCTGCCCGCCGATGCGCCGACGACGCGGCTGACCTTCGCGAAGTGGATCACCGACCGCAAAGCGCCGACTACGGCGCGCGCGTTCGTGAACCGCGTGTGGCAGTCGTATTTCGGCACCGGCTTGGTCGCGACGAGCGAAGACCTCGGCGTGCAGTGCGAACCGCCGAGCCATCCCGAGCTGCTCGACTGGCTCGCCGTCGAGTTCATGGATCGCGGCTGGAGCGTGAAGGCGCTGCACCGCCTCATCGTCACGAGCGCGACTTACAGGCAATCGTCCAAGGTCACGCCGGAGCTGCTCGCGAAGGATCCATTCAACCGCCTCCTCGCTCGCGGGCCGCGCTTCCGCGTGGAGGGCGAGATCGTGCGCGACATCCAGCTCGCCGCATCCGGCTTGCTGAATCCGAAGCTCGGCGGGCGCGCCGTGACGCCGCCCGCGCCGGAGTTTCTTTTCCAGCCGCCCGCGAGCTACGCGCCCTTCCCCTGGAAGCAGGAAGCCGGCGAGGACCGCTACCGCCGCGCGCTCTACACGTGGCGCCGCCGCACCACGCCGTATCCGATGCTCGCGGTCTTCGACACGCCCGAGGGCAATACCTCCTGCATCCGCCGCACCCGCGCGAACACACCGCTCCAGGCTCTGATGACGCTGAACGAAACCGTCTCCGTCGAAGCCGCGCGCGCGCTCGCCCGGCGCATCCTCGAAGCCGGTGGCGCAACCGACGCCGAACGCATCACCTACGCCTTCCGCCGCGTGCTGAGCCGCCCGCCGAGCGACGCCGAAAGCAAGACGCTCATCGCGCTCATCGCGAAACAAAACACGCGCTTCGCCGACGGCTGGGTGAACCCGTGGGAACTCGCCACGGGCAAGCCCGACGCGCGGCCCGAACTTCCGCCTAACACCACGCCCACACAACTCGCCGCCTACACCGTCGTCGCGCGCGTGCTGCTGAATCTCGACGAAACCATCACCAAGGAGTGACCTCATGAACCTCGCTCAACACCTCTTCGAAGAACGCCGCCGCTTCCTCACCCGCCGCTGGTTTTTCCGCGACTGTGGCGTCGGCCTCGGCTCGATCGCGCTCGGCTCGATGCTGCAAGATTCCGCACGCGCCGTGACCAATCCGATGGCGCCGAGAAAGCCGCACTTCGCCCCGAAAGCGAAGCGGGTGATCTATCTTTTCCAAGCGGGCGCGCCGTCGCATCTCGAGCTTTTCGACAACAAGCCCGAGCTGACGAAATGGGACGGCAAGCTCCCGCCCGCCGATCTGCTCAAGGGCTATCGTGCTGCCTTCATCAGCCCGAACAGCGCGCTACTCGGGGCGAAATACAAATTCAAAAAGGTCGGCAAAAACGGCGTCGAGTTGAGTGAGTTGTTGCCACATCTCGGGAGCGTGGTGGACGACCTCGCGATCGTCAAATCGATGACGACCGACGCCTTCAACCACGCGCCGGCTCAGATCATGATGAACACGGGCTCGCAGCAGTTTGGGCGTCCATCGATGGGCGCGTGGACGACATACGGGCTCGGGAGTGAAAGCGAGGACCTGCCTGGCTACGTCGTCTTTTCCACCGGCACGAAAGGCACCAGCGGCGGCGCGAGCAACTGGGGCTGCGGCTTCCTCCCGACCGCGTATCAAGGCGTCGCCTTCCGCGGGCAGGGCGACCCGGTGCTCTTCCTCTCGAACCCCGCGGGCGTGGACAAGGAGATGCAGCGCGACACGCTCGACGCGATCAGGCACCTCAACGAGCAGCGACTCGGTGCGGTCGGCGACCCGGAGATCGCCACGCGCATCAATAGCTTCGAGCTCGCTTACCGGATGCAAGGTATCGCACCCGAGGTGATGGACATCTCGCGCGAGTCGAAGGAGACGCTGGCGATGTATGGCGCAGAGCCGGGCAAGGCGTCGTATGCAAATGCGTGCCTGCTCGCGCGGCGGCTCGCGGAGAGGGGCGTGCGGTTCGTGCAGATTTTCCACGAGGCGTGGGATCACCACGGCAACCTCAAAGCCGGACTCAAGGCGCAGTGCGGGCAGACCGACCAGGCGAGCGCGGCGCTCATCAAGGACTTGAAGCAGCGCGGCTTGCTCGACGACACGCTCGTCATCTGGGGCGGCGAATTCGGACGCACGCCGATGGTGCAGGGTGGCAATGACGGGCGCGATCATCACCCGAACTGCTTCACCACTCTGCTCGCCGGCGCGGGTGTGAAGCCCGGCGTGCTCGGCCGTTCAGACGAGTTCGGCTTCAACGTCGTGGAAGACAAAGTCCACGTTCACGACCTGCACGCCACGATTCTGCACCTGCTCGGCTTCGATCACGAGAAGCTCACCTACCGCTTCCAGGGCCGCGACTTCCGCCTCACCGATGTGCATGGCGAGCTCGTGCATAAGCTGCTCGCGTAGCACTCGGCTTACCGCGCCGTCAGCGTCACGGTGTGGAGCTGGCGCACGAGCTGACCGCGCACGTGGCTCACGACGCTCACGGTGAAATCGACAAGCGAGCCGGAGCCGATGGGCTCGAGGATTTCCTCAATACGCCGCACGCTGTCCACGTCGTAACGACCGATCTGGTGAATCACGAGGCCGCTGCTCATGCCCGCCCGTTCCGACGGCGAACGCGCTTCAACCTCCGCGATAAGAACTCCCGGATCGTCACTCGCTGCGAACTGCCGCCGCAGCTCCGGTGTGAGATCCTGAAGCCCCAATCCGAAAAACTTTTTCGCCGCAGACACCACCGCTGGTTTCGGCTCTGGCTTCCGCTGCGCGGTCTTGGTGAATTCGCGCACCTTGTCGCGCACCACGTCGCCGGGAATCGCGAAGCCGAGCCCCTGCGTCGGCACACCCTGCGGAGTGAACGCCATCTTCACGCTGCTCACGCCCACGAGCTTCCCCGCGAGATCGACGACCGGCCCGCCGCTGTTGCCGGGATTGATCGCCGCGTCGGTCTGGAGCAGCCCTTTGAACTCGCTGCCGCTGACTTCGACGGTGCGGTTCTTCGCGCTCAGGATGCCGCGCGCGACCGAACTGCCGTAGCCCATCGGATTCCCCAGCACGAGCACGGTCTGGCCGAGCAGGTTCGGCGAGAGATCGTTCGCGCTGATGAACGGGAAAGGCTTCACACCGTCGATCTTCAGGAAGGCTAGATCAGCCGCAGGCTCGCCCGTGATGTAGTGCGCCTCGTAGGTCTTTCCGTCGTTGGTCGTCACGGAAATCTTCAGCTCCTCGGCGCGCGTGACGACGTGCTCATTGGTCACGATGTAGCCGCTCGCATCCACGATGAAGCCCGTGCCGAGACTCTGCACCTGCTGCTGGATCACGCGTGGCTGGCGAAAGCGCCCGTAGTAGCCGCGGAAGAAATCCTCGAACGGATCGCGCACCTGCTGCCGGATGACGCCGGTCGTGTTGATGTTCACCACCGCGGGCATCGTCTTGGCCACGGCGAGCACCGACGGCTCGGTGGCCGGATCGACTTCGGCGAAAGCGGCGGTGGCGAGGAGGAGCAGCGGGGCGAGTAGTTTCATGCGCGTGAGCAGTCAGACACGAAACCCCGCTCCAGATTCAAAGCAAATCCATCCAAGCTCAACGGGTGCAACCCCGAGGATTCGATGCGGAGTTCCGCGGACAATCCGCTTGCCCCGGGGCGCGTGGGTGTGCGTTTCTCCGCGTCCTCTATGACCCATACCTCCCGCACCGGATTGTTCAGTGGCGGCAACTGGATCGTCGATGCCGTAAAGCTCATCGACCTCTGGCCCCAGCAGGACACGCTCGCAAACATCTTCTCGACCAGCAAAGGCACCGGCGGCTCGCCCTTCAACGTGCTCGTCGATCTCGCGCTGATGGGCGCGCCCTTCCCGCTCGAGGCCGTCGGCCTCGTCGGCGACGACGGCGATGGCTCGTGGATTTTGGAGCAATGCGCCAGGCACCGCATCGAAACCCGCGCGCTGCAAAAGACGAGCGACGCGCCGACGAGCTACACCGACGTGATGACCGTGCGCGAAAACGGACGCCGCACTTTCTTCCACGCGCGCGGCTCGAATGCGCTGCTCGACTCCGCGCACTTCGATTTCACGAAGACCAACGCTCGGCTCTTCCACCTCGGCTACCTGCTGCTGCTCGACAAGCTCGACGCGCCGCACGCGGAATACGGCACCGTCGCCGCCGAGGTGCTCGCCCGCGCGCAGGCCGCGGGGCTGAAGACGTCGATCGATTGCGTGAGCGAGGATAGCGATCGCTTCGCGAAGATCGTGCTGCCTGCGCTGAAGCACGTGGACGTCTGCATCATGAATGAATTCGAGGCCGGCCGCGTGACGGGGCGCAAGGTCCGCGTCGGCGATCCGCACAGCAGCGCGCCGGGTTCGGCGTTTCTCGATAGAAAGGAACTGCGTGCCGCGATGCAGCAACTCCTCGAAGCCGGCGTGCGCGAGCGCGTCGTCGTCCACTTCCCCGAAGGCGGCTGCGCGCTCGGCCGCGATGGCGCGTGGCACCAGCACGGCAGCGTGCAACTTCCCGGCGATTACATCAAAGGCGCCGCCGGCGCGGGCGACGCCTTCACCGCGGGTATCCTGCTCGGCTGGCACGAAGACAAGCCGGTCGAGGAATGGCTGCGCTTCGGCGTGTGCGCCGCCGCGGCGAATCTCAGCGAGGAGACTTGCACGAGCGGCCTGCGTCCGCTCGCCGACTGCCTAGCGCTCGGCGAAAAGTTCGGCTACCGCGCGAGCTAGTTCGTTTTCAGCTTCTCGCTGATGAAGCTGAAGATATCCGGGTGCTTCACGCCGACGGCGCCGGCGTGGTTGAACTCGCACTCGACGCCCGCGGCCTTCAACTTCTCCGCGAGCCTCACGCCGAAGTTTGCGGAGTGCGGCGGGTCCTTGTGCGGCTGGCCGAGCGCGGGCACGGAGTCGTAGAAAAGATATGTCGGCGGGTCGTCGGGCGAGACGAGCGAGAGCGGCGAATACTCCGCGATCCAGGACGCGAGCTTCTCGCGCTGATCGAGAAAAGCCTGATAGCTCGGGAGCGCGAAGGCGTGGTGGCCGTAGTCGCAGTTCGGGATCCATTCGCGCATCAGCGCCGGGTCGAGCGTCGTCTGCGGGACGAACTTGAGGACGCACTTGAGCCGCGTGGACTCGCGCGCAATGGAATCGGCGCTCTTCGTGTCGGCCATGTCGGGATGAAACGCGAGCCATAGACTCGTGAAGCCGCCTGCCGAGCCGCCGCAGCCGCCGATGCGCGTCTTTTCGATATTCCACTCGCCCGCCTTGCTGCGGACGAATTGCAACGCGCGCGCTGCGTCTTCGAGGCACGCTTTCACCGGCGGCGTGACGCCGCTCGCGATGGCATCCGGGATGAGGCGGTAGTTGATCGAGACGACGGAGATTCCCGCGCCGAGGCAGTTCGCGAGAAAGTCCGGGTTCGCCTTGTCCCCACCCATCCAGCCGCCGCCGTGGATGAAGAAGAGCAACGGCGTCGGCTGGTCGCCGTTCGCTTTCCAGAAGTCGAGCACCTGCTTCTCATGCTTGCCATATGCGACGTTCGCCAGCGTGGGCTCCTGTGCGTGGGCCACGGCAACAAGAGTGCGACGTGACGAAGGGCTCATCAACTACGCCGGTGCGGCAATGCTCCCGTCCTTCACGCCCGCGTGTAGATGTTCGCAGGCGCGCATCGCGAGCGCCATGATCGTGAGCGTTGGATTCTTGTAAGGGCTGCTCGCAAAGACACCCGCATCGGCGACGACGACGTTCGGGCAATCCCACACGCCGCTGAACGGATTCGTCACGCCGTCTTCCGGCTTCGCGCTCATGCGCGCCACGCCCATCTCGTGATTCACGCTACCGCCCGCGGTCATCACGCTGGTCGCGTCCTTGATCGGCTGGCGCGTGATCTTGCCGCCCGCGGCTTCGATCATCTCGGCGAAGGTCTTCTGCATGTGCTCGACCTGCCGGACTTCGTAGGCGTTCCACTTCCAGTGGAAACGCAGCACCGGGATGCCGAAGCGATCTTTCTTCACCGGATCGAGTTCCGCGAAGCAGTGCTCATTCGGCACCATCTCGCCGCGGCCCGCCGCGCTCACGAAGGAGCCAAAGTAACGCCGCGCGTCTTCCTTCAGCTTCGTGCCGAAGAGCCCGCCGCTGTTCGGCCCGAGCGAGACGCTGCCGCCGGGCATGCGCCGCCCACCGCCAAAGGTCGTGTAATAGCCGCGCGGCGAGCCGGCCGCCTTCGCGCTCTTCGCCTGCACTTCCGACCACGGCGCGTAGAGATGCGGAAACGACACGCCGTCCTCGTTGTGCAGCGGCATGTTTTCCAGCGCGGGGATTTGTCCGCTCATGTCGCCCGCGGTCGAATCGGTAAGCCAGCGCCCGAGGTGGCCGGTGCTGTTGCCGAGGCCTTGCGAAAAACGCGCTGTGCGGCTGTTGAAAAGGATGCGCGCCGATTCGCACGCGCTCGCACCGAGCACGACCGCCCGCGCGGCGACGTGCTCCTCCTTGCCCGTCTCCTTGTCAAAGAAATGCACGCCGTTCGCGCGCCCCTGCGCGTCGAGCGTCACTTCGCGCACGTGGGCGTTGGTGATCACGTCGAGGTTGCCCGTCTCCAGCGCGCAAGGGATGAGCGACGTCGTGCTTTGGAAGGCCGCGCCGATCCCGCAGCCACGCGAGCACGGCGTCGCGTAGAAGCACGGCGCACGTCCCGGCATCGGCTTCGTCAGCACCGCCACGCGCGACGAGAACACCGGGATGCCGAGTTTCTTCGACCCGCGCTGAAAGAGCAGTTCGTAAGCACGCGGCTTCGGTGGCGGCAGGAAGAAGTCGCTGTCCGGATCGTTCCGCAGACCTTCCTTCGAGCCGAAGATGCCGACGATCCGGTCGGTGCGATCGTAGAACGGCTTGATGTCGTCGTAGGAGATCGGCCAGTCGAACCCGAGCCCGTCCGTGCTGCGCGGCTTGAAATCATCCGGCCCCATCCGCAGCGACACGCGGCCCCAGTGGTTCGTGCGTCCACCGAGCATCCGCGAGCGCCACCACATGAAGTTCTGATCCGTCGCGTCGCGCTTCGCAAAAGTGCCGTCCTGCCACTGGTCCGTGGTCTTGCTCTTCACGGTGTAAGGCTCGCCCTTCACCACCCAACCGCCGATCGTCGCGTCGAAGAAACCGTAGGGCTTGTCCGGCGTGTTCGCTCCACGCAGCGGCGCGTCGGCGTTGCTTTGGAACATCGGCGTCTCGGTGACCGGATCGTATTTCCGACCGGCCTCGAGCATGAGCACTTTCGCGCCCGCCTTCGCGAGCGTAAGCGCGGCCATGCCGCCGGCGGCGCCGCTGCCGACGACGACCACGTCGTAGCGCTCGGCGCGAGTCTTGGAAGTTTGGAGAAATGCCATCGGAAAAAGAAGTCGAGGTTACGCGAGGCCGACGTGCTTGAGCGCTTCGGGCGTCGGCCCGGGAAATTCCGACAGCGGCATATTCCCGGTGTAGCCGATCGCCTTCCATCCCTCCTGCGTGGAGAAGTAGCCGCCCGCCACGCGATCGCGGAAGAGCTTGAAGAAATTGTAGCCTACCTTTCGCGCCGGCGTGCCGTCCTTCACGATGTCCTCGACGATCGCCACCTGCTGCGCCGCGCCGCAATCGGCGAAACCTTTACCGAAACGCTTCTTCGCCTCGCCATCCACCCACGCAAGGCCGGCGCGGATCACCTTCAAGTCGTCCTGCTGCGCTTCGTAAGGCGCACTCACCCATTCGTCGATAAAGTCCGGCACTCCAACCGCACTCGCTGCGGGGCCGTATTGGTCCGCCGGGATGATGATGTCGCCGAGCGCCGTCACGATTCGCTTCTCCCCATCGCTCAGGACGCGCGGCCAAGGGATCTCCTTTTTCAGCAAGTTCGGATCGGTGCCGATACCGCGGATGTCGTCAGCAGCAAACGCGGTGATGTCGAGCGCCGACGCCATCGCCGAGGCGGCGAGGATTCGGCGGAGTGCTTCGCGGCGGGAAAGTGGGAGCGGGTTCATGGACGTGGGCAACTACCAGTGCGAGGTCGCACGCCTTAGCCCGACCGAAACAAGGCAGCCGTGCGGCGATGCTTCACTCGTAAAGTCTCATTCCGCCATCATTCGGCGGCGCTTTGACGAAACCGACGACAGCGCTCAGAGCGACTTCGCCCGGATATTCCGGAACTCGACCTTCATCACCACCCAGCGTGGAAGGTGCGCGAGGCACCGCCGCGACAACCAACGCAAACACCTCATCCTTAGCCCGCACACTTTGACCGCTTGCGAGCAAACGCATCGCACGCTGTTGTTGCCGCATGCGACACCGCTCGATTTCACACCTCCTGCTCCCGGCGTGTCTCGTCGCCGCGGTGGCGATCCTCGGTTGGTGGGTCGGTCGCGATCAGTCGAATCCCACCGCCTTCGCGACGCCTGCTCCGGAACCACTTTCGGCCGCCACTTCGCGGGAAGAACCCACGCCGCCACCGCCCGCGACGACTTCCCACAGCCGCGGCTATCTCGTCGCGGAAAAGCTGCTGGCCCGGCTCAGGACCGCGCTGGCGGAGGAAAAGGTGCGACCGAATGAAGCCGTGCTCACCTTCAAGGACGCCGACGCTTACCGACGCTTCCTCGCGCGCGCCGCCGCGGCTGGGCTGAAGGTGCTCGGCAGGCACGACGGACTGCGCGCTGTGCGGGTCGGCTTCGATTCGCTCGACGCGCTCGCGGCGGATCTCGCCGCCCACTCCGAGGATTATGGCGACGTGGATGCGAACTACTCCGTCTTCCCGCCGGACGTGCCGGAGACCGATCCGCGCTTCGCCGGGAAGTTCGTGGCGATCGGCAATGGCCTGCTCGAATTCCTCGGCGTCACCGGCGACACGAGCAAGTGGGGCTCGGGAGTGACGATCGCCTTGCTCGATAGCGGCGTCGTCGCCGACCCGACGTTCGGCACCGGCCGGCTGCGCTATCTCGACGTGGGCCTCGGCATCGCACCGACGCCCGATAACGGCCACGGCACCGCCGTCGCCTCGCTCGCGGGCGGCATGGCGCCGGATGCGGTCGGCATCGCGCAGAGTGCGACACTCCTCAGCATCCGCGTCACGGGCGAAGATGGGCTGAGCGATAGCTTCACGCTCGCGCAAGCGATGATGGCCGCCGTCGATGCCGGCGCACAGATCGTGAACGTGAGCATGGGCTCCTACGCAGCGAGCAACGTGATGACGAGTGCCATCGATTACGCGACGGCCCGCGGCGTGATGATCGTCGCCTCCGCGGGCAACGACCAGGCCGCCGAACTCACGTGGCCCGCCGCCGATCCCCGCGTGATCTCCGTCGGCGCCGTCGATGCCGCCGAGCAGCAGGTCTTCTTCTCTAATGCCGGCGAGCAGCTCAAGATCAGCGCGCCCGGCTTCGGCCTGCAATCCGCGTGGGTGAATGGCCAGCGCGTCTCTATCGACGGCACGTCGGCGAGCGCGCCGGTCGTCGCAGGCGGCATCGCAGCGATGATGTCGCAAAACCCAGGCCTCAGCGCCGCGCAAGCGTGGAGCCTCCTCCAGCAGTATGCGAGCGACGGCGGACCAGTCGGCCCCGATCCCGACTTCGGCGCCGGCATCCTCAACCTCGGCTGGGTGATGAATCGCAACGACTTCAGCCGCATCGACACCGCGGTCTCCAGCCAGTTCTTCGACCCCACCACGTTCGAGATGCAGCTCATCGTGCAAAACCGCAGCGCCCGCGGCGTCGGCGGGCTTACGCTCGACGTGAACGTCGGCCCTGGTTCCTACAACTACAGCGTCCCGTGGCTCGGCCCCGGCGGCACTTACGCGGTGCGCGTGCCGGTCGATTATTTCGCGCTGAAGAACTACGGACGGATCGATTACCGCACCTCGCTCGTGAATCCCCCCGGCATCATCGACGTCATCCCGTCGAACAACGTGCGCTCCAATATCATCAGCGTCACGCAGCCGCAGTGAGCGGGTCAGTTCGGAAGTCGTAAGATTTTTCTTCTAACGCGGAGGGGGACTTGGTTGTCATTCCGATCCCACTCCGAAAGTCGGCGCGGGTTTTCCATCCCTACTCATGATCCAAGTCCGAAATTTGAAAAAGACATTCGGCCCGAAGGTCGCAGTGAACGGCGTTTCCTTCACGGTCGAGAAAGGCGAAGTGCTGGGCTTCCTCGGGCCCAACGGCGCCGGCAAGAGCACCACGATGCGCATGATCACCGGCTTCATCCCGCCGACCGAAGGCGAGGTGAAGATCGGCGGGCATAGCATCGTCGATCAGCCGATCGAGGCGAAGCGGCTCATCGGTTACCTGCCGGAAAATGCGCCGTCTTACGCCGACATGACGGTGCTCGGGTTCCTGACCTTCACCGCCGAGCTGCGCGGGCTCAGTGGCGCTGGGCAGAAGAAGGCGGTCGAGCGAGTGGTCGAGATGTGCTTCCTCGAAAACGTGCTGCACCAGAGCGTGGAGACGCTCTCGAAGGGCTACCGGCACCGCACGTGTTTCGCGCAGTCGATCATCCACGACCCGGAGGTGCTCATCCTCGACGAGCCCACGGACGGCCTTGATCCGAATCAGAAACACGAGGTCCGCACACTGATCCGACGGATGGGCGAAAAGAAGGCGATCATCTTCTCCACACACATCCTCGAGGAGGTGGAAGCGGTGTGCTCGCGGGCGATCATCATCGATCGCGGCACGATCGTCGCGAACGGCACGCCCTCCGAACTGAAGCAGCGCTCGGCGCACGCGGGCGCGGTGACGGTGCGGATCGGCGAAGGCAGCGCCGCGGCGGTGAAGGGCAAACTCGACGGGCTGAACCTCGTGGAGCGTGCCGTCGTGATCGGCGAGTCGCCGGCGACGGTGCGCGCCTTTCCGCGCAAGCAGGTGGGCAGCGAGGATCTCGCGCGAGCCATCAGCGATGTGGCGCTGAAGGAACGCTGGTCCCTCCTCGAACTTCACACGGAGGAAGGCCGGCTCGATGAAGTCTTCCGCAGCATCACGCTGCCGGACACGAAGGCGTCGAAGGAGGAGGCGAAATGAAGCCCATCATCACCATCGCGAAGCGCGAATTGAGCGGCTACTTCGCGTCGCCGGTCGCGTTCGTGTTCATCGTCATCTTCCTTCTGCTCTCCGGGTTCTTCACCTTCATGGTCGCGGGCTTCTTCGAGCGCGGGCAGGCGAGCCTGGAGGCGTTCTTCGCGTGGCATCCGTGGCTGTATCTCTTCCTCGTTCCGGCGGTCGGGATGCGGATGTGGAGCGAGGAGCGGCGCCTCGGCACGATCGAGTTGCTGCTCACGATGCCCGTCACGCCGTGGCAGGCGATCGTGGGGAAATTCATCGCCGCCTGGGCCGTCGTCGGCCTCGCGCTCGCACTCACCTTCCCCGTGTGGATCACGGTGAACTACCTCGGCAACCCCGACAACGGCGTGATCTTCGCGGGTTACCTCGGCAGCTTCCTCATGGGCGGCGCGTATCTCGCGATCACGGCGATGACTTCGGCCATGACGCGCAACCAGGTCGTCGCCTTCATCGTGTCCGTCGTGCTGTCGCTCTTCCTCATCCTCGCAGGCTATCCGCCCGTCACCGATCTGCTCGTGCAGTGGGCCAAGCCGTGGCTCGTCGATGGCATCGCGGCGTTCAGCGTGATGTCGCACTTCGAGAGCATCCAGAAGGGCGTCCTCGATTCCCGCGACCTGCTGTATTTCCTCTCCGTCATCGGCTTCTCCCTCTTCACCACCGGCGTCATCGTCCGCGCTCATCGCGCGGGCTAAGCGGCTCACTTTTTCCAAAACACCCATGAAAAAGAAAGGTCTCGAAACCTGGCTCTACTCGTCGCTCGGCGTGGCGGCGATGTTCGTCATCATCCTCGTCATCAATGCGATCGCCTCGCGGGCGAAGACGCGCGTCGATCTCACCGCCGAGCGCGCCTACACGCTCTCGCCCGGCACGCGGGCGATCCTCGCGAAGCTCGATACGCCCGTGCAAATCCGCTTCTACTGCACGCGCGGCGACAATCGGATGCCCGTGATGCTCAAGACGTATGCGCAGCAAATCGAGGATCTGCTCGGTGAGTATCGGCAGGCGTCGAAGGGGCAGATCGAAGTCCAGAAACTCGATCCCGTGCCCGATTCCGACGCGGAAGATTCCGCAAAGCTCGACGGCATCGAAGGCCAGCAAGTGCAGCTCGGCGGCGAGCCGTTTTACCTCGGGCTGAGCGTGAGCATGCTCGATCAGAAAGAAGCGCTCCCCTTCCTTGCGCCGAACCGTGAGCGCCTGCTCGAATACGACATCTCGCGCGCCGTCTCGCGCGTGATGACCGCCGACAAACCGGTCGTCGGCGTGATGAGTCCCCTCCCCTACGGCGGCCAGCCGATGAACCCGATGATGGCGCGCATGGGCCAGCGCGGGCAGGAGCCGTGGGTGGTCTTCGGCGAGCTGAAGCGCGACTTCAGCGTGCAGCAGATCGAGATGACCGCGGAGGCGATCCCCGACGAGGTGAAGGTGCTCGTCGTCATCCACCCGAAGGAGATCAGCGACGCCGCGCTCTACGCGATCGATCAATTCGTCCTGCGCGGCGGCAAGCTCATCGCCTTCCTCGATCCGCTGTCGGTGCTCGATCGCGGCGCGCAGCAAGGCCCGATGGGCATGAACATGGGCAGCGCTTCATCGCTCGAGAAGCTGCTCACTGCATGGGGACTCAAGTTCGAGAACACGAAGGTGATCGCCGATCTCGACTTCGTGGGCCGCTCGCGCGACGGCCGCCAACCCGCCGTGCTCGCGCTCAACGAGAAGGCCCTAAACCGCGAAGACATCCTCACCGCCGACGCGAACAATCTCTTCTTCGTCTTCGCCGGTGGTTTCTCCGGCACTCCGACGGCGGGGCTCACGCAGACCGTCCTGCTACACACCTCGAAGAACTCGCAGTTCGTCGATGGGATGAGTGCGCAGTTCGGCGGCGAGAAGATCATCCAGGATTTCTCCTCATCGAATACCGAGCACGCACTCGCGGTGCGGCTCGCGGGAAAATTCAAGACTGCCTTCCCCGAAGGCAAACCGAAACCCGCGCCTGCCGCTGACGAAAAGAAGGACGAGAAGAAACCCGAGCCGCCGGCTGCGGAGAGCTTGAAGGAATCGAAGCAGGACAGCGCCGTCGTGCTCATCGGCGACTCGGATTTGATCCAGGACCAGATCGCCGTGCAGGAGATGGCGAACCCCTTCGGCGGCGGCCAGCGCATGGTGATGCCGGCGAACGGCAACCTCGCCTTCGTGCAAGGCGCCATCGAGCAACTGGCCGGCGACAGCAACCTCATCGCCGTCCGCAGCCGTGCGTCGCGCGAGCGGCAATTCACCGTCGTGAAGGAGATGCAGGCGAAGGCCGAGTCCGCGTATCAGAGCAAGATCAAGAGCCTCGAAACGAGCCTCGCCGAAGCGCAAACGAAGCTGAACGAACTCCAGCGCTCGAAGGCCGATCAGGGCGGGCAGAAGTTCATCCTCTCGCCCGAGCAGCAGCAGGAGATCGCCAACTTCCGCGCGAAGGAGCGCGAGGTGAAAGTGCAACTCAAGGACGAGCGCAAGAAGCTGCGTGCCGACATCGACTCGCTGGAGAACCGCATCAAGTGGCTGAACATCGCGCTCATGCCGGTGCTCGTCGCCGCGGCTGGCGTCGGCCTCGCCGTGCTCCGCCACAAGCGCCGCGCCGCGCGCTAACCGCTCACGACTATGAAAGGCAAACAACTCGCCATCCTCCTCGTCCTCGTCGCCGTGCTCGGCGGCGCGTGGTTCGTCCTCTCGCAGCGCAGCGAGACCTCGTGGTCCAACACCTCCGCCGGCGGCGGAAAGGTCGTCGAGTTCCCGATCAACGACGTCGCGCGCATCGTCATCAAGAGCCCCGCTGACGAACTCAACCTCGTGAAGAAAGCCGACGTGTGGACTGTGCAGGAGCGCGCGGATTATCCCGCGAGCTTCGAGGGCGTCAGCGCGATGGTGCGCAAGCTCTGGGAGCTGAAGACCGTGCAGGAGGTGAAAGTCGGTGCGTCACAACTGCCTCGGCTCGAACTCGACGCGAAGACCGGCACGCTCATCACGATCCAGGACAAGGACGGCAAGCCGCTCACCGCGCTGCTGCTCGGCAAAAAGCACCTGAGCAAGAGCGAGGGTGGGATGGACTTCGGCGGACCGGCTGAGGGTTTCCCGACCGGTCGCTATTTGAAGCCCGCCGCCGGCGCGAAAGTGTCGCTCGTCTCCGAGACGCTCGACGAGGTCCAGCCGAAGCCGGAGAACTGGCTGGCGAAGGACTTCATCAAGATCGAAGGCGCGAAATCCATCGTCATCGCCGGTCCACAGACTTGGAGCGTCTCGCGCGACAGCACCACCGCCGAGTGGAAGCTCGCCGACGCGAAGCCCGACGAGAAACTCGACACGGGCAAGACCGCGCCGCTCGGCAGCATCTTCGCCTCGCCCACTTTCAGCGACGTGCTCGCGCCCGACGCGAAGCTCGAAGATCCGACCACCACCGCGACGATCGAGACGTTCGACGGTTTCCGCTACGAGCTGAAGATCGGCAAACCAAACGGCGACAACTTCCCCGTGCTCGTGAAGGTGAGCGGCGACTTCCCGAAGGCCCGCACGCCCGGCAAAGATGAGAAGCCCGAGGACAAGACGCGGCTCGATGTCGAATTCGTGATGCAGCAGAAGCAGCTCGGCGAGAAGCTGGCGCAGGAGAAGAAGATGGAAGGCCGCGCGTATCTCGTGGCGAAACATCTGGTCGATCCGCTGCTCAAGGAGCGCGCCGCTTTGCTCCCGGACAAACCCGCCGCAACGCCCGCACCCGCAGCGCCTGTGGCCCCCGCGCCCGCCGCGCCTGTCAGCGCGACCACGCCGCCGGTGACTGCTCCGAAAATCGAAGCGACGACTCCGCCGGTGCAGGTCCCGCCAGCTCCGCCTAAGCCCACGACGGCAACACCGGCTCCGAGCAAGCCGAACTGAGTTTTGGAAAGACGCGGCCACTCGCGCGGTCCCGGACCGAGGCAGCTACGTTTCTTCCGCCAGCGGAGGCCGGGCAAGCGAGAGAAAGCGGAACTTCGGATCGGCACGTCGCGCGACCACCGTCATCGCCACAAGAGCCGCCACGAACGCCAGCCACGGCACGTTGGACCATGGCAGCCAGATCTCCAGCACCTCCACCCGGAAAAGCCCCCGGTCCCACGGGAAGCTTCCGTTGATGACCGTGTAACATGTGAAGAGAAACGCTGAACCGGTGGCCAGCAGCAGCACATACAGCCTTCGCGAGTAGAGGAGGATGCAACACGACGGCCACGCGAGGTAGTGCAGGAGGATGCCGGGCGCGAAGACGAAGAAGATGGCCCACGCCGCACTCAAGGTTGCAAAAATGCCCGTGCGCCGTGCTGTGGCACGCCGCCAAGCCACGAGGAGGATAGCTGCCCCGACGAAGATGTTCAGCCCCGTCATGATGTGCTGCTGCGGCGCAGAGAGACCGTAAAAGGAGACCAGATGAAATGGCCGGAAGCCGGTGCTGCGCAGCCAGTAGGTGACCCCCCACGTGCCCCAATAGCTGCTATAGCCGAGCACGTTGTTCAGGAACAACTTCGGATACTGGATGAGAGGGACCAGCCACACGGCGAGGACGAGCGATGTGGTGATCAGGAAGAACCGCAAACCTTGCTTGCGTGCGAGCCAGAAGAAGAAAAATATCGGACTGAGGATAATCGGCGCGACTTTCACGTGGATAGCGAAGGCGAAGAACAGCGCCGAGCATTCGACCCGCCCGGTGGTGCAATGGTATGCGGCGAGGAAGAGAAACATGGCCATCACGGAGTCAAAGTTGCCGTGATAGCCGGAGACCATAAATGCCACCGGGCTCAAGGCGGCCAGGCAGCACCAGGCGAGGCCGAGTCGCTCCGGCCAATGCCTATGCGCCAATCCACAACATCAGGCACACGACCAGGTCAGCCACGATTCCGGGCAAACGCAGCAGCAGCGGGAAAGGCAAGCCGCCCTCCTGCGATACCCAGTGCATCCCGGCGAGGACATTGGCCAGCAGCGGAGTGTGGTTGAAATGCTGCGACGCGGCGTAGGTGCGTTCAATGCCTTCCTCCGCAACGGCCTGTCCGTAGAGTTCAAAGAGCCCGGTGTCATTGGTGCCTTGGGTTGTAGCCGCGCAGTAGACTTTCGCTACGAATGCCAGGATGCAGCAGCACAGGAAGATACCCCACCCTGCATGGGATGATGGCGCTGGCTTTTCGGCTGGCCCGGCGGTGTCTCCGCGGGACGCTGCGGCGGCAGCCTCGATGTTTCCTAGATTCACTGTGAAGTCGTTCTCTACTGGCGGCATGTCGCCCAGCGTGCTGCTCCCGCCCCGGTTCTCAAGCCATTTACTGTGAGCCGCAGCACAGCCAAAACATTTACTCCCGCAGCGGCGGCGCCTGTCAGCGTGAGCACGCCGCCGGTGGCTGCTCCGAAAATCGAAGCGACGACGCCGCCCGTGCAGGTCCCGCCCGCTCCGGCGAATCCCGCGACGGCGACACCGGCTCCGAGCAAGCCGAACTGAGTCTCGCAAGCGCCGGCAACACTCCGACACTCCAGCGCCGGCGACGCTTCTGCGTCCCGGGGCAGCCAGAAATTAGGGTCCATACGGGAAGTGATGGCTTACCCGAGGGTTGAAGGGGTAGAAGGCCGGGATGAGCCAAAGCCTTTTGTATCACGCGTTCGGAGTCCGTGAGGGCTACGAGTATTTGAAGACCGGGTATGTGGAAGGGCGGGTGGAGTTTCATCTGGGGGTCAAGGAGGAGGCGTTGGTGTGCCCGAAGTGCGGAACTGGGCCGGCGATGCGCCGCGGCAAGCGCTGGCGGCGCATCCGCACGGTGCCCATTGGGCTCAAACCGGTGGTGCTCGTGGCGGAGGTGCCGCGCTGCCAGTGCCGGCAGTGCGGACATGGCTTTGAGGTCGCCCCCCTTTTGCCCCGCGCTACGCGCACTACACGCACCGGCTCGCCGACTACGCCTGCGAGCTGAGTCGCTTCATGCCACTCTCGGAAGTGGCGGCGCTGGCGCACCTGGGATGGGACACGGTCAAGGAGATCGTCAAAGCCGACCTGCGCGCCCGCTACACGCACATCCCACTGCGCGAGGTGCGCCGCCTGGCCATCGACGAGATCCACATGGGCAAAAGCGCGAAGTTTGCCGCTCCGACGGCCATGCAGAGTGCGCTCCGCGTCGTAGAGCAAACGCTGGCGCGTTACGCGTTCTCACGCTGGTCATCGACCTGGACACCGGGCGCATCCTCTGGGTGGCCAAAGGCCGCGGCAAGGAGGCACTGAGCAAGTTCTGGCGGCGGCTGCGCCTGGCCCGCGCACGCATCGAGGCGGTGGCCTGCGACATGAGCGCCGCCTACTGGAGCGCCGTGCTCGAACACCTGCCCGCGGCAGCCATCGTCTTCGACCACTTTGCCAGCGCCCTCCGGCGCTGCCCTGCGGGCTGTGCTTCGCACAGGCTGTCTCGCTCCGCTCGGTTCACATCCTCAAGAATCTGTTTCGACACCGCAAGACGCGCTATCGAGGTCTGGCCAAGAACACCGCGCAGCTTCATAGCCTCTTCGCTCTGGCCAACCTCTTCATCGCTCGACGCTCGCTGCTGAGCACCGCAGCCGCGTGAGCGAGCGCCCAGAGCGTCGGAAACTCGCTGGAATCAGCTCAAAGCAACCGCTTCCTTCGCTTCGCTTGATGCCTTTGACTTCCAACCTATCACCCGGCACGCCGAACGTGTCGCCAAAATCATTCGCACCGCAGGCTTCTGCGCCCATCCCCTTTAATCAGCGGTTCCTTAG
>VFJQ01000006.1 GCA_009885995.1 Verrucomicrobiota bacterium
CCATACTTGATCGCGTTGAGCGCCGCTCGCAGTCCCCGGATGCCGCCGGCGAAGCGGGGCGCGCGCGGATTGGCGAGCCGTTCCCAGTTCAGGTTCGAGTCGAAGCGCGCGCCGGAGCGCGTGAATGCGAGATCGCCGCTGACGACTCCACCGCTGCGCAGCCGGTTGAAATTGTCGCGCACCTTCGGATAGAGGTTGTCCACAAAGAGCGGGTATCTCGCCTGGCCCGAGGCCGCCCGCAGTGCCCGCGCGAGCCCTCTCGCGCCAGAACTGAAGGGCTGGTCGTCCGGCATCCGCCCCACCGCGCGCGCGGGGCGCGAGCGGCTCGTGATTTTTCCCCTCACGGTGATCTGCGAAAAGCCCAGCCCGCGCGGGAAGACGGGCGCTCCAGCCTCGGGCGCGCCTTCCGCCAGCGCCGCGCCCAGCGAGCCGGGGTCGATGTAAGACACGTAAATCCCAGGCTCCGGCAAATCCTCCAACGCGAGGTCATTCAAAGTCGCCGTGCCCGTCACCTCCGCCCGCGCGACGATGGCGGGCGTGGTCGCGGTGTCCGTGAGCGTGCCGGTGAGAATCTTCGCCGCCGGGTCGAGCACGAGCGCGATGTCGAGCACCGCGCCCCCGCCGTCGATCTTCGCTTTCGTCACCGTCAGCGTGCCGTCCTTGCCGAGCGTCGCGCCCTTGAAGGAGTAGAGCTGCCCCTGCCACTTGAACGACCCCGTGATCTGCCCCGTGCGCGTGAGGGTGATGTCCAGCCGCCCCGCCGCTGCGCCCGTGCCCTCGGTCCCGATCAGCCCCGAGTAAGTGCCCGCGAGCACGCTGGTGTGAAAGACGCGCACCGTCGCCGTCGCCCGCCCGCCGCGCGAATCCTCGATCGTGTAGCTGAAGCTGTCGCCATCCTCGCTGCCCGCGAAGAACGCGCCCGGATCGTAGGTGATGTGCAGTCCAGTTCCGCTGACCACTGGAGTGCCGAACTGCGCGGCGGTGGGCGCGTTCACCGCAACGATCTTGAGTGCATCGCCGGGATCTGCGTCCGAGTCGCGCCCCGGTGTATCGCTGGAGGTGAATTGTTTGATCGGGTCCAGCGAATCGTCGCCGAGGATGATGAACGCATCGTCCCGCGCCACCGGCAGCGTGTTCTGCAAAGTGAAGGACACCGGATCGCCGACGACCGTGGTGCCGCCGCTCGTCGCCTTGATCCGGTAGAAGTAGATGCCGCCAGCGCTGGGCGGCAGTCCGCTCACGCTGCCTGTGACCGCTTGCGGCGTAGTGATGCCCGCGATGAGACTCGCCGGCGACGCCGCGACCGGCGACGCCGCCGCCGCGAGCAGCGCCGCTTCGCTCTCCGCGATCTCGAAGCTCACCGTCACCGCGAGATCGTTCGGCGTCACCGTCCCGTGCAGCGTGGCGAAGCTGATGCCGATATTCGTAGCCGGCTCGGTCGCCGCGACCGGCGCGACGGCGCTCGTCGTGAACGTGCGATCCACCCCCTGCCCGGTGCCGAGGTCATTCGTGCCCACGACGCGATAGTGGTAAGTTGCTCCCGGCATCAGCCCGCTGAGTTGCGCCGAGACGGACACACCCGCCATGCCCGTCCCGATACTCTGCGCCAGCGTCGCGCTCGTGTAGCTCGTAGTCAGCCCAAACTCGAACTGCACCAGCGTCGCCCCGCCCTTCGGGTTCACCATGCCTTCCAGCGTCGCCGCCTGCGTGGTCACGCTCACCGCAATGCCCGTGGCCGCCGTCGGGACCGCCGTTGCGCCCCCGGTGCCCATCGCGACGAAGCTGACATCGACGCCGGTGGCGGTGCCGCCCGCATTGCCCGCCACGAGCCGGAAGTGATAGGTGGCCCCTGCGGAGAGCCCGCTGACCGGGGCGGAGACATCCACCGGCGCAGTCCCCGCCGGGATATTCTGCACAGCCGTGGTGCTGCCGTAGAGCGTGGTGGTGCCATACTCGAAATAAGCCGTGGTGCTCGTGCCGTTGGGATTCACAGTGCCCGCCAGCGTCGCGCTTGTGCCGGTCACATTCACCGGGCTGCCCGTGGCGACGACCGGCGAGTCCGATCCGATATACCGCACTACGCCGAAGTCTCCAATCGGGTAGGCACCGGCAGCTCCAACGAGCACGAGATTCCCATCGCTCTGCAAAGCCACACCGTAGGCGCGGTCGTCGCCACTGGTGGTGATGGAAGTGATCGCCTTGCCAGTGCCGTTGAAGCTCGTGTCCAGCATCCCATCGGCATTGTAGCGCACCAGTGCGAAGCCGTAACCACTGCCGGAGCTGGCTATCCCAGCCAGCACGACCTTGCCATCGCTCTGCACCGCCATGCCGTTGGCCTGGTCCAGCCCGCTACTGAGAGAGGTCGTCACCACGCCCGTGCCGTTGAAGCTCGTATCCAGGCTTCCATTGGCGTTGTAGCGCACCAGCGCGAAATCGCCGGGGCTCGCAAGCCCGGCGACCAGAATCTTCTCACCGCCATGCAACGCCACGCTGAAGCCAGCGTCGTAGCCGGCGATGTTGGTGGTCACCTTGCCATCGCCATCGAAGCTCGTGTCCAGGCTCCCGTTGGAGTTGTAACGTGCCACCGCGATGCCAACGGAAGCACCGTAGAAGGAATAGCCGCAAACCACGACCTTCCCATCGCTCTGCAAAGTCACACTCTGTCCTTCGTCCTCGCCGCTCCCGAAGGCGGTGGTCACTCTGCCGGTGGTGTTAAAGGTGGTGTCCAGGCTCCCGTCTGAGTTGTAGCGCACCACCGCAAAGTTTGCTTTGCCGGCGGTGAAGGCGAACCCTGCGGCCACGATCTTCCCGTCGCTCTGCACCGCCAGGCTGCGGATTACATCGGTTTCTTGAGTGCCAAAGTCGGTGGTCACCTTGCCAGTGCCGTTGAAGGCCGTGTCCGGCGTCCCGTCGGCATTGTAGCGCAGCAGCACGAAGTCGCTGCCGCCTGCGACGTTGGAATATCCTCCGAGGAGAATCTTCCCATCGCCTTGGATCGCCACACTCTCGGTGATCGTGACGCCGCCGAAATCCGTGACCACCTTGCCGGTGCCGTTGAAGGTCGTGTCCAAACTCCCGTCGGAGTTGTAACGCACCAGCACAGAGTCGGTATTGCCGCCGCGCTCAGAGAGCCCGGCGACCAGGATCCTCCCATCGCTCTGCACCGCCACGCTGGTTGCGTTGTCATAACCGCTGCCGATGGGCGTGATCACCTTCCCGGTCTCGCCGAAGGTAGTATCCAGATCCCCCGGCGCAGCCAGCCCGGAGAGCGGTGCGAGCAGGAGGGCAGCGAAGAGGCGAGCGTAGCGGATGATTTTCATAAGGGGTCGGAGTGGCGGCGAAACCGCGCGCGCGTGCTTAATCCGCAGCGCGCGCGTTGCACGCCGATTCTGCGCCCGCCCCTCGCGGCCGGAGCCGGTGAACCGCCCCGGCAGTTCACCGCATCCGGCTTGCCAGTCCGCGGGCGGTCGGCGATTCTCCCCGCGCCATGAGCTTCGCCGAGATCACAGCCGAACTGCCGAAACTAACCGCCGAGGAGCGCCAGGCGCTCGGACGCCAACTGAAAATTTTGGAGCCTTTCGACGATCCGGAGTTCATGGCGGAATTGACGCGGCTCAACCGCGAAGCAGAGCGGGGAGAGAACCTCATCACGAAGGAAGAGCTCTATCGCCGGCTGCGCGAGGCGGGGCGGGATGTCTAGAAGGCATGCCTTTTTCGCTGAACGATCGGGTGCTCTTCGGTCTGCTCGCAGTGGAAGGCGAGGATCTGCGGGCGTTGCTCAGCGGGCTGGAGCAGATCGAGGCCGACCCGGTCGGCGCGAGTAACGGCGCGGCGCTGGATCACGATGGACAAATGGCGTATTCCGCCGCAGCGGGACGCTTCCGAATCTACTACCGCATCGCTCGCAACGGCCGCGTGACCTTCACCGAACTGCTCGCGTGACCCGCGCGGCGGCAACAGCTACACGATCCCGAACCGCTCGCGCCATTCGTCGGGCTTGAAGCCGACGGCGCCGGTGGTCTTCGTGAGGGCGAAGGGACGCTTCACGAGATTGCCGTGCGAGGCGAGGAGGGCGAGGGCTTCGGCTTCGGACATTTTGGGAAGGCGATCTTTCATCCCGAGCGCCTTGTAGTCCTGGCCGGAGGTGTTGAAGAGACGGCGCAAATCTCCGCCGACGTGGGCGAGCATCGCGCGCAGTTCGGCGACGGTGGGCGGTTGTTCACGGATCGGCACGACCTCGTGCGCGACGCCGCGCTCGGCGAGAAACTTGAGCGCCTTGCGGCAGGTGTCGCAGCCGGCGTAGGCGTAAATGCGCAGCTTCACGCGAGGCCGAGGTTGCGCACGACCTCGACGGTCGAGTGCGATTTGTTCAGCGCGTAGAAGTGCAGGCCGGGCACGCCGAACTTGAGCAGCGCCTCGCACTGCTGCGCCGCGTATTCGATGCCGAACTCGCGCACGGCTTCGTCGTCGTCGCCAAGTTCGTCGAGCCGCGCGACGAACTTCTCCGGCAGCCGCGCGCCGCACATCTCGGTGAACTTCTTCGTCTGCCCGCGCGCGAGCACCGGCAGGATGCCGGGGATAATCGGCACGGTGACGCCGAGCTTCTGCGTGAGGTGATCGTGGAAGCGGTAGAAATCTTCGTTGTCGAAAAAGATCTGCGTGATGATGAAGTCTGCGCCCGCGGAGACTTTGTCGGCGAGGAATTCCCAGTCGGCGACTTTGCCGAGCGGCTGCGCGACGTGGCCTTCGGGAAAGCCAGCGGTGCCGATGCAAAAGCCGCCGATGTCGCGCAGGAAGGCAACGAGTTCGCGCGAGTAGGTGAAGCCGCCTTCGACCGGAACCCAAGGCCCCGTGCCGCCCGGCGGGTCGCCACGCAGGGCAAGCAGGTTCTTGATACCGCGCGAGCGGGCGTCTTCGACGACTTCGCGGAGCTGCTCGCGGGTCGAACCGACGCACGTGAGGTGCATCATCGCCGTGAGGTCAAAGTCGCGCTGGATGCGCTCGACGATGCCGAGCGTGGTGTCGCGCGTGGAGCCGCCGGCGCCGTAGGTGACCGAGCAGTAGTCGGGGCGGATGGCGAGCAGCGCGGGGATCGTTTTCTCGAAGAGCGTGGCGATGCCTTGCTCGGTCTTCGGCGGGAAAAACTCGAACGAGAGCGCCGGTCGTTTCGCGGCGCGGCAGGCGGCGTGGATGTCGCGGATGAATTTCATCGAGGGCCGCGCAGTGTGGCGAGGCGGCGCGCGGCGGCAAGCGCGGCGTCAGCGTTTCGTATGCGCGGGGTCGAGGAGGAAATCGGAGACTTCACCGGCCCAGCCGGCGCTCTGGATCTCGGCGTCGTTGTGCGTCGCGTCGGGGAAAAGCCAGCGCCGCTTGGGAGCGATCAGCTTCTCGAAAAGGAGGTCGCTCTGGGCAGCGCCGACGACTTCGTCGCGACCCGCGACGAGGACCGCGGTCGGGCTCGTGAACTTCGCGAGGGCCGCGACGTTGTCCCAGCGGTCGCGCAGGATCAGGCGCACGGGCAGAAACGGGAAGTGCATCTGCGCGACATCGGCCAGGCTTGCCCACGGTGTGACCAGCACGAGCCCAGCGACGGCGTTCGAGGGATCGGCGGCGAGGTCGCTGGCGACGCCGGAGCCGAGCGACTCACCGAGCAGAAAGAGCGGACGCGAATCGAGGGCGTGGAGTTCCGCGGCGGCGGATTGAGCCGCATGGGCAAAGGTCTCGCGGCTCGGACTGCCCGGGCGCGCACCGTAACCCGGATACTCGAACAACCAGACCTGCCACTGCTGCCCAACATCGAGGTCTTCAAAGGCCCGCGCGTAGTCTTCGCGATGCAGCGCATGGCCTGCGTTGCCGTGGAAAACGATGAGCTTGTTGGCGGCGCGAATGCCGGGTTGAGGCCGTCGCGTCCAGCCGACGATTTCACCAGCCGCGTTCCTCCACGGCTCCATGCCAAACGTGGACGCGTTGACGAGCATCACGCGCTCCGGTTCGCGCGTCGGGAAGAAAAGGAGCTGACGTTGGAGGGCTGCAATCACGACAACCAGACCAAGGTAGATCCACCCGATCGCGAACAACAACCGCCGCAAGCGCCGCATCGAGCCGCGCAGCTACAGCGCGCGATGCCCGCCGGATTTCTCCGCCTTGAGCGCATCGAGCGTGGTGCGGACCTGCGTGAGGAGTTTTTGCTGCGTGTAGGGCTTCGGGATGAAGCCGCGCAGACCGCGCGAGAGCATGCCGCGCAGGCGATCCTGCTCGGCGAAGCCGCTGGAGAGCACCACGGGCACTTTCGGATCGAGCTGGAGCAGTTCGTTGAAAACGTCGGCGCCATCCATCACGGGCATGGTGAAATCGAGGATGATCAGCGCGATCTGGTCCTTGAGCTTGCGGTAGAAATCGATCGCCTGGAAACCGTCCTTGGCGGTGATGACGCGGTAACCTGCGTCGGCGAGCACGCGTTGCGCGAGGACGGTGACGAAGTCTTCGTCGTCCACGATCATGATCAGTTCGAGCGAACCGTTGGGATTGAAGATGCGGATGTCCCCAGTCCCTCCCTTCTGCTCCGCCGTCGCCGCTGCGGTCCCCAGCCCGCCGACCGATACGTCAGCCGAGTAACCGCCGACGCGATCGACCATCATGCGCGTGACTTTTGCCGCCCGCTCGACCGCGGAGTGGAGCATGACGAAGTATTTGTCGGTCTCGCTGTCGGGGTCGGAGAGAGATTCGAGCATCTGGCTCGATTCCGAGATGACCTGCAGGAGGTTGTTCAACTCGTTTGCGGTCGATTTGACCCAGCGAATCTCTTCGTTGTCCAGCATGGCGCCCTCCGTGTTGATTATGCGCTCTCGTCGCGGCACGCCCACCAGACGCATCCGAGAAACGCAGCGACGACGAACATAAACATCCCAAAACTCAGCATTGCGCCCTTTAGACGCAGGGCTGCGAGCGGGTCAATCGCTTTCGCGCAATGGGTCGAAATTGATCGCGAAAAAGTCGCGGAACACCTGCCGGTAAACATCGCGCTTCATCGCAGGCAGCCAGTCGAGCGAGAACTCAGCAGGCACGATCCAACGCCACGCGCGGAACTCGGGATGCTCGGTGGCGACGTTGATGCGCTCGTCGGCGCCATGGAAGTCGCATAGGAAATACCACTGCTGCTTGCCTTGGTGGCCGCGCTTGGTGACGCCGTCCGGGAAGAGGTAGTAATACGGGCCGCGCTGCTCGCTGACCCGGTAGTCCTGAGGGAGGATGCCGATTTCCTCCCACACCTCGCGCTTGATCGCCTGCTCGGCAGTCTCGCCATCATCGATGCCGCCTTGCGGAAACTGCCACGCGCCCTCCACGGTCACGCGCTCCGCGATCAAAATGCGACCGGCTGCGTCGCGCAGAATGGCCGCGACATTCGGCTGATACTTCATTCTACTGACCGGATGTTGCGTCGTCATTTCGTGTCGATCATCGCTGTCGCCGCGCTCGCATGCGCGGTGCGGTTGCTGTGGCTGTGGCAGCCGGAGCAGCAGGTGCGCCGGCACACGGAAAAGCTCATCGCCGCCGTGGAAGACAAAGACTGGAAACGCCTCGCGGAGATCACTGCCGACGACTACTCGGACCGATGGGGGCACGACAAGAACGCAGTGGTGGCGCGCTCGCGCGAAGTGTTCTCGCAGTTCTTCGCGATCGAGATTGAGGCGAGCGGTCTCGTCGTCGCGGAGAGCGACGGAGTCGGCACAGCCAGCGCGAGGCTCGCGTTGCGCGGCAGCGGTGGGCCGCTGGCGCAGCTCGCTATCGAGCGTGCGGCGACGTTGCGCGCGCCGTTCGTGTTCACATGGCGGTTGCGGTCGGGAAAGCCGTGGGATTGGGTGCTCACACGCATCGAGCAGCCCGAACTCGAACTCGAGTAGCACCTCGCCGGGGCCCGGAGGCGGGGGTAATGTGCGCCGGAAGCCATGCAATTCCGAGCATTGCGAACGATGACGAACCGGGAACCTGCTTGCGGACAAGCATTGGCCGGTGGCGACCGAGCGAGAGGGCTGTCTTTTTCATGCCCCGAGGGTGGCGAAGGGCTGTCAACTTTCCCCTCAAAAAAAAGTTTCATTCACAATCTGGAATTTTCTTGGCCTACACAATATGTTGTGGTCACATCGCATCCCGCGCTTCCAAGGATCGATATATTGTGGTTTATTCAGTGATCATTCACCGGAAATTCACAGCTTATTGGCCCTCGGGCGCACCGAGCCGACCGACGCTCCAGCGCCGGCCCCCAGTCAAACCAACCGAAACTCTATCGCCACGATGAAACTCAAGTCCTCGCGTCTCGCCCCAGCCTCGAAAGCCGCCAAGGGGCGCTCCCATGCCGCCAACGGTCACACCCGTCGCACGGCCATCGGCACCGGCACCACCGGTGGTCTCAAATTCGCCCGCGTCTTCTCGCAGAAGGCGATCAAACCGTTCGACGAGATCGAGTGGGATTTCCGCACCGCGGAGATCACCGACGACTCGGGCAAGACGATCTTCAAGCAGGAGAACGTCGAGGTGCCCAAGTCGTGGTCGCCGCTCGCGACCAAGATCGCGGTCTCGAAGTATTTCTACGGCGACATCGCGCACGGCACCGACCCCTACAAGGGCGGCCGGGAGAACTCGGTGCGCCAGCTCGTGCATCGCGTCACGCGCACGATCACCGACTGCGGGATCAAGGATGGTTACTTCGCTGACAAGGAATCGGCTGAGAGCTTCTACGACGAGCTGACGTGGCTGTGCGTGAATCAATACGGGGCGTTCAACTCGCCGGTGTGGTTCAACGTCGGGCTGTGGCACCAATACAAAACCGGCACCGGCCGGGGTGAGGGCAATTACTTCTACGACCGCAAGGCGAAGGTCGCCCGCCGGGCCGCGACACAATACGAATACCCGCAGGGCAGCGCGTGCTTCATCCAGTCCGTGAAGGACAACATGGAGGACATCATGCGACTCGCGCAGTCCGAGGCGATGCTCTTCAAGTTCGGCTCGGGCACCGGCAGCGATCTCTCCTCGCTCCGCTCGACGCGCGAGAAGCTCTCCGGCGGTGGCAAGCCGAGCGGCCCGCTCTCCTTCCTGCGCATCTACGATCAGGTCGCGGCCACGGTGAAATCCGGCGGCAAGACGCGGCGCGCGGCGAAGATGAACACACTTAAGGACTGGCATCCCGACGTGGAGGAGTTCATCGAAGCGAAGACGAAGGAAGAGCGCAAAGCGTGGGCGCTCATCGAGGCCGGCTACGATGGCAGCTACAACGGCGACGCCTACGGCTCGATCATGTATCAAAACGAAAACCTCACCGTGCGAGTGAGCGACGAGTTCATGAACGCCGCCCTCGAAGGCAAGCCATGGTGGACCAAGCGCGTGACCGACGGCCACTGGTGCGAGAAAAAGGACGCGAAGACGCTGCTGCGCAAGATCGCCGAAGGCACGCACGTCTGCGGCGACCCGGGAATGCAGTTCGACACGACCATCCACAAATGGCACACGTGCAAAGGCACCGACCGGCAGAACTCCACCAACCCGTGCAGCGAGTATCTGTTCCTCGACGACACGGCGTGCAATCTCGCCTCGCTAAACTTGCTCAAGTTCAAAAAGACTGACGGCGGCTTCGACGTGGAGCGCTTCAAGGCCGCGGTGCGCATCTTCATCACCGCGCAGGAAATCATCGTCGATAATGCCAGCTATCCGATCAAAGAGATCGCGGAGAATAGCCACATCTTCCGCACGCTCGGCCTCGGCTATGCAAACCTCGGCGCGCTCATCATGAGCTACGGCCTCGGCTACGACACCGACGAAGGCCGCGCGCTCGCCGGCGCGATCACGTCGATCATGACCGGCCACGCCTACGAGCAGTCGGCGAAGATGGCGAAGGGCATGGGGCCATTCCCCGGCTACAAAGACGCCCGCTGCAGCGGCGTGAGCAAGCCTGTCGATAAGACCAACGTGCCTTACATGACCGAAGTCATCGAGCTTCATCGCTCGCACGTCGCGAACATCCAGGCCAGCGACCGCTTCGGCTATCTCAAGGACGAAGCGCAAGGCTGCTGGGATCGCGCTCTTGAGCTTGGCAAGAAACATGGCTATCGCAACGCACAGGTCACCGTCCTCGCGCCCACTGGCACGATCGGCTTCCTCATGGACTGCGACACCACCGGCATCGAACCCGACATCGCGCTCGTGAAATACAAGCTGCTCGCCGGCGGCGGCATGTTGAAGATCGTCAACCAGACCGTGAAGCCCGCGCTCCATCACCTCGGCTACTCGCCGTCGCAGATCGAGAAGATCATCGCGCACATCGACAAATACGACACGATCGAAGACGTGACCGACGAAGACGGCACCACGATCTCGAGCGGATTGAAACCCGAAGATCTCACCGTTTTCGACTGCGCATTCAAAGCCAACCGCGGCGAGCGCTCGCTCCACTATCGCGGCCACATCTGCATGATGGCGGCTGCGCAGCCGTTCCTCAGCGGCGCGATTTCCAAGACGGTGAATCTTCCGCAGGAAGCGACCGTCGAGGACATCATGAATACCTACGTGGAAGGCTGGCAACTCGGCCTCAAGGCCATCGCGATCTACCGCGACGGTTCGAAGCGCAGCGCTCCGCTCGCCACTTCGAAAGCCAAGCACAGCAGCGCATCGACCGGCGCCGCGAGCACCGCCGCGATCGGCGAACTCGAGGCCGAGTTGAGCAACAAGCAGGCGCTCGAAGGCCGCATCATCGAACTCGAAAACGAAGTGACCGACCTCCGCGGCAAGGCCGAACAGCCGGTGCGCCGGCGGATGCCCGAAACACGCGTGGCGCTGAACCACAAGTTCGAGATCGCCGGCCACAAGGGCTATCTCACCGTCGGCATGTTCGAGGACGGCCAGCCGGGCGAGCTATTCATCCAGATGAACAAGGAAGGCAGCACCATCGGCGGTCTCATGGACACCATCGCGACGCTCACCAGCATGTCGCTGCAATACGGCGTGCCGCTCGAATCGCTGGTGAAGAAATTCGCCTATCAGCGCTTCGAGCCATCGGGCTTCACCAAGAACCCCGACATCCGCAACGCCACGTCGATCACCGACTACGTCTTCCGCTGGCTCGGCTGCCAGTTCATCAAGGGCTACAAGGAAGCGACCTCGCCGAACAAAGGCCAGTCCGACCTGCCGATGAAGGAACTCGCACAGATCGACAAGGCGGCAATCAATCGCCCAGTCGCCGAGCTATCGCGCGAGACGCCCGGTATCATCGACGTCATCACGCATCGCAACGGCAGCGAAGGTGAACCGCACATCAGCCAGAGCGGCAACACGCACGCCGAGCGCGTGCAGACCGCGTTGGGCAATATGTATATGGACACCACCTGCTCGAACTGCGGATCGAGCAAAGTGATCCGTGCCGGCGCCTGCGGTTGCTGCACGGAGTGCGGCACCAGCCAGGGCTGCTCCTAGCATGAGCGCCGAAGACAAGTCGCGCGACGGGGGAGCAAGCGACCCCATCCTCGCGGACTAAGCGACCGTATCATCTCGCTCAAGAGGAGACTGCACCGACGCCGGGCCGCAACGCCCGGCGTTCGTGCTTTTTGAGTCCGGCGGCGCTGGGTGGATCGGGTAAATCTAAAAGCTGTTACTCGTATCGCGGTCGCAGGGGCGGATGGCGGGAAACGAAAAGGGCGAGCCCTCGCGGACTCGCCCTTTCGTAATTGATGCCGGAGAAGCGGACTACTTGTCGTCTTCGGTCTTCTTCGCTCGAGGCTTACGGGCCGGCTTCGTCTCCTCGGCCGGAGTGGCTTCGGAGGCAGGAGCTTCGACGGTTTCGGTCTTCTCAGCCTTGGCCTTTGCGGGAGCTTTTTTGGCCGGGGCTTTCTTCGCGTCGGGCTTGGCCGGGGTCGGCTCAGGCGTGGCTTCGGGCTTCACGATCTGCTCGACGAACTCGATGAAAGCCATCGGGGCGGAGTCGGTGAGGCGGCGGCCAAGCTTGAGGATGCGGGTATAGCCGCCGGGGCGGGTCGCATTGAGCGGCGCGATCTCGGTGAAGAGTTTGCGCACGACTTTCTCGACGCGCTTCGAGTTGTTGCCGAGGGTGGCAGCGACGATGCGGCGATCGTGGAGAGTGCCGCGGCGGGCCTTGGTGACAAGCTTCTCGACGTATGGACGCAGGGCCTTGGCCTTGGCGACTGTGGTCTTGATGCGGTTGTGCTCGATGAGCGAGCAGGCAAGGTTCGAGAGCAGCGCCAGCGTGTGAGACGTGGTGCTGGTCAGCTTGCGCATATTGCGACGGTGACGCATGGGATTCTAGTTCCTTTGGGGGTTGGCGTCAGCGGGCGCTGGTGAGGCTGGTGTCAGCGGCGTTGGGTTCGACCATGCCGGATTCGAATTTCGCACCGAGCGAGAGGCCGAGTTGGGAAAGCTTGTCCTTGATCTCGTTGAGCGATTTCTTGCCGAAGTTGCGATATTTGAGCATCTCCTGCTCGGTCTTCATCGCGAGTTGGCCGACGGTGGTGATGTTGGCGTTGTTGAGGCAGTTGGCCGCGCGAACGCTGAGCTCGATCTCGTTGACGGACATGTTGAGCAGCTTCTTGAGCTTCTGGTTTTCCTGGCTCTGCTGCTGCGGGGTCTCGTCGAACGCGACGGCGTTTTCGTCGTAGTTGTAGAAGGGCTCGAGGTGCTTGCGCAGGATCGAGCTGGCCTGGGTCAGGGCGTCCTGCGGGGTGATACGGCCATCGGTCCAGATCTCGAGGACGAGCTTATCGTAATCGGTGCGCTGGCCAACACGGGTGGCCTCGACGGCATACTTCACGCGGGTGACCGGCGAGAAGATGGAGTCGATCGGGATCACGCCGATCGGCATGTCCGGGTATTTGTTTTCGTCGCCGGTGGCGAAGCCGCGACCGGTGCGAACGGTGAGTTCGGCCTCAAACTTGGTCTTCTTGTCGAGGGTGCAGATGTGCTGCTTTTTGTTCACGACTTCGACGCCCTGTATCCCCTGGATGTCGCCGGCATCGATGTCGCCGTCCTGATTCACGCTGATGGTGACGGTGCGCTGCTCTGGGTCGGCGCAGGTGAACTTCACCTTCTTGAGGTTGAGGATGATGTCGGTGACGTCCTCGACCACGTGCGGGAGGGTCTGGAACTCGTGGTTGGCCCCGGTGATGCGCACCGTGGTAATCGCGGCGCCTTCGATGGAGCTGAGGAGCACGCGGCGGAGCGCGTTGCCCACGGTGACGCCGTAGCCACTTTCAAAGGGCTCAGCGATGAATTTTGCATACGTATCGGTAGCGGAGGACTCTTCCTTTTGAGGAGTCTTCGGCAGTTCGAAACGGCCAAGACGGACAGGCATGGTAGTGATTCTTTCAGTCGTCGCCCGGGTTTCCCTCGACGCATATGGCGCGCGGCCTGATGACCGGCGCCCGAGGACCAACGGGCACATTAAGGTGTGCGTTTAGGGTGCGGAAGGGAGCGGAGCCGGCGCGGGTGTGCAACCGAAATTTTTGAGCCCGTCTCCCGATTCAAGGGATGGCGTCTCAAAAATGCGTGAAAATTCGATTCGTAATTGGCACTGTCCACGCTAAACTCGACCCGCTTCTCCCCCAAACTGGAAGCACCTCTGCCAATCGTCTCTCGTCTCCCATGATTCCAGGCCTCAAAAAGCGCAAAGTCAGCCTCCACGACGTCTTCATGTATGTCGCGCTCGTGCAGAAGCACGTGCGGCTGATCGGACTGTTAACCGCCATCACCTTCCTTGGCGCGCTCAATTATTACATCTACGCCCGGCCTATTTACTACTCCAAGGCGGTCGCGCGCATGGACTCCGTGCCGCAGCCGGTGGATTCACAGAGCCTTTTCCGCGATACGCAGGTCCATACCATCTACGGAGAGCTGACCTCACCATTGGTCATCGAGAGGACGGCGGCGCGATTCGGGATCCACGATAGCGCGCGGAGCATTGAAGCAAAGATCGTCCGGCAGGTGAAAATCGCGATCACGGGAGGGCGTTCGGCCCAGATCGAGGTGTGGGCGATTTCGAAGGATCTCGTGGACAACTGGGCGCGGGTGCTGATCGAGGAACACGAGACGTTCCGGCGAGAGCGCCACCAGCGTCAGCGGGACGCGATCTACACGACTTACACTCAGGCGATTCAGGATGCGGCGGCCATGATGACCGAGTCGATCGAGGACAAGATGAGCCTGCGAGAGAGCAACGACACGGTTCGAACGATGATCGAACTCCAAAAGTATCAGAGCCTCCCGGCTGAACTGATCCGGATGGAGAAACGCATCAACGACATGGGCCGTGCGAAGGTGCATCTCGAAGATCCGGCGCTGGACGTGATCGCGAAGCTTTCCTTGATCACTGGCTTGGAGAATGACGCACAACTCGCCGACACGTCTTCGCTGAAGCTGGGCGATCAGGTCCAGTGGAATGGAATCGCAAAAAAGAGCGGCATTGCCGAACCGTCCGAGACGCCTAGCTCGACGACCAGCGTCATCGTTGTTCCTTCGATGTCTCCGAAAGTATCGGTGTGGCAGGAACTCGACCGCAACCTTCAGGAGGCTCGGAAGGAACTCGCTGAAAAGTCCCTTTATTTCCTGCCCGGCCACCGCACGATGAAGACGATTCAGGCGCGGATCGACGAGCTGAGCCAGAAACTCGAAATCGAATACCTCGGCGCAAAAAGACGCTTCGATCTCGAATATCAGGACGTGATCACGCGCCGGAAGGAACTCGACGGCCAGATTCAGAACTACACGCGGGTCACAAAGGAGAGCCAAATCGTAGATTCGCAAAATGCCATCTTCCGCCTCTCGCGCCTCAACTGGGAGAAAATGATCTCCGAGATGCAGAAGAAGCTCGAGGAACTCGAATACGCCTGGGACCGCGAACGCGTCGAACTGACTTTCCTCAATGTGCGTGACTCGAGTGGCCGCCCGGTCTCGCCGGATTTCGTAAAACTCCTGATGATGGCTGCGGCGCTCGGTGCCGCCTTCGGGCTCGGCGTGCCGTTCTTGATCGAATATCTCGATCACACGATCCACAGCCTCGATGAGGTCGAAAGCGCCTGCCAACTCCGCGGTCTCGGCATCGTGCCGAAACACGAATCCAACCGGCCCATGTCGCTCCTCGCGACGGGTGAAACTTCCGGCCACGATCTCGTTGAGAACTTCCGCGTCATCCGGACGAACATCCTGTCGATCGGCTCGGTGAGCACGCCGCCACGCGTGATCATGATCACCAGCGCCATGCCGAAGGAAGGCAAGACCGTCGTCTCAGCGAACCTCGCCATCTCCTTCGCGCGCAATGGTGGCCGCACCGTCATCCTCGACGCCGACCTTCGCCGTGGCCGTTTGCACCGGCTCTTCGGCTACCGCAAGAGCCCCGGCCTCTCCGACGTGCTCCTCGGCGACGTCTCGATCGACGATGCCTGCCGGCCGACCAGCTACGAAAACCTCTTCGTCTTATCCGCGGGCAAGCATCTCGACACCGGCACGGAGCTGCTCGCGTCGCAAAAGTTCACGGACATCATGGCCAGGCTGCGGGAGAAGTTCGACCACGTCATCGTGGACACTCCGCCGGTGCTCGGCCTGTCGGAGACATCGATCCTGCAGAAGCTCGCCGACGGCGTGCTCTTCGTCATCTGGAGCGGCAATACGCCGATGGGTAGCGTCAAGGCCGCGATCGAAATGTTGCAAAAACACGGAGCCAATTTCTACGGCTTCGTCCTCAACCGCCTCGATCTGAACGCCACGCAGAACTACTACCAGTATTACTACTACTCGCACGACTACTACTACAACTACCGGCACGCGGCCTTGGAGCAGGCCTGAGCCCGGTGGCGTAGTCGCAGCAGTGGAAAGTTCAGTGCCCCCAGTCGCTGACGCAGGCGTCTCGGCGATCATCCCCGCCTACAATTACGCCCGCTACCTGCCCGAGGCCATCGCCTCGGTCCTCGCGCAAACTCACGCGAACCTCGAAGTCATCGTCGTGGACGATGGTTCGACCGACGAGACTCGCGAAGTCGTCGCCCGCTTCACCGATCCGCGCGTCCGCTACGTCTGGCAGCAAAACGCCGGTCTCTCCGCCGCGCGCAACACCGGCATCCGCGAAGCCCGCTTTCCATTCGTCGCCTTCCTCGACGCCGACGACCTCTGGCTGCCCGCGCACCTCGCCGAGGCGCTCGCCGAATTCTCCCAACGCGAGCCGGAGTTTGCCGTCGTCGCGTGCGGCAGCGTGCGGATGGATCAAGACGGGGTCGACCTGCCCACGCGTCTCCCGGCTTGGAAGAGCGCACAGGAAATCCCCGTAGCGGAAATCGTCACGCGCACGCGCTTCATGCCCTCAAGCGCCGTCGCGCGCCGAGCGGCGTTTGATTCGTGCGGCGGGTTCGATACGAGCCTGCGCAGCTCCGAAGATCGCGACATGTGGATCCGCCTCGGCGAGCGCTACCGGATCGCCTGCCGCAGCAGCGCCACCGTGCGAGTGCGCAAGCACCCGCACAACATGAGCAAGCACGCCGACCGGATGCGCCAATCGATGCACACCGTCATCACACGCGCTTACGAACGCGGCGTCGTGCCGCAGTCCCGATGGGCGTTCTGGCGCCGAGTCTGGGCGATGTTCCATTTTCAAGTCGCCTGGATGTTGCACGACGAAGGCCGTCCTCGCGAAGCCGTCGCCGCCGCGGTGCGCGCGCTCCAGTGCTGGCCACTGCCGCTCGCTGCCGGCGGCCTGAGCGAGCCACCACTTTTCCGACTGCGCGCGCTGCGCACCTTTCTCCTCGCGTGGCTGGGCAGGCGGTGAAAATCCTCCACGTCGTCGATTCGCTCAGCCCGGGCGGGATGGAGAATGGCGTGGTCAACCTGATCCGCGGCCTCGCGCCGGAGTTTGAAGGCCACGTCGCATGCCTGACGCGCCGCGGCGCCTTTGCCGAGCGCCTGCCCGCGCCCGAACGCGTTGTCGTGCTGGGCAAGACCGCCCGCTTCACCCCGCTCGCGGCGTGGCGCCTCGCGGGGCACATCCGGCGGCTCAGGCCGGCAGTGCTCCACACGCACAATCTCGGCCCGCTCATCTACGCCACCCTCGCGACGCTGGGCGGACGGCTCTGCCCCATCCTCCACGGCGAGCACAGCCTCCTCACCGATGCGGAGAAAACCCCGCGCAAGCTGCGCCAGCGCCAGCGCTTCTACCGGGCCTGCCGCGCGGTTCACGCCGTCGCGCCAGTCATCCGCGACGAGTTGTTCGCGCTCGGCTGCGCGCACCCGCACTTCCACGTCATCCCCAACGGCGTCGATACCGCCCGTTTCTCACCCGGCGACCGGAGCGCGGCGCGACGCGAACTCGGCCTTCCCGACGATGGCTCCCTGCTCGGTTTGATCGGGCGGTTCGGCCCGCAGAAAGGCCACGCCGCGCTGATCGAGGCATTCGAGAGCGTCGTGCGGACGCGGCCCGATTGCCGGCTGGTCTTCGTCGGCGGTGGTGGTCCGTGTGAAGAGGCAATCCGCGCGCGCGCCGCCCGGAGCGCCGCGAGCGCGCACATCCACTTCACCGGCCTGCTCGCCGACCCGCTCCCAGCTTACCGCGCCTTGGACTTGCTCGTGATCCCTTCGACCAATGAAGGCATGTCGAACGCCGCGCTCGAGGCCATGTCCTGCGGCGTGCCCATCCTGGGCAATACCGGCTGCGGCCACGAGACCCTCATCGCAAATGGGCGCGAAGGCGTGCTCGCGGACTTGCGCGACCCGTCGGCGCTGGCGCGAGAGATCGCCCGCCTCCTCGATGCGCCCGCTCGCCTGGTCGAGTTCGGCCACGCCGCCCGTGTCAAAGTAGATGATTCTTTCTCCATCGGCACCATGCTGGCTTCTTACGGGGAACTCTACCGCTCACTCTGCGGCACCTCGTAAGCCTTTCGTGAACGCCTTCCTTCCACACCGAGTCTCGACGCACGCATGGACTTCGTAGCGCTGCTCCTGTTCCTCGCGATGCAATACCTGCGCCCGCAGGAGTGGTCGAGCGCGTTCAACGCTCTGCGCCCGGTGCAGGTCCTGGCCCTTCTCTCCATCTGGGCCATGTTCCAGCGCAAGAAACCGATTCGAGCGAAAGACCTCTGGAGTTCCCCCCAGGATTACGTCGTCACGGCGTATTTCGTGTGGACGGTCTATGCGTCGCCCACGCACAAGGACACGTGGTGGGCGATCTTCCCGCTGGTTTTCTTCTATTTCATCGCGGTGCTGACGCTGAACTCGCTGCCCCGCATGAAGACCTTCCTGAGCGTCTGGGCAGCATCCATCGTCGCCGTCGCCGTCCTCGCCCTCGCGAGCACCGTCGGCTTCGACCCATTCGGCAGCGCCGACCTGACCAATGGCCCCATGAAAGGCCGGCTCGTGCTGAACCTCTCGATCTTCAACAACCCGAACTCGCTCGCCCACGGCCTCGTGCCCGTGATCCCGATGCTCTTCTACCTGCTCTTCTGGAAGCGGGTGTTCGCGAAGCCGCTGCTGGCCATCGTCATCATCCCGATCACCGCCATCCTGATGACGCTCTCGAAAGGTGCCTTCGTCTCCGGGGCCGTGGTGATCTTTGCCACGCTGACCTTCGGCAGGCCCAAGACTGTGCAGATCACGATGGCGGTCCTCGCGGCTATGTTTGGCGGAACCATGCTCTACGCCCTGCCGCGCATGAACGAACTGAGAGACACCAAGAATGACGAAGCGATCCAGGGTCGCGTGGCCGCGTTCACCTTCGGCCTGAAGCAGATGGAGACGCTCACTTACGGTCACGGCCTCGGAAATTTCAGCCCGAACTTCCTCAAGTATGGTCCGCTAAAGCGGGAGAAGCGCGCCCGCATGGGTCAGGTAAACGGGAGAGCGACCATCATCGTCACCTACGTCTGGGTCCACTACTCGAAGGCTCCCCATAGCGGCTACGTGCAGAATGGATCGGATCTCGGCTACACCGGGTTCTTCATTTTCATCGGGATCCTCTACACGTGCCTGCGCACCCTGGTGATGGCAAAGACCGTCAACGACGAAGAAGAACTCATCCGCCGCACGCTGTTCGCCGTCGTGCTCTGGTATGCCGTTTCGAGCTGGATGGTGGACTTCTGCTACCGGTCCACGTTTTTCTTCCTCGCTGCCGCCACCAGCGCCTTCCATCGCCATCTCCGCGGTCAGTTCGTCGCGACGCCGGGCGAGCCGGACGAGGACGCACCAGAGCTACCCGCACCTGCCTGGCACCCGGAGCCGTTGCCTGCCGGAAACTTCAGCGCTCCCGATGGGCCGGTGACCATCGACGTGGCGCCGGTCTCCGTGGAGACGGTGAAAGAAGCAGCTTCCGCCGTCGGCGTGCAGGTCGAGGCCGCGCCCTCCACCGACGAAGCCGCGACCGCCACCGCGCCGCACGGCAGCATCAATTGGCAACGCCTCGGCCTCATCGATCTCGGCATGACCTACCTGCTCACGACGCTAGCCATTCGCTTCTGGCGCTACTTGATCCTTAATATGTAGCCGGGCCGGAACTCGCCGAGCGCTCGCTCAGCGAGCAGCGCCGAGATATTCCGCCGCCTTCGGCGCGATCGCCTGCGCCAGAGCACGCCCGATGGTCGCGTGCGCCGTTTCACCATAGTGGCCGTCGTGGAAGATCGTCACGGGTGCCGCGCCCGCGCTCGCATCGAGGAGCGCCTGCTCGGTCGGCACCACGGTGGCCATGCGCTGCAACTCCGCGTAGAGGCCCGCAAACGGGAACGCGCCCGTGGCCTTCAGCGCCGCCAACTCCGTGTGATACGGCAGATGCGCGACGAGAAACGCGCTGCCGCTCGCCTCGACTTCCGCCTTAAACCGCCGCGTGATCGCCAGCGCAACTTGAGCGGGCTCATCCTCCAGCGAGTAGAACTGCTCCGGCGGCAGATGCGTCCCCGTGCGAGAGGTCTTCGCCTCGACCAACGCGGCGATCCGGCTCGCACGCCACCAACGCGGGCGGACTTCAGGCTCCCGGTAAAACCAGTCGTGCGCCACCAAACCCGATCCCTCGATGTCCGCGAAAAGCCCCATCAATTTCTCCGGCGGCGGCGTGGGCGAGTTCACCAGCCTCAGCCCGCCTCCCTCGATCACGAACCGCGGCTTGGTGAAGGGAATCCCCGTGCTGCGATCCCTGAACACGCGGACCACGTTCACGTTGTCGCAGCAGTTCCCAGCCGCGAATCCGAAGAGGACCACGTGAGGTCGATACGCCACGCCTTCGCGCTTCCAGCGGAGGTAAGCCTGATCCATCCCGTAACCGGCGACGCCGAAATTCAGCACCTCCGCGCGGACGCCTACCCGGTTGAGTTCCTTCTCGAGGACACGCCACCATCCATCCTCGAATCCCCCGAGAGCGTAAGAGCCGGCAAAGACCGCGACCCGGAGCGTCCCGTCGGATCGTTCGCGCGGCACGTCCGGTTTCACGGAGACAAATCCCGCCGCGTTGTGCATCCCGACACCCGGCCGATTCGTCCACCCGAGTTCCGGGTCGTAGATGATCGCGGAAGTCGTGCTCTTCGAATACTCCTCGATGATCTGCCCCACCTCCGCGGTCGAAAATTGATACGGCATCAGGAGCGTGCTGCCGACGCGCGTGTTGCCCAAGGCATCGCGCCGGCTCGCCAGACGCAAACCAACTTCGATCACCAGCAGGCAGAGGAGGACCGTCGCGGACAGCACGACCAGACGTGCTTTCATGGAAAATTTCACTGCATCGAGCAGACGGAAATTCAATTGCCGCGCAATTGAAAATCGGTATTCGACGCGCTCCCCGCCCGCACCATGCCCAAGAAGCGCGAGTTCCTCGCCGGCACCATCGTCGCCCTCATCGCTCTCGTCTTCACCCTCGCCCTCGGCGAGGTGGCCGTGCGGCTGATCACGAGCAGCAAGCTCATCTACAATATCGAGATGGTGAAATACGCGCGCGAGCTCAAGCAGCGCGACCCGCGTGGCGTCGTGAGCCACGTCCATCGGCCGTCGCGCAGCGCGAAGCTCATGGGCGTCGAAGTCGCGCTCAACTCGCTCGGCGACCGCGGCCCCGAACTCGCCGACCCGAAGCCGCCCGGCACCCGCCGCGTGCTCGTCCTCGGCAGCTCCATCACCATGGGCTGGGGCGTGCCGTTCGACGCCACCCTCACCTCCGCCGCCGAGAAGCGCCTCAACACGGAACAGCCCTTCGGACCAGCCACGCGCTTCGAGTTCATCAACGCCGGCATCGGCAACTACAACACCCTCTTCCAGCGCGAACTCTTCCGCGATCAATACCCCCGCGTGAAGCCCGACGCCGTCGTGCTGAACTACTTCATCAGCGACGTGCAGCCGCGCACCATGGGCCGCGACAGCGTCGTGCTGAAACACTCCTTCCTCGCCGCGTGGGCCTTCGATCGCATCAGCCAGTGGCAGTTCGCACGCTCGGGAAAAAACCTCCTCACCTTCTACTCCGACCTCTACGCCGACGGCTCCGATGCCTGGCGCGTGACGCAGGAAAAAATCCGCGAGATGCGCGACACCTGCACCGCTGACGGCGTCCCCTTCACCGTGATGATCGTGCCCGACATCCACGACCTCTCGCCCGGCACGCCCTACCGCGCGCTCTACGAGAAGATGGACACCGCATTCCGCGCCGATGGCTTCGACGTGGTGAACACCCTCGGCGCCTTCCAACGGCAGTTCGGCGCGGACGTATCGAAGCTCTGGATTCAAGCCGACGACCCCCACCCGAACGCCGCGGGGCACGCCTTGATGGCCGGTCAGCTCGCCGAACATTTCGTGCGCGCCAATCCGCTCAAGCTCTCGCGCTGACACCGCGCGATGCTCTTCAACTCGCTCCACTTCGCGGTTTTTTTCCCCGTCGTCACGCTGCTGTATTTCCTGCTGACGCACCGCGCCCGCGTGCCGCTGCTCGTCGCCGCGAGTTGCTACTTCTACATGGCCTTCGTCCCGGCCTACGTGCTGATCCTCTTCGTCGTGATCGGCATCGACTTCATCGCCGGCCGCCTCATCGAGCCTGCGCAAGGTGCGCGCCGCCGCTGGCTCCTCGGTCTCAGCATCGTGGCCAATGTCGGCCTGCTCTCGTTCTTCAAATACTTCGACTTCTTCCAGTCCAACGTCGCCGCCATCGCCGGCTGGATGGGCCAGCCCGCGCCCTTCTCCGCGCTGGAGATCCTGCTCCCGATTGGCCTGTCGTTTCACACCTTCCAGTCGATGAGCTACACCATCGAAGTCTATCGCAGGCACACACCCGCCGAGCGCTCGCTCGTCCACTTCGCGTGCTACGTGCTCTACTACCCACAGCTCGTCGCCGGCCCCATCGAGCGGCCGCAAAATCTGCTCCCGCAATTCCACGCCACGCATCGCTTCGATGGCGACCGCCTCTTCACCGGCCTGCGCCTCATCGCGACCGGGCTGTTCAAAAAAATCGTCATCGCCGACCGCCTCGCACCGCTCGTCGATGCCGCCTACACCGCACCCGCGAGCTACTCCGGCGCCGACCTGCTCATCGCCACCTACTTCTTCGCGGTGCAAATCTACTGCGACTTCTCCGGCTATTCCGACATCGCCCGCGGCGCCTCCCACGCCATGGGCATCGACCTGATGCTCAACTTCAACCGGCCCTACCTCGCGGCGAGCTTCGGTGATTTCTGGCGCCGCTGGCACATCTCGCTCTCCACGTGGTTCCGCGACTACCTCTACATCCCGCTCGGCGGAAATCGCGCCGGCAACGGACGCCGCGCGCTGAACCTCCTCGCCGTCTTCGCCGTCAGCGGTTTCTGGCACGGCGCAAACTGGACCTTCGTCATCTGGGGCCTCCTGCACGGCGTCTTCATCATCGCCGAGCTCACCTTCACCCGCGGAAAGCAACCCGCGCCCGGCCCGGTCGGCACGCTGCTCCGCTTCCTGCTCGTCTTCAATCTCACCTGCCTCGCCTGGGTCTTCTTCCGCGCCGCCGACCTCGCGACTGCACAGCTCATCCTCATTCGCATCGCGACCGCCTTTACCAGCAACGCAACGACCTCGCTCCTCGGACCGGACGCGCTCAATTTCTGGCTATGCGTCACCTTGATCGCCGCGCTCTTTCTCGTCGAAATCGCCGGCCGAACCCGCGGCGTCTGGGACGTGCTCGATGAAAAACCTCGCTGGCAGCGCTGGGCGATTTACTACCTTTTCGCCATCACCTTCCTCGTGCTCGCCTTCACCGCCCCGCAGCACGGCGCCAAGCCGTTCATCTACTTCCAGTTCTAGCCGTGCCCACACGCATCCTCGGACTCTCCGCCTTTTATCACGACAGCGCCGCCTCGCTTGTCGTCGATGGCGACATCGTCGCGGCCGCGCAGGAGGAGCGCTTCACGCGGATCAAGCACGACTACGCCTTCCCCACGCACGCCGTGGACTACTGCCTTCGCGAAGCCGGCATCACGCCCGAGCAACTCGACCTCGTCGTCTTCTACGACAAGCCACTGCTCAAGTTCGACCGCCTGCTCGAAACCTATCTCGCCTTCGCACCGGACGGATTGCGTTCGTTCATGATGGCGCTGCCGCTCTGGTTGAAGACCAAGCTGCATCTGCCGCGCGAGATCCGGAAGGCGCTCGACGACCGCTACAAGAAGCGCATCGCCTTCACGCGGCACCACGAGAGCCACGCGGCGAGCGCGTTTTATCCATCGCCTTTCGACGAAGCGGCGATCCTCACGCTCGACGGCGTCGGCGAGTGGGACACCGCGTCGATCAGCCACGGGAAAGGCAATCGTGTCGAGATGCTCAAGACGCTCGAGTTCCCCCACTCGCTCGGGCTGCTCTACTCGGCGATCACGTATTTCTGCGGCTTCAAGGTCAACTCCGGCGAATACAAACTCATGGGCCTCGCGCCCTACGGCGAGCCGCGCTTCGCCGGCGTCATCCGCGAGAAGTTGATCGACCTCCGCGACGACGGCTCGTTCCGGCTCGACCTGCGCTACTTCAACTACTGCCAGGGCCTCACGATGACCTCGCCGGAGATGGACCGGCTCTTCGACGGCCCACCGCGTCCGGCGGAGTCGATGATCACGCAGCGCGAGATGGACCTCGCGGCGTCGATTCAGGCCGTGACCGAAGATGTCGTGCTGCGCATGGCACGCACGGCGAAGGCGCTCACCGGCTCGAAATACCTCTGCCTCGCCGGCGGCGTCGCGCTCAACTGCGTCGCCAATGGCGTGCTGCTGCGCGAGGGCATCTTCGAGGAAATCTGGATCCCCGCTCCCGCGGGCGATGCCGGCGGCGCGCTCGGCGCAGCGCTCTTCGCGCAGCATCACCTGCTCGGCCGCGAGCGGAAGGCGCAGCCGGGCGACTCGCTCAAGGGCGCGCTGCTCGGGCCGGCGTTCTCGAACGAAGAGATCCGCACCTTCCTCGACTCGACCAAAGCGCCCTATCACTTCCACAGCGACGAGACCGAGTTGCTTCAGCATGTCGTGAAAGCGATGACCGAGGGGAAAGTCGTCGGCTGGTTTTGCGGCCGGATGGAATTCGGACCGCGCGCGCTCGGCGGGCGGTCGATCATCGGCGACGCGCGCAGCCCGGAGATGCAGAGCCAGATGAACCTGCGCATCAAATACCGCGAGAGCTTCCGCCCCTTCGCGCCGAGCGCGCTGGCGGAAGATGCAAGCGACCTCTTCGACCTCGATCGCGAGTCGCCCTACATGCTCCTCGTCGCACCCGTCGCGAAGAAGCACTGGCACACGCTCACCGACGAGCAACGGGCCGCGATGACGGATCCCGACCTGCGCAAACGCGTGAACGTCCCGCGCTCGACCGTGCCCGCAATCACGCACGTGGACATGAGCGCCCGCGTGCAGACCGTCACCGAGGCGCGCAATGGCCGCTACTACCGACTCATCCGCGAATTCAAGCGCCAGACCGGCTGCGGCACGATCATCAACACCAGCTTCAACATCCGCGGCGAGCCCATCGTCTGCACGCCGGAGGATGCCTATCGCTGCTTCCTCGGTTGCGACATGGACGTGCTCGTGCTGGAAAACTGCGTGCTCTACAAGACCAAGCAGCCACAGCTCTCTGAGGCCGAGAAGGCGAAGTATGTGGCCAGCTTCCACCTCGACTGACGCGCGATGATCAACCCCTTCAAAGACACCAACTGGAACCCCGACACCGCCGTGCGGCGCAGCTTTGCCAAGTCGCTCATCATCGGCTTCCCGATCCTCGCCGCGGTGTTCACGCTGCTCGGCTGGGTGAAGACGCACGCGATCCCGACGTGGACCCCGTGGCTCGCCGCGATCGGCGCCGGACTCGGCATCATCTTCTGGCTCATCCCGCAGATCGCGAAGCCGTTCTACCTCGTCTGGTATTTCGCCGCATGCTGCATCGGCATCGTCGTGAGCAATCTGCTCATCGCCGCGTTCTTCTACCTCGTCATCACGCCGTTCGGCTTGGTGATGCGCGCGTTTGGCCGCGACCCAATGGACCGCCGCTGGGACAAATCAAAGACGACCTATTGGCGCGACGCCGAGAGGGTCACCGACCCGCAGCGCTACTGGCGGCAGTTCTGACGAGCACCGTGAACCGCCGGCCGTTCATGCTCGTCGCAAGATCGGGATGGATCGCGACCTCGTTGCTCATCGCCGCGCTCGCGTCGGCTGCCCCCAAACCTCCGGCCTTGGTTCCGCATCCGCAGGCAGTAAAAAACATTCACCCGCCCGGCGAAGTGGATCGGCCCGAGATGGTGAAATTCATCGTGGCGGATCCCGCATCGCTGCCGGGCATCGTGGTCGATGAAACCTCCGCGGAGCTGGCGGGTGAATGGCAGTATTCGACCCACACGCCGCCCTATGTGGGCCTCGGCTATCTGCACGACATGAAGGCCGGCAAAGGAAGCAAGTCAGTGACCTTCACTCCCACGTTGCCCAAGGCCGGCTGGTATGAAGTGCGGCTGGCACATTGCACCAATGTCCGACGATCCACGAAGACGCCCGTCACCATTCATCATGCGGACGGCGAGTTCACCCTTCGGATCAATCAGCAGGAGGAACCCGCGCACGGGCGGCTCTTTCGCTCTCTTGGCACCTTTCGCTTTGAAGCCGGGCGCGCCGGCTGGGTGCGCGTTTCCAATGATGGGACGGAACCGGCCAAGGTCGTCGTGGCCGATGCCGTGCAATTTTTGCCGACCGATCGAGGGTGACCCGCTGGCACGTCTGGACGAGATTATTAATTGGAGCCACTTCGACGTGGTTTTCGAGCGCATCCCCAAGGCCGAACCCAAGGGGCTGGGCGGACGGCCCGCCTTTGCTCCGGCGATGATGTTCAAAGCTCTGGTTATCGCGAACCTTTACCAGCTTGGCGACGCGCAGTTGGAGTTTCAAATCACCGACCGTCTGAGCTTCAAGCGCTTCCTGGGACTGACCGACGCGGATAAGTCGCCGGATGAGAAAACCTTTTGGGCTTTCC
>VFJQ01000152.1 GCA_009885995.1 Verrucomicrobiota bacterium
GCGGCCGCAAGGCTGCGCTCCTTCCACCGACCAAATCACCACCAACCCAAACCCCGAAACCAACGAAAAACTCTCATAGCGAGTGGATCAAAAACCGGGGGCAGGCCACTTGGCAGTCAGCTCGATCTTTAGTTGCTGCTCGGACCACCCCAGCGCCAGCAAGAGCGGCATCACGAGGAATGTCCTCGTTTCGTGCTCTCGAATGTCGCGCCAGTCGCATTGATCCCGGTAGTAACGCGCGAGCAAGCGTATGCGGTTAAACGCCTGCGTCAGCTCCTCGGCCGCTGCGGGCCGGAGTCCCTCGTTGATGAGGAAGTCGAGCATCTGCGAATCGGTGAGCGGCTCAGTTGGCTTCGGCTCTTTCTCGTGCTTGTGAACCGGCAACATCAGCAGCTTGTTCGCCTCGGCGATCAAAGTCGGAAGCCATGCCTTCTGAATCGTGTTGCGTGTGAATCCGCTCACCGTGCGCGGTTGCTTCGGCACATGCCAATCGACGTAGCACCAGGCCTGCAAGTCCCAGCCGTCGAAATCTCGGAGCCACTGCTTGTCACCATCACCGCGATGCGCCCCCTTGCGCGCGATCACAAGCCCGGCAGCCGTCATCTCCGATCTACCGCGCTTGAGGATCACGCAATCACCCACATTGACCTTCGCCATCGCCTTGCACTGCTCAGGACCACCGACGAACGCCATACCGAAGCGAAGGAAATCCTCCACGTAGTCGCGACCGTCTGAGCCAGCTGCTATCTGCCAATATGTCATGGCGTCATCGTGAGGAGCTCGAGTAGAAAGGCGAGCTTTTGCGTAAACGTGAGGCATGGCGTCGTCAGATTCTCTCGAAGCCGTCGCGAATCACCTGCGCGATGAGGCCGCGGCGCTTCTTCAGGAAGTTTTCGTAGCCCATCGTCTCCCAATTCTCCGGCAGCGCGTGCCAGTAGCGGAGCGTCGGCCACTCGGCATCGGTGTAACGGTCTTTGAACTGCGGCCAGTAATCCGCTAGCGATTGCGCAGAGATGTCGGCGTTGTCCGGCCACTCGATAAGCGCGTAGTTCGCGATCTGGTTTGTCTGATGGATTTCCGGGAAGTCGTTCTTCTTCAGCCAATCCTTCGGGAACAGATGGTGACGCTCCAACGAATTGCGATACGCATCCGTTGTCGGGTCGAGCAATGAGCCGACCTTCAACCCCGAAAACAGCACCTTTGCGTCGAGCAGACACAGCGCGGCCAGATACGCCATCAGCGACGGACTCCGTGCCGCCGCCGTGTCGAGGTCGTTTGGCAACGTCACCCGCCAGAAGTCATCGGTGAGTTGCGCGGCGATATTCTTGTCGAGAAACGCGATGAAGCCTGCGCCGCCTTTCACGTCGCGCAGTTGGATCAGGTCGCCTTCCAACGCCGACTCCGGCGAGTTCGTGTATCGGCCTGTGAGGCTGGAGAAGAAGAACCAGCGCGAAATTGCCCGGCGCAGCTCGCTTTCCGCCAGTCCGTATTCCGCTTTGCCGAGGAGGTAGAAGACGTAGCTGTAAAGCACCGTCGTATCGGAAGTGATGACCTTGCCACTGCGGTATCCCGCGTGCATGAGGCACTTCAGGAAGTCCTTCCAGTGCTGGAGATTCACCGCGCACGCCTGCGCCTCTTTCAGTTGGTCGAACTGAGCCACGCGCCGCTCCTCGCTAAACTTGCCGGTCTCCAAATCCTTTCCCCGCAGCAGCGAATAGACATACTGCAGCCGGCCCCGCTTGAATCCGTAGCCGACCGCGACCCGAAGTAACTGGTCTGGCGACGGCTGGAGGAAATGATTATACGGCGTTGGGCCTTCGGCCGGCTTTTTCGCCGCCCGCGAGAACCGTTCCAACTCGTGCCGGCCTTCGTCCCACTACACCGACATCAGAGTGAGGATGAAGTCAGCCTCGTTAAGCCGCTGGCCCTTGCTGTTGATGCGGACAAAAACCTGGCTCACCTGCTCCTCGTTGACCGTGGCGAGCAATTCCAGCGCACGAAACGGGTAATTCACCAACCCTTGAAGGCGCTGAATGCTCTGACGGATCTTCTTGGTGTCCTCTGTCGTGACTTCACGTGTCTGATTCAGGGCTTCGAGATAGGCGTCCACCAACTCGAACAAATCCGTGTCCGGCGACCAGAGCCGGGAAATGTTGGGCAGCCAATGTTTATCTTTGCGGGTGGTTGCATCCGGGACCTCAAACTTTTCTTCCAGCGGGTGAAAAGCGATTTCGATATACTCTTCGCTGTAATCTTCCCGAATGACCTTCTTCCCCTTCACCACCGCATACAGCGAGGTCAGGCGTTGTTGGCCGTCCACGATCAACAGGCTCGGGTGCTTCTGCTTTCCATCCACGCCGATGCTCTTTGAGCCTTCGGCGTTGGCGTTTTGCCACAGCAGCAGGTAACCCACCGGGTAGCCCCGATACATCGAATCAAACAGGTCGCGCGTCTTCGCGTTCTTCCAGACAAATGGACGCTGGATCTCTGGCAGGCCAATCACTCCCATGCCGATTTGGTCGAGCAGCAAACCAACGTTGTAGCCAACTTCATTGAACAGGAGGTTGGTGTCTTTCATTAGATAGAATCGCAACCTTCAGGGTTACCCGCCCAATTAAAGATACCGCAGTAGCAAGGTATCGCCGCGTTGAACAATGATGCTGGGGTCCGGCTATGCGCCACGCTCCACCCAAAGGCGGGCCGCGCGACAATCCGGTCTGCGGTGTAGGCGTAAGGCATAGCGTGGTCAGCGGTCGATCACTTGGGCATCGAAAGCAGAGCGTCAATCTGCGGTGAGAAGGAGTGACGCTCTACAAAACGCATCAATTCGGCCAGCGACCAAAGCGCGATCTTCGACGACTGCCGTATCGCAAATTCCCGGGCGGAGTTTGTGAAACCAGACGTGCAAATGAGGAGTGCGGCGCTGTTCCCGTCTGCGTAAGCTGCGCCAAGCAACTGTTGGACCGAGGAAATTGAGACTTTGCTATTGGGGTTCGATTTCTTAACCTCGACCAACATTGAGCGACGTGCAGAGTCTCGAATACGCATATCCAATCCCGACTCGTGCGAACCTTGTGGAAAGTCCACTTCAAACCTTTGCCTGGCAAACTCAGCTACGATTGCTCGCTCAAAGGCCTCACGACTAACCAGCTCAAAGAGCGGGGGCCTTTGAATACTGGCGTCCAACATCTCGTGCAGAGTCTTTGGAAGCTCGGTCTCCGGTTGCCACCCTGACGACTCAAGCCGGCTGATCTGCCTCACGATTTCAAACGCGATTTCGGTAGGACTAGAACGAGCATCAATCGCAGCCACCGTGCGCAGGTCGAAAGGGAGCGTCGACATGTCGGAAACCAGAACAAGGTTCTTTCCAAGCCCGTAGGCATACCCGGTCTCAAAGAGCACATTCGGGCTGCGTTCTGTCACAAATGCTATGACGGCAGAAGCCCGTTTCAGCAGGTCAGTTGTGCTGTGTGCCCAGTCATCGCCGGGCTTTAGGTCTAGCGGCGACAGCGCCTCGTATCCCAAATGTTCAAGTTTCCCGCGTGCCGATGATAGCACCTCACGCGCCTTAAAATCGTCGTATGCAAATGTAAAAACAATTGTTTTCATTTCATCTCCTTGATTGCGCGCTCAAGACTCCAGAAGTCGTAAAGCAGTTTGGTTTTCTCTTTCATCTCCTCTTCATTCTCCGATGCACATCGGGTCAGCGATTCAAGAGCGTTAGACACCCTTTTCAGTTTGTTCCTGAGCACTTCGGCGATTACGCTGGCCGCCTTACCGATTACCGCCCCCGCTTTCTCGCTGACGACGTGGTCTGTCACCTGCAAATGCTCACGATGTAGGTTGACGCTCCATCCAGAGCATGACGAATGCTCCCAACGCTAGGCAATGAGCGCCGGCTTTCCACAGCCGAGCTCGTCGAACATTGTCGTCAATACCTTCTTCATGTCGTCGCCATCCCACGGGACTGCACCAAGCTCCGGCACTGGAAGCATCTCCATATCATAGATGTAGAGAACGCCTTTAGCATCCAGCCTCAAGAGGATGTCCAGAATGAGCGTGGCGATCAATTCGGGGCGCAACTCGTGGACGGTATTGGTGAACGAAACAAACCTGAATTTCCGCTCAACGGGAACGAGCTTTGAGAAATCGGCCATTTCACCCGTTTTCACTTCAACAGCGTGGAGTTTGAGACCGGATGCGATTTTCTCTGCTACGCGGCTGTTCTCATTCTCAATATCGTAACCCAGATACGAGATTTTCCCGCGAAGCTCAGGTTCTGGGATATTCTCGTCCAACTGAGCTAGAATCTGCCCCTTGCCGCATGCGAGGTCGAGCCACGCGATGTGGTCACTTCCCGGCGCGGCCAACAATTGACCGAGAAGCGTGATTGCAGTGTGGTGCTGCGGAAGCACCTTCTTTGTGAGCACCGCCCTTGAGTCAGCTATTGAGCCCATAAAGTTCCAATGTTTGAGTCTTCATTTCTTCCTCGCTTCCCACGTTTGCAAAAGGAACGTGGCCATCGTCCCCGAAAGATTAACGGCCAGTTCCGCGTGACGCGGGGCTGGCTTTGTTCCAGACATGCCTTTTCCGTGCGCGTCACTGTGCCGATTACGCATCGCGCCTACTCCTTCAACAACGGTCTGGCATCCGCCGAGGATCTGCTTGAACAACTGCTCGGTGTGTTGGCTTGGCGAGAGGTTTAGTTGTTTAGCTGTTAGCGTGTAGAGTTTGGGCAGTTCGGCAGCGTCGTCATACGTCGCACCCGCCGCATCGAGGATGTGTTTGCACACTGACTCAAGGAGTGTGCGCGCCGCAGTAATTGCGCCTTCCGCATCGGTGGCTCTGCGCTCCAACGCCTTATGCCAAGCCTCTTGAATGTAGGTCGAACTGATGGCTTCCACTGTCGCTGTAATTCCGGCATCGCTCGGCGCACGGGATTCCGACTCAAGCATCGTCAGCAGTGGGTCGAACTGTTTGCGCAGATAATCCTCCCGTTCAGCATACTTTGCGAACTTCGGTTTGATGAAGCTCCAGAACTCAGAGAGGTTGCGGCAGACATGGACGACTTGCGGAACCAGTTTAGCAATGCCTAGCGATGAGAGAAGCTCGCGGCGCAGGTCGCTGTATTCCCTCTCGTCACCCTCCCCGCCGCGTGCCCGCGAAACAAGCATGACTTTCAAGGACTCAACTTTGTTTATCAGGTCGTCGTTCATGACTTAACCCAAGTTCGACAGTTATGAAGGGCTGAGATCGTATTCATGCGGGTTGGCGGGCGATTTCTTCAGTTTTTCTCCACTGCATTTCGCACGATTTTCGGGCGGGTGGGCAGTTTCAGACCGAGCCGGGCGAGCAGGTCTGCGGCGAGCGGTTCGGGTTTGCCGACCGTGCGCAGACGGGTTTCCCCAC
>VFJQ01000080.1 GCA_009885995.1 Verrucomicrobiota bacterium
AGAACTGGCTCTTCATCGGTGAAGCCCAGGCCGGCGACCGCAGCGCCATCATTTATACGATCATCGAATGCTGCCGGCCGCGCGGCCTCGACCCCTTCGCCTACCTGCGCGACGTGTTCACCCGGCTGCCCTCGATGACCAACTGGCAGGTCAAAGAACTGACGCCCGATGCTTGGGCGAAGCTGCAGCCGCCGGTCGATCTACGCGCCACACCATAAACCTCAGAGCCCACTCGGCCCTGACATCTACGCTCCCGGATCAGAATGAACGCCGCACCGCGTCAAGGGGCGCTCCGCCGGACGCATACGCTTTAGAGAGCTTGGCGGCACGAGCAGTCTGGAAGCTTGGGAGCTTGCGGCGGCACAACGCCAGCACCCGAACGACGCGCAGCGGGTGGGTGGTTCGAGGGGAACAGCGGGGACGCGAAGATCGATTCTGGAGGCCGACTGCGCCCTCGGCGCGGAAGCGCGCCAGCCACTTGTAGGCGCAACGCTCCGAGAGACCGAAGCCCGCCGCCACCTCCGCGACGGGTTGCTGGAGATCGACGATGCGTTTGATCATCTCGCTCGACTGAGCGCCGTGAGCTTGGCTCTACTGTGAGGGTTCATGCGGCCCTGGTGCTTGGACGGGTGTTGCTTTCACAAACCCACCTTTCCAAGTCCTCGCCGCATGAACAACCTATTGGAACGTCACAGCTAGGCCTTATTTGTAGGCGATGGCAGCGCTGGAGGGGCCGGCAAGATGGATGACTTCGAAGCGCGAAAAGCCGGCTTCGGCGCACCAGCCGTGGAAGTCGGAGCCGGAGTAGTCGAACGCTTCACCGAATTCGATGAGCATGTTCAGCGACATGAGCAGGCCGAAGGTGTTTTCGCGGCGGGCGTCGTCGATGAGGGCCTCGACGACGATGAAGGCGCCGCCAAGCGGCAGGGCGTCGTAGGCGGCGCGGATGAGGTGTTTCTTTTTCTCGAGGTTCCAGTCGTGCAGGATCATGCCCATCGTGATCACGTCGGCCTTGGGCAGCGGGTCGGCGAAGAAATCGCCCCCGGCGGTGCCGATGCGATCGGTGAGGCCGGCGGAGGCGATGTGCTTTTGCGCGATGGGCTCGACGGGCGGCAGGTCGAAGCTCGTGCAGCGCAGGTGCGGGTGTTTTTTCGCCGCCTCGATGCAGAGCAGGCCGGTGGCGCCGCCGATATCGCAAAGCGTCTGGTAGCGCGAGAAGTCGAACTTCCCGGCGAGCGCTTCGAAATTGATGCGAGAGAGACCGGTCATGGCGCCCATGAATTGTTCGAGCCGCGGCAGCTCGGAGTAGAGCTCCTCGAACATTCCTTTCTGTCCGTGCTTGATCTCGTTTTGCGGGCGGCCGGTGCGGAGCGCTTCGGGCAGATCGTGCCAGAACTTGAACAGCCGCGCGTTGAGCATTTCCAGGATGCCTCCGATGTAGCGCGGACTGCGGCGATCCAAATAAAGCGCGCCGGCGGGCGTGTTGAAATAGAGGGCGTCCGCGCCGTCGCCGTCGCGATCGAGGAATTTCATCGAGACGAGCGCGTCGAAGAAATCGGCGATGCCGCGCGGGTGCAACCCCAGCTCGCCACCGAGTTGTGCGCCTGTAAGCCGACGCTCGCCGAGCGCGGTGAAGAGTCCGAACTCGACCCCGGTGAGGAGCACCTTCGAGCCCCAGAAGCCGAAGGCAGTTTGCAGGATGGCGTCGGGAGTCTGTTCGGTCGGGATCATGGGCGCGGAGTAAATCGGGTCGCGCGCACTTTGCAAACGTGGGGTGCGGGTGGCCGCTGAAGGGACGCGGCACCAGTGGGGCAAAAAGAAATTTGGCCAGAGAGCGACGGCTGAGGCTAGGAAATAGCCATGCCCGAACTCGCCGAAGTCGAATATTACCGCCGCCAGTGGGACCCGGGGATCGGGCGGAAGATCGAACAGGTGACACTGCACGGGGAAAAGCGCATCTTTCGCGGCGGCAAGCCGGGGCTGATCGCGCAGACGCTCGCGGGTGCGAAGTTGCTCAGCTCCGAGACGCGCGGGAAGCAGATGCTCTTTCGCTTTTCGCGCGGCGATTGGCTCGCGCTGCACTTGGGGATGACCGGAGAACTCAGGGTCGAACCGCCGGATTTCGCACCGGGGAAGCACGATCATCTCGTGCTTTTCCAGAAGGCGCGCGCGCTCGTCTTTGCCGATCCGCGGATGTTCGGGCGCGTGCAGTTTCACCACGGCCAGGACGCGCCGAAGTGGTGGACCGATCTGCCGCCGGAAGTCGGATCGGCGGAGTTCACGGTGAAGCTGCTGAGCGCGGCGCTGGCGCGGCGAAAGGGCGCACCGATCAAGGCGGTGCTGCTCGACCAGGCGCTCTTTCCCGGCATCGGCAACTGGATGGCAGATGAAATCCTCTGGCAGGCGCGGCTCGATCCTCGCACGCCGGCCGCGCGGTTCGACCCGGATGCAGTGCGACTCCTGTGGAAGGCGGCACGGCAGATCGCAAGCACGGCACTCAAGACGATCGGCGTCGATTGGGGCGACCCGCCGGACGACTGGCTCTTTCATCAGCGGTGGAAGAAGTCCGGCATCTGCCCGCGCCACGGCACCACACTCACCTTCGCGACCGTCGGCGGGCGCACCACGGCGTGGTGCTCGTCGTGCCAGCCACCTCAAGCCGTCGCGATCACCGCGCTCTCCGCCGTCGGCGGGAGCGGGTGCAGCGTCGCATCACGGAAACCCGCATCGGCGAGCATCCGGCGGTATTCGGCGAAGGTGTAGGCGTCGCCTTCCGGCGTGGTGCCGAGCATCACGAGGCTGAACGTGGCGGCGGCCGGTGGGGTGACGCGGTCATCATTCGGCACGAACTCGACGATAGCCACGCGTCCACCCGGACGCAGCGCAGCATGGACGCGGCGCAGGAAGCGCGTGCAGTCGGCGATGTTGAAATGGTGGAGGAAGTTCGGCACGAGCACGACATCGTAGTCGCGGCCGAGATCGACGGTGAAGGCGTCGCCCACGATCTTGCTGAAGCGGTTCGCGAGGCCGGCCGCTGCCGCATTTTCCTCGGCGATGGCGAGCACCGCCTCCCAATCGAGCGCGACGAGATGGGCGCGCGGATTCCTTTGCGCAAAGGCGATGCCGTAGGTGCCGTGGCTGGCCGAGATATCGAGCACGCGCGTGTCGCGCGAGGGATCGAGTGGCACCAGTGACGCAACGCCCTGCGCCGCCGGAACCATCATCGGCCCCATGGCGCGGGCGAATTCGATCCACACCGGATGATCCGGGGACGTGGTGCCGTGTTCGGAGGTGTGAACGCGGCCGCTGCGAATGGTGGCGCCGAGGTCGCTGTAGGCTTCCGCGATCCCGGGTGACAGGAAGAATTCCACCGCCCTGCCCAAGTAGGCCGGGGAGTTCCGGTCGAGGAAGACGGCGGAATCCGGCGTGAGCGTGTAACGCGATCCCTCCTTCGTGAGGAAGCCGAGGATCGTGAGGTAATCGCAGAGAATGCGGATGCCGCGCTCGGGACACTGACAGCGCCCGGCGACTTCCGCCGCCGTGGACGACGTGCTGCCAATCGCGGTAAACAGACCGAGATCGACCGCGGCTTTCAGGGCGCCGGTCTTCTGGAACGCGTTGATCGTTTCAAAGAAGAGCTGCGGGGATGGTGAAGCGCCGGGATCGGCCATGGGAATCAGGCCTTCTTCACATAGCACGCCTTTAGGCCCACGGAGACGCCGTCGATCTTGCAGGCGATCTCGTGATCGCCGTCCACGAGGCGGATTGGCTTCGTTTTGGTGCCTCCCTTAAGGGCGCCGGAGGAGCCTTTCAGCGGCAGGTCTTTGATCAGGATCACGCAATCGCCGTCGGCCAGCACGGTGCCGTGGGCGTCTTTGACGACGCGCGCCTTTTCGGCCTCGGGTGCTTTCTCCCACTCGTGGCCGCAAGTCATGCACTCCCAGCGATCGGGGTGCTCTGCGACATCGGTCATTTCACACATCGGGCAGGCGGGTTTGCTCATAAGAACGAAACTAGTTCTTCGTCTCTGTGGGCTTGCCAGCCACATTCGGCACGGTGAGCGCGAGCAAGCCCATGGCGAGCAGCGCGGCGCCGAGGAAGAGGAGCGCGACGACGGAGCTGCCGGTCTTGTCCTTGATGACACCGACGACGAATGGGCCGAAGAACCCGCCGAGATTGCCGACGGAATTGATCAGCGCGATGCCACCCGCCGCGGCGGTGCCGCTGAGGAAGGCGGTGCCGAGCGCCCAGAACGGACCGATGGTTGATTTCAGTCCGGCGAACGCGAGCGCGAGCGCAGCCATGGCGAGGATCGGATTTTTGAAATACGCGCTCAGCGCGAAGCCAATCGCCGAGGCGAAGGCGGCGACGGCAACGACTCCACGACGTGCGCCGGTGCGATCCGAATACCGGCTGACTAACACCATGACGATGGCGGCGACGAAATATGGGATGGCATTGATGACGCCGACGACCGCGTCGCCCTGACCGGAGAAACTCTTGATGATCGACGGCAGCCACAGCTCGTAGCCGTAGGTGCCGACGTTGAGCAGGAAGTAGATCGCGCAGAGCAGCCAGACGCGGCCATTGGTGAAGATGGCTGAGAGCCGGTGCTCGCGGTGCGAGGTCATCGTCGCGGCATCGGCTTCGAGCCGGGAGTCGATGCAGGCTTTCTCGGCATCGGTGAGCCAGCTCGCGTGGCGCGGGCCGTTCGGGAGGTAGAAGAGGACGACGAAGCCGAGGAGGACGGCCGGGATCGCCTCGATGAGGAATAGCCACTGCCAGCCCGCGAGGCCGCCGAGCCCGTTCATCTCGAGAATGCCGCCGGAGATCGGCGAGCCGATGACGCCGGCGACCACGCCGCCCGTGGCGAAGAGCGCCACGGCACGCGCGCGCTCCTTCGAGGTGAACCAGAACGTGAGATAGAGGATCACGCCGGGGAAGAATCCCGCCTCCGCTGCGCCGAGCATGAAGCGCATCGCGTAAAACATCGGCACGCTTTTCATGAACATCATCAGCGCCGAGACGATTCCCCAGAAGACCATGATGCGGGCGATCCAGATCCGCGCGCCGACGCGCTGGAGGATGAGGTTGCTCGGCACTTCGAAGATGAAATAGCCGATGAAGAAGAGCCCGGCGCCGAAGCCATAGACGCTGTCGAAGATCTTCGGATCCACGCCGAGCACCTCGCGCAGGTGCAGCTTGGCGAAGCCCACATTGATGCGGTCGATGTAGGCGATGATGTAGCAGATGAAGAGCAGCGGCAGCAGGCGCCACGTGACCTTCGAGAGGGTGGCGCGCTCTTCGGCGGGGCTGAGGGTCGGGCTTTGAGTCACGGGAGATTCGGGAGGTTGGGCTGGAAAGGACGGCACCTTCCCGAGCGGCGACGGGCGCATCAAGAGCAATGTCTCCGCTGCACGCATCGACGACCTGAAAGCGCAGTTCGCCGGGCGATTCGATTTGCGCTCTAACTGCCACGCTCCGGTTTCTAATCACCATGAAAGCCTCCCGCGTTCTCGTCCTCGCGCTCATCTTCGCAGTCTGCTCCCAGCTTCACGCCGCAGACAGAAAGCGCGATGCAGCGCGCAAGCCCGGCGGCGCGACGGCGGCGTTTGAAGTGCGGCAGTTTCAGGCAACAGACGGGCACACGCTCGACTACAGCCTGTTCATCCCGCCGAAGACCGGCGGCAAACTTCCGCTCGTGCTCTGCCTGCACGGCTCGGGCGGAAACACCGTCGCGGCAAAAGCCCTCACGGCTCCGGAGCGGCAGGCGAAGCACCCGTGCTTCGTGATGGCGCCTGCGGTCGGCGAGCGCGGCGATCACTGGGTGGACTCGCCTTTCCGCAAAGGCACAGGACGCGTCGTGCTGCCGGACCTGATGGGCGCTCTCGACGCAGTGCTGCGCGAGCTGCCGGTCGATGCCGACCGCGTTTATATCACCGGCCAGTCGCTGGGCGGCGTCGGCACGTGGGGTGCGATCGCAGCGCACCCGGAGCGCTTTGCCGCTGCCGTGCCCGTGTGCGGCATGTGGCCGCCGGAGGACGCGCCGAAGTTGAAGCGCGTGCCCGTGTGGGCCTTTCACGGCGAGAAGGATCCCACGGTGCCGGTCGAAGGGAGCCGCAAGATGATCGCTGCGCTCAAGGCCGCCGGCATCGAGCCCCGCTATACCGAGCTCCCCGGCGTGGCCCACAATAGTTGGGACGCAGCCTACGCGACCGACGCGATGTGGGATTGGATGTTTGAGCAAAAGCGTTCGCTCGCACGGTGAAATTTTCCGTCCTCATTCTGGCGGCCCTTAGCGTTCCGGCTTCCACCGCTGAAGCCAGCGACGGCGTGGAGTCGGCAGTGCGCCGCGGGTTGGCTCGCGCGACGCGTGCCGCGAGCGATTGGCAGAAGAACAAGACGTGTTTTTCCTGCCATCACCAGACGCTGCCGATGCTCGCCGCGCTCGAAACGGCGCGCGCCGGCTTCGCGGTGGATGATGCGTGGCTGCAATCGCAGGCCGACACCACGCACCAGTATTTCGACGAGCGCATCGAGACGATGGAGCGCGGCGATCACGTCCCCGGCGGTGCGACCACGGCAGGCTACGGGCTGTGGGCCTTGAACATGGCCGGGCGCGCGGCAGATGAAACCACGACGGCCATCGTGACCTACCTGCTGAAAATCCAAGGCAGCGCGCGGCTGCGGGAAGGCGAACCTCCCAGTAAATCGAAACCAAACGGCGCGCGCTGGACGACCTCGTGCCGCCGCCCACCGCTGCAAGGCTCGGATGTCGCAGACACGGTGCTCGCGCTCATCGGGATGGAAACGTATGCGACGGCGGAGCAGCGCCCGCAGTTGGCAACCGCACGCGCCGCGGCAGAGAAGTGGCTGGCGCAGGCGAAGTCGGCGACGCAGGAGGATCGCATCTGGCGCTTGTGGGGTCTGCATCGGCTCGATGGCGAAGACGCGGCGAAAACGGCGGCGCGCACCGCCATCCTCGCAGCGCAGCACGTCGATGGCGGCTGGCCGCAAGCCGGCGCGCTGCCGAGCGATGCGTTCTCGACGGGTGAGACGGTCTTCGTGCTCTGCCAGACCGGCACCGTGCCCGACGATCCCGCCGTGCAGCGCGCGCGCGACTTTCTGCTGCGCACGCAGCACGCCGACGGCTCGTGGCTGGTCGAGTCGCGCGTGAAGTTCAAGGCACAGCCGTATTTCGAAAACGGCGACCCGCACGGCGAGCATCAGTTCCTCTCCACCGCCGCGACCGCGTGGGCGACCGCCGCACTCGCGCAACTGCTCCCTCCCAAATGAACCGCGTCCCGCGCAGCGCCTACGATCGCACCGGCGGCCTCGTCTATTTCGCGCGGATGCTCGACAAGATCCGCCTGCACGCCGCCGGCGAACTGCGCGCCGACTTCCACGCGAACCTCGGCGCGGGTTTCGACGCACGCTGCTGCCGGCTCCTCGGCGTCGAGTATGCCGCGCTGCGCGAGCGCGTGCTCGCGGGCGGTAGCGATGACGCAGTGCTCGCGTGGTGCACGGTGCAACCGACGGACGAGCAGGCGCTCGTCTGGAACAAGTTCATGCTCAAGCGCGGCTGGCGCGACGAGAACGACGGTTCGACGCAGGAACTCGAAGCCTACAAAGCCGCCAGTGGACTCGCGCACCGCGGCGATCTCGTGACCTTCTTCGACTACTACGAAGTAGACGAAGGCCGCCGCCCATGAAAATCGCAACGCTCCTGGCACTGACGCTCCTGACTGGGTTCTGCACGCACCGTGCATCGTGCGTGGAAGCGGTGCGCACGCCCGCCTTCCCCGGTGCGGAGGGCGCGGGACAATGGGCGCGGGGTGGGCGCGGCGGGCGCGTGCTCGCGGTGACGAATCTCGACGACAGCGGGCCGGGCAGCTTGCGCACGGCGGTGGAGGCAAAGGGGCCGCGCACCGTCGTCTTCCGCGTGTCAGGCACCATCGAGTTGAAGACGCCGCTGCGCATCCGCGAGCCGTTCATCACCATCGCGGGGCAGACCGCGCCGGGCGACGGGGTCTGCCTGAAAAACTACGAGCTGCAAATCGGGCAGACGCACGATGTCGTCGTGCGCCACTTGCGCTGCCGGCCGGGCGACAAGACTTCGCAGCCCGGCAACATGGATGCGCTCACGCTCTGGGATGTGCGCGACGTCATCGTGGACCACTGCTCGGCGACGTGGAGCACGGATGAATGCCTTTCGGTTACCCGCGATTCTGATCGCGTGACGGTGCAGCACTGCCTCATCGCGGAGGCGCTCACCTCGCACGGGCTCGGCTCGATCATTGCGGCGTATCGCGGCGAGATTTCATTTCTGCACAATCTCTACGCCAGCAATCGCGCCCGCAATCCTCGCCCCGGCAGCTACCTGACCGAGCCCGGTCACGCCGACGATCCCGGCCCGCGCATCGAATTCCGCCACAACACGATCTTCAACTGGACCACCGGCCCCGGCTACACGGGCAGCGATGTGGCCGATCAACCGGAGCGCATCGCGATGAATTACGTGGGCAACTATCTCAAGCCCGGCGCGGACACCGCGTCGGCGTATCGCGCGACGGCTTTCACGATTTTCCGCGGGGCGACCGCCGAGCTTTTCGTGGAAGAGAATCTGGTCGAGAGCCCGCCGCGTCCCATCAATTTGCAGTCCGAACTGCTCATCGTCCGTCCCGGCGCAACGCTCATCCTGCGCGACGCGCCGCTGCCGTTTGCACCGGCTGCGGAAAAGCTGACCGCCAAAGCCGCGCATCAGCTCGCGCTCGAGAACGTCGGTGCGAGCAAGCCGAAGCGCGACGCCGTGGATGCGCGCATCATCGCCGGTGTGCGCGACGGAACGGGCCGGCAGCCGAAGACCCTCGCGATTGACGCGTGGCCGCTCCTGCGCGGTGCGGAGCCCGAGGCGGACACCGACGGCGATGGGTTGCCCGATGCGTGGGAGCACGCGCACCACTTGAACGCAAACGACGCGAGTGACGCCGCCCGTGTCGCGACGCCGGAAGGCTACACGCATCTCGAATTCTGGCTGAACAGTCTGTAAGCCACGCCCGCCGCATGAAGCCATGACCGCACCACTCCGCCGCGCCATCCGCACGCTGTTGCTCGCCATGTTTGCCGCCATAGGTGGAAGGGTGTGCGCCGAGCCGTCACCGATTTCAAGCGGCCCGAATGCAGACCTCGGAGGACGCCTGCTCCTGCCGCCCGCGGACGAATGGAACCGCGACATTTCCCGCGAACCTGTCGATCCGCGCAGCGCCGCGATCATCGCCGGCATCGGCGCGGACAAGCCTCTGCACGAGGACTTCGGCATCGTCTGGAAAGGCGTGCCGGGGGGCATTCCCTACCACGTCGTCGGCGGCGATCAGCCGCGCGTGCCCGTGACTTTTAGGTATGCGGACGAGAGCGATCCGGGGCCGTATCCCATCCCGCCCGACGCCCCGATCGAAGGCGGCGCGCACGGCGAGGGCGACCGCCACATTCTCGTGCTCGATCGGGACAACTGGAAACTCTACGAACTTTTCCGCGCCTTCCCCGTGGACGGCGGCAAGGCCTGGCGCGCCGGGAGTGGCGCGATCTTCGACCTGCGCCAGCCGCGCCCGCGCCCCGCTGGCTGGACTAGCGCCGACGCCGCGGGCCTGCCCATCCTGCCGGGCCTCGCCCGCTACGATGAAATATGCGGCGCAAAGCAACTGCTTCACGCGCTGCGTTTCACCGTGAAGAAATCGCGCCGCGCCTACGTGCCGCCAGCCACGCACTTCGCCAGCGAGCTCACGGACGAAAACCTGCCGCCGATGGGAATGCGCGTGCGGCTGAAGGCCGGCTTCGACACGAGCGCATTCACCGGCGCGGCGCGCGTGATCCTCGATGCGATGAAAACTTACGGTCTCATCCTCGCGGACAATGGCGGCGATTGGTTCATCAGCGGCGCACCCGACGAGCGCTGGGTGCATGAGGAGTTGCTGCCCATTCGCAAAGTGAAGGGCGGCGATTTGGAAGTCGTCAGGATGATACCCGCGTCGCAGTGAAATCGCGACGGCACGCGACTACTCGTGCCCGGCATCGACGCACAGCAGACGCCGCTCAGAGCACTTCGAGAAGCTGCGCGACGTGCTCCGCGGGCTTCACCTTGCGGAAGACCGCGCACAACTTTCCATCCGGTCCGATCACGAACGTGCTGCGCTCGGTGCCCATGTATTTGCGGCCATACATCGACTTCTCCACCCACACGCCGAACGCATCGACCAGAGCGTGATCTTCATCGACGAGGATCGGGAAGGGCAGCGCGTGTTTCTTGATGAACTTCGCGTGGCTCGCCGCGCCGTCGATGCTCACGCCGAAGACCTCCGCCTTCGCCGACAACTCGCGCCACGCATCGCGCACGCCGCAGGCCTGCGTGGTGCAGCCCGGCGTGTCGTCCTTTGGGTAGAAGTAGAGCACGACGGTCTTGCCTTTGAGCTGTGCGAGCGACACGCGCTTTGCATCGTAGCTGCCACCGACGGCGAGCGCGGTGAAGGCGGGGGCTTTGTCTCCGGGTTTCAGTTCCTTGTTCATTTCCACCGCTTACCCGACACGTTTTCCGGCGACGACCTGAAAGCGCAGTTGGTCCGCGCTGGAGACTCCCCCACAAAACGCGAGCGAACCCGCCCATGACTTTCCGCCCTCTCCTCATTGCCGTCGCACTCGTAGGGTCGGCGCATGCCTGCTCGATCCCGGTCTTCCGCTACGCGCTCGATCGCTGGACCGCGGATGCGTATCGGCTCGAAGTCTCCGCGACGGATGCGAAGGACGAGCGCGTCGCGAAGTTCCTGCGCAACTTCACCGACAGCACGCCGCTGAACCTCACGCCAGCGCGCGTGCCGGAGGAGGGCGGGTCACGGCTCGTCTTCCCACACGGCGAGGCGATGTGGAGCGGTGCGCTCGGCGATTCGCTTGCGCTGCTCACCGACTCGCCCACACGCGGCGAAATCGTGCGCCGCACGCTCGCGGGAGAAAACGGCGTGTGGGTGCTCGTCGAGAGCGGCCAGCGCGAGGCCGACGATGCAGCGGCGAAGACGCTGGAGAAACGCCTGCGTTACCTCGAGCAAGTCGCGCAGATCCCGGCAATCGACCCGACCGACCCGACCAGTAAACTCGGCCCCGGCCCGGCGCTGCGCGTCGGCTTCTCCGTGCTCCGCGTGCGCGCTGCCGATGCAGCCGAGCAGCCTTTTTTGAAAATGCTCGCCGGCCCGAAAGGCGCGCCCGCCAGCCCATGGCTCGCGCTCGTCTTCGGGCGCGGTCGTGTGCTCGGCGCGTGGCCGGCGGAGGGCTTCGGCGACGAGCAGATCGACGAGGCGTGCCTTTTCCTCCTCGGCGCCTGCTCGTGTGAAGTGAAGCGCATGAACCCCGGCTGGGACTTGCTGCTCGACGCGGACTGGGACGAGAAGCTGCGCGCGATCGGCTACCCCGTCGCCGCCGAGACCACGCCGAAAGCCGTCGAGCCCGTCGTCGAGACCATGACCATCGCGCCTTCCGCTCCCGCGGTGCTCCCGCCGGCTGACGCGATCTGGCCAAACTTCACCTCGCCGGCCGTGCCCGCCGCGCTCGCGTTTCTCGCGCTTGGCGGCGGCCTCGCAGGGTGGTTCCTTCTTCGTAAGTCGTGAAAAAACTCGCCCTCCTCCTCCTCGCCCTCGCGCTGCTCCTCGGCGGCGTCGCGCTTTATCAACGCCGCAACGCGCCGCGTGCGGACGTGACGACGCTCACGGTGTTCTGCGCCGCAGGGCTGAAGAAGCCCGTCGAAGCCATCGCGCAGCAATACCAACGCGAGGCCGGCGTCGAGGTGCGGCTCCAATACGGCGGCAGCGGCACGCTCCTCAGCCAGCTCCGCGTCGCGAAGCAGGGCGACCTCTTCATCGCCGCCGACGACGGCGTGGTGGCCGACGCGCAGAAGGCCGACGTGATCCGCGAAGTCCTCCCGCTTGCGAAGCAGAAGCCCGTGATCGCCGTGCGGGCGGGCAACCCGAAGGGCATCAAGTCGGTCGCGGATCTGCTCCGCGACGACGTGAAAGTCGCGCTCGCCAACCCCGAGGCCGCCAGCATTTCCCGGGTGTCGAAAGTCGTGCTCGGCGACACGTGGACAAAGCTCGCCGCGCGCGCCGCCGTGATGAAGCCGACCGTCACCGAGATCGCCGCCGACCTCGCACTCGGCACCGTCGATGCCGCCATCGTGTGGGACTCGATCGTCACGCAGTTCAAGGGCACGCAAGCCGTCGAAGTGCCCGAGCTTTCCGCGCACAGCGAAAACGCCTCCGCGACCGTGCTCACGTTCTGCGCGCAGCCCGCCGCCGCGCTGCGCTTCGCCCGCTACCTCTCCGCGCCGGAAGAAGGCGGCGAGCTGTTCAAGGCGAACGGCTTCACGCCAGCCGGTGGCGACCAGTGGGCGGAGACACCCGAGCTGATCCTCTACGCCGGCGGCGTGAACCGGCCCGCGGTCGAGGGCCTGCTGAAGAAGTTCGCCGACCGCGAGGGCGCCAGCGTCACCACCGTCTTCAACGGCTGCGGCATCCTCTGCGCGACCATGAAAACGATGGGCGATGCGACCAACCCGAAGTTTCCCGACGCCTACTACGCCTGCGATCTCTGCTTCGTCCCACCGGTCGCGCACATGTTTCCCGAGGCCGTCATCCTCACCGAAACCGACATCGGCATCGTCGTGCGCAAAGGCAACCCACGCGGCGTGAAGACCCTCGCCGATCTCGCGCAGCCCGGCCTGAAAGTCGGCCTGTGCAACGCCGAGCAGAGCACGCTCGGCTACATGACGCGCGGGATGCTCAAGTCCTCCGGCCTCGACGCGAGCGTGCGCAAAAACGTCGTCGTCGAGACGCCCACCGCCGACCTCCTCGTGAACCAAATGCGCGCCGGCGCACTCGATGCCGCCGTCGTCTATCGCGTGAACGTGCAGGCCGCCGCCAGCGAGCACCTCGACTACCTCACGATCCAGCACGAAGGCGCGAAGGCCGTGCAGCCTTTCTCAGTGCGCAGCAGCTCGCCGCGTTATCACCTCGGGCGCCGGCTGCTCGCCTTCCTCAAGACGAACCGCGAGCAGTTTGAGAAGTCCGGCTTCCAGTGGCGCGGCGACGAGCCTGCGATCCAAAGCAAAGACATCGTGGTCCCCGACTACTTGAAGGACAAATGATGTTCGCTCCCGCGGTCATCCTGAGCGGAGCGCCGCGCGGGCGAAGGTGGTGCGGCGCGCAGTCGAAGGACCCCGTGATCAGTCGTGCGACTCCCGCATCGAGAGCCCCTCGACGTTCCACGGGGTCCTTCGACTCCGCGCCTTTCGCTCCGCGAAGCGGCGCTTCGCTCAGGATGACTCGCGAATGAAAGCGCGCCTCTCCACTTTTTGGATCGGGCTCGCGGTCGTCACGGGGCTCTACCTCGCCTTCCTCGTCGCGCTGATCGGCGCGACGGCGACTTACACCTCGCCGCACCATCTCTGGGCCGCGCTGAACTCCCCCGAGATCCGATACTCGACCGGTCTGAGCATCGTCACCTGCACCGCGTCCGCGCTGCTCGCGCTGCTGCTTGCGGTGCCCGTGGGCTACCTGCTCTCGCGCGGACGTTTCCCCGGCAAGGAGTGGCTCGATGCCGCGCTCGATATCCCGATCGTGCTCCCGCCGATGGTCGTGGGCCTGTGCCTGCTCATCTTTTTCCAAACCGGCGCGGGCCAACTCATCGAGCGCGCGATCCCGTTCACCTACACGGTCTATGGCGTCGTGCTCGCGCAGTTCGTCATCGGCGTCGCCTTCGCCGTGAGGACGATGCGCGGCGTCTTCGATCACCTCTCATCGCGCCCCGAAGACGTCGCGATGACGCTCGGCTGCTCGCGCGGCCAAGCCGTGTGGCTCGTCACGCTCCCCGCCGCGCGGCGCGGGATGTTCGCGGCGTTCAGCATCGCGTGGGCGCGCAGCCTCGGGGAGTTCGGGCCGATCCTCGTCTTCGCCGGCGCGACGCGGATGAAAACCGAGGTGCTGCCGACGAGCGTCTTCATCGAGCTCAGCGTCGGCCGCCTCGAGGCCGCGGTCGCCGTCAGCCTGCTCATGGTCGCGCTCGCGCTCGTCGTGCTCGTGGCCGTGCGCCTCGCGGGGGAGAAGCTGTGAGCGGGGCCGGATTCAGTGATCAGTATTCAGTAATCAGTATTCAGTATTCAGTATTCAGTGCGCGCGCGCGCTCCCTGATCACTGATCACCGACTACTGATCACTGATTACCGATCACTGATCACTCCCCTCCCCCCCCTCGCATGATCCGCCTCGACTCCATCGCCTGGCAGGCCGGCACGTTCCGCTTGGAAAACGTGAGCGTCACCTTTCCGGCGGACCGTTACGCCGTGCTCATGGGCCGCACGGGCTGCGGGAAAACCACGCTGCTCGAAATCATCTGCGGCCTCCGCCGCCCGTTCGCCGGGCGCGTGATCATCGGCGAGCAAGACGTGACCCACGAGCCACCCGCCGCGCGCGGCGTCGGCTACGTGCCGCAGGATGGCGCGATGTTCCCGACCATGACCGTGCGCGAGCAACTCGGCTTCGCGCTCCGCCTGCGCCGTCGCCCCCACGACGAGATCACGCAGCGCGTCGATCAACTCGCCGGCGAACTCGGCATCGCTCCCCTGCTCGACCGCCTCCCGCAGCACCTCTCCGGCGGCGAACGCCAGCGTGTCGCCCTCGGCCGCGCGCTCGCGGCGAAACCGAAAGTGCTCGTGCTCGACGAACCGCTCTCCGCCCTCGACGAAGACTTGCGCGACGACCTCGCCGCCCTGCTCAAGCGCGTGCAGCGCGAGCACGGCGTCACCGCGCTCCACATCACCCACAGCCGCGCCGAAGCCGCGCAACTCGCCGACGTGGTCTTCCGTCTCGAAGCCGGGCGCGTGATCCAGACAGCCTAAGAGACTGTTGAAAATCCTCACAACGGAGTCATTCCGAGCGAAGTGAAGGCGGAAAGGCGGGCGGAACGCAGTCGAGGAACCCCGTGGAGGGTCCGGGCGATGTGGCCGC
>VFJQ01000032.1 GCA_009885995.1 Verrucomicrobiota bacterium
CCTGCACCGTCGAACCCGTCTTTGGCATCATCAAAAGCGCCCTGGGCTTTCGGCAGTTCCTGCTGCGCGGCCTCCAGAAAGTCAGCGGCGAATGGAACCTCGTGTGCCTGGCCTACAACTGCAAACGGCTCCACACCCTGCGGCAGACCGTGCTGGCCGCCTAAAACGAGCGCATCCGCAGACCGCCTCCGGAGCAAACGCCCTCCTCCCCCGAACGCCGCCCGTTTTTCAACTCGCCGCGCGCCTTTTTAACCCCGCGATCCGCCGTGTCACTGCGGCGAGGGCGCCGCGCTGGCGAGGCTCACCGCCAACGCCACAAGCTCAGTCCGACAGGCTCCTAAGGCAGCGGCATCGCCGGCTCGGTGAACTCGACCTCGTAGTTCGGCGCGAACTGGTCGCGCAGGCGTTTCTGGAAGGTCTCCACCGCTTCGCCGGGCAGGCCGGTCTGGACGGCTTTCTTTCGCGCGAGCGCGGGGAGGGCGCGCAGTTCGGCTTCGAGGTCGGCGGGCTCGATCTTGTTCCAGAGGCCGTTTTCGAAGGCGAGCACCTCGGTGTCGCGCGGGTCGACGCTGAGGATCTTCGGCGGCGGCAGCTCGATGCGGATGCGACGGCCGTCGATGCGGACGGCGAGGTGCTCGTGCAGGTCGAAGCCGGCTTTGACGACGTAGGTGCCGCGGAGGCGGATGCGCTTTTTGCTGCCGAGCCACTCGTGCTCCATCTCGCGCTCGACGGCGGTCTCGCGGGTGACGACGGCGAGTTCCAGCGCGTCCTTGGTCTGCTCGAAGACGACGCGATCATGGACGGTGATCCGCGGCGCGACGCCGGAGACTTCGCGGAAGGCGCGGAGCACATCGCGTGTGATCCGCTGCGGCGCCGTCTCGATGCGCCAATAAATCCACGCGCCGGTGCCGAGCACGGCGAGGACGATGAGGAGGAAGATGAGCTTCCAACTCAGGCGCGAAGGCGATGAGTCAGGCATGGCGGCACAGAGGTAATCGTTCATGCGCGAGGTTGCCAGCCGCGTGTGCGGTCTGCTATGCGGTGGCACATCGATCATGGCTCCGATCTCGAACATTCCGACCGCGCCAGCGGCAGCGTCGTTCACGGCTGCTTTGCTGAGACGATACACGCGGCTCGCCGTGGTTGCGGTCGCGCTGATGATGAGCAGCAATTCGCCTTCGGCCGAGCCGAAACCAGCGGACACGGCGAAGGAAAAGGAGTTCACGTTGTCGAGCAAAGGGATCATGTCCCTCGACGACACCAAAGCGGAACCGTTCTACTTCCCTCCATTCACCGCGACGGTGAAGGCCCGGCGCGAGCGGGCGGACGGCGGAGTAGAACTCGACATCCATTTCCCCAGCACCAAATCGCGGGACTATACCTTGCAACTGACGTCCAACCGATCGGCGGGGTCGACAACACCCGTTGGGCTGGATCTCGGCGCTTGGGAAAAATATGTGCTGAAGTTCACGATCGTCGCCGCGGATGGATCGACCACGTCCTGCCCGACGATGACGGTGGGCGCACTCGTCGGGCCGACGGCTGACGGCAAAGGATTTGGCTTTCGGCCGGTGCGGCTCGCTCTTCCTGCGCAAACCTCAAGGATTTCCAGCGCCGGTGGGTTCGCGCCGAAGCCGTCGGTGCTCGGGATGACGATCTCGCTCTTCGGCGGCAAGTGGTCGGAGGGACCGCACGACGTGACCATGCTGGTCGAACCGGTCGCGGGCGCGACTCCGCTTTCGCCCGAGCCGAAACCCGCAGACACGGCGAAGGAATTTACGTTGTCGAACAAAGGGATCATGTCCCTCGACGACACGAAGGCGAAAGGATTCTATTCCCCTCTATTGACGGCGACGGTGACGGCGAGGCGGGAGCGGGCGGACGGCGGGGTCGAACTCGACATCCATTTCCTCAGCACCAAATCGCCAGACTACAACTTGCAGTTGACCTCCAACCAGGGGGCGGGTGCGAAGACGCTCGTAGGGCTCGATCTCAGCGCGTGGGACAAATACGCGCTGAAGTTCACGATTCTCGCTGCCGATGGATCGACCACGTCCTGCCCGACGATGACGGTTGGTGCGCTCATCGGGCCGACGGCTGACGATAGGAGATACGCCTATTTCCCGGTGCGGCTCGCTCTTCCTGCAAAACCCTCAGGAGTTTCAAGCACCGGCAAATTCGCACCAAAGCCGTCGGTGCTGGGGATGACGATCTCGCTCTACGGCGGCAATTGGCCGGAGGGACCGCACGACGTGACCATGCTGGTGGAACCGGTCGCAGGCGCGACTCCGCTGCCGAATTAGGCGCGTTCAGCCCTCGGCGCTGCGGAGGCGGAGGAATTTGAAGAACTCGGCGCCTTCGCGGAGGCGGCGTTTCATCACGTCCCAATCGCCGAGCATCTCACCGACCATGCGGGCGATGGGGCGGGGGCGGAAGTAGTAGGCTTTGTAGAAGCGCTCGACGGCGCGGAAAATTTCGTCGCGGCTGAGGCCGTCGTATTCGAGCGCTGCGAGCTGTTCGCCATGGTCGCCGATGAGGTCGGCGCCTTCGCGCAGCCAGCCGTTTTCTTTCGCCTGCCGGTAGAGCTCGGTGCCGGGATAGGGAGCGGCGAGGGAGACCTGGATGGAGAAGACGTCGAGCTGCTTCGCGAACTCGACGGTCTGGCGGATCGTCTCGGGCGTCTCGCCGGGCAGGCCGAGGATGAAGGTGCCGTGGATCGTGATACCCAGCTCGCGGCAGTTCTTCGTGAACTCGCGGGCTTCCTCGAGGCGGATGCCTTTCTTGATGTTGTCGAGGATCTGCTGGTTGCCGCTTTCGTAGCCGACGAGGAGCAGGCGCAAGCCGTTGTCGCGCATCGTTTCGAGCGTCTCGCGGTTCACGTTGGCGCGGGCGTTGCAGCTCCACGTGATGCCGAGCTTGCCGATCAGCTTTGCGATCTCGCGAGCGCGCGGCTGGTAGGCGGTGAAGGTGTCGTCGTCGAAGAAGAACTCCTTCACCTGCGGGAAGAGCCGCTGCGCATGCGCCATCTCGCGGGCGACGTTTTCGGGTGAGCGGGCGCGGTATTTATTGCCGCCGACGGTCTGCGGCCACAGGCAGAAGCTGCACTGCGCCGGGCAGCCGCGACCGGTGTAGTGCGAGACGTAGGGGTGCCGCAGATAGCCGATGAAGTAGCGCTCGATCTCGAGGTCGCGTGCATAAACGTCCATCACGCTCGGCAGGTCGTCGAAGTTCTGGATCATCGCCCGCTCGGCGTTGTGCGTGATCTTCCCCTCGTGGCGGAAGCTGAGGCCGGGGATGTCCGCGAGCGGCAGCCCGGCGGCTACGTCGCGGCAGGTGTAGTCGAATTCCTTCCGACCCACGAAGTCGATCGCCTCGCTGGCGGCGAGCGTCTCGTCGGGCATCACTGCGGCCTGCGCACCGACGAGGCCGACTTGCACGTCCGGGTTCTGCGACTTCAGCGCTTCGGCGAGTCGCGCGTCGCCGCGCAAGGTCGGCGCGCTCGTGTGGATGATCACCAGTTCGTAGACCCGCGCGATGCGCAGCACATCGTCAACCGACTGCTCGTGCGGCGGCGCATCCACGAGCCGCGAACCTTCCACCAATGCCGCCGGCTGCGCGAGCCACGTGGGGAACCAAAACGAACGGATCTCCCGCCGCGCCTGGTAGCGCGCGCCCGCGCCGCCGTCGAAGCCTTGCCAGCTCGGTGGATTGACGAAGAGCGTCTTGCGAAAGTTCACGCGCGGGTCTTAACCGCCCGGCGGGCGAAAGCAACGGTTGACCAGTCTAGGGCGGCTCACTACCCTCCGCGCCTCCATGATAAAAGCTGCCCTTTCGCTCGCCATCTTGCTCGCACTCGTCGCGATGCCGGCGGCCTCGGATGCAGCGGTCGTCTTCACCTCGCGCGAAGGCTGGACCGCGGAAGGCGAGCCCGGGATCGAGGCTGGCGCCGCCGAACTGATGGCCAAAGCCGAGCAGCAGGAAGGCTCCAGCGAACTCAGCGCGGCACTCTCCAGCTACAAGGCCCTCGTGAAGCGCCACCCGGTCTCCGTGCTCGCGGGCAAGGCCCAGCTCAAAGTCGGCCGCATCCTCGAAGCGTCCGGCGAATACGACGCGGCCTACGACGCCTACGCGACCTACCTCACCAAGTATCCCAAGGGCGAGGACTTCGAGAGCGTGGTCGAGTCCATGTTCAAGATCGCGAAGCTCTTCCTCGAGGGGGAGAAAAAGAAGATCCTCGGCATCAAGCTCGCCTCCTCGATGGAGCGCGCACAGCAGATGTTCGACGGGATCATCCGCCGCGCGCCCTTCAGCAAATACGCTCCGCTCTCGCAGTTCAGCGCCGGCCAGGCGCTCGAGAAGATGGGCAAATATGGCGAGGCGATCATCGCCTACACCGGCGTCGTCACGAAGTATCCCAACGACGACATCGCCGATGACGCCCAGTATCAGATCGGCTACGTGCGGCTGAAGCAGTATCGCGAAGGCAGCTACGACCAGGCCAGCGCCCAGAAGGCGCGCGAGGCCTTCGAGGATTTCGTGAACCGCTACCCCGACAGCGAGAAGGTCGCGCAGGCGCAGGAAAACATGAAGACCCTGGAGGGCGGCTCGACCAAGAGCGTGCTCGATGTCGCCAAGTTCTACGACAAGACCAAGCAGTTCAAAGCCGCGGTGATCTACTACAACGACGTGATCAAGACCGCGCCCGACTCGCCCGAGGGCACCTTCGCCAAGACGCGCATCGAGGAACTCCGCACCAAATACGGCGACGACACGCTCCGCGCCGGCCCCGAGCGCGCTGAGACCGGCCAGAAGGCCGCCGCCCGCCGCCGCCTCCAGGCGAAAGTCGAGACCGTCTCGCGGCCCGATTACGTCGGCCCGCCGGTGAAGATGCCTGAGCCCGATGAAGTCGCGCCGGGTCGGCCAAAACTGCGCAGTTCACCGATCGGCCCGGTGCCGGCGGTCGAGCCCGAGCTTCCGAAATCGGACCCCGGCATGCCCGCCAAGCTCAACGAGCCCGGACCGGCGCCAGAACCGAAGACTAATCAATGAGCAACGGTAAGTTTTTCCCCGCGGTCCTCGCCGCTTTCGCCCTCGCCGGCTGCGCCGGTTACGAAGTCGGCTCGCTGAAGCCCACGCCGATGGCGCACGTGAAGACGCTCGCCGTCCCGACCTTCAAGAACGAGACGCTCGAGCCGCGTGTCGAGGTGCTGCTCGCCAACACGCTCATCAAGCAGATCCAGCAGGACGGCACCTACAAGATCACCGACGAAAAGAACGCCGACGCCACCGTCGAATGCACGCTCGAGGAGCTGGACCGCCGGCCGCAGCGCAGCGTGCGGGGCGACCTGCTCGTCACCCGCGAATACGAACTCTCGATGCGAATCCGTTACCGGGTCATCGACACGAAGACCGGCCGGGAACTCATGGGCCGGAGCGTGAGCGGGCAGACGAACTTCTTCGTCAGCGGCGTCAACGCCATCACCGCCGACGTGCTCCAGGACGAGCATCAGGCCCTGCCGCTCGCGATGGAAGAAGCCGCCACGCGCCTCGTCGCGCAGATCAGCGAAGGCTGGTAAAACGGGGCGCGACTTCGGCCGGTCTCCCTTTGCCAAACCACGGAGAGCAAACCCGCCGACATGAGCCTCGCCAAAACCTGCACCCTCTGCGCTGCGCCCTTGGTCGATGACGCGCCCGACGGCGCGATCTGCGAAAGTTGTTCGGCGGCCCGTGCGGCTGAATCCACGCGGCACATCACGTCGGGCGACCTCGACGCGTCCGCGCCAGCCTTCACCCTGCCGCCCGCCACGGCGCACATGGCCGAATCGATCGGCGACTTCGAGATCATCGACAAGCTCGGCCAGGGCGGCATGGGCGCCGTCTATCGCGCCCGGCAGGCGTCCCTCGGCCGCATCGTCGCGCTGAAAGTGCTGCCGTCGCAGTTTCAGGAAGACGAGGAGTTCGTCGCCCGCTTCCAGCGCGAGGCCAAAGTCGCCGCCAGCCTCAACCACCCGAACCTCGTCCGCGTCTTCACCTCGGGCCAAGCCGCCGGCTGCCACTACATCGCCATGGAACTCGTCGAGGGCGAGAATCTCCACCAGCGGCTCAAGCGCGGCCCGCTCTCCGCGCCCGAGGCCCTGCGCATCTGCGGCGACGTCGCCCGCGGGCTCCAGTGCGGCTGGGATCGCGGACAGATCGTCCATCGCGACATCAAGCCGAGCAACATCTACCTCGACGCCAACGGTGCGGTGAAGCTGGGCGACCTCGGCCTCGCCAAGAGCCTGCTCAGCAACACCACCGGCCTCACCCAGACCGGCACCATGATGGGCACGCCCCACTACGTCAGCCCCGAGCAGGCGCGCGGGGAAAAGAGCCTCGACTTCCGGGCCGACATCTACTCGCTCGGCTGCACGCTCTTCCACATGCTCGCCGGCCACGCGCCCTACGACGCCGCCGACAGCTTCTCGGTGGTGAACATGCACCTCAACGCGCCGCCACCCGCCATCCTCAAGGCGCTCCCCGGTTGCCCCATCCCGCTCGCCCGCCTCGTGTCCCGGATGCTCAAGAAGCAGCCCCGCGAACGCCACGCCAGCTACGACGACCTCATCGCCGAGATCGAGCGCGTGATGGAACTGCTCGTCCACGGCGAGCGCACCGGCCCGAGCGCCGTCGTCGCCGGCTGGCGCGAACTGAACGAAGGCCCCATCCACGCCTCCGACGTGCAGCGCATCGCCGATGCCGTCAGCAAGTCGAAGCTCCCGCTCTTCGGCGCGATCGCCGCCGGCGTGGCCGTGCTCGGCTCCATCGCGTTCTTCGTGATGAAGCCCGCGAAGCCGCGGAGCACGGGCGTCCCACCCGTGAAAGCCGGCGTCTCGCCGGCGTCGGCCGGCGCTTCCGGCGGGACGCCGAAAGCCACGAGCGGGACGCCCATGCTCCGCGAACCCACGCCCGCCGCGGTGCGCCTCTCGCCTTCCGCCGAGCCGTGGCAGGACGTGCTGCGCGATCCCGCGAAGCTCGATCTCTCCGGCGGAGCAGTGCGGACGCCGGAAGGAGTGCGCTTCACCCAGGGCAGCGTGGCCATGCTCAGCTCCAGCCAAGGTCTGCGGCGCGATGGCGCGGCGCGCATACGGGCGACCTTCGGCGGGTGGCCCCCGAGATTGTATGCCCGGTGGACCAGTGCGGCTGGCCACTATCAGCTCTACGCCAAAGACGAGAACATGATCGTGCTGGAGCGCTATGAGAATGCCGCCAAGCAATACACGACCCTGCGTGTGTTTCCGCTGCGCGAGCCCCTCCAGCCGGGGCAGGACTACGAGCTCGAACTGCGCGTCGTGGGCCAGACCCTCACCGCCAAACTCAACGGCGAGATCCTCGGCACGGTCACGGACGGGACTCACCCGGAAGGCAAACTTGGCGTGGACGGGGGCGGCAGAAACAATACCGCCCCGGCGCTGGTCAAATCCCTCGAAGTCCTCGACCTCGACGCGCCCGGCGGCGCGAGCACCACCCCCGCCACCGCCACCAAGGACGCGCCGTTCGTGAACACCCTCGGCATGAAGTTCGTCCCCGTGCCGGGAACACAGATCCGCATGTGCATCCATGAGACGCGGAAGCAGGACTATGCCGCGTATGCCGCGGCGAATCCGGGCGTCAGTGACGCCTGGCAGAATCAAGATCGCGGCGGCGTGGCGGTCAGCAGTGGCGACGACCATCCGGTCGTGGGTGTGATCTGGGACGAGGCGCGGGCGTTCTGCACATGGTTGGGCAAGAAGGAAGGCCGCATCTACCGCCTGCCCACTGACCGGGAATGGAGCTTCGCTGTGGGCATCGCGCATGAGGAGGCGGCGGATGCCGACCCGCAAAGCCTTGGCTCAAAGATTCCCGATGTGTATCCTTGGGGCTCGCAATGGCCGCCGCCCGCGGGCGCGGGCAATTACCCGGACAGCGCCCTGAAGGAGCGGCTTCCTGAAGTGCCGGTCATCGATGGCTACACCGACGGCCACCCAACCACGGCCCCCGTCATGAGTTTCAAGCCAAACGCGCTCGGCCTGCATGATCTCGGCGGCAATGTCTGGGAATGGTGCGACGGCACGGGGGACGCCACAGCGCAGAAGCGGATTCTCCGAGGCGGCTCATGGTTCCAAAGTGACCGCCGTTATCTGCTCTCCTCGGGCCGGGATGTCCGGGCACCCGGTGCACCTGCGCGCGATTGCGGGTTCCGAGTGGTGGAGGTGGGTCCGGTTTCCGGCCCGTCCGCGGCTTCTGCCTCAACACCTTCCACCACGTTGCCGCGCGCGACCTCTTCTGCGACATCGCCCGCTCTGGCCAGCAACGTCCGCCCCTTCATCAACACCCTCGGCATGAAGTTCGTCCCCGTGCCGATCGTGGGCGGGCCCAGCGCCGGGCAGCGCGTGCTCTTCAGCGTGTGGGAGACGCGCGTGCAGGACTACGAGGTCTTTGCCAAGGAAACCAAGCGCGAGTGGCCGAAGGCGGAGTTCGCGCAGGAGGCCACGCACCCCGCGGTAAATGTGAGTTGGGAGGACGCGACGGCCTTCTGTGCGTGGCTGACGGAGCGCGAGAGGAAGGCGGGCAAGCTCGGCGCGAACGAAGTGGTTCGCCTGCCGACCGATCACGAGTGGAGCTGCGCGGTGGGCATCGGCGAGCGTGAAGTCGCGGCGAAGCTGCCGGACACGAAGGATCGGAAGATCGCGGATGTCTTCCCGTGGGGCAGCGCGTGGCCGCCGCCGGAGGGCGCGGGCAATTACTGGAGCGAGGAACTGCGACCGGCCCTGGCGGCGGGGAAGCATACCTGGATCAAGGGCGAACTGCCCGGTTACCGGGACGGGTTTGCGACGACCTCGCCGGCGGGTTCCTTTGCGGCGAATCGCGCCGGCCTTTACGACCTCGGCGGCAACGTGTGGGAGTGGTGCGACGACTGGTATGCAAAGGAGCAAACGCCCCGCGTTTTGCGGGGTGGGTGCTTCGGCGACTTCGAGAGCGTCAAATCGCTCTCGTCGTGCCGCGGCAACCTCACGCCCACGCAACGCTACGTCAGCCGCGGCTTCCGTGTCGTCGTGGGGGGTGCGTCGTCTGGGCGTTGAGTGGCTGCGTGTTTTCCCTCTGCCCTTTGTCCCTCTTACCCTTTGCCCTGCGCAGCAGTGCCGGCCTCGGCTTCCGCCCCGTCCTCGCCCCCGCGCCGTAGCCACCTAGTGCAGATCAGCGAAGGCTGGCAGGCGCGCTTGCCATCGCCGCCGCAGGGCATAATCTGCCGCCATGACGCTCGATGAATTGAAATCCGAGTTGCGGGATGCGCCGCCGGAAGTGCGCGAGGAACTTTATACCCTGCTGTGCGCGCTGCGCCGCGCCCAGGATCCGGAGCGCGGACGGCACCTGGCCGCGAAACTCGCCGATCCCGCCCGCTGGGTCTCGGCCGAGGAGGCCGCCGCGCGGCTCGGTCTTCCCTCCGCCGCCGGACAGTGAAACGGCGTCTGCTGCTCGACAGCGACGTCGTGGATTTCCTCGCCCGGCTGCCTGCGCGTGAACGCGGCACGCTCTGGCACCGCCTCCACGAAATTACCGCCACGCCGGATCGCTTCGCCGACTACCACGAGCACGACGCGACAGGCCGCGCGCTGTCGCGCCCACATCTTCCGCGGATACGCCATCGTTTATTGGGGCGACTTCGCCGACCGCCACGCGAAGGTGCTGGAAATCACCGGTGCTGACGACTTCGTATTGTAGCCGCCACTCATGCTCAGCCTCGTCGCCACACCGATCGGAAATCTCACGGACATCACCCTGCGCGCGCTGGAGACGCTCAAAGCGGCGGACGTGATCGCGTGCGAAGACACGCGGCACTCGCTGCGGCTGCTCCAGCACTACGAGATCCGCAAGCCGCTCGTCTCCTACCACGCGCACAACGAAGCGCGGCGGACCGCGGAACTGATCGAGCAGATTGCAGAGGGAAAACACATCGCCGTCATCAGCGATGCTGGCTTGCCGGGGATCAGCGATCCGGGGCACCGCTTGCTGCGCGCGTGCCAGGAGCGCGGGCTGCCTTACACGATCATCCCCGGCCCGAGCGCGGTGCTCACGGGGCTGATCGGGAGCGGGTTCGATGCGGAAGAGTTCCACTACGGCGGCTTCCTGCCGGTGAAGAGCGGCGGGCGCGAACGGGAGATCCTCGCGGCGGGAGCGCGCGAAGTGACGAGCGTTTTCTTCGAGAGCACGCATCGCATCCTCAAGACGCTCGCGTGCTGTGCGCAGCACCTCCCCGAGCGCGAGCTGTGCGTCGCGCGCGAGCTGACGAAGACCTTCGAGGAATACCGCCGCGGCACCGCAGCCGAATTGCTCGCGCACTACTCGGTGCATCCGCCGAAAGGCGAGATTGTGCTCGTGATTCGGGGAGCGTGAGGGTTTCTCTCCGTGCCATGAAACTCGCCGTCGCCCTCCTCTTCACCCTCACTGCCATGACCCAAGCCGCCGATCTCGCCGCCATCCCGCTCAAGGACATCGATGGCAAGGACACCTCGCTCGCCGCTTACAAAAGCAAGGTGCTGCTCGTGGTGAATGTCGCGTCGCAGTGCGGCTACACGGCGCAATACGAGGGGCTCGAGGCGCTCTATGGGAAGTTCAAGGACCGTGGGCTCGTGGTGCTCGGCTTTCCGTGCAACGACTTCGGCGCGCAGGAGCCGGGGAGCGAGGCGGAGATCAAACAGTTCTGCTCGTCGCGCTTCAGCGTGAGCTTCCCGATGTTTTCAAAGCTGCACGTCAAAGGTCCGGAGCAGCACCCGCTCTACGCCGCACTGACTTCCGGCGGAGCGCCGGTGAAATGGAACTTCGGCAAGTTCCTCATCGGCAAGGAAGGCCAGATCATCGCGCGCTACGACAGCGGCACGGAGCCCGATGACGCGAAGCTGCTCGCCGCCATCGAGACGGCGCTGAAGTAGTAGGGTCGCGGCTACACGTTCGCCGGCACGACGATCACGGGCACCTTCGCCGCGCGAAGCACGCCGCTGGTCACGCTGCCGACGAGGAACTCGAACAGTGCGCCGTGCCCGTGCGAGCCCATCACGATCGCGTCGGCTTGCTGCTTGTCCGCTTCATCGAGGATCTTCTCCACGAGCGGCCCTTGCACGTGCAGGGCGAGCACCTGGAAGCCATCGACAGCCACGGTGGCGCTGATTTCCTCGAGTTTCTGGTGCTCCTTTTTGAAGTCGCGCGCGACGGCGGTCCGCACCGCCATCGGGCCGGGCTCGAATCCGATGAAGTCGGGTTCGGGTTCACTCACGTGGAGCAACACGAGGCGGGCACTGAAGGCCCGCGCCATCGCCCGCGCGGTTTCGACCACACGGGGGGTTACGTCGGAGAAGTCAACGGGGACGAGGATCGTATTCATAAGTGTCAGTTGTGTATCGGAACATAGCGCCCTTTTGGCTGTTGGCGTCTCGCCACGGATTGTTCGCCGCGGCCCATCCTTTGTCGGGCTGCGCGGGGCTTGCGGGGGAAAGCGGATGGCACCACTCTCCGCGCCTTCCCATGCCGACCCTGCTCCGCTTCGTCCTCGCCGCACTGATCGCCGCCCCCGCTTTCGCCAAGGAAACGCCGGCTGCCGCGACCGTCATCAAGCCGATCAAGTTCCTCGAATACGATCTGCCGAACGGCCTCCACGTCATCCTCCACGAGAATCACCAGGCGCCCGTCGTCTCGACCTACGTGCTCTACCACGTGGGCAGCAAAAACGAGCGCGCCGACCGCACGGGCTTCGCGCACTTTTTCGAACACCTCATGTTCGAGGGCAGCGAAAACATCCCGCGCGGCAAGATCGACAAATACGTCTCCGGCGCCGGCGGAAACCTGAACGCCAGCACGTCGTTCGACAAAACCGACTACTACTTCAACCTCCCCGCCAACCAGCTCGAGCTCGCGCTGTGGATCGAAAGCGAGCGCATGATGCACGCGAAGGTGGACGAGCAGGGCGTCGAGACGCAGCGGCAGGTGGTAAAAGAGGAGCGCCGTCGTGGCGTGGACAACCAGCCCTACGGCACGCTCTTCGAGGAGCTCGCCGCGCTCGTCTTCAAAGGCACGCCCTACGCGTGGACGCCCATCGGCTCGGTGCAATACATCGACCAGGCGAAGATCGAGGAGTTCCGCGACTTCTACAAAACCTACTACCTGCCGAACAACGCGACCCTCGCCGTCGCCGGCGACATCGACGTCGAGCGCACGAAGAAACTCATCGAAGACTACTTCGGCCCGATCCCGAAAGGGGCCGCGATCCAGCGTCCGGAGGTCGCGTGGGATTTCAAATCGAAGCGCGAGACCAAGGACGTGACCAAGGACAACACGCCGCTCCCCGCCACGCTCCACGCGTGGCGCGCGCCGACCGAGACGCACCCCGACGCGTATCCGATCGAGATGCTCGGCAACATCCTCAGCAAAGGCCGCAGCTCGCGGCTCTACCGCCGGCTCGTCGATGCGGAGCAGGTCGCCGTCGCGTGCGATGCGTTCGCTTTTCTCCAGGAAAAGGCCGGCATGATCGGCGTTTTCGCCAACGGCCAGAGCGGTGTCGCGCTCGATAAACTCGACCAGCTCATCGCCGAGGAGATCCAGAAAGTGCGCGAGAAGGGCGTGAGCGAGGAGGAGTTCCAGAAAGTGCGCAACCAGCAGGAGGCGGACTTTGCCACGAGCTTCGGCTCGATGAATGCGCGCGCGAAAAACCTCGCGCGCTACCACGTCTTCTACGGCGACGCGAACCTCATCAACACCGAGCTCGACCGCTACATGGCCGTGAAGCGCGAAGACCTCCAGCGCGTCGCGAAAGAGTATCTGCTCGACGACCGCACGCAGATCCTCCGCTACCCCGTCCCCGCCGCGCAGCCCGCCAAAGCCGCCAAGTAACCCCTTCGTCCCATGCGTCCCATCCTCGTCCTATTCGCCCTCTCGGTCCTTCAAGCCGGCGCCGCCATCGACCGCTCCCGCAAGCCCGAGCCCGGCCCCGCGCCCGAGGCCGCGTTTCCAGATTACACCACGCGCGAACTGCCGAACGGCCTCAAGGTCTTCGTCATCCAGGACGATCGCAAACCGAGCGTCACCTTCCGCCTGCTCATCAAGGGCGGCGCCTCGCAGGACGGCGACAAGCCCGGCCTCAGCGGCTTCGTCGGCACGCTGCTCAACCGCGGCACAAAGACCCGCGACGCGATGAAGTTTGCCACCGAGAGCGACAGCATCGGCGCACAGATCGAATCCGCGTCGGGCGCCGACGCGATCTCCGTCAGCGCGGGTGGTCTTACCAAATACACCGACACGCTGCTCGAGCTGCTCGTCGATGCCACGCTGAACCCGACCTTCCCCGCCGAGCAATTCGCCAAGGAGCAGAAGAAAGCGCTCAGCGCGCTCGCCGCGGAGAAGCAGCAGCCCGAGTCACTCGCCGGCAAGCTCGCCGCGCGCGTCGTCTATGGCGCCGAGCATCCCTACGGACGCTACCGCACCGAGGAGAGCGTCGCCGCCATCACGCGCGACGACCTCGTGAAGTATCACGACACGTGGTTCGCGCCGAACAACGCCACGCTCGCGATCGTCGGCGATGTGCAGGCTGACGACATCCTTGCGCGTGTCGCGAAAGCGTTCGCCGGATGGCAGCGGAAGGACGTGCCGACCACGACATTCCCCGTGGCGCCGAAGGTGAACGGCCTCACCATCCACCTCGTCGATCGTCCCGGCAGCGTGCAGAGCAATATCGTCGTCACCAACCCCGGCCCCGCTCGCAGCGCGTCCGACGTGCCAGAGATCAACGTGACCAACGCCACGCTCGGCGGCGGATTCAGCGGCCGGCTTTTCCAAAACCTGCGCGAGAAACACGGCTGGACCTACGGCGCCTACAGCGTCTTCGACATGCAAAAGCTCGCCGGCGACTTCGCCGCGCAAGCCGAGACGCGCAACGAAGTGACCGCGCCCGCGATCGAGGAGACGCTCAAGGAAATCAAACGTCTCCAGACCGAGCCCGTCCCCGCACCCGAACTCGAGCTCCAGCGCGAATACAACGTCGGCAACTACCTGCTCAGCCTCGAGAGCGCCGGCCGCACCGCGCAGCGCGTGCAGGACATCGAGCTCTACGGACTCGATCCGGACTTCTACAAACTCTACGCCAAGCGCATGGCCTCGACGACCGCCGAGCAGGTCCAGGCGACCGCGCAGAAATACCTCAGCACGGAAAACGTCGCGCTCGTCGTGGTCGGCGAAGCGAAGCAGATCCAGCCCTCGCTGGAGAAGATCGGGAAGGTCGTGCTCTACGACCAGGAGCTGAAGCCGAAGCCGTAAGCTTCCCGCCGCGATGCCCTACCGCGGCCGTCTTGCCCCGTCGCCCACGGGCTTCCTGCACCGCGGACACGCGCGCACGTTCTGGCTCGCACAGCAGCGCGCCGCCGGCGGCACGCTGATCCTGCGCAATGACGACCTCGACCGCGCGCGCGTCCGGCCCGAGTTCGTCGATGCGATGTTTGAAGACATGCGCTGGCTTGGCCTGCGCTGGAGCGAAGGCCCGGATGTCGGCGGCCCGCACGCGCCTTACACGCAGAGCGAGCGCCTCTCGCTCTACCGCGCCTCCTTCGAGCGGCTGAAAGCCGCAGGCTTCCTCTTCCCGTGCATCTGCTCGCGCAAAGACGTGCTCACCGCCGCCGGCGCTCCGCACGATAGCGAAGACGAGCCCGTCTACCCCGGCACCTGCCGCGCGCGGCGCGATCATCCTCTCGACGTGAACTGGCGCTTCCGTGTTCCCGACGGCGAGACGCTAGTCTTCACCGACGGCCACTTCGGTGAGCAGCGCGCGATCGCCGGTGTGGACTTCGGCGACTTCCTCGTCTGGCGCAAAGACGACCTGCCCAGCTACCAGCTCGCGTGCGTGGTCGATGACGCGCTCATGCGCATCACCGAAGTCGTCCGCGGCGCCGACCTCATCGCAAGCACCTTCCGCCAGATCCTGCTCTTCCGCGCGCTCGGCTGGACCGCGCCCGCCTTTTACCACTGCCCGCTCGTGCTCGATGAAACCGGCAAGCGTCTCGCGAAGCGCGACGCGAGCACTACGCTGCGCGGCCTGCGCGCTGCCGGCTGGACGGCAGGGCAAATCCTCAGAGAACCCACAGCATGAGCACGAACTACCTTCCCGCCAACTATCCGATCCTCGCCCCGTATCTCTGCATCCGCGACGCCGCCAAGGCGCTCGACTTTTACAAGACCGCCTTCGGCGCCACCGAGCGTATGCGCATGGCCGCGCCCGACGGCAAAGTCATGCACGCCGAGATCGAGATCGCCGGCGGCGTCATCATGCTGGCCGATGAGTTTCCCGATATGGGCTTTCAAAGTCCGCAGCATTTCGGCGGCACGCCCGTCACCGTGCATCTCTACGTGAAAGACGTGGATGCCTTCGTCGCTCACGCTGGTGCCAACGGCGCGACCATCGACACGCCGCCAAAGAACCAATTCTACGGCGACCGCACCGCCAAGCTCGTCGATCCGTTCGGCCATGTTTGGCACTTTGCCACGCATGTCGAAGACGTGACGCCCGAGGAGATGAAGCGGCGGCAGCAGGAGATGTTCGGCGGCTGCGCGCAGAGTTAGCGCACCGGGAGCGCTAGTCCTCGTCGGCGCCCCAGAGGTGCTCCTTCGTCCACTTCGTCTCGTAGAGCTTGCACAGTCCGATCGCCGCCGCGACGCCGCCGCTGAAGCTCGCGGCGGTCGTGTATTGCTTCTCCTCGTCGTAGGTCCCCACGGAGATCACCACGTGCTCGAAGTGCTCGCTGAGGATTTCAAAGCAACGGTCGATGGCTTGCTGTTGGGACGTATTCATTTCGGAAGAAGTGTGGGCATCAGTGGCACGCGCGTCCGCAGCGCGCTAGCGACGATTATTGCAGCCGCGGCTCCATGGGATGCGTTCCCGTTGGGCCCTGTCTCTGCGCGGCTTATCGAGCCGCGGCTACCGGCAGTGCCACGCGGAAGGTCGCACCGTAGCCTTCACGGCTCTCGACGCTCACGCTGCCGCCGTGCGCCTCGACGATCGCCTTCACGAGGCTCAAGCCAAGGCCCACGCCGCGCGCGGTGCGGCTCTTGTCGCCGCGGTAAAGGCGCGTCCAGATGCGCGTCTGATCCTCGGTGGGAACGCCGGGGCCGGTGTCGCTCACGAGCAGCGCGAGCTGGCCAGGCGTGCGCTCGACCTTGAGCACGACGGCGCCGAAGCTCGGCGTGTATTTGATCGCGTTGTCGAGCAGGTTGGCGATGACTTGGCGCAGGCGCGCGGGATCGACTTCCGCTTCGCACGGGCCGGCGACCTGGTTCTCGAGGGCGATCTGCTTCTCGGCGGCGACATGTTCGTAAAGCTCGACGGCATCGGCGACGAGCCGCGCGAGGTCGGTGCGGCGGCGGTCGAGCTTCATCATGCCAGCCTCGGCCTCGGTGATGTCCATGAGCGCGCGCAGCATCTCGATCACACGCTCGCTTTCCTCCGCGCAATCGGCGAGCGCCTCGCGCGCGGCGTTCGGGTCCTCGTTTTGTAGCGCCAGCTCCGCGATGCCGCGCAAGCGCGTGAGCGGCGTGCGGAGATCGTGTGCGGCGTTGTCGAGCGACTCGCGCATGGCGCGCACGAGTGTGGCGTTGCGTTCGAGCACGCGGTTGAAAAGGCGCGCCATCTCGTCGAGTTCGTCGCGGCTGGATTGCTCGGGCACGCGCGCGTCGAGATCGCCGGTCTCGATAATCGTGCGCGCGGTCGCGACGACATCGCGCACTGGCTTCATCGTGCGATGCGCGAGCCACGCGCCGGTGCCGAGGCCGAGCAGGATCACGGCGCCGCCCATCGCGAGGAAGGCTTGCTGGAAAGTGTGCAGCGTCGTCGCGCGATTGGTCGTGATGCGGCCGACCTGGAGCAGCGAGCCGTCGGGCATCGTCGCGTTCGCGAGCGCGAGTTCGCGCTCGGCATCCTTGGGGATGTGGACCACGCCGACTTGTCGGCGGAAGCCGTCGAGCCCGGTCGCGGTTTGCTTAAATGTCACCCATTCGTCCGGCACGATCGCGACGATGATCTCGTTGCGAGCGTTCGCGAGGCTCACGAAGAATTTCTGCTTTGCGCTCTGCTCCTCGCGTTGCGCGGCGGCATTGAGCGCGAGCACGCCGCCCGCCTGGTAGATGACGCTATATTCCTGGAGCTTCGACTGGAGCACCTCGCGGTCGGCGCTGTCCACGAGCCGTGCGATGAGCAGATACGCGAGCGCGAAGAGCCCGCCGACGCCGAGTGCGAAGACGACCGCATACCACAGCGTGAGCCGCGTGCCCGCGCCGCGCACGGATCGGCGCTTCGGCTCAGGCGGGGCGGAGGACATAACCAACTCCCCGGAGCGTGTGCAGTCGCGTGCGATCCGGGTCGATCTTTGCGCGCAACCGATGCACGAGCACGTCGATCACGTTCGTGCCGGGATCGAACGAGTAATCCCAGACGTGTTCGAGGATCATCGTCTTCGACACCGGCCGGCCCTCGTTGCGCATGAGGAATTCGAGCAGCGCAAACTCGCGCGGCTGGAGTTCGATGCGCTCCTCGCCCCGCCGCGCCTCGCGCGAGAGCAGGTCGAGCGAGAGATCGCCGCACGTGAGCCGCGTCGGCTCGGCGCTCTGCGAGGAGCGGCGGATGAGCGCCTGCACCCGCGCGAGCAGTTCGGTGAAGGCGAACGGCTTCGTGAGGTAATCATCGCCGCCGGCCTGCAAGCCGCGCACGCGATCATCGACGCTCGCCTTCGCGCTGAGGATGAGCACCGGCATCCGCTTCCCCTGTGCGCGGATGCGTTGGATCAAGCTCAGCCCGTCGAGCCGCGGTAGCATGAGATCGACGATCGCCGCATCGTAAGGCGTGGACTCCACGAGGATGAGCGCTTCCTCCCCGTCCGCGCTCCGGTCTACCGCGTAGCCAGCCTCCTTGAGTCCCTTCACGACGAACGCGGCGATTTTGGAGTCGTCTTCGACGACGAGGAGGCGCATGGCGTCTGGATAGAAGGCCGCGACCAAACGCGCAAGCGCCGCGCGCTCCCCACAGAGCGCGCGGCGCGACCACGTGAGTCTCCCAACTCAGCCAACTTTGTTCTCGTCCACGACCACGAAGCGCTGGCCGCCATTGCTCCACACTTTCAAGAGCGTGGTCTTGTCGGTCACGTGCTCGGTGAGCCGGACGGCGTCCGCGGAAGACGCGACTTTCTCGCGGTTGATCTCCAGGATCACGTCGCCCGCCTTGAGCCCCGCCTCGGCGGCGGCGCTCTCTTGATCGATGTCGGTGATGAGCGCGCCTTTCACGTCAGCCGGGATATTCAACTGACGCCGCGTCTGCGGATCGAGTTCGCCCACGGCCACGCCGTTGAGCGTGCCGTTGTCGTCCTTCGCACTCGGGTCGTTCTTCGCGAGCCTCTCGGCGTTCGGAAGTTCGCCAACGCTGACGGTCAGCGACTTCTCCCTGCCGTCGCGCAGCACTTTCACGGCGACGTTCTGGCCGGGCTTCACGCGGGCGACCTGGAGCTTGAGGTGGCGGCTGTCGCTCACCGGTTTGCCGTCGAGTTCGGTGATCACGTCGCCGCTCTCGATGCCGGCTTTTTCGGCCGGGCTCTTCGCGGTGACGTCACCGACGAGCGCGCCAGCTTTGCCCGTCGCGTTGAACTTCTTCGCGAGCGTCGGGTTCAAGTCCTGGATCATCACGCCGAGGTAACCGCGCGTGACTTTCCCGTCGGAGATGAGGCTCTCCATTACGTCGCGGGCGAGCGTCGAGGGGATCGCGAAACCGATGCCCTGGTTGCCGCCGCTGCGGCTGAGGATCGCGGTGTTGATGCCGACGAGCCGGCCGTCCGCATCGACGAGCGCACCCCCGGAGTTGCCGGGATTGATCGCCGCGTCGGTCTGGATGAAGTCCTCGTAATCGAGCCCGATCGCGCTACGGCCCGTGGCGCTGACGATGCCGGTCGTCACGGTCTGGCCGATGCCGAACGGGTTACCGACCGCGATCACGGTGTCCCCGACTTCGACTTGCTCGCTGTCGGTCATCTGGATCGCCGGCAGCCCGGTCGCGTCGATCTTGATCACCGCGAGGTCAGTCTTCGGATCGGTGCCGATCACCTTGGCCGAAAACTCGCGCCCGTCTTGCAGCGACACCTTCACCTCGCTCGCGTGATCAACGACGTGGTTGTTCGTGAGGATGTAGCCGTCAGCGGTGACGATCACGCCGGAGCCGAGGCCTTGCTGTTTCGGCATCTGCTGCTGGCGCTGCCCTTGGCCGAAGAAGTGACGGAACATCGGGTTGTTCGCGGGGTCTTGCATGCCAGTGTTCTCGGCTTTGCCGCTGATGACGACTTTCACGACGCTCGGGCTCACGCGCTTGATGACAGGCGCGAAGCTCGTGGCGGCCTTCAAGTTACTGCTGAGCGGACGCGTATCGACGATAACCGCCGGCTTCTTCGCCGCGACGTGGTTTTCGACCGCCTCGGCGAGGCCGCAGACGGACAGCGCGAGGATGGAGCCGGCGAGAATGAAACGCGGCAGGCGCCGCGCGGGTTTGGGGGTGTAAGCAGGGGTCACAGGTGTGTTGTTCATCATGCCCCATCATGCCCCATCCCGATTACCCGAGGCTTTCCGGCGCATTACACTTTTGACAGCGCGGCCGCGTGCGTTAGTGGGCCACAATGCTCCCCCGCGTCCTGCTCCTCAGCGTCTTTGCGCTCACCTGTGCGCATGGGGAAGACGCCGTGCGTCCGCTCATCGAGCACGTGCAGACGCATCGCGATGGTCGCGCGGCGTGGTCGATCGACTTTGCCGCGCTGGGTGAAAACCGCGCGGACTTGCCAATCGGCGTGTTCGACTCCGGCATCGGCGGGCTGACGGTGATGGAGGCGATCCTCAAGCTCGACGCGTTCGGCAACGACACGCTGCGTCCCGGTGCCGATGGCCGGGCCGACTTCGCGGGTGAGCGCTTCATCTACTTCGGCGATCAGGCGAACATGCCCTACGGCAACTACCCGGCGAAGGGCCGAGAGAATTTCCTACGCGAGCTGATCATGAAAGACGCGGTCTTTCTCCTCGGCACGCGCTGGCGTCCTGCGCCGGCTGTCGCGCCGCGCTTCGACAAGCCGCCGGTGAAAGCCATCGTCATCGCGTGCAACACCGCGACCGCTTACGGCCTCGAAGACATCCGCGGCGCGCTGCGTGAGTGGAAGCTCGAAGTGCCGGTGATCGGGGTCGTGGAAGCCGGCGCGCGTGCGGTGGCGGCATCGCTGCCGGACGATGGCAAGCCGCACGGCGTCGCCGTCCTCGCGACGGTCGGCACGTGCGCGACGGGCGCGTATCCGAAAGCGATCGGCCGCGCGACGGGGATGGCGGGCAAGTCCGCGCCCGTCGTCGTGCAGCAAGGCAGTGTCGAACTCGCGGGCGCGATCGAGCGCGGCCAACTCCAGGCGGTGATCGATTACGCACGCTCCGATGTGACCACGCTCGCCGGGACGCACCGCCGCGCGGGCGGTCCGCCGATCGACACCGTGGTGCTCGGCTGCACGCACTTCCCGCTCGCCAAGGCGGAACTCGCGGAGGCGTTCCGTCTCGCGCACGGCGTCGACGCGACCGCCGTGGCGGAGAACGTGAGCTTCATCGACCCGGCGGACTCGACCGCGCGCGAACTCTTCCGCGAACTCGCCCGCGCCCGGCTCCGGCGAAAGAGCGACACCGCAGCGCCACGAGCGCAGTTTTTCCTCAGCGTTCCGAATCCCGCTTCACCGGAGGCGAAGCTCGCCGCCGACGGCTCGCTCGACGCGGACTACAAGGCCAGCCGCGAGGTCGGGCGCTTCGAGGTGGAAGACACCGTCGCCATCCCGCTCACCGCCGAGACGCTCCCGGCGAGCAGCGCGAAGCTCGTGCAGTCGCTGACGGCGGTGTGGCAGCAAGTCCAGGCGGTCCGCCCGCAGCCCTAGGACTTCTTTTTCTTCTCCGGAACCTCCGGCACGGGTGCGGCAGTCGGAGTTGCCGGAGGTGCCTGAACCGTTGTGTTCTTGAACGGCCCGCGCGCTTCAATGATCGCGCTGGCGATGGCCTGCGCGAGTCGCTCGTGGTGCTTGCTGCTGGCGCAGGTCGAGCCTTCGCTGCGGTTGCTGAGGTAGCCGCACTCGACGAGCACGGCGGGATACTGGTTGAGCTTCAGCACGCGGAAGTTTGCGGTCTTCACGTAGCGCGCCGTGCAGCCAGGGATGGCGTCGATCCGCCCGAGGATGCGCTGCGCGAGCGGGCGGGAGACGGACGAACGGTAATACACTTCGGCACCGCGAATCTTTCGCCGCGGCGAGTCGTTGAAATGGACGCTGACGAAGATCGCGTTGTTCTGTCGGTTCGAGATTCGCGCGCGCTCGTTGAGCTCGATGAAGACGTCGCTGTTACGAGTCATCACGGTCTTGAAGCCGGCGCCGGCGAGCTTCGGACGGAGCTTCTGCGCGACGCTCAGCGCGTGGTTTTTCTCGCGGCCGCCCCAGCGCGACTTGGCGCCGTCGTCGTAGCCGCCGTGGCCGGCGTCGATCACCACGGTGTCGAAGGTGCGCGTGGTGTCCTTCACGCGCCCGCCGGTGGTGGCGCAGCCGGGGAGCAGAGCGACCAGGAGCAGGGACAGCCACCAGCCGCGGTGCGGCTTGTTATCCGGGGCGGGCACGTTCAGTATCGGTTCGATGTTGCTGTGCATAAGCTCTTTTTTGCCGTGGAGAATTGCGGCGCTAGTCATCGTGTCGGCGTTTCATTGTCAAGCCGCCGAGCCATCCAAGCCCATGCCTTTCACCAATCACCTCGCGGGCGAGAAGTCGCCCTACCTGCTCCAGCATCAGCACAATCCTGTCGATTGGTATCCGTGGGGCAGCGCGGCATTCGAGAAGGCGAAGCGCGAGAACAAGCCGATCTTTCTCTCGATCGGCTACTCGACCTGCCACTGGTGCCACGTGATGGCGCACGAGTCGTTCGAGGAAGAGGCGACGGCGAAGATCCTCAACGAGCACTTCGTCTCGATCAAAGTGGACCGCGAGGAGCGGCCGGACGTGGACCGCGTTTACATGACGTTCGTGCAGGCGACGACGGGTGGCGGCGGCTGGCCGATGACGGTCTTCCTCACGCCGGAGCTGAAGCCGTTCGTCGGCGGCACCTACTTCCCGCCGGAGGACAAATACGGGCGGCCGGGTTTCAAGACGCTGCTCAGGCGGATCATCGACGGCTGGACGAAGGACCGCGCGAGCATCATCGCGCACGGCGACAAAGTCGTGGAGCAACTGCGCGGGATGGGCGCGGGTGGCAAGCCCGGCGACTTGAAGCTGAGCGAGGCGATGCTGCTGAACGCGCTGAATCCGTTCGTGCGCACTTACGATGAAGAGTGGGGCGGCTTCGGCGACGCGCCGAAGTTTCCGCGGCCCTCGGCGCTGAACTTCCTCTTCCGCATCTACGCCCGCGACGCGGCGTCGCGCGATGGCAAGGCGGCGCTCGGCATGGCGCTCGGCACGCTTCACAAGATGGCGGACGGCGGGATGCACGATCATCTCGGCGGCGGTTTCCACCGCTACTCGGTCGATCGTTTCTGGCACGTGCCGCACTACGAGAAGATGCTCTACGATCAGGCGCAGCTCGTGGGCTCGTATCTCGATGCGTTCCAGGCCACGCACGACGCGGCGTGGGAGAAAACGGCGCGCGACATCCTCGACTACGTGCGCCGCGACATGACGGCTCGCGAAGGCGGCTTTTTCTCCGCCGAGGATGCCGACTCGCTGATCGAGCACGGCAAGCCGGAGCACGCCGAGGGCGCGTTCTACGTGTGGGAGAAAGCGGAGATCGATCGCGTGCTCGGCGATGCAGCGCCGGTCTTCAACCGCGTGTATGGCGTCGTGGCCGAGGGGAACTCGCCAGCGGGCTCCGATCCGCATGGCGAGCTGAAGGGCAAGAATACGCTCATCGTCCGCGAGCCCGCGACCGACGCGTCGCTCGCGGCGTCGCGGAAGAAGCTCTTCGACCTCCGCGCGCAGCGACCGCGGCCGCATCTCGACGACAAGATCATCACCGCGTGGAACGGGCTGATGATCTCCGCCTTCGCCCGCGCGGCGCAGGTGCTCGACGATCCGGCGTATCTCGCGAGCGCGCAGCACGCGGCGAAGTTTCTGCGCGAGCAGATGTGGCGCGACGGGGCGCTGCGGCGCAGCTACCGCGAGGGTGCGAGCGAGGTGCCGGGCTTCGCGGAAGACTACGCCTTTCTCATCGCGGGGCTGCTCGATCTCTACGAGGCGGACTTCGACACCGCGCATCTTGCGTGGGCGGTCGAGCTCCAGGCGAAGATGGACGCGCTCTTCTTCGACGCGGAGCACGGCGGCTACTTCAGCACGAGTGGCGCGGATGCGAGCGTGCTGCTGCGGATGAAGGAGGAATACGACGGCGCCGAGCCGAGCCCCGGCAGCATCGCCGCCGCGAATCTCCTCCGGCTCGCGCAGCTCACGAACGACCCGAAGCTCCGCGAGCGCGCCGACCGCACGCTGGCCGCAGCGTCGGAGCAGCTCGCCAATCTCCCCAGCGCCGCGCCGCAGATGCTCTGCGCGCTCGACGCTTCGCTCGCGAAGCCGCGGCAGATCGTCATCGCCGGGAAGCGCGACGCGGCGGACACAAAGGCGCTGCTGCGCGAAGTCCGCGCGCGGCTCATCCCGAACAAACTCGTGCTCCTCGCCGATGGCGCGGAGGGGCAGGCGTGGCTCGGGCAGAAGCTGGAGTTCATCAGGACCGCCACGCCGATCGACGGGAAGGCCGCGGCCTACGTGTGCGAGAACTTCGTCTGCCAGCTCCCGACAAACGACCCCGCGAAGCTCCGCGAACTCCTCGCCAAATGAACCTCGCCACTCTCCCCAAGGTCCTGCTCCACGAACATCTCGACGGAGGCCTTCGCCCGAAGACGGTCATCGATCTCGCGCTCGACATTGGCTACGCGGGGCTGCCGACGCACGATCCGGCGGAACTCGCGGCGTGGTTCCATCGCGGTGCGCAGCGCGGGTCGCTGCCGCTGTATCTCGAAGGCTTCGCGCACACGTGCGCGGTGATGCAGACGCGTGCGGCGCTGGAGCGCGTGGCGTTCGAGTTCATCGAGGACATGCACGCGGACGGCGTCGTGTATGCCGAGGCGCGGTTCGCTCCGGTCTTCCACGTGAAGAAGGGGCTGACGGGCGATGCGGTGATCGGCGCGGTGCTCGACGGGCTGCGGCGCGGCGAGGAGAAGTATGGCGTGAAGTGGGGTCTCATCATCTGCGGGATGCGCCATCGCACGGACTCGCTCGAGGCGGCGGAACTGGCGATCAACTTCCGCCATCACGGCGTCGTCGGCTTCGACCTCGCGGGGGAAGAGGCGGGCTATCCGCCGAAGGCGCACGCGGAGGCGTTCCACGCGATCCAGCAGGCAAACTTCAACTCCACTCTGCACGCGGGCGAGGCGTTCGGCGTCGCGTCGATCTGGCAGGCGCTCCAGCTCTGCGGCGCGCACCGGCTCGGGCACGCGACGCGGCTCACCGACGACATGACGATCGTGGACGGCAAGATCGTGAAGCTCGGCACGCTCGCGCAATACGTCCTCGACCACCGCATCCCGCTGGAGATGTGCCTCTCGTCGAACGTCCACACCGGCTCGGTGCGCGCGCTCGCCGAGCATCCATTCAAGATGTATTACGACCACGGCTTCCGGGTGACGCTGAACACCGACGACCGGCTGATGAGCGACACGTCGATGACGAAGGAGTTCCAGGTCGCGGTGGACACCTTCGGGCTCACGCTCGCGGACTTCGAGAAGATCACGCTCAACTCCATCAAGAGCGCGTTCATCCACTTCGATGAGCGGCTGCGGCTGATCTACGACGTGATCAAGCCCGGCTACGCGAAGGCGCGCGAGGGGCTGTAACGTGCGCTATCTCAGCGCAGCGGGCCGCGTCGCAGCCGAAGTGCGCTGAGACAGCGCACGCTACCTCACTTCTTCTGCGGCTGGAGCAGATTGAGAAAGGGGAGCTGGGCTGCGTCGCCGCCGGCGCTCGGATTCTGGAGCTGCGTGCGCATCATCTGGAGCATCATTTTGATCTGCGCGGGCGGCATGATGGACTTGGTGCCGTCGGCGGTGAAGGCGGTGTCCCAGTGCTGCGCGGCGGGCGTGTAGCGGAGCTGGCCGGTGAGGCGGCGGGCGATCTCGTCCATGTGCGCGGCGCCGTAGAAGACGGCGATGCTTTGCCCCGAGCCGAGCTTGCGCACGCGGGCGTCGAGCTGGCGGATGACCTCCGCGTTGCGCTCGGTGATGAGCACCTCGAAGAGGTCCTTCATGTCGGGCGACGCGGCTTTGGCGAGGTCGATGAGTTCGCCGGCCTGGCCGAGCGCTTCCACGAGCATGAGCTTGGTCGTCTCGCGCATCTCGGGCGTGCTGCCCATGAGGGTGACCATGCCGCCGAGCGACTCGGCGAGATCGCCTTCGCCGTGCAGCGCGCCCATGAGTTGGGTGAAGGTTTCGTTGTCCACCTTCGCGGGCGCGGACTTGTCGGCGGGCTTGGCGGGATCGGGCTTCGGCGCGGGCTCGGTGGCGCGGCGTTCGATGGCTTGGTTGAGCGCGTCGGCGGTGAGATCGCTGTTGGAGAAGTGCGCGCGCTTGTAGTCGATGGCGTCGAGCTGGAAGACGAGGCCGAGCGCCTTGGCGAGCTGGCCCTGGATACCGGTGCTCTCGGCCTTCGCGCCCTCGGCGAGCCGCTCGCCGCCGACGCCCTCGAAGAGCACGGCGCTCTGCGCGTCGAGCCGCTTTTGCAGCGCGGCATAATACTCCGGTGTGCCGAGGTGCGCGACGCCGATGAGCCACACGCTCGGCCCCGCGCCGCCCGCGGGCTTGAACTCCGCGGAGAGCGTCTGCAGCGCGCCGCTCGACGGGGGCAGCTCCTGCGTGCGGATGAAGCTGAGCGTGGTCTTCGGCGCCTCGGCGAAGAGCGCAGAGGTGAGCAGGAACAGCAGACTCACCATCGCCGCGACGTTCCTTTGCGCTCCCCTGCGACCTCTGCGCCTCTGCGTTAAGTTTTGTTTAACGCAGAGGCGCAGAGGCCGCCAAGGATCGCAGAGGGCGGAAGGGGAAGGCGGAGTCGGCATGGTCCAAGACGTGAGCAGCGTTCACACGACGCGCCCGAACTTTTTCTCCAGCTCGGCGTAGCTCATCTGGATCATCGTCGGGCGCCCGTGCGGGCAGCAGTAGGGGAGTTCGCAGGCGAGCAGGTCCTGGATCAGACGCACCAGCTCGGACTCGCGCAGCACGTCGTTGGCTTTCACGGCGTGGCGGCAGACGGTCTTGACGATCATCTCTTCGCCGAGGCGCAGCTTCGCATTCGGCGCGGTGGTCTCGCGGAGGTCGTCGATGATGTCGCGCACGAGCTGTGTGGGGTCATTCGCTCGGAGGAAAGTGGGGAGCGAGTCGAGCTTGAAGGTATTCGGGCCGAAGGGCTGGAGTTCGAGGCCGGCGCGCTCCAGCACGTCGAGGTGGCGCGTGAGCCAGTCGGCGTCTTTCGGGGAAACTTCGAGCGTGAGCGGGAGGAGGAGGCGCTGCGTGGGGACGCCCTGCGCGGTCATGCGGCGGCGCATTTCCTCGAAGAGGATGCGCTCGTGGGCGGCGTGCTGGTCCACGAGGACGAGGCCGGTCGCGTTCTCCATGAGCACGTAGAGCTTTCCGAGCACGCCGAGGATGCGGAAGGTGGACCCCGCCGGATGATCTGCGGGGCCGGAGGGGGAACTCTGCGAGGTCTGGGGGGGGAGCCTCCCCCTGCCGCAGGGGGGGCGCCGCGGAGGGGACATGGGAAAGCCCGGGGGTCGGAGCCGGGCTTCCGGGGGTCGCAGGGGACGATTCGCCCTGACGCAGGGGGAAGCTCCCCCTGCCGGAGGGGGAATCTCCGGGGATGGGGGGTGCGGCCTCTGCACCGGGAGGGGAAAATTGCGGGGGTCGGGGGGGAATGCGCCGGTGCCGGGGGGGGAACCCGCGGGGGTGCCCCCGGAACTCTCGTTTGATGACCCGGTGACCGGGATGGACGCCCCCCCTTTCCCCTGGAGGAGCCCAGAAGCGGCCCAGTCGCGCCGGAGGGCGAGTTGCTCGTGAGCAGGGAGCAGGGAGCAGGGAGCAGGGAGCGGCGGGTTCTGACTCCCTGCTCCCTGCCCCATGCTCCCTGCTCCGAAGGTGGCCGCCCACCGGGCGCGGTCGCTTTCCAAGGCCTGCCGGAGGGCCTGCGCCACGGCTTCGCGCACGGCGGCGGGCTCGCGGAAGCGGACCTCGCGCTTGGCGGGGTGGACGTTCACGTCCACGCGCTCGGGGTCCATGTCGAGGAAGAGGTAGGTGACCGGGTGCTGCCCCTTCATCAGCGCGGTGTGGTAGCCCTCGCGCAGCGCGTGGGTGAGCGTGGGGTTTTCCACCGGGCGGCCATTGAGGAAGACGATGCTCTGCTGGCGCGTGCTGCGGCTCACGCCGGCCTTGCCGACCTGCCCGCGGACGCTGAGCCAGTCGGTGCAAAACTCGGGCACCTCCAGCAGCTCGGCGACGAGCGCCGGCCCGCTGAGATCGCGCAGGCGCTCGCGGAGAGATTGGCCGGGAGGGAGCTGGAAGACGACGCGCTCGTCGCGCACGAAGGTGAAGCCGATCGCCGGGTGGCCGATGGCTTGGAGATGGAGCTGCTGCTCCACGTGGCTGGCCTCCGTCTGCTCGGTGCGCAGGAATTTGCGGCGCGCGGGGAGGTTGAAGAAGAGCGAGCGCGCCTCGATCTGCGTGCCCTCGGGTTCGCCGCAGTCGCGCACGGTCTCGATGCGGCCGCCGTTCACGAGCACCTCGGTGCCGACGAGCGCGCCCTTTTCCCGCGTGGTGAGGCGGAAGCGGGAGACGCTGGCGATGGACGGCATCGCTTCGCCGCGGAAGCCGAGCGTGCGGATGGAGGCGAGGTCTTCGCCCGTGCGGATCTTGCTCGTGGCGTGGCGCTCGAGGCAGAGCAGGGCGTCGTCGCGGTCCATGCCGCAGCCGTCATCGACGATGCGGATGCTCGACGAGCCGCCGCGTTTGATCGCCACCTCGATGCGCGTGGCGCCGGCGTCGATGGCGTTCTCGACCAGCTCCTTCACCACACTCGCGGGCCGCTCGACGACTTCGCCCGCGGCCACCTGGCTGGCGACGTGTTCGGGTAGAAGGGCGATGCGTGGCATACGGGCGAATAAGCAGGGAGCAGGGGGCGGGGAGCAAGGAGTAAGCTGCGGAGACGCGTGACATGAAAATGCTCCCCGCTCCTTGCTCCCTGCTCCCTGCTCCACTACCCTCCGCCCATGATCACGCTCACCGATTCGGCTGTGCGCCACTTGCAAAGTTTGATCGCCGAGAAGGGCGACGCGACCAAGGGGTTGCGCCTTTTTGTCGAGAAAGGCGGCTGCGCGGGGATGCAATACGGCATGTCGCTCGACGATGTCGGAGCGGGCGACGAGGTCTTCCCGAATGGCGACGTGCGCGTGATCGTGGACCCCGAGAGCCTGCACTTCCTCACCGGCTCGGAGATCGACTACTGCGACGACCTCACGGGCACCGGCTTCCGGCTGAAGAACCCGAACGCGGTGCGCAGTTGCGGGTGTGGGACGTCCTTCGAGACGGAGGAGCACGTCGAGGGCGCTGCGCACTGAGGCGATGGCTGAGGACTTTTTCGACTACGACGACGTGGCGCTGCCGCGGAAGAAGGACAACCTCTTCCTCTGGACCATCCTGATCCTGCTGCTCGTCGGGGCGGCGTTCGCGTGCTGGCTGGGGAGTTTCTACGTGTTCGGCCATCCCGAGGAGGCGCGCTCGTATGCGATCCTGAAGAAGCTCAAGAAGATCGAGGCGCCGCGGCGGTTCGATGTGACGGCGGCGCCGCAGGGCGAGTTCCTCACGGCGCAGCGGGCGTTCGAGAAGTTCTCGACGCTCACGCCACTCGAACTCGATCGCGAGAACGCCGAACTGCTGCGCATCTACATCAAGAACTACTCGGAGACGAAGAAGCTCGTGCCGTATCTGCGCGGGAAGTTCGACGTGATGCAGGCCACCGAGCTGACGAGCAGCGATTGCTTCCCGATGGGCACCGTCGCGCTCATGCAGGCGGCGGACTATGCGCAGGTGGTCGTCGAGCATGTCTTCCCTGCCACGGGCCCGAACCTCGAGATGAGCAAGCGGCTGCTCGTGCCGGGGTATCCGTTCAACATCCAAAAGACCAACGATGTCACGGCGATCCTCCACGTCGAGCGGCTGGCCGATGGGCGGATGCTATTCACCGTGGTGCCGCTCCACTATCCCAGCTACGCCGTGACGGTGGGCGCCGGCACCTTCGCGAGCGAGCCGCCGCTCGACTTGAACGTCGCTGCCGCGCTGCCGATCACCAAGGAGGCCAGGCTCAACGAGGCGCTGAAGCGCTTCGCCCAAACGCGAGCGGGCGAGCCCATCAAGGAAGAGCCGCAGGACGCGCCGAAAGGACCGGAACTCGTCCGCCTCGACAGCGTGCCGATCGGGACGACCGCACCGGAGACCGGGACGATCCCCGAGCCGCAGGTGGCGAAAGCGGAGCCGGTCCGGCCAGTGATGGCGACACCGCGCGCGCCCGTCACCGACCTGACGATGAACCTCCGCCCCACGCCGCGCCCGGTCCCGATCGCGACGCCGATCGCGGTCGTCCGGAACCCGCCCGGCGCCGAGCCGCCCGCCGTGCCAGCCGTGCCCGTGAAGCCGGTAGCTACGCCGTCCGCAGTGGCGATGACGCCACCGCCGGTCCTGGTGGCGAAGGCCGTGCCCGCGACTCCGGCGCCGGTCGTGCCCGATGTGCCCGCGCCACCGGCTCCGGTGGTGCCGCCGCCCGCCGTTTCGCCGACCGGTGTGCCGCTGAAGCCCTTCGTGCAATCGAACCCTGGCGTCGCGCCGCCCACGGAAGCGAGCGGCACGTGGCGTCTCTACCAGCCCGGCGCGCAGCCGCGCGGACGCACGATTTCCTCCGTCGAGGCCCTCGCCCTCGTCGATCAAGCCACCTCCGGCGAGCGGCTCTACCTCAGCGGGAATTTCGTCGTCTCCGCGCGGGGCGACAACAAGGCGGTGCTGCGGCCGAAAGGCGAAGCGCTGCCGCCGGGTAGTTCGATCCGCGTGGTGGCCGAGTATCCGAACGGCGCGCTGCCACCGGATGAGGGCGAGATCTTTGCGCGCGACGCGAACCGCGCGTTTGAAGTCCGCGCGATCACCCGCGCCGATGACGGCCAGACGATCAACGTCTTCGTCCGCGAAGTGACGCGCTGAGGGTTGGGCGGAAAAATCCCATTGCCCGGCGCGGGTTGCCGCCGAGAATCGCGCTCCTTTTTTCCATGAGCACCAAGCCGAAAGTCCTCGTCGCCGACCCCATCTCTGAACGCGGTATCGCCGAGCTATCCGCGGGCGGAGTGCTCGACGTGACCGTGAGCACCGGGCTGAAGGAGGACGCGCTGCTGGAGATCATCGGGGAGTTCAGCGGGCTCGTCGTCCGCTCGCAGACGAAGGTGAATGCGAAGGTCATCGAGGCCGCGAAGAACCTCCGGGTCGTCGGCCGCGCGGGCGTCGGCGTGGATAATGTGGATGTCGATGCCGCCACGCGGCGCGGGGTGATCGTGATGAACACGCCGGCCGGCAACACGATCTCGACCGCCGAGCACGCCTTTTCGCTGATGATGGCGATCGCGCGGAAAATCCCCGCCGCCGACGCGTCGATGAAGGCCGCCAAGTGGGACCGCAAGAGCTTCGAAGGCGTCGAGCTTTACTCCAAGACGCTCGCCATCCTCGGCATGGGCCGCATCGGCACCGAGGTTGCGCGCCGCGCGATGGCCTTCGGGATGCGCGTGCTCGCTTACGATCCGTATCTCTCCGCCAGCCGCGCCCGCTCGCTGCAAGTCGAGTTGGTCGAGAGCATCGACGACATCGTGCAGCAGGCCGACTTCATCACGATGCACATGCCGATGACTGCCGAGACGAAGGACATGCTCGACTCGCGCCGCCTGCGGCTGTGCAAGCCGGGCGTGCGCATCGTCAACGCCGCGCGCGGCGGGCTCGTGAACGAAGCCGCGCTCGCCGAGGCGCTCAAGAGCGGCCAGGTCGCGGCGGCCGCGCTCGATGTCTTCGAGACCGAGCCGCTGCCCGCCGATTCCCCGCTTCGCACCGCGCCGAATCTCGTCACCACGCCGCACCTTGGCGCCTCGACCGTCGAGGCGCAGGAAGGCGTGGGCATCGAAGTCGCGCAGCAGATTCGCGCCGCGCTGATAGACGGGGAGATCCGCAACGCGGTGAACATGCCGAGCATCGATGCGAAGACGCTCGCCGTCATCGGGCCACACCTCGCGCTCGGCGAGAAGCTCGGCCGTTTCCTCTCGCAGATCGCGACCAAACGCTGCGACAGCCTCAACGTGAACTACAGCGGCAAGATCAACGAGGTGGACACGACCGCGATCACGCGCGCGATTCTCAAGGGCTTCCTCGAGCAGGCTGGGGGCAGCGAGGTGAACATCGTGAACGCGCCTGCCTTCGCCGAGAACCTCGGCATCAAGATCACCGAATCACGCGAGAGCAGCCTGAGCGATTTCGCCGAGCTGATGGAGCTGACTGCCGCGGGTGAGACCGGTTGGGTTTCCGTTGCGGGCACCTTCTTCGGCTCGATGCCGCGCATCGTGAAGATCAACGGCCGCCACGTGGAAGCGAAGCCCGATGGCGTGTTGCTGCTGCTCGAAAACAAGGACCGCCCCGGCATCGTCGGTCACGTCGGCACGATGATGGGCAAGCACGGCGTGAACATCGCCGGCATGTCCTTGAGCCGCGACGTGCAGGGCGGCCAGGCGCTCACCGTGCTGAATCTCGACTCCGTCCCCGGCGACCCGCTGGTGCAGGAACTCCTCGCCGAGGCCGACATCCAGACGGTGCAGACCGTGCAGCTCTAAAAGGTAGGGACGGCTGTTCCCAGCCGTCCGCGGCGCGCTGAGGACAGCGCGCCCTACCTTTACGGCGCGAGCGCGAGATCGGCTGAGCCCACCGCGGTCGAGCCGACGAAGACGCCGGCGCCGAGGGCCTGGGCTTGCAGCACGGCGCCGCGCACATCCACCACGCGAAGCAGCACCGGGTGCTGGATGCGCGCCTTGAACAAGCCGGACGCGGCGGTCACATCGAAGGAGAGCAGCATCCCGCCGGCATCGGTGATGAGCGGCAGCGCGGGCGGGGCGAGGCGAGCACTCGCGGCGGCAGGCGTAGTGAGGTCGCCGCCGGCGAGGGTCAAGCCGACGCTTCCGCCGTGCCACGCCGCACGGCTCCAGCGGGCGGCGACGCCTTCGAGATCGAGGCGGAAGCCCGTGCGATACAGCCCGGCGAGTTGCGCCGGCTTCCACCATGTGAAGACGCCGCTCGCGCCCTCTCCGGAGAAAGCGAACGCGCCAGACAGGCTGCCGCGCACCGCGTAGAGCGACACGAAGACCGGCAGCGTGCCGTCGCGGTGCATCCACCCGCCGACGGAAAACGGCATCCCGTCGCCGAGCGTGCCGGTGATGCGTGTCGAACCGGTCGCGGAGACCGATACGGACGCGTAGCCATTTCCCGGTGGGAAGGTGCGCTGCGTCGGCAGCGGCAGCAGCGTCGTGAAAATGCCTGCGTGCTCGAGCGGCTGCGTCTTGTCGTAGAGGATGCGGTCGCTCGTCACCGTCGCGGTGCGCGTGCCGTCGCTGACGGCTGCGGTGAGCGTCGCCGGATCGAAATCCATGTGGAGCGCGACGCTGAGCGTGGGCAGGCCGAGGCGTGGGATCGAGAGGTGCGCGTCGCCGGAGTGATCGAGGAGACCGCGCAGCGCGAAGACTTTTGGGCCGAGCTGAAGTGTGCCGGTGAACGCGCCGAAGCCATCGACCGCGAGGCGCAGCGCGCCGGTGAATCCGTCCGCCACGTCGCCCGCGAGCAGCGACCCCGCGTAGATACCGCGTGCGAGGGCGTAGGCGTTGCGCAGCGTCAGCGTGGCGGTCGCCACCGCGCGGCCGTCGCTCACGCGATACGTCAGGATTTCCTCGCCGGGAAATCCGGTGCGCGGCGCATAGACGATCGCGCCGCCCACGATGCTCGCTGTCCCGTAGAGCGGTCGCGTGATGCTGGTGAGCACGAGCGTGTCGCCTTCTGCGTCGGAGTCATTCGCGAGCACCGGGATCGTGATCGCGAGCGAGGTGATGAACTCCAAGACATCGTTCGCGGCCTGCGGCGGCGTGTTCGGCTGGTTCGGCGCGGGATCGGCCCGTTCGAATGCGCCGATGTCCGGCGTCGCATCGCTCGGACGCGGCGCGGCGGGCGCGGACGGGGTGCGCGGATGCTGCGCCGGGGCGGTGAGTGGGTTCGGGAAATCGTAGCCCGCCGGGCTCGTGCTGGCCGCCGCGCCGGCGCCGAAGAGCGGCCCATCCGCGCGCGGCGTGAAGTCGAGCTCCGCTGCATCGGTGAAGCCGGGATCGCTGCCCGAGAGGGTGCCGGTCCACGTGCCGGGCAGGCCGGTCGCCGCGGTCGAGACCCAGTTATTTCCACCGGTCGAGCGGGCTGCGGGGAAGGTGGTGCCATAGACCACGCGCAGCGCAGCGCTGGGGCTGAAGAAGACGTTATTGAAGACCTCGAGCGACTGCACCGCGGCATTCACGCCGAAGACGCTGACCGTGCCGGTGAAGGCCGGATCGACGACGCACGTGTTGTGGAAAAAGCGGTAGCGCGCATTGCTCGATCCCGTGGTGTCCGTGCCGAGCCGGGCGAAGTAACCGGCTGACCCGGCTCGTTTGCGCAGGACGTTGCCGACGACGTCCGCATCCTCGCGCACCCATCCGGCGGTCCCGGCGAGTTGCCCCGCGGGGTCCGCGCCGATGAGATCGAGTTCGTGATACGCGGCGCCTTCGATCCAGTTGTAGTAGATCTCGCTGCGCCCGGCGCGCGACTTCACGTTGTTCCCGCCGAGCCCGTCGTGGATGTAGCAGCCTTGCATCCGGAAGACCGCACCGGGCACATACTCGTTGTCGGTCGCCACGTAGATTTGGTGGGAGTAGCTGCCGAGGCCGCAGCGATACACCTCGACCCGGTCGAGGATGACCGAGCCCGCGCTGTCCGAGCCGTGGATGCCCTGCCCGGCGACATCGTGAACGATGCAATCGCGCACGGTGATATTGTGAGCGACGACGTGCAGCCCGCGCGCGGTCGTGGCGTCGCGATTGGCGGAAACCTCGAAGTTTTCAAAGGCGTAGTGGTGCCCCCAAAACCGCACGACCGCTCCGCCAGCGATGCCGCCGGAGGTCGAGAGATGCGGCCGCGCCGCGCCAGCGCCGAGCCCGCGGATGGTGATCGGAGTCGCCTCCGTGCCGCTGTTGCGGAAGGTGACCTGGCCGACGTAGGTCACGCCGCCATCGACCTCGACGACATCGCCGCCGTGGATTCGCGCGGAGACGGCGTTGAGGTCTTTGTAAGTGCGGGTCGGGCCGACTTGATACGTCGCCGCCCATGCCGGCACGGCGGCGCAGGCGATGGCGAAGAGAGCGGTGATGCGGGGGAGCATGGGCGCGAGACTACCGCCGTTTCCCCGCTCCGCCACGGCGAGTTTCCTACCGCGTGGGCACCGGCTTGGTGCTGCGGATGATCTCCTGCTCGCTCGGCAGCGCGGGCGTCTTGCCACTGAAGATCAGCCGGTTCGGTTTCTCGGCGAGCGTCTTCGAGAGCGTCTTGGCGTGCGTGCTCACGACCTTGAGATTCTGCAAGACCACGGAGAGCTCCTGCATCCGCCCGCTGATTTGCTTGTCGGCGCCCTTCACGAGGCCGCCGACGGAACCGAGCGTCTTTTGCAACTCGTCGATCGCGGTGCTGAACTTCTTCAGATCCTCTTTGATCAGCGGGTCGGCGTCCGCGACCACCTTGTCGATGCGCGCGAGCGCGCCGGTCGCGGCGTCGGCGGTGGTCTTTAATCCATCCGCGAGCGTCGAGATGCGCGGCAGCGCGTCGCTCAACCCGGTGTGCAGCGTGTCCACGGCGGCACCGGTTTTTACCACGACGGTGTCGAAGCCGGTGAGCGTGGTCTGGAGCTGCGAGATGAGGCGATCGACCGATTGCACGAGCGGGCCGACGGAATCGATGAGCGTCTCCAGCCCGGCCCCGCTGGCGCCGAGCAGCACGGAGCCATTGGGCAGCTTCGGGTGATCGGGCGAGCCGGCGGAGAGCGCGATGAATTTGTCGCTCAGCATCGTATCGCTGGAGAGCGAGGCGCGCACGTCGTCGGGCAGCGATGGCACGTCGTCCGCGAGGTCGATCGTCACGCGCACGGCGGACCAGTTCGTCGCGCTGCGTTCCGCGTCGGTGAGCAGGCGAAAGCTGCTCACGGCCCCCGCGGGCGCGCCGGCGTAGCGCACAGGCGAGTGCAGGCGGATGCCGGTGACGTCGGGAAAATCGACGTAGATCACGCGGGCGTTCCGGCTCGGTTTCCACCCGCCGAGCGCGATGGTGAGCGCGACGAGGATCACGGCGCTGCACCCGATGACGCCGGTGGCGATGATGTAGTCTGAGCGGTTGGATTTCATGGATGGTTCAGTCTCTTCGGAGCGGGCGCGGGTGGCCGAGCAGGCCTTCGACGTAATCGACCTGCGTCATGCGTTTCGGCACGGGGCCGTCGGCTTCGCCGCGGATGAATTGCTGCACCTCGGGGCTCGGGTGCGCACGCACTTCCTCGGGTGTGCCGGCGGCGATGATCGTGCCTTGGTGCCGCCCGGTGCCGAGCATGATCATCTGCGTGGCGATGCGAAAGGCGCTCGTCATGTCGTGCGTCACGACGACGGCGGTGCGGTTCATCGAACGGGTGAGGTCGATCGTAAGTTCGTCCACGACGGCGGTCATGATTGGGTCGAGGCCGGAGGTCGGCTCGTCGCTGAAAAGCAGCTCGGGATCGAGCGCGAGCGCCCGGGCGAGGCCGACGCGCTTTTTCATGCCGCCGCTGATCTCGGCGGGCTTGAGATGTTCGAGCCCGGTGAGGCCGACCATCTCCAGCTTCATCTTCACCATCAGCTCGACGATGTTCGGCGCCAGGTGCTGGCCGTGTTCGTTGATCGGCAGCGCGACGTTTTCCGCGAGCGTGAGCGATTGCAGCAGCGCGCCGCTTTGGAAGAGCACGCCGAAGCGCCGCCGCACGCGCCCGAGTTCGTGCTCGTCCATCGGCGCGATGTCTTCACCGAAGAGTTTGATCGAGCCGGAGTCCGGCTTGAGCACGCCGATGAGATGCCGCAGCAAGGTCGATTTTCCGCAGCCGGAGCCGCCCATGATCACCATCGTGTCGCCCTTGCGCACGGTGAAGGACACGCCGTCGAGCACGCGGCGCGGGCCGAAGGTGCGGACGAGATCGCGGACTTCGAGCACGGCGTCGCTCATATCGCGAAGAAGAAGAGGCCAGTGAGCAGCGCGTTCGCGATGAGGATCATGAGGATCGACCACACGACCGAATCGGTGGTGGCCTGGCCGACGCCCTCGGCGCCGCCTTCCACCTCGAGCCCGCGCTGGCAGGCGATGGTGATGATGAGCCACGCGAAGACCACGCACTTCACGATGCCCGAGAAAAAGTCCCACGGCTCCGCGCGATCCACCGCGCGGAGGATGAAACCGGAGGTGGTGAAATCCATCGTCGTCGTGCAGATGAGCCAGCCGCCGGCGATGCCCACGCAGTCGCCGAAGATCGTGAGCGCCGGCAGCATCACGAGCATCGCCAGCACGCGCGGCACGACGAGGAAGCGCACCGGGTTGATCGCCATGACTTCCAGCGCCTCGATCTCCTCGCCGACCTTCATCGTGCCCAGCTCCGCCGTGACCGACGAACCGCTGCGGCCGATCACGATCACCGCGATGAGCAGCGGCCCCAGTTCGCGCAGCAGCGAGATCGCCACGAGGTCCGGGATGAACATCTCCGCGCCCATCTTGCGCATCTCGCCCGCGCTCTGCATCGCGAGCGTGAGCCCGATGCTCAGCGCGACGAGCGAGGCCATCGGCAGCGCGCGCACGCCGATGAGCACCATCTGGCGAAATGTCTCCGCCACACTCCAGCGCTGGCCGCGAAAGGGCGCGAGGAAGGTCCAATAGAAGATGCGCGAGTTCAGCGCGAGCCAGCCCTTCACGAGCGCAGCGTCGCTTTCGCCTCCGCGAGCGTGGGATGGATCGCGAAGACCTGATCCAGCCGCGCGATGTCGAAGATCGTCCGCAGCCGATCGCTCACGCCGCCGAGTGCGAACTTCCCGCTGTAGCTGAACGAGCGCTGCACATACTCGATGAGCGTCGCAAGCCCCGCGGAGTCGATATAGGTCACGCCGGTGAAATCGACGACGAGCGCTGGGCGTTTCGCATCCGCGTGCGCGGAGAGGATCTCGCGCAGTTCCACGGCATGGTGCAGGTCCACCTCGCCGGAGAGTTCGACGATGTGAAGGTCATCCGCATCGACATGGTCGCGCGCTTGCATGGGCTCGGCGGTATCAGCGCGCGGCGTGCGACGAAAGCGGAATCTCCAAGGCGCTGCGGCGCGCTGGCTCCGGCTCACCAGCCCGAGGGGTGCCGATGATCACCCCAAGGGGTCCCCCTCGCGTCTCTGTAGCTACAGAGAGGACGGTTTGTGTTCAGCCCGCTGGGCTGAAGCAGCCCCGATTCACGCCAGCTTGTGCGCGATCTGTTCGTCGAGGATTGGCGGGCGTGGGCGGGGCTTTGGTTTTCGACGCCATGAGACGGGCGTTTTGTAGTGCGGAGGCGCAAGGATCGGAATGGAGATTCACCGCGCCCGGCGGCGTCTAAGTTTCAGCGCACCGATGCCTTCTCACGTCCATGCGCCTCCCACTGCTCGCCGCCCTCGCCATTACCAGCACCTTCGCTGCGGAAATGCCGAAGCTCGACTTCGGCAGCGTGCGCGAGGAGCACCTCTTTATTCCGATGCGCGATGGGAAGCGGCTGTCGGCTTACGTCTTCTTTCCGAAGGGCGAGGGGAAGTGGCCGGCGATCTTCGAGCAGCGGTATGCGGACATCAGCAGCGCGGGCTCGCGCAAGGCGGCGGCGAAGTTTGCCGAGGGCGGCTTTGTCATCGCGCTCGTGAACTACCGTGGCACGCACGAGAGCGAAGGCGTTTGGCGGGGGTATCGCGCGCTGCAATGGGGCGAACTGCGCGACGGCTACGACGTGTGCGAGTGGCTCGCGGCGCAGCCGTGGTGCACGGGGAAGATCGGCACTTACGGCGGTTCGCAGGCGGGCTACGCGCAGAACTATCTCGCGGTCACGCAGCCGCCGCATCTCGTCGCGCAATACATGACCGACACGGGGCTGAGCTTGTATCAGGAAGGCTATCGGATCGGCGGCGTCACGCGGCCGCAGCGGTTCATCGCCGGCGGGAAAGTCGCGCGCGATCCGAAGGATAACGACGCGCTGCTGCGCGAGTGGGACCAGCATCCGAACTTCGACGCTTACTGGCGCGACGAGGATGCGTCGGCGCACTTCGCGAAGATGAACGTGCCGTGTTTCACGATCGGCAGTTGGTATGACTTCATGGTGCAAGGCTCGGTCGCCAGCTTCATCGGCCGGCAGCAGCACGGCGGGGAGAAATCGCGCGGTGCGCAGCAGCTCATCCTCGGGCCGTGGCTGCACGGGGGCTATCCGAAGTCGAACAAGATCGGCGAACTCGTGTTCCCGGAGAATGCGTTCTTCGATGTCTATGCGCACATGACGAAGTGGTTCGAACACTTCCTCAAGGGCGAAGATAACGGCGCCGAGAAGGACGCGACCGTGTGCTATTACGTGATGGGTGCGGCGGGCGAGGCGGGTGCGCCGGGGAACGTGTGGCGCGAGGCGAAGGACTTCCCGCCGCGCGCGGAGAGCGCCTCGCTTTTCCTCCAGTCCGACGGCGTGCTGACGCGCACCGCGCCGAACGTCGCCAGCGCGAGCACGAGCTACGCGAGCGACCCGCGCCAGCCGATGAGCATCCCCGGCACGAGCTTCCCCGGTGCGAGGGATGCGCGGCCTTTCGAGGAGCAGAGCGAAGTGCGCACGTGGACGACTGAGCCGCTGCGCGAGCCGATGGAGTGGACCGGCGAGGTGAAGGCTGAGGTGTTTGTCAGCTCCACGGCGAAGGATACGGATTTCATCCTGCGCGTGAGCGACGTGTATCCCGATGGGCGCTCGATGCTGCTGATGGATTACCCGCTGCGCGCGCGCTACCGCGACGGCTTCGAGAAGCAGGTGCTGCTCATGCCCGGCCAGCCCGCGAAGCTCGCATGGCACATCGGCTGGACGAGCATCGTCTTCAACCAAGGCCATCGCATCCGCGTGACGATAGCCAGCACCGGCGCGCCGCTCTATGAGCCGAACAGCCAGACTGGCGGGCCGCAGACGATCGACTGGATGAAGACGAGTATCGCTGCGATCAACACGATCTGGCACGACACGGCGCACCCTTCGCGGATCGTGGTGCCGCTGATGAAAGCGGAGCGCTGACTCGCAGGAGCGGCTTCAGTTGTTCTGCACGGTCACGGTCACGCTCGCTTCGCCGGTCTGGCCGGCGTCGTCGGTGACGACGATGCGGAGGGTGTGGGGGCCGTCGGCGAGGGCGGTCGTGTCGAAGAGGTTGTGCGCACCGTGGAGGTGATAGTGGGCGTCGCGGTTCGGGTCGGTGAACACGAGTTGGTCGTCGATGAAGAACTCAGCTTTCACCGTGCCGTAATCGTCGAGGCTGCCGCCGAAAAACTCGGCGTTCGTGCCGGAGACGATGTCGCCTTCCTGCGGGCTGATGATGAAGGCGACGGGGGCGACGTCGCCGCTCACGGTGAGGGTGAAGGTCTGGTCGGTCGCGCCGCGTGGGTTCGTGGCGCGGATAGTGACGGGGAAGTCACCGCTCGCGGGCGGTGTCCACGCGAGGGCACCGGTGGCGGGGTCGATCGTCATGCCGGCGGGAGCGGCGGCGAGCGTGAAGATGGGCGCGGGGAGGGCGCGGACTTCGGGCGTGTAGCTATAGGGCAGGGCGACGACGGTTTGCTGCTTTGGCGTGCTGGTGAAGAGCGGGCGGATCGGGTCGTTGTCGTGGACGGCGACGGTGATTTCGCGGTCGAGATAGCCGGCGGCGCGGACGACATAGCTGACGGTTTCGTCGTCGCGGTTGGCGTCTTGCAAGCCGCGGAGGGTGACGCGCTGCGGGAGGTTCCAGTTGCGCGGGGTGAAACGCATCAGCACGCCGCGGATAGGCACGGTGCGGCGACGGGGGCCGGAGACTTTGCGCAAGCGGACGAGCACGGCCTTCGCTGGGGCGGCGGGCAGCGCGACGGTGAAGCTGGCGACGCGGCCTTCGGTGACATCGAGCGTGTTAGTCGAGACGATGAGCGGCGGGAGGTTTTGATCGGTGGCGGTCGCGGTGACTGTCACCGGTTCGGTGCCGGGTGCGGTGAGGGTGAAGGTGGCCGCATCGTCGTCGGTGTCGTCGTCGGTCGCAGCGGCGAGCGTGATGGTCTGCGGCTGGTCCCAGTCGGCGGGGGTGAAGGTGAACGCCGCGGCGCTCTGCACGTCGATGTCGGCGGGCAGGCCGGTCTTGTGGATCTGCACGGTCACCGGCTCGGCAGGCGCGGCGCCGAGGCGCAGGGTGAAGCTGGCTTTTCCGCCCTCGGTCATCGCGAGTGCGGTGGTGGAGGCGATGAGGCCGGGCGTGCCGGTGAAGGCGACGCGGCGGACTTCACCGCTGGCGATGTCGGTGTAGTAGAGCGCGCCGTCGGGGCCGACGGCGACGTCGGTGGGGCCGCCGAGGTCGTCGATGAAGCGTGTGATTTCCTGCGGTCGGCCGTCGGGGGCGATGCGGGCGCGCATGATCGAGCCGAGCACGTAGTCGGCATAGAAGAAGTTGCCGGCATACGCGGCGGGGAAGGCGGTGCTGTCGTAAAAACAGCCGCCGGTGATGGAGCCGCCTTGCACAAGCGCGTCTGCGTGGCCGCCGCTGCCGCCGAGCGTGCTGCCCGGAGCGGGCGCGGTGAAGGTGCTTGAGGATGGCACCGAATCGACGGTGTAAGTGCCGTCGAGCGTGCCGGTGTCCGTGAGCACGAGGGCCTGGCCGACGCGATACGCGTGTGCGCTCGTGGTCGTGACGGTGATTTTTCCGCCCGAGCGCAGGGAACTGGCGATCGTGCGGTCGAGCGCGCCGCCGCCGAAGTAGCCCGTCTTGTATTGGATGACCGGGCGGATGCACGGCCGCGGGAAGGGCGTCGTGTAACGCGGGTTGGCGGGCTGGTTTCCCTCGAAGTCGTCGTAGCCGCCGTCGTCGCCGCGTCGGACGATGAAGACCTGCTCGTAGCCGCTGGTCGTGCGCGGCTCGGTCTGGCCCTCGGGGGTGGAGCCGACGACGTTTAGCCACAACTCGCCGCTGCCGGGGCGGAAGGTGAGCGTGAACGGATTCCGAAAGCCGGTCGCCCAGATGTAGTCGTTGTTCGGCCCGGTGCCGTCGGCGAAGGGATTGTCCACGGGGACGGTGCCGTCCTTGTTGGAGCGGCCGACTTTCGCGGCGAGCGAGGTGAGATTGCCGTCCACGCCGCGCTTGGCGCCGTTGTCGCCGATGGCCCAGTAGAGCTTGCCGTCGGGGCCGAAGCCGAGCGCGCCGCCGTCGTGGTTCGCGCCGAGAGTGGGGAGGCCGGTGAGGATATTCGTGCGCTGCGTGCCAGTGCTGTCCTGGTCGGTAAAGCGGACGATCCGCTGCTCGGAGGCGCTGACGGTGACGAAGACGTAGACGAAGCGGTTGGTCGCGTAGTCGGGGTCGAAGGCGAGGCCGAGCACGCCGCACTCGCTGGCGGTGTAGAGGCTCGGGAAGGTGGCGAAGAGCGCGGGGCGGCGCACGCCATTCTCGATCACGGCGATCCCGGAGGTTTTCAGGGAAACGAAGAGCCGGTTCGAGCCGTCGGGCGCCCAGGCGATGCAGGTGGGTTGGTTGAGCCCGGCGGCGAAGGGCGAATCCGCAAAGTCCGTCTCCAGCGGCGTGCCTGCGAGGCAGGTCGAGGCGAGCAGGAGGAGGAGCAGGCGCTTCATACGACGGCGGCAACCAAGCACACGCTGCCCGCTTACTCCAGTGCAGGGGCGTGGCGCGATCGGGCCTGTGTCCCCGCAGGCAGCCGCCCATTTCGGCGTCAAAGAAACGATTGCCGGAAAGGTAGAGGAGTCGAACATTTCCGACTCTTTTGACCATGCGCACAACTCCCTATTTTCTCATCCTCGCCGCAGGTGCCTTTCAGGCATTTGGCGCGATCGAAGCCTCCAAACCTTTCGAGGTTTTCCCGGGCGAGGTGAATCTGACGACCGTCCGCGATCGGCAGTCGATCGTGGTGCGGACGACGGATCCGATCGGGGTGCAGCGCGATGTGACGGCGGAGGCGAAATTCACGCTGATTGATCCGGCCAAGGCGAAGATCGAGAAGGGCGTGGTGACGCCGCTCCTCGATGGCGAGACGAAGCTGAAAGTGGAGTGGAACGGCCAGAGCGCCGAGGTGCCGGTGGTGGTGAAGGACGCAAAGGTCGATCCGCCGATCTCGTTTCGGCGCGATGTGATGCCGGTCTTCATGACGGCGGGGTGCAATGCGGGCGGCTGCCACGGGGCATCGCGCGGCAAGGATGGGTTCATGCTTTCGCTCTTCGGCTACGATCCGGAGGGGGATTACTTCCGCCTCACGCGCCAGCAGGTGGGCCGGCGCATCAATCTCGCGCTGCCGGAGGAATCGATGCTGATCACGAAGAACATCGGCACCGCGCCGCACACCGGCGGCAAGGTTTTCACCAAGGACAGCGAGATGTGCCAGACGCTGCTGCGCTGGCTGGATGCGGGTGCGCCGAATGACCCGCTGGGCAAGGACGGCAAGCCGCGTTCATCCGATAGCGCCGACTGCACGAGTATTGAGATCCTGCCGAAGTCGCTGCTGCTCGAGGGGCCGGGGAACAAGTTCAAGATCTCGGTGCGGGCGCACTTCGCGGACGGGACGGATCGGGACATCACGTCGATGTCGCTTTTTATGACGAGCAACGAGTCGAGCGCGAAGATCGAGAAGGACGGCACGATCGTGACCGGCCAGCGCGGGGAGGCGTTTGTGCTGGCACGCTACGATGTGCATTCGGTCGGTTGCGCGGTGAGCGTGGTGCCGAAGGGGCTCAAATACGAGTGGCCCAACGTCGAGGAGAAGAACTGGATGGACGGGCTCGTCCACAACAAGCTCAAGGCGTTGCGGATGCTTCCGAGCGGGCTGTGCGACGATGAAACGTTCCTGCGCCGCGCGCAGATCGACCTCGTGGGGATGCTGCCGACGGCGGCGGACGTGAAGAAATTCGTGGCCGACCAGGATCCGCAGAAGCGCGTGAAGAAGATCGACGAACTCATCAGCGAGGAAGGCTTCGTGGATATGTGGTCGCTGAAGTGGAGCGAACTGCTCCAACTCCGCAGCGGGCAGAACGTGAACGAGGGCAGCTACAAGGCGGTGGTGAACTACTACAACTGGGTGCGCGAGCGGCTGAGTAAGAACGTGCCGATGAACAAGGTTGCGGCCGAACTGATCAGCGCGAGCGGATCGAACCTCGAGAACCCGGCGGCGAATTATTACCAACTCGAGACCGATCCGCTGAAGCTCGCGGAAGACACGGCGCAGGCCTTCTTCGGCACACGCATCCAGTGCGCGCAGTGCCACAATCACCCGTTCGATCGCTGGACGATGTCCGATTACCGCGGCTTCGTTTCCTTCTTTACGCAGATCGGGCGCAAGCAGGGTGAGGATCCGCGAGAGCGCATCATCTTCAACAGCGGCGGCGGCGACGCGCGGCATCCGGTGACGAATGAAGTCATCCCGCCGAAGTTCCTCGGTGGAGAAAAGCCGGACTGCACGGGCAAGGACCGCCGACAGGTGCTCGCCGAGTGGATCGCGGCACCGGAGAATCCTTATTTCCCGCGCCACCTCGCGAACCTGATCTGGGCGCAATACATGGGCCGCGGCATCGTCGAGCCCGTGGATGACGTGCGCATCTCGAACCCGCCGTCGAACCAGGATCTGCTCGACGCGGTCGCGAAGAAGATCGTCGAATACAACTTCGACCTGAAGAAGATCGTCCGCGACGTCTGCACGAGCCGCACCTACCAGCTCACCACGCGGCCCAACGACACGAACTCGCTCGACGATCGCAACTTCGCCAAGGCGACCATCCGCCGCATGCGCGCGGAGGTGATGCTCGACTGCATCACACAGGTCACCGAGACGCAGGATAAGTTCCGCGGCTTGCCGCTCGGCGGCCGCGCCGTGCAGGTGCCGGATGGCCGCACGACCGACTATTTCCTCACCACGTTCGGGCGCACCGATCGCCTCGTGATTTGCAGCCGGGAGGAAAGCGGGCCGACGCTCTCGCAGGCGCTGCACCTCATCAATGGCGTGACCGTCGAGCAGAAGATCGCGCAGGGCGGGGTGATCAAGAAGCTCATCGACCAGAAGCTCTCGTCCCGCGAGATCACCGCGGAGCTGTATCTGCGCTGCTTTGGCCGCCAACCGACCGACCAGGAACTCGTGAAACTCGAGCAGCACTGGGGCGTCACCGAGGAGCAGCCGAAAGTTTATACCGACATTTTCTGGGCGCTGATGAACGCCAAGGAATTCATGTTCAACCACTGATCCGTGAAGAAAACCGTCCTTTCCCTCTCCATCGTCGCGCTCGTCGCGCCGGCGGTCGCGCAAGACAAGGTGACCTACGTCGATCACGTCCTGCCGATCTTCCGCAACGCGTGCAACAACTGCCACAACCCGGACAAGAAGAAGGCCGGGCTCGACCTCACGACCTACGGCGCCACGATGGCCGGGAGCGAGAATGGGCCGGTGCTCAAGCCGGGGCAGGCGGATGGGTCGCTGATTTTCAAAGTCTGCGCGCAGACCGAGGAGCCGAAGATGCCGCCGAAAGGCGACAAACTCACCGACGCTGAACTCGCACTCCTAAAGAACTGGATCGCCGGCTTTGCGCTCGAGACTTCGAGCAGCAAACCTGCCGCGGCGCAGAACCAGGTGACGCTCGCGGCCGTCTCGCTGACGAAGCCCGATGGCCCGCCGCCGATGCCGGGCGATCTGCCGCTGGAGCCCTTCGTTCGGCCCAAGGCGAACACTGCGGTGACCGCGCTGGCGGTGAGTCCGTGGGCGCCGCTCGTAGCGATCGGCGGGCAGAAACAGGTCACGCTTTACAACACTGAGACGCTGCGCCCGGTGGGAGTGCTGCCGTTCCCTGAAGGGTTTCCGACCGTCCTCAAATTCAGCCGCAACGGGCAACTGCTCATGATCGGCGGCGGGCTCGGCGGCAAGTCGGGCAAAGTGACGCTGTGGAATGTGCTGACAGGCCAGCGCGTCGGTTCGGTGGGCGAGGAAGTCGATCAGGTGCTCGCCGCGGATGTGAGCCCGGACCACGCGCACGTCGCGCTCGGCGGGCCGAACAAGGTGCTCAAGATTTACTCCACCAAGGATGGCAAGCTCCTCCATATGCTGAAAAGGCACACTGAATGGGTGACCGCCGTCAGCTTCTCGCCCGACGGCAGATACCTCGCGAGCGGCGACCGCAACGGGGGCATCATGATCTGGGAGGGCGCGACCGGTAAGGAATACAGCTCGCTGCCCGGCCACAAGCAGGCCGTGACCGCGCTGGCCTTCATGCCCGGCGTGCTCGCGAGCGCCAGCAGCGAGGGGAAGGTGACGATCTGGGACGTGAAAGAGACCAAGGAAGTTCGCTCGTGGAATCCGCACAATGGCGGCGTGGAATGGATCGACTTCACGCCCGATGGCCGCCTCGTCTCGTGCGGCCGGGACAAGGTCGCGAAGATTTGGGACCAGACTGGGAAGCAACTCGGCGGGAGCCCGGTGCTCGCCGACATCGCCATCCGCGTGGGCTTGAGCAATGACCGCATCATCGCCGCCGACTGGGCCGGGAAGATTCAGGTCTGCAAGGCGGACGGAGCGCCGCTGGGCGAACTCGCCGCGAATCCGACGCCGATCGCCGATCAACTTGTCGCTGCCGAGAAGAGCCTCGCCGATGCCAAGGCCGTGCTGCCCGGCGCGCAACAGGCAGTCGCTGCCGCGGAGCAAAAAGTGAAAGCGGAGAAGGAAGCCGCCGAGGCAAAGCGCAAAGCCGATTTGGCGGCATCGCAGAAATTGCAGGACGATGCGCAGAAGGCGATCGAAGCCGCGAAGGCGCAGGTCGCTGTCGCGGAGAAGCGTTTCGCCGACGCGCGTGCGCGGGTTGAGCCACTGAAGGCCGCGAGCGAGACCGCACGTCAGGCCGCCGAAGCCGCAAAGAAGCTCGTCGCGGAAAAGAAAGCCGCGAATGCGCCTGACCTCGCGACTGCCGAGATGGACGTCGCTGCGAAAGTGGCCGTGAGTGACGAAGCCACGAAGAATTTTACCGCGAGCCAAAGTGCGATCGGCGCTGCCGAGGCGGAACTCGGCAAGGCGAAGGGCGAAGCGGCGAAGACGATCGCGCCGTCGGAAAAGACGATCGGCGAAGCGAAGCTGCGCATCGCGGAGCTGAGCCCGCCGTTGGATGCGCCGAGAGTCGATGCGGGGCAGGTCGCCGCGCTGACGAAGAAACTCGATGGATTCAATGCTGAGATGGCGAAGCGTCGCGATGCCCGCGGCAAAACAAAGGAGGGGACGCCTGAATACAAGAAAGCCGACGAACTGGTGCAGGGCCTCAAGCCGGAGGTCGCCAAAGCTGAGCAGGAACTCGCCGAGGCGAAAAAGCCGCACGTCATCCCGATGGGCTCGGAGTTGGAATTCGCCAAGGTGAAAGCCGCGCTGGATCAGGCGAATGCTGTGGTCGCAAATGCGGCGTCGATGGCTGAGCACTGGCGCCGCGCGCAGGCGTTCATGGGCGTGCATCGGGCGGAGAGCAGCTTTGTGGAATTGAAGGGGAAACACGATGGGCTGATCGCGACGGCGAAGGACGCTTTCCGCGGGGTCGAAATGGTCCGCGCGCAGATCGCTACGCTCGACAACAACATCGCGGAGGCGCCGGCCAAAATCGCGAAGACCGAGGCGGACGCAGCCGAGACGGCGAAGGCGCTCGATGTTGCCGACAAGGCCAACACGGTGGCGACGGCCTCGGCGAAGGAGAAGGAAGCGGCGGCGGCCGTGGATCCGAAGGCTGTCGAGGGCGAGATCGCGGCGGCGCAGAAGAAGCACGACGGGATCGTGCCCGAACTGAACAAGCGCAAGGAAGCCGCTGCGAAGACCGCCGAGAACACGCCGGAGCGGGAGAAGGCGAACGCGGAAGTGACCACGTTTGAAAAACAGGTGGCTGATGCGGCCAAAGTCGTCGCTGATGCGAAGGCGAAACTCGCCGACGCTCAAGCCAAGCGCGCCGCGCTGACTGCCGCGCAGGAGGCGCAGAAGAAAGCGCAGGAAGCCGAGAGCGCGGCCCACGACAAGAATCTCGCCGCTCAACGTGCGCTCGCGAAGCTCAAGCAAACCGCCGAGGCCGAAACGAAGCAGCTCGCTGAGCTGCGCGCGAAGGAGCCGAAGATGGCGCAGGACGCCGCTGTGGCGAAGACGAAGGCCGAGCAGGAAGCCGCCGTCATCGCGAAGCAGCTCGATCCCGCCCGTGAGCAGGCGACGAAGGTGCGCGCGGACTTCGAAGCGAAGTGGCGCCCGAACAAGCAGGCGTCGAACTGACGTTCGCTACTTTCGCTGGGTGTCGATCTGCGGTTTGAAGCCGCGCGGTTTGCTCGCGATCCACGCGGCGAACTTTGCGACCTCGGGATGCGCGCGCAGCGACTCGACGGTGCGGTATTCGCGCTCGAGTTCCTTCTCGGTGAGCACGGCGTGAATTTGCGAGTGACACGGGCGGCAAATGCCAACGGTCGCTTTCACCACGATGCGATCGAACTCACGCTTGTTGTGTTTGTTCGCGTGGCGGGTGCGCGGGATGAGGTGATGCCGCGTGAGCGTTTCCGTGCGTCCGCAGATCGCACAGGAGTCCGTCATCTCCCTGAAACGAAACACCCCGCGCTCGCGAAGTTCACGAGGCGGGGTGTTCGGAGAATCACGCAGCCGGGTTAGATGACCTTGGTCTTGCCTGGGATGGCGCGGGGGTAGAGGCCGTCGGGGCCGGGTTTGTTCGGCGGCTGGACGGTTTCCCATGCGCGCGGATCGCCGGAGTAGAACTCTTCGGGGAAGATGTTCACGGTGCTCTTGAGCGCGGCGTCGTATTCGAGTTCTTTGCCGGAGTAAGCGGCCATGCGGCCGAGGATCGAGGTCATGGTGCTGGAAGCGCCGTATTCGATCTCGCTGTATTCCTTGCCCTCGCGGATGGCTTTGAAGAGGTCGTCGTGCTCCTGCTGGTAGGGATCCTTGGCACCCTCGGTTTTGAAGCGCCACTGGTTGTCGCCGTAGATCTTGTAGCCGCTGATATCGACGTGGCCCTTGGTGCCGACGGCGTGCTCGCTCACGCTGTTCCAGCAGCCAGGCTGGTGGCGGCAGTAGCTGTAACAGATCGAGCCATCGGCGTATTCAAACTCGCAGGCGAAGTGGTCGAAGATTTCGCCGTCGTCGGAGCCGCCGTTGTTGAGTTCGCGGCCGCCCATCGCGCGGGCTTTGACCGGCGGGCCATTCTTCACCCAGTTGATGACGTCGAGGTTGTGGATGTGCTGCTCGGCGATGTGGTCGCCGCAGATCCAGGTGAAGTAATACCAGTTGCGGAGCTGGTATTCGAGTTCGCTGAGTTCCTTGCCGTATTGCTTGTTGAGGTCGGCGCGCTTTTTCTGCCAGGGGCGGTTGCCGTTCCAGTAGCAGCGCATGGAGGTGATGTCGCCGATCGCGCCGTCGTGCAGCCGCGCGAGCGTCTCCTGGTAGCCGAGTTGGTGATGGCGCTGGAGGCCGACGCCGATTTTGAGCTTCTTCTTTTTTGCCTCAGCGGCGGCGGCAAGGATGCGGCGCACACCGTTCGCGTCGCTGGCGACGGGCTTTTCCATGAAGATGTGTTTGCCCTGCCGCACCGCTTCCTCGAAGTGCACCGGACGGAAGCCGGGCGGCGTGCTGAGGATGACGACATCGGCCTCGGCGATGGCTTTTTTGTAGGCGTCGAAACCGAGGAACTGGCGCTCCTTCGGCACGTCCACGCGGTCGGCGTGGGTCTTCTGCAAGTTGGTGAGCGAGCTCTGCATCCGATCCTCATGCACGTCGCCCACTGCGATGAGCTTCACCGGGCCGAGGTTTGAGGTGCTGAGCGCCTGGTTCGCCGCGCCGGAGCCGCGCCCGCCGCAGCCGATGAGCGCGAGCTTGAGCGTGTCGTTGTTGGAGGCGCCGAAGGCGAAACGCTCGACGGGCAGGGCGCTGGCGGCGGCGAGGGCGCCGGTGCTTTTCAGGAAGCTGCGGCGACCGAGGGTTGCGGGGACTATTTTCGACGGAGGGTTCATTCGTGTTTGGGTTTGGTTTTTCGGAGAGAAAGGGCCGCGAAGCTAGAACACGCGCGCCCGGTTTGGCTACGGTCAATTTACCGCGGCCGCGCAGTTTCCTTGGCCTGCACGCGAGCATTCGCGCGCTGCCTGGGCTTACAGCGGTTCGACGGCAGGGTGGAGCCGGGTGGTGGCCGGGAAACCCGCGCCCGGTGCCTACGGCACCTCGGTCGTGATGATTGCCGTCGTCTTGTCCGTGAAGGTCGCCTGCCAGACCACGCGGCCATTGTCGTTGAAGCTGCGCGTCACCCCGACGCTCCCGACCGTCGCGTTCAGCAGCGTGAACTTCTTCAGCGTCTTGCCGCCGATCATGTCGCCGGTGCGGAAGAGCAGCCGCGGATTTCCCGCTGCATCCGTCGCCCACACGCCGCTCGCGGTCGCCTTGGTCACGCCACCTTTGCCGGGCACGAGCGTCGCGGCGAAGATGGGGCCCCGTCCGCTGGCGATCGCCAGCGAGCTGAACGCCTTCCACTGCGCCTCCGCGGGCAGGTCCGCACCGGGCCGCGTGCCGCCTTGCGCGAGCAGTTCGAGCGGCTGGCCCGCGGGCTGCCACCACAGCGTCTTCGCCGCCAGCCCCTTCGCGTTGCCGCCCTTGAGCGTGGCGAGGAAGGCCACACCGCCATCCGCGCCGAGCACCGGGTCGCTCAGCACGCTGAACGTCTCCCCATTCGCCCCGGCCTGGCCGCCCACGCGCGCGACATCGACGAAACCGGCACCCGTGTCCGCAAAGATACCCTTCGCGTTCGCCTTCGTCACCGCGCCGCCGATCACGCGCGAGCCGGCGAAGACGCTATCTCCATCGCCATTGCCCGCCGGCACGCCGTAGCTGGCGAAGTCCGTGCCACTGGCCGAGAGCACGGTTACGCCCGCGATGTCCGCGCTCAGCAGCGCCGTCGTCCGATCACTGAACGTCGCCAGCGCCAGCGCCGATGCCGCACCGGCCCCATCGGTCGCCAGCCAGCCGCGGCCCTGCCCCGGCGAGGTTTTCCCGACCTTAAACGTCACCAGCTTCTTGATCGTCTTGTTGCCGGGCAGCGTCTGGCCCTCGCTCAAGACCCGCTTCAGGTCGCCATTCGCGGCGGTCACCCAGATGCCGTTCTTCCCGTCCGACGTTTGCGCGAAGACCGCCGCATTACCCTGCGAGGCGGCGATGCCCTTGATCTTCTTAAACGTCCCGCCGCCCGCATCCGGCGCGGGTTTGCCCGTCTGCGCGAGCACCGTCGGCGCGGTCTGCGGCTGGCGCAGGAAGACGGCGGTCGCCTCCGCTTTCGGCACGCCGCCCAGCATCGCGATGAAGGCCACCGTGTCGCCGCCCACCACCGGGTCGGAGAGCTTCTTATACGTCGCGCCGGTGATCGGCGTCACCGCCGCACCGATCGCCGCGAGGCACTCGGTCTCCGTGAAAAGCCCGCTGCCCTTGCCCGTCGCTTGCGTCCACTTGCCGAGGAAGGCGACCACGTCGCCGGCCTCATTGATCGCCGGCACACCCACGCTCGTCAGCGTCGCGTCCGCTGCCGGAGCCATCGCGGGAGGCGCGGCGCGCTCGCTCGGGATCAGCACTGCTCCGCCCGCGCCCGGTGCCGGGCCACCGGCCTGCGCGGTCGGCGTGGAGGTGGCGCTCGTCGGCGCGGCACCCGTGCCCGTCAGCCCGATGTCAAAGGGCGCCTCGTTGCCGTCGTTGTTCGCGATGTGGATGGCCGCCGTCCGCGTGCCATCGCCCGTGGGGGCGAAGGTCACGGTGAAGGTCGTGCTGCTTCCGCCCGCCACCGAGGCGCTCAGGCCCGTGGTCTGCACGATGTAGTCCGCGCTGTTCGTGCCGTCCTTCGAGATCACGCCGACCGTCAGGCTCGCGTTACCCGTGTTCTTGATCGTGAAGGTCTTCACCCCATTGCTGCCCCGCGTCACGCTGCCGAAGTCCACGGTCCCCGTGCCGTCCACGAGGTTCGTCCCCGCCGAGTGCTCGACGGCGATCTCGGGCGCCGGGGCGGCCAGCGTCGTGAAAGTGGCCACGCTCGTGTAGCCCGTGCCGTTCGCGTTCGTCGCGTAGGCCTTGAAGCTGTAGCCGCTGCTCAGGGTCAAGCCCGTGACCGCCGCAGTGAAGACCCCGGTCGTCCCGGTCGCCGTCACCTTCGTCACCCCGGTGCCGCCGATGAGCGGGTCCGCATTGGCCGAGGTGAGCGCATAGACCACCCCGCGCTCGGTGATCGCCGACCCAGCGTCGCTAGTCACATTCCCGCCCAGCGTCGCGCCGGTCGAGGTCACGCTCGCGCTGGTCGGCATCGTCACCGTCGGGCCGGGGGGAGGGGCGGGAGTCGTGAAGGCATCCACGCTCGTGTAGCCCGTCCCGTTGGCGTTGGTGGCGTAGGCCTTGAAGCTGTAGGCGCTACTCGCGCTCAGGCCGCTCACGGCTGCGGTGAAGACCCCGGTTGTCCCGGTCGCCGTCACCTTCGTCACCCCGGTGCCGCCGATCTGCGGATCCGCATTGGCCGAGGTGAGCGCATAGACCACGCCGCGCTCGGTGATCGCCGACCCAGCGTCGCTGGTCACATTCCCGCCCAGCGTGGCGCTGGTCGAGGTCACGCTCGTGCTGGTCGGCGTCGTCACCACCGGCCCGAGGGTAAAGGCTGTGATCTGCTCGATCAGCCCGCTGCTAGTGTTGAAAGAGCCGCCGCTCGCCCGCCCGCGGGCGCGGACGTGGCCGCTTCCCGGCAGGGAGAGGCCGGTGCGCGTCCAGTTCGCGCTCGTGCCCACGCGCGTGCCGGCACCGAGCGCCGTCCAGGTGGTGCCGCCATCCGTGCTTTTGTCGAAAGTGACCTGCTCCAGCTCCGGCCCCGTGCCGCCGCGCGTCCAGAGCACCTGCGTCGCGTTCGACGCGGTCAGCGTCTGCGTGGCAGGGTCGTTGTTGAGCCGGGCGAAGGTGGCGCGCGGAATCCCGCCTGCGGCCCCGAACCCCGTGAAGCTGCCCCCGAGCAGCACCTTCCCATCCGCCTGCACCGCCACGCCATAGACACTGCTGTTCGCACCCGCGTAGAAGCCCGTGTCGAGCGTCCCATCCGTATTCACCCGCGCTACATAATTCCGAGTCGTCGGCGAGCCTGCGCCATTGGGCTGGAGACTCGTGAATCTGCCCCCGAGCAGCACCTTCCCATCCGCCTGCACCGCCATGCTCAAGACCGAGTTATTAGCGTTCGGATCGAAGCCCTCATCGAGCGCCCCATCCGTATCCACCCGAGCCAGACACCGCCGAGTCGTCGGCGAGGCCGCGCCATTGGGCTGGAGACTCGAGAAATCACCCCCGAGCAGCACCTTCCCATCCGCCTGCACCGCCACGCTTGAGACCAAGTCGTTCGCACTCGGATCGAAGCCCGTGTCGAGCGTCCCATCCGTATTCAGCCGCGCTACATTAGTCCGAGTCGTCGGTGAAGCCGCGCCATTGGGCTGGAGACTCCCGAAGGAGCCCGCGAGCAGCACCTTCCCATCTGCCTGCACCGCCATGCTATAGACATAGCCGTCCACACTCGGATCGAAGCCCGTGTCGAGCGTCCCATCCGCATTCACCCGCGCGACAAAGTTCCGAGCCGTCGGCGCGCCCGCGCCATTGGGCTGGAGACTCGAGAAGAACCCCCCGAGCAGCACCTTCCCATCCCCCTGCACTACCACGCTAGAGACAACGTTGTTCGCATTCGGATCGAATGCCCATGTCGAGCGTCCCATCCGCATTCAGGCGGGCGATGTAGCTGCGGGCCACCCCGAGCACTTCGGTGAATTCGCCTGCGATGATCACTTTCCCATCCGGCTGCACGGCGGTCGCCTGGACATCACCGCCGACGATGCCCAAATCCAGCGCATCGGGATCCCCCGGCCCCACGATGTAGGTGAATGACGAAGCGGCGGTCGCAGACCCTCCGGCCGTGGTCACCACCACACTCGCGGTCCCCGGCGAGCCTACCGGGGTGGTGCAGGTGAGCGTCGTGCCGCTCAGCACATTCACATCCGTCGCTTCCACGCCGCCGACGGTCACGCTCGTCCCCGTGATGAAGTTCGTGCCCTCGATGGTCAGGGTCGGCCCGCCCGAGGTGCCGCTGCTCGTGGGTGAAAACGAGGACGCCGTGGGGGGCTGAAAGACGAGGCCATCGAGCGCCCCCACCTGCGCGGGCGTCAGCACCTCATTATAGATGCGGATCTGGTCCACCGACCCCGCTGAGTGTTCCCCCGAATTGTCCCGGAAGAAGTTCATAGCACCTGCGGTCCCGGAGACGTAGAGGCCGTCCACATCGAGCCCCGACACCCTCTGCAAACCGTCCACATAAACCTTGCAGACCTTGGTCGCGGCATTCCGGGTCATCACCACCCGATGCACCTGTCCGGTGACCATATCGACGGTGCTCGAGGAAACTCCAAGGGCGTAAATATCCATCTGGCCACCCGTGACGAATAATGCGGTGTCCCCCGGTGCGTTCGTGAAGTTCAGGATATTCCTATAGCCGCTCAGATTCGTGAACTTGAACCGCATCTCGACGGTGTATTCGGCCGGGTTGGCCAGCGCGTTATTCACGGTCGGCCCCTGCCCGGCGCCGAAGGTGTATTCCGTGGCCCCCAGCGTGCCGCCATTGGACACCATGGACGGCCCGCCGTTCGCATCGGCGAGGCTGTTGTTGAAATCATAGACGTGCGCCGGAGTCGGAGCCTGCGCCCAAAGCGCGGGCACCAGCATCCCCAGCACGGTGAGCAGCAGCAGGCGGCAGGCGGAGGCCATGCGCTGCCACGAGGAGCGGCGGAGGGAGCCAGTGGAAAGCGCCAGAGCGCGAGGAGTCGGGTGGTGGTGGGGGTGCATGGTGATAAAGTCGGCGGTGGTGAATGAGTGCCGCAGCCCACCCGGTCCGAGGTCTTCGGGTTCGGGCGAGGCGCGTGTTTTGCGAAGATCCCCGATGCCCCCCTCCAGTCACGCCGGAGGAAGATGATCCCGAGAAAAAATTCCGGGCGTCTCCTGCCCTGCCATCGTCAGGGAAACAAGTAGACCAATGACTGCCAAAATAGGGGGCTTCAGTCACTTCCAGAGCACCTGTCCCAAGAGTTCCCGGGGCGCCTTGCGCGCTTCGGGTGGGTATGTGCGCGATGACGGGGCGGCGGTTTTTTTTCTTTGGCGCTGACACAATTCGAAAAGTTCCCGGCACGCTCCAAGCGGACTGATGCTATTATCAATCAGCCGCCAATGTTGACCTTCTTCCCGAAGTCAATCGCCAGCGCCATAACAGCCCTGGCGATGACCTCAGGCTCGCTCTCTCTCGCGGGGGAAGGATACCGGCAGGTCTTCGCGGATGAATTCGACGGTGCGATTCTCAACCGCTCGGCTTGGACGACGACGATGGCCTTCATCGGGCGGAGCGGCGCGCGGCACCACAACTCCAGCTACCTCTCCTACGCGACCGACGAAGACGTGATCGTCGCCGCCGGCACGCTGCGGCTGCGCGCGGACGCGGTGGCGCTCGAAGGCTTGGACCCGATCGGGCGGTTCGATTTCACGGAAGGCTTCGTCTCCACGCACGACAGCTTCTCCTTCACCTACGGCTATGTGGAGGTGCGGGCGAAAATGCCGGGCGGGCGCGGTGTCTGGCCGACGATCTGGCTGATGCCGCTCGATCACACCTGGCCGCCGGAGTTCGACATCGTCGAATACTACGGCACGCCGCGCCACGTGCGCTTCGGCCTGGCGAGCGGCACGATGACCGACGTGCGTTGGGACGACGCGCTCTTTGAGCTGCCGGCAGTAGAAACGGAGTGGCATACCTACGGATTTCTGTGGGAGCCAGGGCACGCGGCCTGGATGCTCGATGGGGAGGTGAAGCTGGAGATCTGGGGTAAGCAGGTTCCCGATAAGCCGATGTATGTCATCATGAACAACGGCGTCAGCTCGCGGTTCGGGCCGTCGGGTGAACCGGATGGCTCGACGCTCTTCCCGAACTTCCTCGAGGTCGATTACGTGCGCGTTTACCAGCGGCCGGAGACGATCGCCAAGACGGCGCCGTAGCACCCGCGGGCAGGTGACGCGCGGTTTGGGAAATCGGCATTTGCAAACCGGCGCGGGCCGCTATCTTGCCCGCCCTTTTCCCGGACCAACAACCGCACCTGCTCACATCCATGAACGTCGAAGTCGAAACACTCCCAAACTGCCTCGCTACTCTGAAGATCGAGGTCGAAGCCGATAAAGTCAGCACCGCGCGCGAGGCGGTCATTCGCGAGTTTTTGCAGCACGCCAAGCTTCCCGGCTTCCGCCCCGGCAAGGTGCCGCGCAGCACGATCGAGCAGCGCTTCAAGGAGCAGATCCGCGAGGAACTCCAGCGCAAGCTCGTGCAGGAAGGCGCGCGCGAAGCGATCAGCGAGAAGGGCCTGAAGGTGCTCCATCTCGCGAGCGTCGATGACGTGAACCTGCCGGAGATCGACGGGAGCCCGGCGACGTTCACCGCCACGGTGGTGACGCGGCCGGAATTTGAAGTGCCGGAATACAAGGGCCTCGTCGTCCACATGATGCCGAGCGACGTGACCGATGCGGAGATCGACAATTCCCTCGAACGGCTCCGCGAGCAGGGCGCCGACTTCGAGGACATCACCGAGGATCGCGGGACGGAGATGGAGGATTTCGTCGTCGTGAATTACAAGGGCACCATCGACGGCACGTCTGTGGACGAGCTTTTTCCGAAAGCCGGCAAGCCGCTGGCGAAGGGCGAGGAGTTTTGGATCAAGATGACGCCGGAAGCGTTTTTCCCCGGCTACTGCGAAGCGCTCGTCGGCGCGAAGCCGGGCGAGCGGCGCGAATTCGACGTTACGGTGCCGGCGGATTTCCCGGTCGAAGGCATGCCGGGCAAAGTCATCCACTACGGCGTGACGATGCGTGCGATCAAAGCGAAGAAGCTGCCGGAGCTGAACGATGAATTCGCCGACACCATCGTGAAGGGCAAGACGCTCGCCGAACTGCGCGACGTGGCGCGCACGGAGATCGGCAAGCGCAAGAAGGCCGACGGCGAGGCGTTCAAGCGCACCGAGGTGATGCGCCAGTTGCTGGCCCGCGTGGAGTGCGAGCTGCCGACCAGCCTCGTGCGCTCGCACACGCAGTCGATCGTCAACGAGATCGTCGAGGAAAACACCGCCCGCGGAGTCGCCGAGACGGTGCTCAAGGAGAACGAGAAAGACATCGTCGCCAGCGCCACGGCGAACGCGAAAGACCGCATCAAGGGCACCTTCATCCTGCTCGGCATCGCGGAGAAGGAAGACATCACAGTCGCCCGGGAGGAGATCCTCGGCCGAGTGGCCACGCTCGCGCAGCGCTCGCAGATGGGCTTCGAGAAGATGCTCGCGGAACTCAACAAGCGCGGCGCGCTCGAACAGATCCACGAGGAGTTGCTGACGGCCAAGGTTCTTGATTTCCTAGTCTCGAACGCTAGCCTCATGGCGGCACCGGTCGGAGTCGGTCCGGGCCGATAAATCCAAGCCTTTCGGACCCATGATCCACACGCCGCAGAACAACTACTACGTCCCTTACGTCGTCGAGCAGACCGGACGCGGAGAGCGCAGCTACGACATTTACAGCCGCCTGCTCAAGGACCGCATCATCTTCCTCGGCACCGCGATCGACGATGGGGTGGCGAACTCTGTCATCGCCCAGCTCCTCTTCCTCCAGATGGATGACGGGAAGAAGGACATCAACCTCTACATCAACTCCCCCGGCGGCTCAGTCACTGCTGGATTGGCGATCTACGACACCATGCAGTTCCTCACCTGCGACGTGAACACCTATTGCATCGGCATGGCGGCCTCGATGGGCGCGGTGCTGCTCGCCGCGGGCACGAAAGGCAAACGCTTCGCGCTGCCGAACTCGGACATCATGATCCATCAGGTCAGCGGCGGTGCGCAGGGCACGGCCAGCGACGTCGAGCGCACGGTCGAGTTCATGTTCAAGCTCAAGAAGCGCCTCATCCAGCTCCTCGCCGACCACACCGGCAAGCCCTTCGACCAGGTGAAGTTGGATTCCGATCGCGACTACTACATGACCGCCCAAGAGGCGAAGGACTACGGCATCGTCGATGAAGTCGTGAAGAGCCGCAGGGAACTCCCCGCGGCGCTCGTCTCCGAGAGCAACGCCGCCGCAAAAACCGAATAACGACTTATGGCCCGAGCCTCGAACCTCACGATGTGCAGCTTCTGCGGGAAATCCCACGCGGAGGTGCGCAAACTGATTGCCGGGCCCGGAGTCTATATCTGCGATAGCTGCATCAACGTCTGCAAAGGCATCCTCGACAAGGAACTCAACGAGGACGCCAAGCGCCAGAGCACGACGCTGCGCGTGCCGAAGCCCGCGGAGATCCGCCGCTCGCTCGACAACTACGTCATCGGCCAGGAGCGCGCGAAGAAGACCCTCAGCGTCGCCGTCCACAACCATTACAAGCGCATCCTGCACAACCAGTCGCTCGGCCAGGGCACCTCGGTGCAGATGGATCCGCTCGGCGAAGTCGAGATCGAGAAGAGCAACATCCTGCTGATCGGCCCGACCGGCAGCGGCAAGACGCTCATGGCCCGCACGCTGGCTCGCGTTCTCGATGTGCCTTTCTGCATCGCCGACGCGACCACGCTCACCGAAGCCGGCTACGTCGGCGAGGATGTGGAGAACATCATCCTGCGCCTGCTCCAGTCGTGCGATTACGACGTGAAGCGCGCCGAGATCGGCATCATCTACATCGACGAGATCGATAAGATCGGCCGCAAGACCGACAACGTCTCCATCACCCGCGACGTGAGCGGCGAAGGCGTGCAACAGGCGCTGCTGAAAATCCTCGAGGGCACCACCTGCAACGTCCCGCCGCAGGGTGGCCGCAAGCATCCGCATCAGGAATACATTCAGGTCAGCACGGAAAAGATTCTCTTCATCTGCGGCGGCGCCTTCGTCGGGCTCGACAAAATGATCGAGCGCCGCAAGGGCAAGAAAGTCCTCGGCTTCGCCGCTGCCGGACACAAAGAGGAAGCCAAGGAGGCCGAAGTGCCGCCGAGCGAAGTGCTCCGCTTCACCGAGCCTGAGGATCTGCTCAGCTTCGGCATGATCCCGGAGTTCATCGGTCGTCTGCCCGTCGTCACCGCGCTCGACCCGCTCAAGGAGGACGAACTCGTCCAGATCCTCACCGAGCCGAAGAACGCGATGGTGAAGCAATACACCAAGCTCCTCTCGATGGAGGGCGTGAACCTCAACATCACCAAGGACGCCCTGCGCGCCCTCGCGCAGCAGGCCGTCGAAAAGGGCACCGGCGCCCGCGCGCTGCGCTCCATGCTCGAGCGCATCATGCTCGACGTGATGTATGAAGCCCCGAGCCGCGACGACATCGCCGATGTGGTGGTCAACCGCGCCGTGGTCGAAGGCAAGCGCGGCGCGCTCATCCGCCGCAAGCAGGACAAGGACGCGGCTTAGGACGCAGCATCTTCGCGGCTCCGCCGCTGCTTGTGCTCGCTGGGGCAGTGGCTAGAGATAGAGCGTTTCTCTACTCATCCTCAGATCCCGAACATGAAAACGAACCTCCGCAAACTCGTCATCGTTCTCTCCGCGCTGCTCCTCACCGCGTCATCGCTCTTCGGCGAGACGGCTTGAGGAGCGCGAATTCAAACAGCTCCAGCAGACCAATGCGCAACGCGACAAGAGCGCCGACGAAGAAGGCCACGAAGGCGGACTTGAAACGGCTCTTTGAGAATTCTGTTTGGCACGCCACCGCTGGCACGGTCGAATCTCCCAAAAAGCAGCAGGCCACTTTTACTTTTCTAAAGGACGGCAGCTTCCAATTCACTCCGGCGGACAATCCGTGGGGATGGGATCATATGCACTATTACGAGGTCGCGGCACCGGACGTCCTCAAGCTCTACATCAACAACCCGGCCAACCCAAAGAACCGGAAGATACCCTTCCAAGCGTTCCGCGTGGACTTCGGCGCGAAAACCGCAAGGACCGATATGACCCTCGGTGGCACGGCCTCGACCGAGACCTTCATCGAGTATGAAAAGCCGTTGAAGTAGCTGCGTGATCGGACGCCCATGCGCGGCCCGCCGCTCACTTCTTCTCCGCCGCCTGCTTCGCGTCGTATTCCTTCCAAACTCCTCCGCCGTCTGCGCGGGGCCATCGATTGCGTGGTCCCACTTCGTCGAGAGACGCTTGAGTTTCTTCAAAGCGCGCAGGTCGCCGACGTTGGTCACTTTGTCGGAAAGGGTGAGGCTTTCGAGTTCGGGGCAGGAAAGCACCGGGCGGATGTCGGTGACTTTGGTCTGGTAGAAATCCAGCTCGCGAAGCGGCATCCCGGTGAGCGGGGAGAGATCTGTGACGTCGGTGCCTCTCATGCTCAAACTGCGCAGCGGCATGCCGGCAAGCGCGGAGAGATTGGCGACGGGCGTGCTGTTGATGTTCAGCACGCGTAGCTTCAACCCGGCGAGCGCGGAGAGATCGCGGCGGCGTGATACTGCAAGGTTCAACTCTTCGAGCTGCGGGCACTGGCGTAGCGGTTCTAGATCGGGGCCTTGGTCGGGAGCTGAGCCATTCAATCTGAGTTTGCGCAGGGAGAGTCCCACCAGCGGGGTGAGGTCGGTTACTTTGCAATAGCCCAATCCGATCTCGCTGATCGGCAAGCCGCGCAGGTCCGGGCTTTTCTTGAAGGAGTCACGCAATTCGGGGCGTCCGAACTCGATCGAGTAGGTGCCATCATCGAGACGCTTGACGCCCTTGTTGACCTCCTCAGGCAGACCGGCGGCGCTGAGTGCAGCGCGGATTTTCGCGCGCGTGTCTGCATCGTCGGCTTTCTGGTTCCAGATTGTGTCGAACTCGGCCCAGAACTCGGCGGCGGGCGTTTCCTTGCGGAAGTCGTAGCCGATCGTGCGCAGGCCCGGATGCTTGCGCAGGACTTCGATTTCCCTCGTCTCGCGTGGCAGATCGATCTTTGTCAGCGCCGGGCAGTCGAGCAGCGGCGTGAAATCCAGCAGCGCATCGCACGAGCTGAAAATCGCGTATTTCAGCGGCATTGTTCGCACTGCGGATATGTCCGTCAGCACGCGGCAGCCAGGCATTCGCAAGTCGGTAATCGGTGCACCGGCGACGTCATTCAGATTCTGGACCGCCGAGTCGTTGGCGCTCAGGCTCTCCAGCGGCATCCCTTTGAGCAGCGAGAGATCGCGCAGGTTTTTACCGCTCGACGAGAAGTGCTTCAGCTTCATGCCCGCAAGCGGCGAGAGATCGCTCAGTTCTGCTTTGGGACTGCCCGCGGTAAATGATTCCAAGGGCATGCCTTTGAGCGGCGAGAGATCGGTGAGCTTGTCCAAAGCGAGTAAGCTGATTTCACGCAGACGCATCCCCTGCAAGGGGCGCAGATCGGTGACACGTGTGCCGTCGAGGCTCAGGTTCGAAATGGGCAGTCCGATGAGCGAGGAAAGATCGTCGATGAGCATCGACTTCAACGCGATGAACAACGTGCCGTTGGCGAACCACGCCACGCGATTGGGAAGCCCCGGAATTTTTTTGTCCCAGCCGGGAATCTGCTGCCACACGGCGATGCGGGACTGAAGCAGCGCCTCGGCGGCTTCGCGCGAGCGGCCGAGCTTGAGCGCGATGGGCGCGGCCTGCGTCGAGCGGCGTTCCTTTTCCATCTGCTGGTAGAGCAGTTGAAACGCGGCGCGGTCGAGGGCGTCGGCATTCTGATAATCGTGGAGCAGCTTCTCGCAGAGCGCGAGGTTCGCCTGCGCGGAGTCGTCCGGGCCGAGGGCGAGCACGCGGCGGAATTCGTCCGCCGCCTCGCGCAGTTCGAGCCGCGCCTGCTGGAGTTGCGCGAGGAGCAGGCGGTAGCCGGCGTTGCGCGGATCGATCTCCACGGCGAAGCGGATTTTCACCAGCGCGTCGTCGAACTTCTGCGCATCGATCAGCTTGCGCCCCTCGGCAATGAGCGTCGGCGCGGTCTTGCTCAAGTTTGCCAGCGCCCGCTCGGCGCGGCGGCCCTCGGTGATGACCTTCGCCGTGAAACCAACGCTGAGCACAAGCACCGCCGCGACGCCGATGGACGCGGCCTTGTGCCGGCGGACGAAAAGCGTGAACTGCTTCCAAGCGCCAGCCTTCTCCGCGCTGGTGGCGAAGCCGCTTTGGTAGGCGAGGATGTCGGCCTGCAAGTCCTCAACGCTGCGGTAGCGGGCCGCGGGATCGAGCGCCATCGCCTTGCGCACGACGGCGGCGAGCGAATTGGGGATGCGGCCGCCGGGGAGGTGAAGCGTGCGCTCTCTGAGCGCAGGTTTTCGGCTCGGAGAGCCGACGCTACACAACGCGTCCACTTCACCACGCGCGACCTTGCCCACGATCGCCCACGCATCATCCCCGCTCACCGACGGGCGCAGCGCGAGCAGGTGGTAGAGGATTGCGCCGAGCGCGTAGATGTCGGTGCGTGCGTCGAGTTCGTCGATCTCGCCACGCGCTTGTTCGGGGCTCATATATTGCGGCGTGCCCATGATCGAGCCGGCCAGAGTGCTGCCGGCGTTCGCCTCCACGCGCTGCGCCGCACGCACCGGACTGGACGACTCGCCCGCGCCGAGCACTTTCGCGAGCCCCCAATCCATCACGAGCACCTCGCCGAAGTCGCCGAGCATGATGTTCTCCGGCTTCAGGTCGCGATGGATCACGCTCTTGTTGTGCGCGAAGGCGACCGCGTCGCAGACCTTTTGGAAAATGGTGAGCAACGTCCCGAGCGGATACTTCGCCAGCGTCGCCTCCGCGCCCGCGGCCATCAGCTCCAGCACCTTTTTCAGCGTGATGCCGCGCACGAACTTCATCGTGTAGTAAGGCTGCCCGCGCTCGTCGTTCGCGAGTTCGTGCACGGGCACGATGTTCGGATGCTCGAGCTGTCCGGTGATCTTCGCCTCCTGCACAAAGCGCGCGGCGTCCTCGGGCGTGCTGTCGGCGAGCATCACCTTCATCGCCACCGAACGCGCGATGGCCGCATCGCGCACGTCGAGGATCGCGCCCATGCCGCCCTGCGCGACGACTTTGCCGATTTCGTATTTGCCCTGCGCGACGGCCTGCACCGTGTGGAACTCAAGCGTCGCCGCGCCGATCTCGATGCGCTGGTGCGGGAAGACGCGCGTCGCCTTCGTCACCGGCGCGCCATCGACGCGCGTGCCGTTCGAGCTGCCAGGTCTTCGAGTAGCAGCCCGGACTCATCGAGTGTCAGCCGCGCATGCGTGCGCGAGACGAGGTCCGCCTCAACGCGCAAGCCGCACTCGGAATTGCGCCCGATGAGGTATTCGCCCCGCTCGACCACGTAGCGCGCACACTCGGTGCCCGCAACGGAGACGACGATTTCGTGAGCAGCCACGGGCTACCCCTTCGCCTTCACCAGTAGCACCGCGAGGACGACGACGAGCACGGCGAGCGCGGCAATGATGGCGAGCAGAGCCTTGGACGCCGGGCCGCCCGTCGTGATTTTCGCGGGCGCGGTGAGGCCGCCTTGGAAGGCTTCGATGTCGGCCTGGAGTTCCTGCACGCTGGCGTAGCGGTCATTCATCTCGAGCGCCATCGCCTTGCGGGTGATCGCGGCGAGGGCGGGCGGGATTTTTCCGCCGGGGAGATGCGGGTAGGTGCGGTCGGTTGGTGCATCCTTCGGGCCTTGTCCGGCGATGAGCGCCGGGGCCACGTTTCCGCTCGCGACGCTCATGAGCACCTGGCCGACGTCGTCGCCTTTGATCGGCGGTTCGAGGGTGAGGATTTGGTAGAGGATCGCACCGAGCGCGTAGATATCGGTGCGCGCGTCGTATTGGTCGCTCTGTCCGCGGGCTTGTTCGGGCGCCATGTAGTGCGGCGTGCCGAAGACCATGCCGACCATCGTCATCTGCCCCTGCTCCTGCCGCGCGCTGCGGACCAGCGTTCGTTGCGGACCGCTGCCCTGCTTGCGGCCGGACGCGCGGGCGAGGCCCCAGTCCATGACCATCACTTCGCCGTATTCGCCGAGCATGATGTTCTCGGGCTTGAGGTCGCGGTGGAGCACGCCCTTGCTGTGCGCGTAGGCGAGGGCGTCGCAGACCTTTTGGAAAATGCCGAGCAGCGCGGTGAGGGGGTATTTCTTCACCGTCTCATCGACGCCCTGATGGATGAGGCCGAGCACCTTGTGGAGGGTGATGCCGCGCACGAGCTTCATCGTGTAATAGACCTGCTCGTAGTCATCGACCGCGAGCTCATAGACGGGGACGATGTTCGGGTGATCGAGCTGCGCGGTGATCTGCGCTTCCTCGATGAAGCGCATCACGTTGTCCGCTTCGCCGGTGCTGAGCATCCGCTTCATCGCGACTTTGCGCCGGAGCACGTTCTCTTCGCCTTCGAGGATCGCGCCCATGCCGCCCTGCGCGATCAGTGAGCCGACCGTATATTTTTTCTCGCCGAGAAGGTGCGGCGGCAGGTGCTTGCGGACGGTCTCGCTGTGGGGCGAGAGCGCATCGTCGGGGGTGTCGTCCTTGAGCCGGCGCAGCTCGAGCGTCACGCTGGCGAGGAGGATGGGCTGGTTGGGGAAGAGATTCGTGTAGGCGTCGATCTTGCGCCCTGCGACGAAGGTGCCGTTGCTCGAGCCGAGATCCTCGATGCCGGCGTCGTGGTAGTTGATCGTCAGCCGCGCGTGCTGGCGGGAGACGAGTTCCCCCGGCACGCGCAGTTCGCACTCGGGGTTTCGCCCGATTACGTATTCGCCTGGCGGCATCGTCTTGCGGAGCAATTCGACGCCGTCCTTGCTGATGATGATCTCGGTCTGAGGGACGACCATGCCTGGACGATGAGCGCGTGCGGGCCAGTTGGACAAGGCAAAGCTGCGTGCTAGCCTCGGCGGCATGAAACCGCGGCTGCTGATCCCGCTCCTCGTTCCGGCCCTCGCCTCCTCCCTCCTCGCGCAGGAGGTGCAGCCGGCGTCGGCGAAGAAAACGGACGACGGATACTCGCAGATCGCCGTGCTCGCGCGGGCGCTCCAGCTCATCCGGCAGGACTACGTGGACGACAAGAAAGTGAGCTACGAAATGCTCACACACGCGGCGCTCCGCGGGATGCTCGAGTCGCTCGACCCGCACTCGCAGTTCATGGAGCCGGACGACTTCAAGGGCATGCAGGACGACACGAATTCGCGCTTCGGCGGACTCGGCGTGGTGGTGACGGAGCGCGACGACAAGCTCATCATCGTCTCGCCGATGGAAGGCACGCCGGGCTTCCGGGCTGGGCTGATGCCGGGCGACGTGATCATCAAGATCGACGGAGCGCCGACCGAAAAGCAGTCGCTCAACGACGTGATCAACAAGCTGCGCGGCGAGCCGGGACAGAAGGTGACGCTGACGATCTATCGGCCCACGACGAAGGAGTATAAGGACTACACGATGGTCCGCGAAATCGTGAAAGTGCCGAGCGTGAAGGACGCAAAGCTCCTCAGCGCGGAGCAAGCGGGCAGCTTCAAGATCGGCTATGCGCGCGTCACGCAGTTCAACGTGCCGACCGGCGAGGAGCTCGCAAAGAAACTCGACGAGCTCGAGAAGCAGGGCATGCAGGCCTTCATCCTCGACCTGCGCTACAACCCCGGCGGGTTGCTCAACTCGGCGGTGGAGGTCTCTGGCCTCTTCCTCGAGCCGGGCAAACTCGTCGTCTCGACCGAGGGGCGCGTGCCTTCGCAGGACAAGATCTACCGCGTGCCCGGCACGCTCAAACCGCGGGCCAAGTTCCCGATGGCGGTCCTCATCAATCCCGGCAGCGCGAGCGGCAGCGAGATCGTGGCCGGCGCGCTGAAGGACTACAACCGCGCGATCCTCGTGGGCGAGACGACCTTCGGAAAAGGCAGCGTGCAGAGCGTGATCCAGCTCCAGGATGGGACCGCGCTGCGCCTGACCACGGCGAAGTATTTCACCCCGAGCAAGAACGTGATCCACGAACATGGCGTCGCGCCGACGATCCGCGCGACGATGACACCCGAGCAGGAGCGCCAGCTCATGTATGCGCGGCGCGAAGACGTGCCCGACGACGAGATGAAGCGCAACCTCAGCGGCTTCCACGACACGCAGCTCGAACGCGCCGTCGATGCGCTCAAGGGCGTGATGATTTACGCCGACCGCAGCGCCGGCACGAAGAAGCCCGCCGCGGCAAACTGAGTTCATGGAAACCAAGATTACTTTGGCGATCGAGACTTCGTGCGACGAGACCGCCGTCGCGATCCTGCGCGGGCGCCATATCCTCACGACCGAAGTCGCGTCGCAGATCAATCTGCACGCCCTCACGGGCGGAGTGGTGCCGGAGGTCGCGGCGCGCGATCACCTGCGCAAAATCCGTCCGTTGATCGATCGAGCGCTGGCGAATGCCGGGCTGAGCATTCGCGAGGTGGACGCCTTTGCCGCGACGCGCGGTCCGGGGCTGGCGACGTCGCTGATGATCGGCACTTCGGTGGCGAAAGGGCTCGCGCTGGCATCAGGCCGGCCGTTCATCGCGGTCAATCACCTCGAAGGTCATCTGCTCTCGCCGTTCTACGACGACTTCGTGAAACCGGCGGTCGGGCTCGTCGTGAGTGGCGGCCACACGCTGCTCGTGAACATCGAGGGCATCGGCCGCTACCGCCCGATCGGCGGAACCGTCGATGACGCGGCGGGCGAGGCCTTCGACAAGGTGGGTAAGCTGCTCGGCCTGCCGTATCCGGGCGGGCCGCACGTGAACCGGCTCGCGGCCGACGGCGACCCGGCGCGCTACGACTTCCCGCGCAGCATGCTGGAGTCCGGGGATTTCAGCTTCAGCTTCAGCGGGCTGAAGACGTCGGTGCGTTACCTCCTTCCAAAGCTGAAGGAGTATCGCGTCGAGGATCTGTGCGCGTCATTTCAGGAAGCCGTCGTGGACGTGCTGGTGTCGAAGACGGTGAAGGCCGTCGCAGACACGGGGCTCGAGTGCATCGCCATCAGCGGTGGAGTGAGCTGCAACACGCGGCTTCGCGAGCGTTTCACGGCGGAGACCGCGGTGCTCGGGCTCGAGTGCCTTTTTGCCGAGCCACGGCTGACGACGGACAATGCGGCGATGATCGGTTTCGTCGCGGCGATGAAACTGGAGCGCGGCGAACTCTCGCCGATGACGACGGATATCGATCCGAACTTGCGGCTGGTGTAGCCGCGGCTGCCGACCTACGCGGCCAGCGCCTCGCCAGTGTCGCGACCGGGCATCTTCATCTGCGGGAACCACTGCGCGATCGAGCACAGGCCCACGTAGGCGAAGCCAGCGGCGAAGAGTGTGAGGAAAGGAACCGCGAGCCACTGGTGGTTCGCGATGGAGTAAAAGAGGTAGCGTGTGAAATACGCGGCGAACGCGAGTTCGACGAAAGGCGCGATACTCTTGAGCGGCGAATACTTCGCCCGGCGCCAGCTCTGCGAGCGGTTTTGGATTCCGTATTTGGCGGTGCGGGTGAACTCGCTCTCCATGCCGAGCATGGCCTCGATCACGGCGCGGGCGTTGTTCACCGCGAGGCCGATGCCGAGTGCGAGGAGCGCCGGGAGATAGAGGATCTCCTTCCACCACGAGCGCGGATACAACTCGCGCTGGCAGCAGAGGTAGAAGACGGCCGCGGGCATCGACGCGGAGAGGAAGATCGGGATATCGATGAGCAGCGTGCGCCACAAGGTGGGCACGTCGCCGGTCGTCGGGTGCATGAGCACACACAGAAAGAAAAGCAGCAGGTAGGCGTAGTTCGACGTGAGGTGGGCGGTCGCTTCGAGCTTTACGAGCAGCGGCAGCTCGGCGCGCCAAACTTGGGGCAGCAACTTGAGGCAGGTCTGGATGGAGCCCTTCGTCCAGCGGTGCTGCTGCGACTTGAAGCCATTCATGTCCACGGGCAGTTCGGCGGGCGTGACGAGGTCGGCGAGGAAGACGAAGCGCCAGCCCTTGAGCTGCGCGCGGTAGCTGAGGTCGAGGTCTTCGGTCAGCGTGTCGTGCTGCCAGCCGCCGGCGTCGGCGATGCACGTGCGGCGCCACAGGCCGGCGGTGCCGTTGAAATTGAAGAACCGCCCGGCGCGGCTGCGGGCGGTCTGCTCGAGCAGGAGATGGCCGTCGAGGAACATCGCCTGGATGCGAGTGAGGAGGCTGAACGTGCGATTGAGGTGGCCCCAGCGCGTCTGGATCATCCCGATCTTCGCATCGGTGAAGTAGTGGATGGTCTTCTGCAGCATGTCCCGGTTCGGGACGAAGTCGGCGTCGAGGATTAGGATGAACTCGCCCGTGCAGGTGAGCAGGCCGTTCTCGAGCGCGCCGGCCTTGAAGCCCGTCCGGTCCGTCCGGTGGATGAGCTCGATGTCGAGTCCGGCCGCCTTGAGTTCGGCGACGTTTTTCGCGGCCAACTCGGTCGTCTCGTCGGTCGAGTCATCGAGCACCTGCACTTGCAGAAGCTCGCGCGGGTAGTCCAGCGCGGCGACCGACTTCAGCAACCGCTCGATGACGTAGAGCTCGTTGTAGATCGGCAGTTGCACGGTGACCCGGGGAAGAGCGGTGAACTGTGCCGACGGTTTCGGCATCCGGTGCCGGTTTTTGAAGAAGAGCCATATGATCACGTAACGATGCAAGCCGTAGAGAGATAGGCCGACGAGGACAGTGAAGTAACAGATGGTCCAGATGGTTGTGCCCAGACTTCCTTGCATAGATTGGTTGGTGGCGCCGCGTGGTGGCGCGAGCAGAGCGGCGGATGATGCCGGGGGGTGGAAGGGGGTCAAGGGGGAATTCCACCCGCTCCGTAGACTAGGGCAGCGCGATGCGGAGGCATAAATCCTCGATTTTCATGCTGCAAAACGCTCCGACATCAGAGAGAAGAGCCCCCCATGGATCTCGTCACGCGCTGGCTGCTCGCCGCCATCGTTGCATTCACACTGCCCTCTGCTGCTTTCGCCGAAGACGAAAAGAAGAAGGCTGCGCCGGCAAATGAAGAAGCCGACATCGACCAGATCCGGGAGGAACTGGGCATCAACGGGTTCACCGCGCCGTCGATCGAGCACTTGCTCGCGGAGCTGATGCAACTGCGCCCGATCCCGATCGAGAAGCTCTGGCGCGATGTGCCGCCGGACATGCCGGATACCCGCGCGAAGATCGCCATGCGCAGCGGGCGCATCATCGCCGACGGCTTGCTCGCGATCATCGCCGAGAAGCCGTCGCGCATCGAGGGGCCGGCGCGCGCGCTTGTGCGCTACGCGAAGGCGCTCGGCGTCGCCGACCACATCACCAAGCACAGTAAGAGCCTGCTCGAAAAAGCGGCAAAAGAAAACTGGCTCGACCTGCGCAAGGAACTCGTGAAATCCCAGGCCGACATGGAAGCTGGCATGATGGCGCTCAAAGACGAGGAGATCGCGCACCTTGTCAGCCTCGGCGGTTGGTTCCGCGGTTTGGAAGCCGTGAGCTTTCTCGTCGAGGGCGACTACACCCCCGAGCACGCGAAGATCCTCGTGCAGCCCGAGGCGGTGGATTACTTCCTCGACCGCATTAGCACGCTCGACCCGGCGCTCAAGGCGGACGCCGTTTTTCAAGCGATCGAAAAGAACCTCAAGGCGATCCAAATCGCGACGGGCAAGGAAGGCGACGAGGCGCCGACGCCCGATGAGGTGAAGGAGATCCACAAGCGCGCGGCGGAGATCGTCGAGCTGTTGTGAAGGCCGGCGTCGCCGGTGCGGCGCTGCTGATCGGCTTCATCGTCTATGCCGCGCTCTGGCGGCTCACGACGCAGGCGGGCTGGGAATCGGTCGCGGGTTACTGGCGGCTGTTTTGGGGCGGCTGGCTCGGCACGCTCTGGCTGGCCTCAAAGGCGCTGGTGACGAGCACACTCATTGGGTTGCTGCTGGCTTTCGGAAGACGCGCGGCGTGGGTGCCGCTGCGGGCGCTCTGCACGGTGCATGTCGAGCTGGTCCGCGGCACGCCACTCCTCACGCAGATCCTCATCCTCTACTACGGCGTCTTTCACCTCGCGGGGCTGGAAAGCCGCACGCTCGCGAGCTTGCTCATCCTCTCGAACTTCGCCGGCGCCTACCTCAGTGAGATCATCCGCGGCGGGATCGAAAGCGTAGGCGCATCGCAGCTCGAAAGCGCCCGCGCCATCGGCCTCACGACTGCGCAGACGTATCGCTTCGTCATCTACCCGCAAGCACTGCGGCACACGCTACCCGCGCTGGCGGGGCAGTTCGCCTCGCTCATCAAGGACTCGTCGCTGCTCTCGATCATCGGCGTCGAAGAGCTCACGCAAAACGCGCAGCAGGTTGCATCGTTCAGCTTCAGCACGCTGGAGAGCTACGTGCCGCTCGCGCTCGGCTACCTCGTGCTCACGCTGCCGATCTCGCTGTGGAGCCGCTGGCTGGAAAAACGCGCGCACTTCCAGACATGAGGCTCGCGCTCTCCGGCCTCACCAAATCCTTCGGCGCGCACCGCGTCATCGATGGCATCACCGCCGACTTCGGCGAGCTGCGCACGCTCGCGCTCATCGGTCCGAGCGGCGGGGGGAAGTCCACGCTGCTGCGCATCATCGCGGGGCTGGAGACGGCGGACGCGGGCCACGTGCTGCTCGATGGCGAGCGCGTCGAATGCACGCGCGAACATCGCAGCCGGCTCGGCGTGGTCTTCCAAGCCTTCAACCTCTTCCCGCACCTCAACGCCCTCGATAATCTGCTGCTCCCGCTCGTCCGCGTGCATGGCCTCGCCGAGGCGGAAGCCCGCGCGCTCGCGCTGGCCACGCTCGATCGCTTCCGCCTCGCCGATCACGCGCACAAGCGCCCCGCCGAGCTGAGCGGCGGGCAGAAGCAGCGCGTCGCCATCGCCCGCGCCATCGCCATCAAGCCGCGCGTGCTTCTCTTCGACGAACCGACCAGCGCGCTTGATCCCGAGATGACCGCCGAGGTGCTCGATGTGATCGAGGAACTCAAATCCGAGGCTCGCGACTTCGTGCTCGTGACGCACGAGATGGGCTTCGCGCGGCACGTCGCCGATCGCATCGCCTTCCTCGCAGAAGGACGCATCGTCGAGCACGGCTCGCCCGAGCAGATCTTCACCGCCGCCGCGAGCGCGCAGTGCCGCGATTTCCTGGCCCGCGTGCTCCGGCACTGACGGCTCAGCGCGGCTCGATGCGCAGGTATTCGCCCACGGCGAGCTTGATGAAGTAGGTGCCGGGCGCCTTGCCGCGCGGCTGGTAAACGGTGAGCGCGGACGCTTCGTCCGTCGCGACGCGCTGCATGTCCGGGTCGTCGATCTTCACCTTCTCGTCGCTCGCCGGCGCCCACGCGTGGTCCTGCCAGCGCAGCACCGGCTCGGGGACGGCGAGCGCCGGAGTCGGCACCACGTAGTAGGCCGTGTCTCCGGCGGCGGTGGTCTGCTCGAACTTCTCGACCGCAGCCGCCTTCGGATGATCGAGCAGCGAATACGCAACGACCGCCGCCAGCGCGGCGAGAAACGCGGCGCAAAATCGCGTGGCACTGCGAGGCGCGAGGAAGGCGTCGTCGCTCATCGCGGCTAGATCATCCAGTCGTCCACGACCACCTGCCCGCGCTTGTCCTTGTCGAGGATCTGGAGTTGCTTCTCCTCGTAGAAAACGAGCGAGCGCGCCGGGATGCTGCGCGTGACAAAGACGCTCGCGCCGATCGTCGAGCCCGCGCCGATCACGGTGTCGCCGCCCATGACCGTGGTGCCCGAGTAGATGGTGACGCGGTCCTCGATCGTGGGGTGCCGCTTCACGCCGCGCAGCGCCTGGCCGCCGGCGAGAGAGCGCGCGATGAGCGCTACGCCTTGGTAAAGCTTCACGCGTTCGCCGATCACGCTCGTCTCCCCGATGACGACGCCCGTGCCGTGATCGATGAAAAAGCTGCGCCCGATTTTCGCGCCGGGATGGATGTCGATGCCCGTGCGCGAGTGCGCCCACTCGGTCATGATGCGCGGCACGATCGGCACGCCGAGATCGTAGAGCACATGCGCCGCACGCTGGATGGCGACGGCTTCGAGATACGGGTAGGCGAGGATGATCTCGTCGGTGTTGTTCGCCGCGGGATCACCCTCGAAGGCAGCCTGCACATCCGTCGTCAGCAGTTCGCGCACTTCGGGAAGCCGCTCGAGGAAATCGAACAACACGCGCTCCGCCTTCGTCTCGGGGCAGCCGGGTTCGCGCAGCCGCAGGCTCTTCGCGATCTCCTCGCGCAGCCGGTCGGCGATCGCGGTGACGCGGTAGCTCGTGACGCGCGGCAGATGCACCGAGCGGATCGGCTCCTGGTCGTGAAAGCCGGGAAACAAGAGCTGGAGCAGGTCTTCGCAGATCGACGCGAGCGCGCGCTTCGAGGGCAGGTTCGCGCCATCGACGTGATTGATCCCACCGCAACTTTCGTAGCTGCGGAGGATCGAATCGGTGATCTTCGACAGGTCCTTGTCCATCGGGTTGCCGAGTTATCCCCGATTGCCCGGCGACGCAATACGCACCACCCGCGAAACCCGATGATCCTTTTCCTCGCCCGATCTCGCATGAGCAGGTGAAATGAACACGCCCATGCCTCCTCCGCCTCCATCGGAACCGTCGGGATTCAAGACCACACCGACCAATCGCGCCGATGAGGCCTTCCACGCCGCGCTCGCACTCCCACGCGCCGAACGCGCCGCCTACCTCGCCGAAGTCTGCCGCGACGACGCGGAGCTCCAGAGTCACGTGCTTCAAGTGCTCGCCGCGCACGAGGCGGCGGGGGATTTCATGCCCGAGACCGCGCTGCTCGCGCCGGAGCTCGCGCGCGGGCTGGCGCGGCCCAAACCCGAGCAAGCCGGCGACCGCATCGGGCCTTACAAGCTGCTCCAGCAGATCGGCGAAGGCGGCTGCGGCACCGTGTGGATGGCCGAGCAGGAGCAACCGGTGCGGCGGCGCGTGGCGCTAAAGGTCATCAAGCTCGGCATGGATACCAAGGAGTTCATCGCGCGCCACGAGCAGGAGCGGCAGGCGCTCGCGATGATGGATCACCCGAACATCGCGAAGGTCTTCGATGCCGGCGCGACGCCCACGGGCCGGCCCTTCTTCGTCATGGAATTGGTGCGCGGCATCCGCATCACCGACTACTGCGACCAGGCTAATCTCCCGACCGCGGACCGGCTCCAGCTCTTCATCGCCGTCTGCCACGCGGTCCAGCACGCGCATCAGAAAGGGATCATCCATCGCGACATCAAGCCGTCGAACATCCTCGTCACCCTGCACGACGGCGTGCCGGTGCCGAAGGTCATCGACTTCGGGATCGCCAAGGCCACGCAGCAACGGCTCACCGATCTCACGCTCTTCACGGAGTTCGAGCAGATGATCGGCACGCCGCTCTACATGTCGCCCGAGCAGGCGGAGATGAGCGGGTTGGACATCGACACGCGCACCGACATCTACGCACTCGGCGTGCTGCTCTACGAACTGCTCACAGGCCGCACGCCGTTCGATCCCGCGGAGCTGATGAAGCGCGGCCTCGACGAAATCCGCCGTGTCATCCGCGAACAGGAGCCGCCGCGCCCCTCGACCGCGCTGAGCACGATGGCCGCCGACGCGATGACCGCCGTCGCGCAGCACCGCCAGAGCGACAGCGCGAAGCTGCTCGGCCTGTTGCGTGGCGACCTCGATTGGATCGTGATGAAGGCGATCGAGAAAGACCGCACGCGCCGCTACGACACGGCGAACGCCTTCGCCGAGGACATCCAGCGCCACCTCGCGAGCGAACCGGTCGTCGCCTGTCCGCCGAGCGCAGCCTACCTGCTGCAGAAGCTCGTGCGCCGGCACAAGCGCGCCTTCGCCGCCGCCAGTGCCGTGGTGCTTGCCTTGATCGCTGGGATTACCGTCAGCACTTGGCAGGCGGTGCGCGCCACGCGCGCTGAGCATGCTGCGGCGGAGGAAAGCATCAAGGCGGTGACCGAACGCAACCGTGCGCGCACGGCTGAGCAGGAGGCAAAAGAGCAGCGCCAATTAGCAGAGACGGCGCGGGGGGAGACAGAGCGCAATCTGCGCAATCTTTACGTTGCCAGCATGAACCTCGCACAAGGGGCCTGGGAGGAAGGGAATCTCAGCCGATTACGGGGGATCCTCGAAGAGACCCGCGCTTATCCCCATCGGGGTTTCGAATGGTATTACTGGCAGCGACAGACTCATCTGGAATTACGAACTCTGCGGGGACATGAGAATTCATTCGGTGGTTGGCTCCTTTCCCCCGATGGCCGGCGGATTGTCACGGCCAACGCTGACAAAACCGTCAACGTGTGGGACGCGGAGACGGGCCGCGAACTGTTCACCCTCAAAGTGCAGATAGAACCCGCCACCCCGGCTGCTTTCGCTCCCGATGGCCGACGGATCGTCACCGGCAGCGCGGACGGAACTGCAAAGGTCTGGGACGCGGAGAATGGCCGCGAACTGCTCAGCTTCAAGGCGCACTCAGAACAAGTCTCGTCAGTGGCCTTTTCCCCGGATGGTCAGCGGATTGTCACGGGAAGCATGGACAAAACAGCCAAGCTTTGGGATGCGGGGGCGGGCCGCGAACTGCTCAACCTTAAGGGCCATACAGACGGGGTGGCTTCGGTTGTGTTTTCCCCCGATGGCCGGAGGGTTCTCACGGGGAGCGGTGATAAAACAGCCAGACTGTGGGATGCAGAGACTGGGCACGAACTGATCATCCTGAAGGGGCACAATGGATGGGTCGGTCCGGTCGCTTTTTCTCCCGATGGTCGGCGGATTGCCACAGGCGGCGAGGACAAAACAGCGAAGTTGTGGGACGCAGAGACGGGTCTTGAACTGCTCACCCTCAAAGGGCATGCAGAATGGGTCATGTCAGTGGCCTTTTCCCCTGATGGTCGCCAGATCGTCACGGGAAGCGCCGACAAAACGGCCAAGGTCTGGGATGCAGAGACGGGGCGCGAACTGCGCGCTCTCAAGGGGCACACCGGTTACGTCTGGTTGGTAGCGTTCACTCCGGACGGTCGGAAGATCGTCACGGGAAGCGCCGACAAAACTGCGAAATTTTGGGATGCCGAGAATGACCACGAACTGCTCATCCTCAAGGGACATACTGATCATGTCGTGTCGGCTGCCTTTTCTTCCGACAGTCGGAGGATCGTCACGGGTAGCCCGGACATAACCGCCAAGGTCTGGGATGCGGAGAATGCCCACGAATTGCTCACTCTCAAGGGACACAAAGACCCGAGACTCGAACGTGCGATCGTTTCGGCAGCGTTCTCGCCTGATGGCCGGCGGATCGTCATGTGCAGTGGGAACAAGACCGCCAAGGTTTGGGACGCAGATAATGGCCACGAACTTCTCACCCTCAAGGGGCACGCAGAGTTGGTCATATCAGTTGCCTTTTCCGCTGACGGAAGGCAGATCGTCACGGGCAGCGGGGACCGCAAGGGAAGCGAGGACAATACTGCGACAGTCTGGGACGCAGAAAATGGCCGCGAATTACTCTCCCTCAAGGGGCATAGAGACTGGGTATGGTCGGTTTCCTTCTCCCCCGATGGCCGGCGCATTCTCACGGGCAGCGATGACAAGACGGCCAAGTTATGGGACGCGGCGACGGGCCGCGAATTGCTCACCCTGAAAAAGTTCGAAGGCTCGGTCAATTCGGCGGCCTTTTCCCCCGATGGACGGCGCATTCTCACGGGCAGCGACGACAAAACCGCCAAGGTGTGGGACGCGGAGACAGGCCACGAACTGCTCACCCTCAAGGGGCATAATAACTGGATCAACTCGGTTGCCTTCTCCCCCGATGGTCGACGGATTCTCACGGGAAGCCGGGACGAGACGGTCAAGGTCTGGGACGCGGAGAATGGCCGCGAACTGCTCACTCTCAGGGCACACAACGATCATGTCTGTTCGGTTGCCTTTTCCCCCGATGGTCGGCGAATTGTTACGGGCGGCGGGAACAAGACGGCCAAGGTGTGGATGGCGGCTTCGCCCGAAGAAGTGGAAGCGTGGCGGAAGGAGGAGCAGCCCGCCGAGAAATAATTGATGAGCGACATCAACCATCTCCTCGACACGCTCTATGAAGGCGACCCGGTGGCCGCCGACCAATTGCTCGTGCTCGTCTATTCCGAACTGCGCCGGTTCGCCGCCGCGAAGATGTCGCGCGAAGCCTGACATCACTTTGGCGGAGCGTGTTTCCGCTCACTCGGGAACGCATTTCCGCTCACCGGAAAACAGTTCCCCACTTTCCCCTGCGCCTTCCGGCTCACCGGAAACACGCTCCCTACTCTCCCCTGCGCCTTCCGGCTCACTGGAAACACGCTCCCCACTCTCCCCCGTGCCTTTCGGCTCACCGGAAACGTGTTCCCCACTTTCCCCTGTGCCTTTCGGCTCACCGGAAACGTGTTCCCCACTCTCCCCTGTGCCTTCCGGCTCACCGGAAACACGTTCCCCACTCTCCCCTGCGCCTTCCGGCTCACCGGAAAAGCGTTCCCGACTTTCCCTTGTGCCTTCCGGCTCACCGGAAAAGGCTTCCCGACTCTCCTGAGCGGAGCTTCGATCGGCAGACTTAACCTCGGGCGACACATTTGCTTCGCCACCGGCTCCGACCCGCGCAAGCTCCCGCACCCATGGCCGACCTCACGCTCCTCCTCGACGCCATCCGACGCGGCGAGTCCGACGCCGCCGGCGCGCTGCTCGCGCAGGTCTATGCGGAGCTGCGCCAGCTCGCCCGGGCGAAGATGGCCCGCGAGCAGCCCGGCCACACGCTCCAGCCGACCGCGCTCGTTCACGAGGCGTGGCTGCGGCTCGGCGACCAGCGCTTTGAAAACCGCGCGCACTTCTTCAGCGCCGCCGCCGAGGCCATGCG
>VFJQ01000142.1 GCA_009885995.1 Verrucomicrobiota bacterium
AGGGGGAATGAGGGGGTTGCCACGTCACCCCCTCCCCCACCACCCCGATCTTTCCCTTTACCTGCGGGAACAGCTCTTCCGCATCACGTCTTACCCATTCCGTCGGCGTCGCGATGCACGTCGCTTTCACGCAAGCGCGTTCGAGAAGCTTCGCCTGTCCTTCTCGCTTGATCCATCGCACGAGGGGATGCCGTAAGCTCGCATGAGCGCTCTTCGGCTGATGGAGAAGAAGGAGGTCATGCAAAAAGAACGCATACGGAACGGGACACGCCCACGGAACGTTCCAATGAAAGAAGAACGCGCGATCTGCTCGTGATGCGCGTATGAGGCGTGGAAGCGTGATCTGCTCGCGAACGCCGTACCATGGAAGATCCTTCACCCATATCTCTACGCGCTCACCGAAGCCCCACGAACGCACCTCATCCACCTGATCCTCCCACCGTACAAGCACAGACCACGTACACGAAGAAAAACGCGTGATAAGACGCGGCAATATCTCTGAAATGACGCGCCCAATGCCGCGCGTATGCCTTGCACCCATCATGCGCGCATCTACGAACATCTTCATATGAAAAGTATGCGTGAGAGCGGGGCTCTTGGCAAAGCCTAGGTGAATAGGGTACCGTGGGGCGGTGCCGCAATTCGGGGTGTAGCTCAGTTGGTAGAGCGCCTGGTTTGGGACCAGGAGGTCGCAGGTTCGAATCCTGTCGCCCCGACCATTTGCGACGCGCGTCGCGAATGGGAGTTACAGCACGAGGCGGACGCTGCCGCTGCCTTTGACGATGCCGCCGATGACGACGCCTTTCGTCTTCCGCTGAACGGCGGCCGCGTCCTTAGCGGCGACGACGATGGTCATGCCGATGCCCATGTTGAAGACCTGATACATCTCGGCGCGATCGACTTTTCCGCCGCGGCCGATGTGGTCGAAGATGGCGGGGACTTTCCAGGAAGAGCAGTCGATCACGGCGTCGCACGATTTCGGCAGGACGCGCGGGAGATTGTCCACGAGGCCGCCACCGGTGATGTGGGCGAGGCCTTTCACGACACCCGCGGGCAGCGAGGCGAGGAGCGGCTGGTAGTTGCGATGCACGCGGAGCAGCTCGTCGGCGAGCGTGCCTTTCACGCCGGGCAGCTTCGCGTCGAGGCCGAGGCCCATCTGCTCGAAGAGGACTTTGCGCGCGAGTGTGTAGCCGTTGGTGTGCAAGCCGTTTGAGGCGAGACCGATCACCACGTCGCCGGCGCGGATCTTCGAGCCGTCGATGAGTTTCGGGCGATCGACGACGCCGACGATGGTGCCGACGAGATCGTATTCGCCGGGGTGATACATGCCCGGCATCTGCGCGGTCTCTCCGCCGACGATCGCGCACTTCGCGGCTTTGCACGCCTTCGCGAAGCCCTTGAGGAGCTGCGTGAAGACGTGCGGTTCAAGTTTTTCCGCGCCGATGTAGTCGAGGAAGAAGAGCGGGCGCGCGCCGATGACTGCGATGTCGTCGATGCAGTGGTTCACGAGATCCTGGCCGACGGTGTCGTGCCGGCCAGTGGCAAAGGCGACCTTGAGCTTCGTGCCGACGCCATCGGCGCTGGAGACGAGGACGGGGTCTTTCATCCCGCGGAAGTTCGGGCGGAAGAGACCGCCGAAACCGCCGATGCGGCCGAGCACTTCGGGACCGTGCGTGCCTTTGACGAGCGCCTGGATGCCGCGCTTCACGCGGTTGCCGAGGTCCACGTCCACGCCCGCGGCAGCGTATGCTTTCTTTGATTTGCTCATGAATCAGCGAGTGGCGTCGAAGAGTTCCGGATGCTCGTCCTCGGGCGCGATGAGGTTCGCGCGGCTCTTGCGGCGCTCCATGATGAACTTGTCCACGCTCGGATCGACCGGCACCGGATAATCCCCCGTGAAGCACGCCTTGCAGAATGAATTCTCCGGCTGGCCGGTCGCGCGCACCATGCCGTCCACGTCGAGGTAGCCGAGCGAATCGGCACCGAGGTAGTCGCAGATTTTTTGGTGCGAGAGCTGGTTGGCGAGGAGCTTCTCGGGATCGGGGAAGTCGATGCCGTAGTGGCAGGCGTGGCGGTGCGGCGGGCAGGAGATCCGCATATGGACTTCCGCCGCGCCGGCTTCGCGCAGGTTCACCACGCGCGCCTTGGCGGTGGTGCCGCGGACGATCGAGTCATCGACGACGACGACGCGCTTCCCGGCCACGGCTTCCTTGATGAGGTTGAGCTTCACGCGCACGTTGAAGTCGCGGATGAGCTGCGAGGGCTGGAGGAAGGTGCGGCCGATGTAGTGGTTGCGGACGAAGGCGTGGCTGTAGGGGATGTTCAGCTCCTCGGCGAATCCGAGCGCGGCGTAGTTGCCGGAGTCGGGCACGGGCACCACGACGTCGGCTTCGACCGGGTGCCGGCGCGCGAGTTCGCGGCCCATCTCGGTGCGGACGCGCGCGACATTGATGTCGCCGATGATCGAGTCCGGCCGGGCAAAATAAACATACTCGAAGATGCAGAACGCACGGCGCTCGGGCTGGAACGGAAACTCGGAGCGCACGCCGCTTTCATCGATGATGACGACCTCGCCCGGCTCGATCTCGCGGACGAACTCGGCATGAATGAGGTCGAACGCACACGTCTCGCTCGAGAGCACCCACGCGCCGTCGATCTTGCCGAGCGCGAGCGGGCGAAAGCCGAACGGATCGCGCACGCCGATGATCTCGCGCTCGCTCATCATCACGAGCGAGAAGGCGCCCTGGATTTTGCGCAGCGCCGCGAGCACGCCGCTCGCTCCCGCCGGCTGGGCGAGAAGGTGGACGATGATTTCGCTATCGACGGTGGTCTGGAAGATGGAGCCGCGGCGCTCGAGTTCGTCGCGCAGCACGCCGGCGTTCACGAGGTTGCCGTTGTGGCCGATCGCGATCTGGCCGCGACCGGTGTTCGCGAGGAGCGGTTGCGCGTTCACGAGCGTGCTGGAGCCCGTGGTGGAGTAGCGGACGTGGCCGATCGAGCGCATGCCCTTGAGCTGCTCGAGCGTGCTCTCGTTGAAGACGTTGCCGACGAGGCCCATGGCGACGTGCCGCTTGAACTCGCTGCCTGGCCCATCCGCCGTGACGATGCCCGCGCTTTCCTGCCCCCGATGCTGCAGGGCGAAGAGCCCGTAGTAGGTGAGGATTGCGGCGTTTGGATGGCCGAAGACGGCGAATACGCCGCACTCGTGGGTCGGTCTGTGGTGCTTCAATCGGGGCAAGGGCGCGGAGACTAGCGGCGCACTTCCACCGGTCAAGAAGCAGTGGGGGTGGATCTGCGATCGCGGCCGGGCGAGCGCGATCCCGGCGCGCGAGTCAAGCGCGCGCTCCGCGCTACGACGCGCGGGAGATTCCAGTCGCAGCGTGGGCAACGCCACGGCTGGAAGCAGGTAAAGACGATGGCCGAGATCCAACTCACGAACCACAAGCCACCGGTGAGCACCGTGAGGATCAGATGCCACCGATGCTCAGGCCTCATGCGCTTGAACAACTGCACGTGCTGGCAGCGAGGACAGTAAGCGCGCAAGCGGTCCGCGTTCATCCCCGATGAGCGGATGATCCGCGGTCGGACTTCCGTTCCGCGATCGGGTGGTGTCTGCATTTTCCCGGGGCCCTCGCAGTCAGCCGCGCGCTATGCTTCCGAGACGATGTGTTCGCGGACGGCGTAACGAACCAGCTCCGCGAGCGACTTGATCCCCAATTTTTTCATCAGCCGCGCGCGATGCGTCTCGACGGTCTTGATGCTGATGCCGAGCCGCTCGCCGGTCGTCTTGTTGGTGTTCCCTTCGGCGAGGAGTTGCAGCACTTCGATCTCGCGCCGTGTCATCCCGCCCGTGCGCACCGCCCGTTTCCGCAAACCGCGCTTGAGCGGGAGCCGGTCGGCAAACTTCGCCAGCCGCCGCGTGAGATACTGCTTCCCGTCGCGCAACGCCCTCACGGCATCGACGACTTCCTGCGCGGCATCGGACTTGAAAACGTAGCCCTGCGCCCCGGCCGCCAGCGCCTCTTCGGCGAAGTGCTCCGACTCGTGGAGCGAAAGCGCCAGCACCTTGACCTTGCGCAGACTGCGCCGGATCTGGCGCGTCGCTTCGATCCCGTTCAGCCCCGGCAGCGCGAGGTCCATCACGACCACATCGGGCTGGAGCCGCTCGGCCAGTTCGACCGCGAGGCGCCCATCGGCGGCCTCGGCGCACACCTCGAAGTCGGGCTGCTGCTCGAGCAGCGAGCGGATGCCGCGGCGAACGATCTCGTGGTCATCTACTAGCAGGATACGCGTGGTCATAGTGAGGTGGTTAGCGGGAGGGTCACGCGGAGCTTTACGCCCGGCTCGGCGGATTCAAGCTCGAATGCACCCCCGAGCTGCGCCACGCGTTCGCGCATCCCCGCGATGCCGACGCCACGAAGATCCGCCGGCTCGGACGGGAGTCCGCAGCCGAAATCGCGGACCACCAGCTCGATCCAACCCGGCTCGGTGTTGAGCACCACCTCTGCACGCACGCCCTGTGAGTGCCGGTGCACATTCGCCAGCGCCTCCTGAACGATGCGAAAAAGCGTGAGCTCGACCAGCGGCTCGAGCCGCGCGATCTGCCGCGGCGCGCGAAACTCGACAGCGATACCGCTGCGCTCGGTGAAGCCATCGATGAAAAACCGCAGCGCTGCCGCCAGACCCCGCTCCTCCAGCAACGGAGGATGCAGCAGGTAAGACTGCGTGCGCACTTCCAGCGTGGCGCTCTCCGCCAGCAGGCAGCTCTCCGCGAGCAACTGCGTGCGGGTCTCGGCGGGCATGTTCGCATCGGCCATGCACACGCGGTTGAGATTGATCGAGAGGGCCACGAGCAGTTGCGCCGTGGAATCGTGCAACTCCCGCGCGATCCGCCGGCGCTCCTCATCCTGCGCGCCGAGCAGTCGCTGCGAGAGCTGTCGCATGCGGCTTTCCGCCTTTCGTTGCTCAGTCAGGTCGCGAAGGATCGCAGCGCTGCCGAGGATCGAGCCCGCCTCATTGCGCAGCGGAAACACCGACAGCAGCACGGGGATATGCCGGCCGCCCTTCGCCACCCGGATGACTTCGCGGTGATGAATCGACTCACCAAGCCGCACCCGCCGCTTGATCTCGATCGCCGTCCCCTGGTCCTCCGGCGGCGTGATCGCGAGCGTCGAGCCGCCGAGCACCTCGGCCCGCGTGTAGCCGAGGAGCTTCTCCGCCCCCTGGTTCCACCCGACGATCCGCCCCGCGAGGTCCGACCAAATCACCGCGTCGTCCATCTGCTCGACGATCAGCGCGATCTCGCGCCACTGCTGCGTGCGCGCACGGACGCGCTCCTCGAGTTGGTCCCGCGCCTCCCGGAGTTCTTCCCGCGCGCTCCGCAGCTCGGTGATGTCCGTGACCGTGCCGATGTAGCCGCTCAGCACATCGTGCTCATCCCTCTCCTCGACCATCTGGCGATAAACCCACACGACGCTGCCGTCCGGTCGCAGGTAACGCAGCTCCGTGCGATACGGCACAGGCCGCCCGGGCTGCTGCCCCTGCGCGATCTTGGCCTGCCATTCTTCGCGGATGCGCGGCAGATCGTCCGGATGCACCGCATTCTCCCAGCCCAAACCCAGCGCGGACTCGGCAGAGCGCCCGGTCAGCTCGCACCAGCGCTCGTTCGAGTAGGTGTTCCGGCCATGCACGTCCGCCCGAATAATACCCACCGGAAGATCCCGCGCGAGCTGCCGCAACCACGCAATATTCTCGCTCTCCGCGCTCATGTCCCCCGTGTTTCTCGCTCCCGATACCACGCGTAAGTCTGCGCAATCCCCTCGCGCAACGCCGTCCGCGGGCGCCACCCGAGCGCGGTGAGCCGCGACGTATCGAGCAGCTTGCGCGGAGTGCCGTCCGGCTTGCTCATGTCGAAGATCAACTCGCCCGTGAAGCCCACGACTTCGCAGATCAGCTCCGCCAGTTCGCGGATCGTCACGTCCTCGCCGCAGCCCACGTTGATCATCTCGGGAGAATCGTAATGCTCGATGAGGAACCGGCACGCGCCCGCGAGATCATCCACGTGCAGAAACTCCCGCCGCGGCGCGCCCGTGCCCCACACCACGACCGTCTTCGCACCGCTGGATTTCGCCTCATGCACCTTGCGCAACAGCGCGGGCAGCACGTGCGAACTCGCGAGGTCGAAGTTGTCGCCCGGCCCGTAGAGATTCGTCGGCATCGCGCAGATGAAGTCCCGCCCATACTCCCGCGCATACGACTGGCAGAGCTTGATGCCCGCGATCTTCGCGATCGCATACGCGTCATTCGTCGGCTCGAGCGGTCCGCTCAGCAGCGCCGATTCCGGGATCGGTTGCGGCGCGAGCTTCGGGTAGATGCACGAGCTGCCGAGGAAGAGCAGCTTGCGCGCGCCGAAGTCCGCCGCCGCCTCGATCACGTTGTTCTGGATCTTCAGGTTCTCGAGGAGGAACTCGACCGGGAAGTCGTTGTTCGCCTGGATTCCGCCGACTTTCGCCGCTGCCAGCACCACGATCCGCGGCTTCTCCGCCTCGAAGAACCGCCGCACCGCCACACGGTCGGTCAGATCGACTTCACCACGCGTCCGCGTCAGCACATTGCCATAACCCGCGCGCTGCAACTCGCGCAGGATGGCCCCGCCGGCGAGGCCACGGTGACCGGCGACAAAGATGGACTCCTGAAAATTCACGCTGCGAGGCTAACCACGTCACAGCGCGATTCCATCCCGCTTTTCGGGCTTTGCAGCGCGCGGCCGGCGCCGTCTAATCCCCGCCGTGCCGAAGACTTCCGCCCGCCTCCCCGTCCTCAAAACCTACAAGCTCTACATCGGCGGGAAATTCCCGCGCGGCGAGAGCGGACGCGTCGCGCCCGCCCGCTCGCTCGATGGCCGCGCGCACCTCGCGAACTACTGCGTCGCCTCGCGCAAAGACTTCCGCGATGCCGTCGTCGCCGCGCGCAAGGCGCAGCCCGGCTGGGCGAAAGCGACCGCTTACAACCGCGGCCAGATCCTCTACCGCGCCGCGGAACTGGCCGAGCTCCGGCGCGCGGAACTCGAAGCCGAACTGCACCGCGCCGGCGTGCGCGACGCTGCGGCCGAAGTCGATGCCGCGATCGACCGCCTCGTCCATCACGCCGGCTGGACCGACAAGTTTTCCCAGCTCTTCTCATCGGTGAACCCGGTCGCGACACCGCACTTCAACTTCACCTTCCCCGAGCCGACCGGCGTCGTCGTCGCCGTCTGCCCGGATGCGCCCGCGCTGCTCGGCCTCGTCTCGCTCATCGCGCCCGCGATCCTCAGCGGGAATGCGTGCATCGTGCTCGCGTCGGAAACCGCACCGCTGGTCGCGATCGCCTTCGCGGAGATCCTCGCCACGAGCGACCTGCCCGGCGGCGTCGTGAATGTGCTCACCGGCTCCCGCGCGGAACTCGCGTCGCACTTCGCCAGCCACATGGATGTGAACGCGATCGTCGATGGCAGCGGCGACGCGGACCTCGCGGCGAAGCTACGCGGCGGCAGCGCGATCAACCTCAAGCGTTACGCCGCCCGCACGCTCGCCGCGAAGGAATGGTTCGGCGCGAAAGCCGAGGATCCGTTCTGGATTCTCGACACCGTCGAGATGAAGACCGCCTGGCACCCGATCGGGCTCTAGCGGAAAAACATCGGCGGCCCGAAGCGCTGCCTCGGCTGCTTGAGCATCGGCTCGAGCTTCGCCTTCGATTCGGCGGGGATCGCCGTGGTCGTCTGCACCCATTGTGTCGCGGCTTCGCGATTCTTCCCGGCCCAATTCGACACCACGCCTTGCAACGCGCCGTCCCGCTTGCCCGGATCGCCGATCGTCAGCGCCCACGCGAGCGCGCCCTCGGGGTCGGTCCGCGCGACGTTGGAAGAAAAGCTCTGCACCGCCGTGTCGCGCGTCGGGCCGGCGGGCAACGTCTCCAGCCAGCGCGTCGCGCCGCCGGGATCGCGATTGGCCCACGTGCCCGCGACGCTGCCGATCGCGTTGTTGCGCACGCTCTCGTCCTTCAAGCCCATCACCCACGCCGATGCGGCGGCGGGATCGCGAAATGCCCAGTTCGACGCAAGATTGCCCGCGGCATTGGTCTGCTGTTGCGGCGTGAGCGTCGCGAACTGCTCGACGGCCGCGGTCGGATTGCCGCGCACGAGATTGCCCAGCACCTGGCCGACGAGATCGCCTTTTTGATCGCTGGTCTCCGGCAGCGCGGACGCCCACTTGAGCGCGGCGTCGGGATCGTTGCGCGCCCATTCCTGCACGATCTGGTTCATCGCCCAGCGGTTGTTGTCGGGCAGGTTTTCGACGAACCACTCCGCCGCACCCTTTGGATCGGTGCGCGCCCAGCGCCACGCGACTTGCTGGAAGGCGTTGTCGCTCACACCGCCGGCGGGCAGCGTTTTGAGGATGCCGAGCGCGGCGGTGAGATCGGTATCGACGAGGTTCTGCGCGAGTTGGCCGAGCGCGTTGTCGCGCATCCGGCCTTCGGGTAATCCGCGCGCGGCTTCGATCGCCGCTTTCGAGTCGCTGCCGGCCCACGTGGAAAAGAGCGCCTGGATCGCGTCGTCGCGGCTGGAGTTGTCGGGCAGCTCGCGCAGCCAATCGAGCGCGCCATTCGGATCGAGCCGGCCCATTTCACGCGCGACCGCCTGCATCCCCTGGTCGCGCATTTCCCCCGCTGGCAGTGCGAGCGCGTAGTCGCGCGCGGCGGAGAGATCGCGCTCGAGCCAGCGGGTCATGGCGCGGTTGCCGATGTCCCAGCGCAGCTCGGAGAGCTTCGCTTCGCGCAGGACTTCGAGCACCATGCGCGGGTCGGAATCGACGCGCTGATTGAGCGCCGCGCGCATCGCACGGGTCCGCATCCCGGGGTCGGTGATGCCTTGCGCGGCGGCGTAGGCCGCGGGGAAATCATTCTCGGCCCACGCGGAGAAGACGTTGTCGTAGGCGTTCGCCGCATCGCGACCGGCGAAGTTTTCCGCGATCAGCTTGAGAGCGCCGTTCGGGTCGCGCTTCGCGAGCTGGCCGGCGACCGCGGCGATGCTGTCGTTGCGGGCGTCGCCCTTTTCCAGCGACTGCGCCCACGCGAGCGCGGCGGGGAGATCTTTCTCCGCCCAGGAGGTGAGCGCGGTGCGGCGCAGGAAGCCGGCGTTCGCGCTCTTAGGGAGGAGCTGCGCGTAGCGCGCCGCCGCAGCGGGATCGAGCTCCGCCCAACGCGCGAAAAGGACACCGAGCGCCATGTTGCGGTGCGAAAGCGGGAGCTGCATGGCTTCATTCACGGCGCCGGGCAGCGCGCCGGCGTCGAGCGAGAGGCTGTATTCGTAGAGCGTGCGCACGCGCTGGAAGTCGTTCTTCCCATCGATGAGCCGGCCGATCGCCGTGCTCGTGAGCGCGCCAGCCTTCGTCCCACCCGTCTCCGGCAGCGGCGTCGCGGAGGGAGAAAACGCCGCGCTGCCGCCGGATCGTCCGCCAACCAGGTAACCCAGCGCCCACGCGACTCCGAGGCCGAGGGCGAGGGTGCTGTAGCGGAGGATCGGGTTCATGGGACGATGCGCAGGATGCGATCGTTGTAGCTGTCGGTGATGTAGAGCAACCCGTCGGGTCCGATGGTCACGCCGTGCGGGCGGCGCAGATCGCACGCGAGCGGATCGCCGCCGACGCCAGCGGCGCCCGCCCTGCCGGTGCCGGCGACGCGCGTGATGAGGCCGGTCTTCGGATCGAAGCGACGAATGACATGGTTCTCCGCATCGGCGATGAGCACCGAGCCGTCGCGATCCAGGCAGAGATGCTTCGGGCCATTCATCGTCGCCGCGATCGCCGGGCCGCCGTCGCCGCTCAAGCCTTTCTGCCCCGTGCCGACGACCGTCTTGATCTTCCCCGCGGCATCGACGTAACGCAGCGCGTTGCCGTTGCGTTCGAGGATGTAGAAACCGCCGGCGTTGTCCGGCACGACAGCGCGGGGATCGACGAGCGGCTGCTCGAGCGCGGGCTGACCGTCGGCGGGCGCGCCCTTCTTCCCACTGCCGGCGATCGTGTCGATGACCCCGCTGGCGAGATTCACGCGCCGGATGCGAGCGCTCGGCAGGTCGGCGATGTAGAGCCATTCGTTTTTCGCATCGAGCGCGACCTGCATCGGCGTGCCGATGCTCGCCTTCGCCGCCGGGCCGCCGTCGCCGCCGAAGCCCTTTCGCCCATCGCCCGCGAACGTATCGACGATGCTCCGGTTCACGCTGATGCGGCGCACGCGCTGGTTGAAAGCGTCGCTGAGGAAGACGGTGCCATCGGGCAGAATGGCGAGGTTGTGGATGCCGTTGAACTTCGCGCTCTTCGGATCGCCGCCATCGCCGTCGGCCCCGCGTTGCCCGGTGCCCGCGAGGTGATCCACAGTGCCCGCCTTATCGAGCCGCAGCACGCGCTCGCCCTTGGTCATCTCGACGATGATCATCTCGCCCGCGGCGGTGAACTCGACGCCGAACGGTTCCTTCAACTCCACCTCCGCTGCCGCGCAGGGCGGTGCGGTTTGGCCGCCCCCGGCGACGAGTTCGATCTTCGCGGCGAGGAGCTGCCCGTGGATGAGCAGAGCGGGGAGAAATAGGGCGGTGCGCATGGCCACAGGCTGGCCGCCGCCGCCGCGACACGCAAGCCCCGGCGCTACACTCCGGGCGAGAGCAGCGCGCCCAATTCCTCCTGCACCGCGGCGAGCTCGTCGAGCTTCAGCTCGGGATCGGGGATGATGAAAACCTCGCCCGTGACGGCGCGCTCATAGACGCGCACGCGCGATCCGTCTGCGGCCCGCTTCACCTCGACCTCCTTGAGGATGCGCTTGCGCTCGAGCATCACGGCCAGCAGGTAGCGCGCGCTCGCGAGTTGTGGCGCTTCCTCGGCCATGTAGCGGCGCAGCAGATCCTCGGCGGTCTGCTTGCCGAGCGTCTCCGTCACGACCGGCGGCGGCGTGTATTTCGTGCGCCAGAACGAGAACGGCTGCGGCGCATCGGCGGGCCGGCTTTTGAAGGCTTCCTCGCTCAAGTCCTCCCGGCGATAGCCCGATGTCTCGTCGAAGAGCAGCGTGTAGAAAACCTCGTCCTCGACGAAGGTCTTCCCGGTCGCGGAGCAGAGGTGGCCCCGGCTTTGAATGGTCCAGTCTTGTTGCATGAGAATCAGCGGCGCTTGGCGAAAAGGGAGCCGAGGTCGCGATTCCCGCTGCGCAAGTAAAGCAGGAACAGGCCGATCACGCCGATGATCACATTGGGCGTCCACGCGGCGACGAGCGGCGAGACACGCATCCCCTTGCCCAGCGCGAGGAAGAGATTCGTGGCGAAGATCATGCCGAAGAAAATGAAGATCGAGCTGGCCACGCCGGCGAGCACGCCGCGGCGGTTGAAGACGATGCCGAGCGGCGCAGCGATCAGCACCACGACCATGCACGTCCACGGCAGTGCGTGCCGATACTGGAGGTAGGTGCGGTAAGGCGCGAGGCTCAGCTCGGGGAAGTCGTGGTTCTGCTCGAGGTATCGCTCCAGCTCGGGAACGCTCAGGTTTTGCGCCTCGAAGTTCGACGACGCGATCCGCCACGGCGTCTCCGCCCAGCTCGGCACCCGCCGGGCGCTGCCCGAAAAATCGTCCCGCTTCACCTCGTTCCCCTCGGTGTCGAACTCCACCTTCATCCCCGAGATCAGCCCCCAATCTCCCGAGCGCGGATCCCAGTCCGCCCGCCGCGCATACCATTTCTCGACGACGTTTCCCCCTTCGTCCTGCTGCACGATGACCACGTCCTGCAGCGTGTTCGTGTCCATGCGATGCTTCTGCACATACCAGGTGCGGCCCGTCTGGCGGTCGCGGAAGAGATGTGCCTCGATGGCTTCCTGCTCCATGCGTTTGCGCCCGCGCTGGATCTGCTCGAGCGCCACTTTCTTGATCGCGTCGGCGTGCGGCGCGTGCTCGCGATTCAGCCACCAGAGCACCGCGGTGCAGATCAAGCCCACGCCAAAGAGCGGCAGCAGGATCCGCACGATGCTGCGACCCGCGGTGAGCTGCGAGATGAGTTCATTGGTCCGGCTCATCCGGCTGAGCGAGAAGAGCAGCGCCAGCAGCAGACCGACCGGCAGCACCACGTTCATGAACGTGGGCAACTGCGTGAGGTAGAAGCCGAGGATCGTCCGGATCGACGCCTTGCCGTCCTGGAAGTCGGAGAGGTTTCCCTGAATGTCGAAGATCAGCCAGATCGAGAGGAACCCGAGGAAGCAGATCAGGAACGGTTCGAGGAAAGAGCGGAGGACGTAGCGGTCGAGGAGCTTCAAGTGTGGGTGCGGAGTGGAAAATGCAAAGTGGCCCGCGCCGGGCGGGCGCTTTTTTCCATGCGCTGTCTGCAATCCGCAATCTCCAATCCAGCGAGCTACTTCAGCGGCGGCAGTTCGTCCGTCACGGGAATCTCGCCGCGCAGCATCCGCGCCGCCGCGCCGGTGAGGCGCAGGTAGTGGTCGCTCGCGAGCCCCTTCTCCGCGACGAAGCGCACGTCGCCCGAGTCCGGCGGATCGGCCGTGCATTTGAAGATCGCGGTCGCCTCGTCCACCTCGTCAAACATCGCCACGTAGAGCATCGATGCCCCGGCGCGCTTCGCCGCGACGCACTGCGACCAGAGGAACCGCCCACCGCGGCGCGGGATCGCATCGAACGGCGCATCGGCGCGGCGGTTCATGTTGTGCCAACTGAACCCCGGAAAAACCACCGGCAGGTAATCGAGCCGGGCCTCGGCACACCACGCGAGATCGGGCGCGAGCAACTTCTCCGCATGGCGCCGCACGCCCGCGTCGTCGCCGAAGCGGCCAACGGTCCACGGGCTCACGACATCGGCCAGGCGCAGCACATCGTGCAGCGCGGGATCGGGAGCGGCGTCGCCTTTCAACTCCCGCCAGTAAGCCGGCACGCCAAGCAGCACCGAGCAGCCGTCGGCCTTCAAGAACTCGACCAGCTCGCGGCACTCGCCGAGCGTGTAAGCGCGCCCGTCGCCGAACCCGACGCCCCACACCGCGACGAGCGGCTTCCCGCGGTGGCGCAGATACGCCGCGTCCTCGCCGAGCCGCATCCGCTCGCGGAGCTGGCGCCAATCTTCCCGCACCTCCGCGATCCGCCCCGCGCCGAGGCCGGTGAGATCATACATTAGCGCCCACGTGCGGCCCTCGCGGTTCGCGCCTTCGCGGCAGTGATCGAGCACGGTATTCGCGTGGCGCAGCACGCGCTGATCGCGCAGCCCGGTCGGGAAGCGCTGCACGAAAACGCCGTCGATCCCATACTCGCGCATCCAGCGGAAGTGCCGGAGCACCGTCTCGCGCTGGAACGAGCTGAACAGCTCCGCCGACCTCCCATCCGCATGCTTCAGCCCCGTGGCGAAACGCTCGCCAGGCGCCAGCTCCGACACATCCGGCCACAGGTCCACGCGGACGTTCGCCTCCGCGGGCGCCTTGCGATCGGTGCTCCAGTGGTGCCAGCCGAAGTCCGCACCATCCCCCTCCGCCGTGAACCAGCCCTGGTATCCGCACATCACCTTGCCCGCGAGCGTCGAGGCCTCGCGCTGCTGAGCCCGTGCGCCACACGCGGCGAGCAGCAGGGCGAGGAAAAATGGGAGCGTCACTTTCACTCCGCCGAGCGTATGGAGGGGCGCCCGCTGGCTGCAATCCTGCTCGCGTTCACGGAAGATCGGGCGCAAGCATGCTCCCGATCGCCGACCTGTGACTACTTCCCGACCACTGACCTCGGTTTTCCTCCGCACGCTGGCACTCCTGGCGATCGTGCTCGCGGGCTGCATCGAAGAGCCCGAGCCGAAGCTGCGCATCGGCACCTTCCAGCGCCCCGGCTTCGAGCCGCTCTTCCTCGCCCGCAGCCTCGGCTACTACGACGAGCAGCACATCCAGCTCGTCGAGTTCCCCTCCGCAGCCGAGATGCTGCTCGCCTACCGCAACCGCGCCATCAACGCCGCCACCGTCACCACCGACGACGTGCTCCGACTCGCCGCGGATGGCCAGGCCGAGCGCATCGTCCTGCTGCTCGGCACCTCGCACGGCGCCGACGCGGTGCTCGCCAAGCCACCGATCACCGACGTGGCGCAGCTCAAAGGCCGCGGCGTCGCCCTCGAGTCCAACTCGCTCGGCGGCTACGTCCTCGCCCGCGCGCTCGATTCCGCCGGGCTCACCCTCGCCGACGTGAAGATCATCTCCGGCCGCATCGACCGCCACGACCGCGAACTCACCGTCGGCACCGCGGATGCGGTCGTCACCTACGAACCCTACCGCTCGCGCATCCTTCGCCGCGGCACCGCCGTGGTCTTCGACTCATCGAAAATCCCCGACGAGATCGCCGAAGTGCTCATCGTCTCCGCGGCGCTCGCCGATCAGCCGTCCGCCGCGCTGCTGGAGCTGAAGACCGGCTGGTTCCGCGCGCTCGAATACCTCGCCGCGCACCCCGATGACGCCGCCCAGCGCATGGCCCCGCGCGAGGCCGTCACCCCCGAGCAATTCCGCGAATCGCTCAGCCTCGTCCACTTCGCCGACCTCGCCGAAAACCGCCGCCAGCTCGCGGCGCCCGACGTTTCGCTCCTCACGCAGATGCGGCGGATGGCTGACTTCATGGTGAAGACGAAGATGCTCGCGCAGCCCGTCGATCCCGCGCCGCTCATCAGCGACCGCCTCATCCGGGAGGGTGCGCGATGAAGTGGCCGCTGCCGCTGCGATTCGCGCTGCCGCTCATGCTCCTGCTCTTCGCGGGGGTGACCGGCTACAGCACCCTGCGTTACGGACGCGTCCTCGAGGAGCGCAATCTCCGCGTCCGCGTCCGCGACCGGGCCCAGTTCGTCGGCACCAAGCTCGCCGGCATGGCCGCCTATTACATCGAGGGAGCTATGCCCTCCGTCGCCCAGCGCGACATCGCCATCACCGGCGCCGATCGCGACCTGCACCTCGCCCTCGTCATCGGTCCGGACGACAAAATCCTGTTCAGCTCCCGCTACGACCTCATGGGCCAGGCGCTCACGGACTCCCCCGCCGCCGAGCACGGCGCACTCATCGCCGCCGCCCGCGCCTCGCACGCCAGCCAGCTCGCCTTCTCGCCCGATGGCCACCACCTCTTCGGCGCATTTGCATTCCCCTTCACCCCGCGCACCGGCGGCGCGGTGCGCGATGTGGACTACGGCGTGGTGTTCCTCGATTTCGATCTCAGCGAACGCCAGGCGCTCCTCGCAGTGGATTCGAGCCGGCGCGCCTGGCTCGGTGGCTCGGTGCTCCTTGGGCTCACCGCGCTCTTCTCGCTGCTCTTCGGCCCCATGCTCACCTCGCGGGTGCGACGGCTCTCGCGCGCCGCGCGCCAGCTCGCTGCGGGCGATCTCAGCGCGCGCGTTGGCTTGAGCGGCGGCGACGAGCTGGCGGAACTCTCGCGCGCCTTCGACCACATGGCCGCCGATCTCCAGCGCGGCGACGCCGACCTGCGCGAGAGCGAGGCGCGCTTCCGCTTCCTCGTGGAAGGCATCCCACAGATCGTCTGGCTGCTCGAGCTCGACCCGCCCCAAGTGCTCTACGTCAGCCCGGCCTTCGAGCGCGTCTGGGGCCGCACTGCCGCCGATCTCTACGCCGACGCCGGCGTGTGGATGGATGCGATCCACGATGAGGACCGTCCCCGCGCCCGCACGGCCTTCGCCGACTGGCTCGCGGGCCGGGTGGAAAACCACGACGTCACCTATCGGATCGTGCGCCCCGACCGCACGGAACGCTGGATCCGCGATCGCGTCGCCCGCCTCGATGCCGCGCCCTCGGGCCGCCTCCACATCATCGGACTGGCCGAAGACATCACCGCGCAGCGCCAGCACGAAGCCGAGCGCGCCGAGCTCGAATCCAAACTCCAGGAGACGCAAAAACTCGAAAGTCTCGGCGTCCTCGCCGGCGGCATCGCGCACGATTTCAACAACCTGCTCACCGGCATCCTCGGCAACGCCAGCCTCGCCCGGCAGGAACTCGGCACCTCCAACCCGGTGCAGGCGCACCTCGCGCAGATCGAAGCGGTGACGCAACGCGCCGGCGATCTTTGCAAGCAGATGCTCGCCTACTCGGGCAAAGGCCGCTTCCAAATCCAGCGGCTCGACCTCAGCGCTCTCGTGCGCGAGACGACGCAGCTCATCCAGCTCTCGATCGACAAGACCGCCGTCCTTCGTTTCAACCTCGCCGAGTCGATCCCATCGATCGAAGCGGACCCGACGCAACTGCGGCAGGTGATCATGAACCTAGTCATCAACGCCGGTGAAGCGCTCGGCGGGAAAAGCGGCGTCATCACGCTCAATACCGGCCTCGTCCGAGCCGACCGCGCCTACCTCGATCGCACCGTGCTTTCACCCGATCTACCCGAGGGCGACTACGCCTTCATCGAAGTCAGCGACAACGGCTGCGGCATGACCGCCGAGCAGCAGGCGCGCATCTTCGAGCCGTTCTTCACCACCAAGTTCACCGGCCGCGGCCTCGGCCTCAGCGCCGTGCTCGGCATCGTCCGCGGCCGCCACGGCGCGATGCGCGTCTATAGCGAAGCCGGCGTGGGGACGACCTTCAAGGTGGTCTTCCCGATCGCCCCCGGCGACGCTGAGCCGCTCACCCGGGTGGAGAACACCGAGACGTGGACCGGCGCGGGCTCGGTGCTCGTCATCGATGACGAACAGACCGTGCTCTCGGTCGCCGCGCGGATGGTCGAGAAGTTCGGCTTCTCCGCGATCACCGCGCGGAATGGGCTCGAAGGCATCGAGCGTTTCCGCGATCACCGCGCCGAGATCGTGGCCGTGCTCATGGACCTCACGATGCCGCACATGGATGGCGAGAGCGCCTTCCGCGAACTGCGCGCGCTCGCGCCGGATGTGCGTGTGATCCTGATGAGCGGCTTCAACGAGCAGGACGCGATCAACCGCTTCACCGGCAAGGGCCTCGCCGGCTTCGTCCAAAAGCCGTTCAGACCGGAAGCGCTGCGGCAGAAGCTGAAAGAAGCGCTGGAGCCGGCGTAGCCGCGCGTAAGATGGAGCAGGAGCGCGGCAAGACTGGGTAACGACCCATCCTGCCATGAGCCCGCTGCACCAAATCCCCCTCCTCGCCGCCTGCACCCTCCGCCGCCCGGCCCATGGCGCTGGCACTTCGCCGGGACCGGCCGCGCTCGCGGGCTCCGCGCACGCTTGACGTAACTAAAGACACTGTCTTACACGCCCCCCAAGCGCGCCGACCATCGCCATGCCTGCTGCAGAAACAGAGATCGTCATCAGCACTGACGGGAGAGAAATCTCACGTCTCGTGCTGCGTCCCGGCGAATATCTCATCGGGCGCGCGGAGGACGCCGCGATCCGCGTCGAGGCGAACCTCGTTTCGCGGCAACACGCGCGGCTGACGATCGACCACGACCACGCGCGGGTCGAAGACCTCGGTTCGAGCAATGGCACTTTCGTCAATGGCCAGCCCGTCACCGGCTCGACGCGCATCGTGCCGGGCCAGCGGGTCGAAGTCGGCAGCGCCATCATCGAGCTGCGGCGGCTCGATGCCCTGCTCGATACCGACATGACGCTGCCGCCGAGCGAGGCGGTGATGCGGCGGCTGCTGCCGGAGGAGTTCGCCGGCAAGCAGCGCTACGAGATCGGCAAACGCGTCGCACAGGGCGGCATGGGCGCGATCATCGACGCGAGGGAGATCACGACCGAGCGGCGCGTGGCGATGAAGGTGATGCTCGATCCGACGCAGGCCGACGATCTCGTGCGCTTCGTCGCCGAAGCGAAAGTCACCGCGCAGCTCGAACACCCGAACATCGTGCCGGTGCACGAGCTGGCCGTGGATGGGAGGGGGCAGGTCTTCTACACGATGAAGTTTGTGCGCGGCGTCACGCTCAAGAAGGTGCTCGATCTCATGGCCGCGGGGACGAAGGGGACGATCGAGAAATACCCACTGGCGGCGCTGCTGACCATTTTCCAAAAGGCGTGCGATGCCGTCGCCTTCGCGCACAGCAAGCGGGTGATCCATCGCGATCTCAAGCCGGAGAACATCATGCTCGGAGACTTCGGCGAGGTGCTGGTGATGGATTGGGGACTCGCGAAAGTGCTCGGCGCACCGGCTTCGACGGCACCTGCACCGAACCCGATGCGCTCGGTGGTGCGGACGGTGCCCGGCGCGAGCGGGAGCACGCAGGCAGGGACGATCATGGGCACGCCGCAATACATGGCGCCCGAGCAGGCGCGCGGGGAAGTGGATAGGCTCGACGCGCGCGCGGACATCTACGCGCTCGGCGCGATCCTTTACCAAATCCTCGCGCTGCGGCCGTCGGTGAGCGGGAGCGACGCGATGGCGATCGTGGAAAAGGTCGCGCGTGGGGAGGTGGAGGAGCTGTGTAGCGTCGGCTCTCCGAGCGGAGCCGTTGCGCTGGGACAGCGCACGCTACACCTGCCCGATGGTCGCATTCCCGACTCGCTCGCTGCCGTCGTGCGCAAGGCGATGGCGCTGCGGACGGAGGATCGCTACGCGAGCGTGGCGGAGTTGCAGGCAGACCTCACGGCTTATCAAGGCGGCTTCGCGACGAGCGCGGAGAATGCCTCGTTGTGGAAGCAGACCGTGCTGCTGGTGAAGCGGCACAAGGGCGTCTTCACCACGGCGGCGGCGGCGTGGGCGCTCATCACCGCGCTCGCGGTGTGGTTCGTCATCAACCTCAACGCCGAGCGCCGCCGCGCCGAGCGCGAGCGCGACCGGGCCGAAGACAACGAGCAGCGCGCAGTCACCAATGAGCACCGCGCGGTGGCTGGTGAAAAGCTCGCGGAGGAGCAGCGCGATGCGGCCAACACGGCGAAGGCGGACGCCCAGCAGCAGCGCGATGAAGCCCGGCGCACAGTCATCACCCTCGAGGTGCAGAATGCGCAGCGCGCCTTCGCCGCCGGCAATGCCAGCGAGGGCCTTGCGTGGCTGGCCGCCGTGCTGCGGCAGGACCCGGAGAGCCCGTTCGCCGGGCCGTGGATCCTCTCGGTGCTCACGGAGGAAAACTTTCCACTGCCCGTCACGCCCTACACCCGCTTCACCAACGCACCCGGCACCAACACCGCGCGCTCAGTGCGCTTCAGCCCGGACGGGCGCGCCTTTGTCACCGCCAGCCGCAATCGCACCGCGCGAGTGTGGGATGCCGCCACCGGCGCGGCGCTCACCGGGCCGCTGCCGCACGAGGGCGAATTGTGGTGGGCGGACTTCAGCCCGGATGGCCGGCTCGTGGTCTCGTGCGGCGACGACAAGACGGCGCGCGTGTGGGACGCGCACACCGGCCAGCCCGCCGGTCCGCCGCTGCGGCACGAGGCGCCGGTCTTTCACGCGGAGTTCAGCCCCGATGGCGCGCTGCTCGTCACCGGCTCGTCCGATGGCCGGGTGAAAGTGTGGGACGCTCGCGCGGAATGGAAGCTGGTGACCGATGCGCCGCGCCACGCTGGCGAAATCCGCGCCGTGCATTTCAGCCCGGAGGGAAAGCGCATCGTCACGGCATCCAAAGACACGACCGCTCGTCTGTGGGATGCGCGAACCGGCGCGCCGCTCACGCCGCCGCTGGCGCATCCGAGCGACGCGGTGATGACTGCGCTCTTCAGCCAGGATGGGCGGCGCATCCTCACGCTTAGCGGCCTCTACATTCGGATGTGGAACGCGGGGGACGGTGCGCAGCTCTGGAGTGCAAAGGTGGACCGCAGCGGTGTCAACGACGTGAGCTTCAGCCCGGATGGCACGCGGCTGGCCACGTGCGGCGCTGGGGTTTATCAGGTGCGGCTGTGGGACGCGGCCACCGGCGCACCGCTCGGTGAACCAATGCCGCACGAGAATGCACCGCAACTCGCCCGCTTCAGCGCCGATGGCCAGCGCCTCTTTACTTCCTCGGGCACGTTTTGCTGGGCGTGGGATGCGCACTCGGGCGCGCGGCTCAGCCAGTCGCTGCGGATTGGGGCAGGGGGCTACATCCATCGCACCCTCGACCTCAGCCCCGATGGACGCCGACTCGTGACCGCATCACAGGGCGGTGGCGCGATGGTGTGGGATGTGGAAACCGGTGCGGCGCTCCCCGCCTTCGTCAAAGACGGGACGTATGTCAGAGTCGCGGCCTTCACTCGCGACGGATCGCGTTTTGCCACCGCAAGCACCAGCAACTCCGCGCGCCTCTGGGATGCGCGCACACTCGCCGCACTCGGTCAGCCGATGCCGCATAACGCTTCGGTAGTGCATGCCGTCTTCAGCACCGATGGACGCCGCCTCGCGACCGCCGCGGACAAAGAAAATGGCACCTCACGAATCTGGGACGGCGAAACCGGTCGCCCGCTCACGCCACCGCTTCCGGTCGGCGAGCGAGTCCGAACGCTCCGTTTCAGCCCGGATGGGCGCCTGCTCGCGACGATGAACACTCACGGCAAAGTGCAACTTTGGAATTCGGAAACTGGCGCAGAGGACGGCGCGCTACTGGCCAAGGACGCGAAATATCTGAAACCATCGGGCGCAGCGATTGCCTTCAGCCCAGATGGTCGACTGCTCGCCGCCACCGACGACTACCGCGGCACGACGGTGTGGGAACTGCCCGCGCGCCGCGTGCTGTTCGACCCGGCCAAGTATTTGTATGCGCGGGCCGCCGAGTTCAGCCCGGATTCGCAGCGCCTGGTCCTCGCCTCGCTGACGTCGGGCGCGCGCCTCATCGAGCCGCGCACCGGCAAACTCCTTGTCCCGCCGCTGATGCACGAGGGCAGCGTCAATGGCGCGCACTTTTCTCCCGACGGCCAGCGCGTGGTGACGCAGAGCACCGATGGCGCGGTGAAAGTGTGGGATACTTCCACGGGCAAGTTGCTCGCCGGCCCCATGCAGCCGGGCGGCCAACCGACGGCGTGCGAGTTCAGCCCCGATGGCCGGCGCGTGCTCATCGCCTCGAGCCTCGGCTTCGCGCAGGTCTGGGATGTCGCGTCCGCCCAGCCGCTGACCGGCATGCATCGCACGGACGGCGTCATCAACAGTGCCGTCTTCAGCCCCGACGGCGCACGCGTCCTCATCGCCACCAACGATGGCCGCGCGAGCCTGTGGGAGACCCCGACCGCGCCCACGCCCGCGCCCGCCTGGCTGGCCGACCTCGCCGAAGCCGTCGCCGTGATGCGCGTGGATGAGCAGCGGCAGACCACCAGCCGCGGCGTGCCGGATTTCTGGACGCTGCGCGAGCGGCTGCTGCGCGAGGCGGAACCGGGCTTTTACCGGCAATGGCTCGAATGGTTCTGCGCCGACCGCGCCACGCGCACCGTCTCGCCGTGGAGCACCGTCACCGTGCCCGACTACCTCCGCGCGCTGCACGCGGTCAGCAACGCCGCGAGCCTGCGCGAAGCCCTGCTGCTCGCCCCCGACGACCCACTCACGTTGGCCAAACTGGCCCGCCAACTCCTCAAGGAACCCGCCACCGCCGAAGACCCGAACGCCCGCGCCGAAGCCGATTTCCTGAGCCGCCGCGCCGCCACCCTCGCCCCCGAGGACGCGGAAGTGCGCCGCATCCGGGCCGAGGTGGCCAAACTGCTCGGGCACGAATGAGCCATGGAGAGCAGCGATTCGGCGGTGCGCCATTTCATGAACGCCAGGGCCAACGCCGAGCCGTGCGTGGTGGCGATCACGGTGGAGTAACAGTGTAGCGTCGGCTGTCTCAGCCGACTGGAAAGGGTCGCTACCGACGCCTCCAGAAGCCTGCTTCTGGGAACAGGAGGGCGTTTCTTCATCAAAATGGGTGTTTTTCACCCCTTTGGACGCACGTCCCAACCTTCCGAACGCGCGTCCCAGCCCTCCGGACGCAAGTCCCGGTCTTCCGGACGCGTGTCCCAATCAGAGGAGGGAATGGTGTTCGCAAAAAATATTCGAGCGCGCGTAAGAACCGCCCGGCGGCGGCCAAGACGAGGGCATGAACACCAACTCACTCCGCTCCAAACTCCTCGCCTTCCTCACCCTGGCCGCCCTCCTGCCCTCGCCGGTCCGGGCGCTCTACAATTCGGGCAGCTCGACGAATGCCGATCTCGGCATGGTCACGACCCGCGACGTCAACGGCTCGGCGCTGCTCTACCAGGAGACGGCGCGTTACACCTTCACCACGACCCGCACGGGCGACCTGAACAGCTCGATCAGCGTCAGCTTCAGCACGGCCGGCGGCAATGGTTACACGATCGATCTTTACCAGAACGATCTGCGCATCGGCACCAGCGACGCCTACACGGCGACGCTCAACGGCGGGAGCTGGCTGACGAACCTCGGCTCGACGATCACCTATCTCGGGCGCAGCGAGTATTACACGAACGGCACGGGCGCGGCGATCATCCCGGTGACCGGGCTGCCGGCGGGGAGTTACCGGATCATCATTTCGCGCTCGGGGCTTTTCGGCGAGACGAGCAGCTACGTGCTGAGCCTGCGCTTCCCCGGCAGCTCGACGACGGGCGGCTCGACTGGAGGAACCACGGGCGGCAGCACAGGTGGATCGACGGGTGGCTCGGGGACTGTGGTGCTCGCGAAGGTGTCCAATGGGCTGGAGTTCACGAACCCGGTCGCGGGGCAGGCTTACACAGCAATGCCGTCGGCGAGGCTGACGCTCGGGGTGGATGGGCTGGATGAGGTCGTCACGTATCTCTACCGGGTCGATGCGAACAACCGGATCACGGGCATCTTCGACTGGATCGAGGAGGTCTTCGACGCCTACGCCAGCGGTGCGGAAAGCAGCAGCGCGCACAAGAACACCCGCTACCTCAGCGGGGACGAAACCTCGATCCGCGTGACGGCGACGAGTGCACTGGCGCCGGGGACGTATGTGCTGGTGGCCAATGGCGGGTGGTTCGGCATCAAGATGGCGGACGCGAAGACGTGGTTCACGATCGCGGCGGCGACGACCGGCGGCGGGACGACGACAGGGGGGATGACTGGCGGTGGCACTACGCAGGCATCGGCGGCCGTGGCTGGCTTTTACAGCGGCATCATCGCCCCGGCTACGTCGTCCGGTGCCTGGGGGCAGATCGACTTGAAGGTAAACGCCTTGGGGCGTTTCACCGGGAAGATCAACTACCTGGGCTCGGTGACGCCGCTCAAGGGCGTGCTCTTGGACGAGCAAACGCTGACGCTGACCTCCATCACCGGCCGCACGATCGAAATCACGCCTCACTTCTCCCAGCGTGCGATCGACGCGCGCTACGTGGGCAGCACCTCCGAGTCCACGGGCCGGCTGATGATGAACCGCTTCCATGCCCGGCGGGATCCCGCGCCAGTCACGGGTCGTGCGGTGCTCGAGGGATCGGAAATCCACCTCTACTCGGGCAACGACTACCCGGTGGGCCAGAACCGCGCGGCGCTGCGGGTGAGCAAGGCGGGGCGCTTCACCTATGTGGGCCGCGTCTCCGGGGAGCCGTTCTCGGTCGCGGGCATCGTGTTGCCCGACGGTGATGGGTTCGCGTTCGCCAGCCTCACGCGCCGGTATCGCGACATGCTGCTGGGCAACCACGGCGCCCTCGGGCTCAATGCCAGCGGCGGCCTGTCGGCGACGGTCGAGGTGGATTGGTCAGACAACAGTGAGCGCCGTTCCGCCCAGTATCCCGAGGGGTTCTGGCTCACCGTGGATTTCGCCAGTGAGCAGCCCTGATCGCTCACCACCACGAGCCTCGACGCCGCGCAGCACCCTGCGCGGCGTTTGGGCTTTTCAGGTATCGGCCCGGCGCGGTATTTCGCGCGGCGTCATGGACCTCGTTACGCAAGCCAGCCTGCTTGTCCGCCTCAGCACCGCTTCACAGCAGGGCGACTGGACGCTCTTCTACGAGAAATACGCGGCGGTGATCGTGAGCTTTGCGCAGAAGCAGGGGCTCGATCCGCACGGCGCACGCGATGCGTTGCAGGAGACGATGCTCGTGGTGATGCGCAAGCTGCCCGCTTTCACCTACGACCCGGCGAAGGGACGCTTCCGCAACTGGCTGCTCAGCATCGTCGCCAACAAAGTGCGCGAGGCGCAGCGCCGCGCGCGGCGGGAAGGGCACGTGTCGCTCGACGCGGAACCGGAATCCGGCGAGCCGCTACACGAACAGCTCGCCGCTGGTGGGGCGACGGCGGATGCGGCGGTCGAGGAGGCGTGGCGGCAGAGCTTACTCGAGGAGGCGCTGATGCGGCTGCTCGACGATCCGCACACGAAGCCCGAGACGATCGCCATCTTCCGCGCCTGCGCGCTGGAAGGCCGCCCCGTGGCAGAAGTGGCCGCGCAGTTTGGGCTGAAAGAAAACGCAGTCTATCAAATCAAGAACCGCCTCATGACCCGGCTCCGCGGTCTGCTTGCCGAGGTCGAAGACGGCGCCGAACCTCCACCTGCCGATGAACCCGCTTGACGACCTCTCCCCCGCCGAGCTCGCCGCGCTCGAACACACCGCCCGCAGCGCGAAGCTCGAGACGCAGACGCTCATCGCGCAACTCAGCGTCACGGCTGGCTTGCTCAACGCACTACCCGCCGCGCCCACTACACCGTCGCTCATCTTTCGCCGGCCGCTGACCAACACCGTCGAATGCGTGCCGGTCGGCGCGGGTGTGACGGCGGGCCGCGGCGAGGGTTGTGAGATTCGTTTCGAGGGCCGGCAGGAGGTGAGCCGGCGGCACTTCGCCGTGCGGCCCGTGGACGATCTGTTTTTCGTCGAAGACCTCGCCTCGTCGAATGGCACGACCGTCGAGGGCGTCGCTGGCCGCATCTCCCGCCGCGAACTGCGCGACGGCGACCTCATCCGCGCCGGCGGGATTATCTTCCTTTTCGTCAGACCTGAACCGGCTGGCGGCTAACACCCGCCGCGCGCTCGATTCGCACGAGCGCGTTGTAGTCCGGCACGCCGCCGCCTTTATCGACCACTCCGCGGCGGATGATGACGTTTCCTTCCGGCCACATGACTTGCAGATTTCCCGGCGCGAGATCGGCGATGAAGACGCGGCCTTCGTAGCGGCCGAGGTCGTTCACGAGAGCGATGGCGTCGCCGTGCTTGAGGTGGAACGTGCCGGCGTCTTCACCGGAAATGAAGACCGCGTCGCGCCCGGCGCCGGTGAGCGGATCGATCTCGGCGTAGATAAGCGTGTTGAACTGCTTCCCGCGCCGCGTGCTGACGTGGAAAAAGCCGGGTTCGTGCGCGTGAGGGACATCGACGGCGGCGAGGTGCGCCTTCCCGTCCTCCGTCGGAAACACACCGTCCGCGCACAAGTGCGGGCCGCCGTATTGGAAAGCGTCGCCCGTCTTCCGCAGGTGCTGCACGCCGTCGTAGAACGGCACCACGCGCGCGATCTCCTCGCGCATCTTCCAGCCGTCTTCGCACGCGAGCAGTTGTGCGCGATCCGGATGAACCCGCGCGGCGAGATCGCGCAGGATCTTCCACTCGGCGCGCGCTTCGCCGACCTGCCGCGGCAACTCGGGCGAAAACATCACACGCCGCTCGGTGCTCGTCTCGACGCCGCCGTCATCCTGCTCGTAGCGCGTCTTCGCGGGGAGCAGCAACACCTCGCCATCGACCGCGGGCGAGAGGAACATCTGGTCGGTGAGGATGATGTCCTGGTGGATGCGTAGCGGCACGCGCGACATCGCGTCGGCGACGTAGCCGGGCTCGGGGAGCGTGCGGAGGAAATTCCCGCCGAGGCAGAAGAACACGTCGAGTTCGCCGCGCGCGCACGCCTCGACCATCTCGACCGCGGTGAGTCCGCGCCATTCGGGAATCGGAAAGCCGTATTGCTGCGAGAGCTTCGCGCAGTTTTCCGGCGTGAGCGGAATGCTGCCGGGCAGCGCGGTCGAGTAGGCCCCCATCTCGGCGCCGCCTTGCACGGACGAGTGCCCGCGGATCGGCATCACGCCGCAGCCGTCGCGGCCGACCCAGCCCTGCGTGAGCGCGAGGTTGAGGATCATCTGCACGCCGTCCGCGCCCCACGGATGCTGCGTGATGCCCATGCTCCACACGAGCACCGCATTCTTCGCGCGGTGCAGCATCTCAGCAAATTCGCGCATCGCCGCCTGCGGCAAGCCGCTCGCCTTTTCCAGCTCGGCCCACGTGAGCGACTCGGCGCGCGCCTTCACCTCCTGCCAGCCGACGCACTTCTCATCGAGGAAGGGCTGATCAATCCAGCCCTCGGCGAAGATCGTCTTCAGCGTGCCGTAGAGGAAGGCGATGTCGCCGCCTTGCGTGACGGGGAACCAGAAGTCCGCGATGTTCGTGCCGAAGAGCGCGGAGTCCATGTTGCTCGGCACCCAGTAGCGTTTCATGCCGGGCTCGAGCAGCGGGTTCACGAGCACGACTTTCATGCCGAGCTTCTTCGCCTCGTGCAGATACTTGGTGGAGACGGGCTGATCGTTTGCCGGGTTCGAGCCGAAGAAGACGACGAGGTCGGCCTTATACCAATCGCTGTAACTGCACGTGGTCGCCCCGACGCCGAGCGTGGCTTTCATCGCCGCGCCACTCGGGCTGTGGCAGAGGCGCGCGGCGTTATCGACGTGGTTCGTGCCGATGAAACGCGCCGCTTTCTGCGCCATGTAATAGACCTCGTTCGTGACGCCGCGCGACGTGACGAAGAATGCCACGCGCTTCGGATCGCTCGCGCGAATCTTCGACGCCATGCGGTCGAGCGCATCGTCCCACGAGATGCGTCGGAAGCCTTTCTCGCCGCGCCGGCGCAGCATCGGATACGCAAGCCGGCCGAGTTTGCGGAGTTGCTGATTGTCGAGCATCGCGAGGCCCGCGACATCGGCGAGCAGGCGGTGATCGAGTTCCGGCATCGTGTTCAGGCGGAGAAGATTCAGCCGCGTCATGCAGAGATGCGGGCCCTTCACGGTCCAGTCGTGCAGACCCGCGACGCCGAGCGCGCAGCCATCGCACACGCCCTTCGTGATCACGTCCCACGCGTAGCCGAGGTTGTCGCGGTTCTCCCAGACGATCTTCGCCATGTCGCGAAAATGCTGCGGCTTCACCTGCCCGACGCCGAAGGGCATCCATGCGGCGAGCGAGCGGCGATGGGAGATTTGATGGGGACTCATGCGGCAAGGAATAGGGCCGCACCGCCTTCGCAGCAAGGCAGCCGCCTGCTCACTGCGATGAAGTTTCGCGCTATGCCAGCGATGCGAGCAGCTTCGGCCCGAACACAAGCAGGCCGACCATCGCCGCGATGATCGCAGCCACGAGGACGGCGCCCGCCGCCAGATCCTTGGCCCGCCCGACCAGCGGATGCTCCTCCGGAGCGACGCGATCGGCGAGCGCTTCGAGGGCGGAGTTCAAACCCTCGGCGGTCCACACCAACCCGATCGCGAGCAACACCGCGCACCACTCGATCGGAGCCAACACGAGCCAGGCGCCGAGCGACACGACTGCGATCGTCGCCACAGCGTGGATGCGTGCGTTCGGCTGACTCGTCAGCAGCCACCGCAGGCCGCGGCCGGCATCCACGAAACTGCGCGCCCGCCGCGACCACCACGAACCGCCACGGGCTCGGGTCGGGCGCTCGTCCATCCGCCTCGGTTACTTCTTCTCGGGGAAGAAGGCGGGCTTTTCCTCAGCCTTCGCACCGTGGGCGTCGGCGGGAGCGTGGGCTTCGTCCTTCTTCGCGTGCGCCGCCGCCTCGCCGTGACCGGCTTCATGCGCGCCACCGCTGCCGTGCGTGTGAGTCACGAGCGACTGACCGGAAATCGGTTGCTTTTCACAGGCGCTGAAGGCGAGTGCGAAGACGGCGAACGAGAGGACAAGGATGCGGGTCATAAAGCGCGCGGACGCTAGCGAGGGTCGGCGGGCTGCCAACCGAAAACTCCGCCTCACTCACCGCGATACGTGCAGCGCGCGGTCGGCGTCTCGTGGATTACGATCTCGGCCAGCCCCGGGAGCTGCGGCGCGAGCGAGCGCCAGAACCACGCGGCCATGTTTTCGATCGTCGGATTCTCCAGCCCGGGCACTTCGTTGAGGTAGCCGTGGTCGAGTTGATCGACGAGCGGGTTCATCGCACCGCTGATCTGCGCGTGATCATAAAACCAGCCCGTCACCGGATCGACCTCACCCTCGACGGTGATCTCGACCTTGAAGCTGTGCCCGTGCATCTGCCGGCATTTGTGGCCTTCGGGCGCGCACGGCAGCGTCTGCGCGGACTCGAAACGGAAATCTTTGGTGAGGCGGACTCGCATGGAACGCAGGTTTTAACGCAGAGGCGCCGAGAGCGCAAAGGGCCGCGGAGAAAGAAAATCCTCTGCGTTCCTCCGCGCTCTCTGCGTCTCTGCGTTGAACATCACACCCCGCGCGCTCTCGGTTCCCAGATGAACTTGTGCATCTGGAGTTGGAAGCGGACGGGCAGCTTGTCCTCCAGCACCCACTCGACGATCTGCCGCGGCTCGATGCGGCCGAAGATCGGCGAGAAGAGCACGCAGCCGGCGAGCGCGGCGAGGTCGTGCTCGCGGACTTGCGCGCGGCTCCACTCGTAGTCCTCGCGGCTGCCGATCACGAACTTCACCTCATCGCGCTTCGTGAGGTGCGGGATGTTGGCGAAAAGATTCCGCGCGCACTCGCCGCTGCCGGGCGTCTTCAAGTCCATGATCCGATGCACGCGCGAGTCGATGCCGCTGATGTCGTGCGCGCCGCTCGTCTCGATGAGCACGGTCTTCCCCGCGTCGCACAAGGCGGCCATGAGCGGCAGCACGTTTTTCTGCAGCAGCGGCTCGCCGCCGGTGATCTCGACCAGCGGACAATCATACGCGAGCACCTCGCCGAGCACTTCGTCGAAGGCCCGGCGCTTGCCCTCGTAGAAGGCGTATTCGGTGTCGCAGTAGTTGCAGCGCAGGTCGCACGCGGTCGTCCGCACGAAGACGCACGGCAGCCCCGCCCAGGTGCTTTCGCCCTGGATGGACTGGTAGATTTCATTCACGACGAGCGAGGGGGTGGACATGGACGGAGGCACTGATGCACTAATGCGCCCTCACATCCACATGCCGAATCGCATCGACCAGAAATTTGCCGAGCTGCGCGCCGCCGGGCGCAAGGCGCTCATCACCTACATCTGCGCCGGTGATCCGAGCCTCGCGCAGACGAAGGCGCTCTGCCTCGCCTTCGAGCGCGCCGGGGTCGATATCCTCGAGCTCGGCGTCCCCTTCTCCGACCCGCTCGCCGACGGCGTGGTGAACCAGATGGCCTCCACACGCGCGCTCGCCGCCGGCGCGACCTCGCACGGCGTGCTCGACATGATCCGCGAGCTGCGCCGTGAGTCGCAGATCCCGATCGTGCTCTACACCTACGTGAACCCGATCTACCGCTACGGCTTCGAGCTCTTCCATCGCGACGCCGAAGCCGCGGGCGTGGACGGCCTCCTCATCCTCGACCTGCCACCGGATGAAGACGCCGCGAACCCGGACTTCGAGGAGCACAGCGGGCTCAAGCGCATCCGCCTCATCGCGCCCACCACCCCCGACGCACGCATCGCGCAGCTCACCAAAGGCGCGGGCGGCTTCATCTATTACGTCTCGCGCGAAGGCGTGACCGGTGAGCGCAGCGAAGTCGCCGCGTCCATCGACGAGCGCGTCGCCGCCATCCGCGCGACCACTTCACTCCCCATCGCCGTCGGCTTCGGCATCTCCACGCCCGATCATGTGCGCGCGGTCGCGAAGGTCGCGGACGGTGTGGTCGTCGGCAGCGCAATCGTGCGGCAGATCGGCGAGATAGGCGACCAGCCCGATCTCGCGAAAAAACTCGCCGCCTTCGTCGCCCCGCTCGCCGCCGCCGCGCACAGCTGACGGCTCGGGAGGAAAGGTTTTCGCTTTGCATTAAGGCGACGAATCGCTTTTCCGATGGAGACATGAAGAACCTAGTCCCCCTGTTCCTCGCCCTCGCCGCCACACCCGTGCTCGCGCTCGACAAGGTCGGCGTCGCCGTGAATGTCCGAACCGACGGGCGAGCCGTCGATGGCAACGGCAAGACAGAAGAGCAAAAGCGCTTCCTCGAGATCATCGTCACAAACAGGACTCGCGAGGAATTGACCGATCTCTCGGTGAAGTGGGTCATCTTCGCGACCGACCTCAAGAGCAACGACGTCACGAAGGCGGGCAAGGGCGATGTGAAGGCGAGCGTCTACCCGCAGCGAAACGAAGTCATCACAGCGCAAACCGTGACCATGAACTACACCCCCCGCCACGCAGAGCGCTCCTCGCAGAGCAAAGGAAAGGGCAGCAACAAAAAGGGCGGCAACACAACCTCCAAGACCGTCGAGGCGAGCGGCAACCGTTACAAGGGCTGGGGCGTGCAGGTCTTTCAACGCGGCACGATGGTCGGTGAAGCCTACAGCACACACGAGCTCAAGACCCGCATGTAGCCGCGCTAGACGCGGAACAGCGCGCCCATTTTCTTCCCGAGGATTTTGCTCGCGGTGAAGATGGTGAGGCCGAGGAAGGCCATCGCCCACACGCCGAGCGCGCTGGCGACGAAGCGGCCCTCGCCGAGGAGTTGGTAGAGTTCGTAGATGGCTTTCGTGATCGGGTAGTGCTGTTGCTTCTGCGCGAGGATGAGCGAGTCGCTGACCTCCAGCATCGCGAAGCTGAACGCGAGCAAAGCGCCGGCGATCACATTCGCCATGATGAGCGGGAGCGTGATGCGGCACAGCGTGCGCAGCGGAGAGCAGCCGAGATTTTGCGCAGCCTCTTCGAGCGTGACGCTCGTCTGTTGCAGGCCCGCGACGGCGCTGCGGACGATGTAAGGCAGGCGGCGGACGGAATACGCGACGATGAGCAGGAGCGTGGGATCTTTGCCGGGACTGAAGGCGGCGAAGGGTTTGCCGTCCTGCGTCATCGAGAGGTAGCCGAAGGCGAGCACGAGCCCGGGCACGGCGAGCGGGAGCATGGCGAGCGTGTCGAGCAGCGCGCGGCCAGGCAGCGTGGTGCGGACGATCACGTAGGCGATGGCGAGGCCGAGGAGGATGTCGATGAGCGTCGCGGCGCTGGCATATTTCAGCGAGTTGAGGATCGAGGGGACGGTGAGGTAGTGGCCGAGCGCGTTGTGGTAATGCTCGAGGGTCCACTCGGCGGGGAGCACGGTCCGATACCACTCGCCGGAGAAGCTCACGCACACGACGCCGAGATGCGGCAGCAGCGCGAGGAAGGTGACACCCGCAAAGAACGCGGCGCAGAGCCAGCCGCGCGATCCGTGCAGCGCGCGCGCACCGCCGGCGGTCGTGGCCTTCGCCATCATCGCGTAATCGCCGCGGCCGAAGAGCAGCTTGCTCGTGAGATACGCGAGCGTGGTGAGCACGAGCATCACCACGACGAGCGCGAAGGGGAACGGATTGCCGGCGATCTCTTTCAGCCCATAGAAAATCTGCACGCTGGTGACGCGCGTGTAGTCGAAGATGAGCGGCACGCCCAGTTCGGTGAAGGCGAAGATGAAGACGATGGTGCCGCCCGCGAACAGCCCCGGCATGATGAGCGGCAGCGTGATGCGGCGGAACTTGCGCAAGCCCGTGCAGCCGAGGTTTTCCGCGGCTTCCTCCATCGCCGGGTCCAGGTTGGCGAGCGCGGCGGTCACGTTGAGATAGAGGATCGGGTAGAGGTGCAGCGCGTTGAGCGCGACGATGCCCCAGAATTGCCCGCGCCCGAGCCAGTCGATGCTCTCGTTCGCCCCGAGCAGGCCGACGGATTGCAGCACGGAGTTGAGCGCGCCGTAGCCGCCGAGGATGGCGCGAATGCCGATCGCGCCGACGAAGGGCGGCAGGATCATCGGCACGAGCAGCAGCGCGCTGAGCAGCTTCTTGCCGGGGAAATCGAAGCGATCGGTGAGGAAGGCGAGCGGCAGCGCGATGGCAGTGGTCGCGATCGTGGAGAAGACGGCGAGGAAGAAGGCGTTCCGCAGCCCTTCGACGTAGATCTCGTTGCGGAAGACCTCTGCGACGTAGGCGAGCGTGAAGTGGCCATCCGCGTCGAAGAGCGCACCGCCAAGCGTCTGCGCGATCGGGTAGAGAAAGAACGCCACGAAGAACGCGACGGTGAGCGCGTAGATCAATGCGGCGAACGTCTTCGACATGCGGGCGGACTACCGGAGGCCGTCACGCACGTCGAGCACAGCCGTAACAACGCTGGCGCCCGCTTCGTCTGGAGGCATGATTTGCGCCTCCGCCATGCATTCGCTTGAGCTTTTCCTCCTCCGCACCCTCGGCATCTCGGTCGAAACCGGGCTGCGCTACGCATTCGTCGCCGGGCTGGCGTGGCTGCTCGGCTACGTGTTTTTCAAGCGCCGCTGGTGGCACCGCAAGATCGTGCAGCGCGAGCCGCTCTCAGCCGATGTGCGCCGCGAGTTGCGCTATTCACTGATGACGCTGCTCGTCTTCGGCGCGGTCGGCGCGGCGACCGTGGCGCTGATGAAGGCGGGCTACACGCAGATGTATTGGCGTATCGGAAAACATGGCTGGGGCTGGTTCGCCGCGAGCATCGTGATCGCGATCCTTGTCCACGATGCATGGTTCTATTGGACGCACCGGCTCATGCATCACCCGCGGCTGTTCCGCTGGTTTCATCGCGGGCATCATCTCTCGATGAACCCGACGCCGTGGGCCGCCTACGCTTTCGACCCGCTCGAGGCGGTCGTGCAGGCGCTCATCTTCCCCATCGCGATCACGATCATGCCGATGCACCCGCTCGCGTTCGTGGCGTTCATGGTTTGGCAGATCAGCTTCAACGTCATCGGCCACACCGGCTACGAGATCTGGCCGCGCTGGATGATGGATTCGTGGCTCGGGAAGTTCATGAACACGCCGACGAATCACGCGATGCACCACGAGACTTTCCGCGGGAACTACGGGCTCTACTTCAACTTATGGGATCGCCTCATGGGCACGAACCACGCCGCCTACGAGGAGCGCTTCCGCGAAGTCACCTCGCGCGCCAAGGCCTAGCGCTACGGCCGGCGGAAGCTGAAGATCGCTTTCGTGCCGTCGGAGCAGGAGACTTGGCAGACCACGTTGCCGCTCGTGTCGAATTGACGGCTCTGCCCGGTCACGCCGGTCACGGCTTTGAAGATCGTGAACGAGGTCGCGGTCTTCGTCTGGCCGTTGATCTTCACCTTGTCGCCTTTGCGGATGAGCAATTCGAGTCCGCCCGTGCCGTCGTCGGCCCAGAGGCCGAGGTTGTTCGAGGTGGTGATGCCGGAGCCCGCGACGCTCGCGGTGAAGACCACGCCACCCGTGTCGGGCAGCACGAACTGTCTGAACGCGGTAAACTTCACCGTCCCGCTGATGCCGGGCGCGGGATCGCCCTGCCGCACGGCGTTGTCGAGACCGCCGCCGGTATTCGCCCAGAGGCCCGCGGCGGTGCCGCTGAGCACGCCGCCGAGGCCGGCCTTCATCTTGCCGAAGAATGCGAGCGCCCCGCTGGGGCTCATCACGGGATCGCCGATCGTGGCGAAGAATGCGCCGGTCACTCCGGGCGCGCCGAAGGTCTTTTGCGCGACGAGGTCGTTGGTGGCTGCGGCTTGGGTGAAGATCGCTCCCGCGCTCGCGCTGGTCACGCCGCCAAAGCTCGGCACGAGCTTGGAGAGGAAGGCGAACTTGTCGGCCTGCTTCGTCACGCACGGCGAGCCGAAGCTGGCAAAGAGCGCGCCGTTGATCGCGCTGCCGACCATGCCGCCTTTCTCCGCGAGCACGGTCGGCGTAGTGCCGGGTTGCACGAGCAGGAGAGCGGTGAAGCCGTCGGTGAATTTCGCGGTGAAGGTGAACTGCTGCCCGAGCGCGGCGTGGCGGCCATGGCCGAGGGTGAGCGGCGCGCCTTTGAAGAGCGCGGGCGTCGAGAGTTTGCGCGTCCTTCCGCCGACAGTGATCATGTCGCCCTTGCGCACAACGAGCGAGACGACGCCCGCGGCGTTGGTGGACCACAGGCCGAGGTTGTTCCCCAGGCCGATGCCCGGACCCGCGACCGACGCGAGGAAGGCGGGACCTGCGTCGTCGGCGAGCACGACTTGTTTGAAGGCGGTGAACTTCACACCCAGATCGAGCCCGGGCGCCTGCTCTCCTTTTTTCACCAGCGGCACGAGCGTGCCGCCAGTCGAGTCGGTCATCACGGCGACGCCGCTCGTCGTGCCGCTCTTGAACTTCGCGGTGAAGGCGATGCGGCCGTTGTTGTTCAGCACGGGATCAGTCACCGAGATGACTGTGCTCGTGGCATCGGCATCGCCGGGAAGGTGTATCGATTTGCGGGCGATCTCCGTGATGGTGCCTGCGGAGTCGGCGCGCCAGAGGCCGGACGCATTGGCGCTGCTGAAGTTCAACACACCGGTCTGGAGCGTGGCCTTGAACGCCACGAGCCCGCCGCCGATCGCCGGCGAGCCGAAGGACGCGAATGAGGCACCGACTGGATCGGTGAGCGTCTGGCCCTTGAACGCCACGACCAGCGTCGAAGCCGAGCGCACGGTGAGCAGCCGCGCATCGCCGAGGCCGCCGGCGACGAGCGCGCTGGTGGTCTTGTTGATCACCTTGCGGAGTTCACCACCACTCGTGAGGTAGTGCGCCACGTTTGCCCGATCGAAGGCCAGCCCGCGCACCGCGCCGAGTCCGGTTGCCTCGTCCTTGGTGTTCCCACTGTTGCCGGTGAAGGTGAGGATGCGGCCGCCCTGCTGCGTGTCGGTGACGAAAAGCTTTCCGGTCGAGTCGAACGCCACGGCGAACGGCGCGGTGACGTCGCTGGAAAAGGGGCTGGATCCGCCGGCGGGCGTGACTTCGAAGATCTTGTTGCCCGCAGCGGCGAAGAGGTTTCCGCCCGGCGCGAAGGCGATGCAGCGCGGCGAAGCGCCCGCTTCGAGAGTGGTGAGGATTTGGAAGGTGTTCGAGACGAGCTTGCGGATCGTCCGGTCGCCGGGGATCGCGACGTGCAGCACGCCATCCTTGTCGAAGGCGAGCGAGGTGACACCCGCGACCGCGTCGCCGATCTGGTTCGGTCCGCCGCCGGCGGCGGGGAATTGGAGGACTTTGCCCGCAGCGCTGTCGGCCACGTAGAGGTTGCCATTGGCATCGACGGCGACCTGCTCGGGGGTGTCGAGGCCGGTCGAAATGGCGCTTGAAACCACCCCTGCCCCGTTCACCCGCGCGATGCGGTCGGCGGTGGGATCGGGGACGAGAAAGACATCCGCGCGGACGGCAAGGGAGCCGGCGGTGATCGCCAGCATTATCAACAGCCGACGGAGGAGATTCATAGTGTTCATAGCGCACAGAATAGCACTCCCGCCGCCACTCCGATAAACTTTTCCCTACCCACACGCCGAGGGAGCGCGCCTAGCCGGAGGCGATGCAGACGATCAAAGGCGAGCGTGCCGCTCAACGCAGAGGCGCAGAGGGCGCAGAGGGATCGCAGAGTGGAGATGTGCGGGCACCGAAGGGCGCGCCGTCTTGGACTAAAGAACTTTGCGTTCCTCTGCGCCCTCTGCGCCTCTGCGTTTCCAATGGCGCGCCCGAACTGAATCGTTCCGGCCTAGAAATTCCACTGCGCCACGTGGCTCGGTGTGCGGCCGGACTTCAGCAGCGCGGCGGCCTTCGCCAGCACGTCGGGATTCTGCGCGGCGACGTTGGTCTTCTCGGCGGGATCGGTCTTGAGGTCGTAAAGCTCGGGCGTGGAGTCGGGGGCTTTCTTCACGTTGTGACGGATCGCCTTCCACGCGCCGAAGCGCACGGCCTGGTCGCTCCCGCCGCTGTGATACTCCCAATACAAACAGTCGTGCGTCTTCTGACCCGGCTGCCCGAGCAGCGTCGGCGCGATGCTGATGCCGTCGATCCCTTTCGGCGCATCGACGCCTGCGAGCTCGCACGCGGTCGGGAGGAAATCCCAAAACGCCCCCATGTGATCGCTCGTGCTCCCGGCTTTGATCTTCCCCGGCCAGCGCGCGAGGAACGGCGTGCGGATGCCGCCTTCGTAGAGGTCCTGCTTGAACCCGCGCAGCCCGCCCGTGCTGCCGAAGAACTCGGGGTCCGTGCCGGTGAGTGAGAAGACCGCGCCATTGTCGCTGCCGAAGAACACGATCGTCTTCTCGTCGAGTTTCAGCTCCTTGAGCAGCGCCATGAGCCGGCCGATGTCGCGATCGAGCCGCGTGATCATCGCGGCGTAAGTGGCGCGCGGCGTCGGATTGTTCGCGTAGTGTTTCGAGGTCGTGAACGGCGTCTCGGGCCACTGACCTTTGTATTCCGCGAGCGAATCGTCGGGCACTTGCAGCGAGACGTGCGGGATCGTCGAGGCGTAGTAGAGGAAGAACGGCTGATCGTTGCCAGCCGCCTCCGCGGCTGCCCTGCGGGCTGCCTGCGGCAGGCTGTCTCGCTCCGCTCGGCTTTGTTTGCGCACCCACGTGAGCGCATCGTCGCCGATGAGATCGGACGAGTAAGTCTTGCCGCTCAGCGCGATCGGTTCCTTCTGCCCGTAGATGTAGTCCGGGTTGCCATCGAGCGTCTCCTTCGCATCGTCGCGCCAGAGGTAGGGCGGGTAAAACGTGTGCGCCATCCCCTGGCAGAGGTAGCCGTAGTGGTGATCGAACCCGAAGTTGAGCGGGCTGCTCTTGTCCTCGGGCATCCCGAGCCCCCACTTGCCGACGATCGCCGTGGAGTAGCCTGCCTTTTTCAAAAGCTGCGCGACTGTGACGGTGTCGCCCGGCATCGGCGTCTGCCCCTCGCCGCCACCGCCGCCGCTGCGCTGGCCGTTGTTGCGGATGGCGGAATGGCCGGTGTGCTTGCCCGTCATGAGCGTGCACCGGCTCGGCGCGCAGACCGCGTGACCGGAGTAGAACCCCGTGAACTTCATCCCCTCCGCCGCGATGCGGTCGAGATTCGGCGTCTTGATCTTCTTCTGCCCGTAAGGCCCGATGTCTCCGATGCCGAGGTCGTCGGCGAGGATGAAGACGATGTTCGGCTTGTCTGCCGCGTGGACGGCGATAGCAGCGAGGAGGGCGAGGAGCAGGGATTTCATCGGGAGAAGGGCAAGTAGCCGGGAACGACCCGCGCGCCGCAAGCTTGAAAGCCCCGTGGCGGCTGCCCTTTCAGGTAGAAGCCGGCGAGAGCCGCCAAAAAGCGTCGAGGGTTTTTGGAAAACGCCTGAGGGTTTGCGGCATCCGCTTGAGGCTTTGCGGCGTCCACTCGGAGCTTTCCGACGAGACTCTCTCTCTCCCTCCGATATTCCCTTAGCCCAAGTTCGACAGTTATGAAGGGCTGAGATCGTATTCATGCGGGTTGGCGGGCGATTTCTTCAGTGTTTCTCCACTACATTTCGCACGATTTTCGGGCGGGTGG